>NZ_JBVHPJ010000004.1:0-578426 GCF_055567995.1 Streptomyces sp. NPDC026246 | reverse complement strand
GCCCGGTTACATTCCGAACCCGGAAGCTAAGCCTTACAGCGCCGATGGTACTGCAGGGGGGACCCTGTGGGAGAGTAGGACGCCGCCGAACAATTCTTGAGCTCCGGCTCTCGGGTTTTACAGCCCGGGAGCCGGAGCTTTTTTGCGTTGGGGTAGGGTCAGGGGGCATCGTTGGCACGTTTCCCACAGGAGGCCCCCGGGTGGAGGTTCAGGAGACTCGCGTCCAGACGGACCGTGTGCTCACCATCCCGAACATCCTCAGCATGGCGCGTCTCGTCGGCGTTCCCGTCTTCCTGTGGCTGATCCTGCGCCCCGAGTTCGGCGGGCCCCAGAGCGACGGCTGGGCCCTCCTGGTGCTCGCGCTGAGCGGTGTCAGCGACTACCTGGACGGCAAGCTGGCGCGGCACTGGAACCAGATCAGCAGCCTGGGCCGGCTTCTCGACCCCGCGGCCGACCGGCTCTACATCCTGTCGACGCTGGTGGGCCTCACCTGGCGCGAAATCCTGCCGCTGTGGCTGACCGCCGTCCTGCTGGCACGTGAGCTGCTGCTGCTCGTCATGGTGGGCATCCTGCGCCGGCACGGCTATCCGCCGCCCCAGGTGAACTTCCTGGGCAAGGCTGCGACGTTCAACCTGATGTACGCCTTCCCGCTGCTCCTGCTCAGTGACGGAAGTGGCTGGATCTCGTCACTGGCTGCAATTTTCGGATGGGCGTTCGCCGGATGGGGTACAACCCTCTATTGGTGGGCAGGAGTCCTCTACGTAGTACAAGTCCGCCGCCTGGTCCGTGCGGACACCATGGCCGATTGAACCCCGCTGATTGCTCCGGTAGCACGGTCGCGATGGCCCGCGCTGGAAAAGCGCGGGACGATCCTGGCGGGGGAGGTCGGCTAGACCCGTCTCTGCGAGGAGGACGCTTCCGACATGAAGGCCGTCGTGATGGCCGGTGGCGAGGGCACGCGCCTTCGTCCCATGACCTCGAGCATGCCCAAGCCGCTCCTGCCTGTGGCCAACCGCCCGATCATGGAGCACGTTCTGCGGCTGCTCAAAAGGCATGGGCTCAATGAAACAGTCGTCACCGTCCAGTTCCTGGCCTCGCTCGTCAAGAACTACTTCGGTGACGGCGAAGAGCTGGGCATGGAGCTCACCTATGCCAACGAGGAGAAGCCCCTCGGTACCGCCGGAAGCGTCAAGAACGCTGAAGAGGCGCTGAAGGACGACGCCTTCCTCGTCATCTCCGGCGATGCTCTCACCGATTTCGACCTCACCGAGCTCATCAATTTCCACAAGGAAAAGGGCGCACTGGTCACCGTCTGCCTGACGCGTGTGCCCAACCCCCTGGAATTCGGTATCACCATCGTCGACGAAGAAGGCAAGGTGGAGCGCTTCCTCGAGAAGCCCACCTGGGGCCAGGTCTTCTCCGACACGGTGAACACCGGCATCTACGTGATGGAGCCCGAGGTCTTCGACTACGTCGACCCCGACGTGCCCGTCGACTGGTCCGGCGACGTCTTCCCGCAGCTGATGAAGGAAGGCAAGCCGATCTACGGCTACGTCGCCGAGGGCTACTGGGAGGACGTCGGCACGCACGAGAGCTACGTCAAGGCGCAGGCCGACGTCCTGGAGGGCAAGGTCGACGTCGACATCGACGGGTTCGAGATCTCCCCGGGCGTCTGGGTCGCCGAGGGAGCCGAGGTCCACCCCGACGCCGTGCTCCGCGGGCCCGCCTACATCGGCGACTACGCCAAGGTCGAGGCGGGGGCCGAGGTCCGGGAGCACACCGTCGTGGGCTCCAACGTCGTCGTCAAGAGCGGCGCGTTCCTCCACAAGGCCGTCGTGCACGACAACGTGTACGTGGGGCCCCACAGCAATCTGCGCGGCTGCGTGATCGGCAAGAACACCGACATCATGCGTGCGGCGCGGATCGAGGACGGGGCGGTCATCGGTGACGAGTGCCTGATCGGTGAGGAATCGATCGTCCAGGGCAATGTGCGCGTCTACCCGTTCAAGACCATCGAGGCCGGCGCCTTCGTCAACACCTCCGTCATCTGGGAGTCCCGCGGCCAGGCGCACCTGTTCGGTGCCCGGGGTGTGTCCGGCATCCTCAACGTGGAGATCACGCCCGAGCTCGCCGTGCGGCTCGCGGGCGCCTACGCGACGACCCTGAAGAAGGGCTCGACCGTCACGACCGCGCGCGACCACTCCCGTGGTGCCCGTGCGCTGAAGCGAGCGGTGATCTCCGCGCTGCAGGCCAGCGCCATCGACGTACGGGACCTGGAGAACGTGCCGTTGCCGGTGGCGCGGCAGCAGACGGCTCGGGGCAGCGCCGGCGGCATCATGATCCGCACCACGCCCGGTGTGCCGGACTCCGTCGACATCATGTTCTTCGACAGCCAGGGCGCCGACCTCTCGCAGGGCAGCCAGCGGAAGCTGGACCGGGTGTTCGCGCGTCAGGAGTACCGGCGTGCCTTCCCCGGCGAGATCGGTGACCTGCACTTCCCGTCCAGCGTCTTCGACTCGTACACCGGGTCGCTGCTGCGGAACGTCGACACGACCGGGATCGCGGAGTCCGGGCTCAAGGTCGTCGTGGACGCGTCCAACGGCAGCGCCGGCCTCGTGCTGCCGAGCCTGCTCGGCAAGCTCGGTGTCGACTCGCTGACGATCAACCCCGGTCTCGACGAGGCCAGGCCGACCGAGACGGCCGACGTCCGGCGCTCGGGTCTGGTGCGGCTCGGGGAGATCGTGGCGTCCTCGGGCGCCGCGTTCGGTGTGCGGTTCGACCCGGTCGGCGAGCGGCTGTCGCTCGTCGACGAGAAGGGCCGGATCATCGAGGACGACCGCGCGCTGCTGGTGATGCTGGACCTGGTCGCCGCCGAGCGGCGCAGCGGCCGGGTCGCGCTCCCGGTCACCACGACCCGGATCGCCGAGCAGGTGGCGGCGTACCACGGCACGCAGGTCGAGTGGACGACGACGTCCCCCGACGACCTCACGCGGGTCGGCGGCGAGGAAGGCACCATCTTCGGCGGCGACGGCAAGGGCGGCTTCATCGTCCCCGAGTTCAGCAGCGTGTACGACGCCACGGCGGCCTTCGTGCGGCTCATCGGACTGGTGGCGCGGACGCAGCTCACGCTGAGCCAGATCGACGCTCGGATCCCGCGGGCGCACGTCCTGAAGCGGGACCTGGCCACCCCGTGGGCCGTCAAGGGCCTGGTGATGCGCCGGGTCGTCGAAGCGGCCGGGAACCGGTCCGTGGACACCACGGACGGGGTGCGCGTGGTGGAGACCGACGGCCGCTGGGTCATGGTGCTGCCCGACCCGGCCGAGGCCGTCACCCACCTGTGGGCCGAGGGCCCGGACGACGCCTCCGCGCAGGCGCTGCTCGACGAGTGGGCCGCGGTGGTGGACAGCGCCGGTCGGTGACCGGCGGATAGAACGGCCCGCACGCGTGCGTGCCGGACATGTGCCCCCAACGGGGCCTGTCCGGCACGCCGGTGGGGCCGTTCGGAGGTAGTGGCCGTGACGTGCGACGATGTGCGGCATGCCGCAGCAACCCCCCATTCGGAGCACACCAGCGCGGCCGCGGCGCCCGGACGCTTCCATGTCGTTGCTCACCAACGTCATGGACCACAGCCTCGACGACGGCTACGCCGAGGCCGCGGCGCGCAAGAAGGCCGCCGGCGACGGCGGCATGCCGAAGACCCTGCGTGCCAAGCTCGGGCTGGCGGCGGGTCTGGTGCTCGCGGCACTGGTCGTGACCGTCGGCGCCGCCCAGGCCAGGGTGGCAGCCCCGGTGGTGGCCAAGGAGCGCGAGGAACTGGTCGACCGCATCGAGCGGGAGACCGAGGCGGCCGACGAGCTGGAGGACGCCGTCGACGAACTGCGCGCGGACGTGAGCGCGCGGCAGCGCGAGGCGCTGAAGCACAGCGGCGGCGGCGCCGATTCCGACCTGGTGGGCATCCTGTCCGGCGCCGTCGCGGTACACGGCCCCGGCGTGAAGCTCGTGGTGAACGACGCCAAGGAAGCCGGTACGGGCGGTGACGGCGAACCCCGTGGCACCTCCGGGTTCTCCGACACGGGCCGGGTGCGCGACCGGGACATGCAGCGTGTGGTCAACGGGCTGTGGGAGTCGGGCGCCGAGGCGATCTCCATCAACGGGCAGCGGCTGACGGCACTGTCGGCGATCAGGGCCGCCGGGGACGCCATACTGGTCGACAACAAACCGCTGGTGCCGCCGTACACGGTGCTCGCGGTGGGGGACGGGCAGCGGCTCAGCACGCGGTTCCAGAACAGCGCGGACGGGATCTACCTGAACGTGCTGCAGGAGAGCTACGGCATCCGGACAGGCATCTCCGCGGAGGACGACCTCCGGCTGCCTGCCGCGCCGAGTGTGACCGTGCGCACCGCACAGCCGAGCACCGAGAAGAGCGGGAAGGGCACATCGTGATCGCCGTACTGGGCCTCGTCGTGGGAGTCGTGGCCGGCCTGTTGGTCCGGCCTGAGGTTCCGGCGGTGGTCGAGCCTTATCTGCCGATCGCCGTCGTGGCGGCGCTCGACGCCGTCTTCGGAGGCCTGCGGGCGATGCTCGACGGCATCTTCGACGACAAGGTCTTCGTCGTGTCGTTCTTGTCGAACGTGGTCGTGGCCGCGCTGATCGTCTTCCTGGGCGACAAGCTGGGTGTGGGAGCCCAGCTGTCCACCGGTGTGGTGGTCGTCCTCGGCATCCGCATCTTCTCCAACGCCGCGGCGATCCGCCGGCACGTGTTCCGGGCGTGAGGCCGATGAGTGAACGCGACGACCAGCACCCCGACGAGCACCGTCACGTGCCCGGTGCGCAGCCCGACGGCGGGACGGCCGGGAGCGGGCTGCGCCGCGAACTGCCGCAGGAGGTGCCCGGTGCATCCCCCGCGCCCGACGACGCCCCGGCGCCGGAGGCCCCGCCGGAGGCCGGACCGGAACCGCGGCCGCAGGCCGCCGCCGGGCCGGGGCTGACGGGCCGGCAGCGGCTGGTGCAGGGGCTGTGGCCGCCGCGGCTCAGCCGGGCGCAACTGATCGTCGCGCTGCTGCTGTTCGGCCTCGGCTTCGGGCTGGCGGTGCAGGTGGCCTCCAACAGCGACAGCGACAGCGCCCTGCGCGGTGCGCGGCAGGAGGATCTCGTCCGCATCCTCGATGAACTGGATGACCGCACCCAGCGTCTTGAAGACGAGAAGCAGGGCCTCGAGAAGCAGCGCGACGAGCTGGAGAACAGCTCCGACCAGGCCGAAGAGGCCCGCAAGCAGACGGTCGAGAAGGAGCGGCAACTCGGCATCCTGGCGGGCACGGTGGCCGCGCAGGGGCCCGGCATCACCATGACGATCCAGGACACGAAGGGGACGGTCGAGGCGGACATGCTGCTCGACGCGGTTCAGGAGCTGCGCGCGGCCGGGGCCGAGGCGATCCAGGTGAACGGCGTCCGGGTCGTCGCCGGCACGTACCTCAGCGACTCGGGCAAGGGGGTGAGCGTCGACGGGAACAAGATCAAAGCGCCCTATCGTTTCCTTGTCATCGGCAAGCCGCAGGACCTGGAGCCGGCGCTCAACATCCCCGGAGGCGTGGTGCAGACTCTCGAGAAGGAACAGGCCACCGTCACGATCGAGCGGTCGACCGACGTGGTCGTGGACGCCTTGCGAGCGGCGAAGCGGCCTGACTACGCTCGGTCGTCCTCGCGGTGAACCGGGGGCGCATGGGCGTCGTCCGGCGAGGGCATGAGGTTGCGGGGGGTCGACGCACCGATTGGGTGGTGCGTGGTGGAAACTGTCTGGTGCAGACGGACGTTGTCAGGATGTCCGGGTCGGCCAGAGTGTTCAGTCAGGGTTCGTCCTGCCCCACGGGCGGGTCTGTTTCGGTCAAGGGGAATCGCCCGTGAAGTTGTTTGCGAAGTTGTTCGGCAAGAGCGCGCGAGAGGGCAGCGACAACGCGACCGCCCGCCATCGCGCACAGCCTGACGCGGAGGGCCAGCGGCCGCTGTTCCGGGACCAGGTCGGCGGCCAGGGTGGCGAGGTCCCGGGTGGCCAGGGCGCGCCGTCGGTTGACCCTGCGCGGTCCGGCGGAATAGGTTTCGGCCAGCCGTCAGCCTCAGGTGCGGGTGGGTTCTCCGACCCGTACGCGTCCCACGCTCCGGGTGAGCAGCCGCGGCAGGAGGATCCCATGTCGGCCCTGGTGTGTACGCGCTGCGGCAACCGCAACGCGGAGAACAGCCGCTTCTGCTCGAACTGCGGTGCGCCGCTGCGAGCGGGTGCGGCAGCCGAGCGCCCGTCCGAGACGACGTCCACGATCTCCATCTCCGGCCTCGAGGCCTACGACAGCGAGACCACCGGCCAGACGCCGATGCCGACGCTGTCGCCCGAGGCGCAGGCGGCGGTGGACGCGCTGCCGCTGGGTTCCGCGCTCCTGGTCGTGCGCCGCGGGCCGAACTCGGGCAGCCGCTTCCTGCTGGACGGCGATCTGACGACGGCCGGGCGGCACCCGCAGAGCGACATCTTCCTGGACGACGTGACCGTCTCCCGGCGGCACGTGGAGTTCCGCCGCGCCCAGGACGGCTCGTTCACCGTGGCCGACGTCGGCAGCCTCAACGGCACCTACGTCAATCGCGAGCGGATCGACCAGGTCGCCTTGAACAACGGCGACGAGGTGCAGATCGGCAAGTACCGGCTGGTCTTCTACGCGAGCCAGCGGGGCTACTGAGCCCGCTGCCGCTCCCGGGACCCCGGTGAAGGTCCGTCCGTCAGGGAAGGTCCATGCGTCAAACACCGAGCGGCGGTGCCGGACACGGCGCCGCCGCCACGGACAGTGGGCTGATGAGCATCGGCACGGTGCTCACCGTGCTGCGCGACGAGTTTCCCGAGGTCACCGTCTCCAAAATCCGCTTCCTGGAGTCGGAGGGCCTCATCGAACCGCAGCGGACCCCGTCGGGGTACCGCAAGTTCAGCGCCCGGGACGTGGAGCGCCTCGGGCACGTGCTGCGGATGCAGCGGGACCACTACCTGCCCCTGAAGGTCATCCGGGAGCACCTGGAGGCCATGGAGCGGGGTGAGGCCGTCCAGCTGCCCGTCGTGGGCCGTCAGCGGGACGGGGAGGCGGTGCCCGAGACGCCCGAGGGGCCGACGGCGGCCCGGATCGGGCGTGCCGAGCTGCTCGCCGCCGCCGGCATCGAGGAGCAGGAGCTCAAGGAGTGGGAGTCCTACGGGCTGCTCACTCCACTGGAGGACGGGGCGTTCGACGCCGAGGCGGTGACGGTCGCGGAGCTGGTCGGTGAGCTGGGAAGGTTCGGGATCGAGCCCCGGCACCTGCGGGCGATGAAGGCCGCCGCCGACCGTGAGGCGGGGCTCGTGGACCAGGTGGTGGCTCCGCTGAGGCGCCACCGCAACCCGCAGACCAGGGCGCACGCACAGGCCCGGACGAAGGAGCTGGCGGGGCTCACGGTGAAGCTGCACGCCGCTCTGGTGCGGGCGGCACTCGGCCTGCGGCAGCCCTGACGGGGGAACGGCGGGGGCCGGGACAGGACCCCCGATCCCGGCCCGACTACCCAAACATCCCGGGCACGGCCTAGGGTTGCTGTGTGAACGAGCTCGATGTCGTAGGTGTCCGGGTGGAAATGCCCTCCAACCAACCGATCGTGCTGCTGCGTGAAGTGGGAGGCGACCGTTTCCTCCCCATCTGGATCGGACCGGGGGAGGCGACGGCGATCGCCTTCGCCCAGCAGGGCATGGCTCCGGCGCGACCGCTGACCCACGACCTGTTCAAGGACGTGCTGGAGGCCGTCGGCCAGGAGCTCACGGAAGTGCGCATCACGGACCTGCGTGAGGGCGTCTTCTACGCGGAGCTGGTCTTCGCCAGCGGTGTCGAGGTGAGTGCCCGCCCCTCCGACGCCATAGCGCTCGCGCTGCGCACCGGCACGCCGATCTACGGCAGTGACACGGTGCTCGACGACGCCGGTATCGCGATCCCGGACGAGCAGGAGGACGAGGTCGAGAAGTTCCGCGAGTTCCTCGACCAGATCTCCCCGGAGGACTTCGGCAGCAGCAACCAGTGAGGCGTCCGGAGGCTGCCCCGCACAGCTGTGCTCAGCGAGCGAAATGCCCGCATGTGCCACCGGCGTGTGAGAGCGTCATACCGGGCGCCACGAGGGCATTCGGCTAGCCTTTCCCCGCAGAGGGGCACGGGAAACCACTCTCAGGGTGATTATCACTCGGCGTGGCGAGTGTGGCGATCGTTGACGCACCCCGGGTGACTGCCTACCGTCGGGAAGGCAGGTCAAGGACGGAGGTCGGCGTGAGAAGCAGCGGCGGCGGTACGGCCGGGGGCGGCCCCGAGCGCAGTCTCAGGGCGAGCGGTCCGTACCCTCCCCCCGGCTCACGGCTCCGCGCGAGCGGGGCGTGTCCCCAGCCCGACAGTGCGGCCGACCACGCTGCGCAGCGACCCGTGGCGGTGCCGAGCAGCGGAGGGACGACGTCCATGGCGTCCGAGCAGATCGGTTACCGCGGCCCCACGGCCTGCGCGGCGGCCGGCATCACCTACCGGCAACTGGACTACTGGGCGCGCACGGGGCTCGTGGAGCCGAGTGTGCGCCCCGCGTACGGGTCCGGGACACAGCGGCTGTACAGCTTCCGGGACGTCGTCGTCCTGAAGATCGTCAAGCGGTTCCTCGACACCGGGGTCTCGCTGCAGAACATCCGCACGGCGGTGCAGCACCTCAGGGAGCGCGGTTTCAGCGACCTGGAGCGGATGACGCTGATGAGCGACGGCGCCACGGTCTACGAGTGCACCTCGCCCGACGAGGTCCACGCCCTGCTGCAAGGGGGCCAGGGGGTCTTCGGGATCGCCGTGGGCGTCGTGTGGCGGGACGTGGAGAGCGCCTTGTCCCAGCTGCACGGGGAGCGCGTCGACACCGGGGAGACGCTGATCGGCTCGAACCCGGCGGACGAGCTGGCCCGGCGGCGCAACCGCGCGGTCTGAGCGGCCCCGGGCCTCCGGGGCGCCCGGGCAGGGCGTTGTCAGTGCGGTAGGGCAGCATCGGAGATGTGAGAACCGCGCCCACGATCCTGCATCTCGACATGGATGCCTTCTTCGCCTCGGTGGAGCAGGCCTCCAAGCCGAGTCTGCGCGGGAAGGCCGTGGTCGTGGGCGGGCTGGGACCCCGGGGTGTCGTGGCGACCGCCTCGTACGAGGCCCGGGTCTTCGGGGTGCATTCGGCGATGCCCATGGGGCAGGCCCGGCGGCTGGCGCCCCATGCCGCCTATCTCGTGCCGCGCTTCATGCTCTACCGCTCCATCAGCGAGCGGGTGATGGAGCTGCTGCGGGCCCTGTCGCCGCTCGTGGAGCCCCTGAGCCTGGACGAGGCGTTCGTCGATCTGGAGGCCGGCGGAAAGGCCTGGGACGAGCCCTCCGCGCGGCTGGTCGGGGCGCAGCTGCGGGCCGACATCCGCGCCGCCACGGGCCTCACCGGGTCGGTGGGGCTGGCCGCCTCCAAGATGCTCGCGAAGATCGGCTCCGAGCAGGCCAAGCCGGACGGTCTGGTGGTGATCGAGCCGGGGACCGAGCGGGCGATGCTCGGGCCGATGTCCGTGCGGACCCTGCCGGGGGTGGGCCCGGCGACGGGCGACCACCTGCGGCGGGCCGGTATCACGACGGTCGAGGAGATCGTCGAGGCCGGCGAGGACGAACTGGTCCGGCTGCTGGGCAAGGCCCACGGGCACGGCCTGTACGCCATGGCGCTCGCGCGGGACGACCGGCCCGTGGTCGCCGAGCGGGAGGCCAAGTCGGTCTCGGTGGAGGACACCTACGACGTGGACATCCACGACCGGACCCGGGTGGGCCTGGAGGTGCAGCGGCTCGCCGGCCGGTGCGTGCGCAGGCTGCGCGGAGCCGGGCTCTCGGGGCGGACGATCGTGCTGAAGGTGCGGCGCTACGACTTCTCGACCCTCACCCGCTCCGAGACGCTGCGCGGCCCCACGGACGACCCCGCGGTGATCCGGGAGGCGGCGGCCCGGCTGCTGGACTCCGTCGACACGACGGGGGGAGTGCGGCTGCTGGGGGTGGGCGTCACCGGTCTCGCCGACTACACGCAGGAGGACCTGTTCGCGCAGGCGGCGGGGGAGCGGGCGGAGACGGAAGGACCGGCCGAGGAGCGTGCCGCCGTGCCGGCCGAGGAGCAGCCGCCGTCACTGGCCGAGCGGCGCTGGCCCGCCGGGCACGACGTGCGGCACGCCGAGTTCGGGCACGGGTGGGTGCAGGGCAGCGGCCTGGGGCGGGTCACCGTACGGTTCGAGACGCCCGCCTCGGGGCCGGGGCGGGTGCGCACCTTCCGCATCGACGACCCCCTGCTGGAGCCGGCGGATCCGCTGCCGCTGGTGTTATCCGGACCTGAGGGTGGAGGTGTCGCGACGGTGCGGGACGGCGAGGAGCGCGAGGCCGCGGCCGCGGGGGAGGGCTGTGCGGCTGCCGGGCCGCAGGACCGGCCGTCCGGGGCCGTGCGGGCGTAGGAGGATCGGCGCCCGGGGTGCTGCCGGGACCGGGACGTGCTCAGGCCTTCGTCTCGTCCGTGCCCGCCAGTCTGCCGAAGTCGCGGTCCGGGAGCGGGGGCGGGGCGGCGATGTCCAGGCCGTAGTGGTGGTAGAGCTGGAGTTCCTGCTCCGGGGAGAGGTGGCGGCCCACCCCGAAGTCGGGGGCGTCCTTGATGAGGGCGCGTTCGAAGGGGACGTGCAGCGCGCCCTCGATCAGCTCGCTGGGCTCGAGCGGGACGAACGCGTCCCTGCTGAACAGACCGGTGCGTATCGCCGCCCACTCCGGCTCGCCCGTGGCGTCGTCGAGGTACACCTCGTCGATGGTGCCGATCCTGGTGCCGTTGCGGTCGAACGCCTTGCGGCCGATCAGACTGCGCGGATCGATGTCGGTACGCACGGGCCCTCCACATGGTCGCAAGTCACCTGTAGACCTAACAAAACGGTACAAGCAGGGATGCGGCCACTCGAAGGCTCGTGCGTTGACCTCGCTGGTACGCTGACAGCGGCTGCTGACCCCGTGCGGGAGAGTCCTCCAGACACCATCGGAGGCGCCGAAGGAGCAAATCCTCCCCGGAATCTCTCAGGCACACGTACCGCACGGACGAGGTCACTCTGGAAAGCAGGGCGGGTGTCGACGGCTTCCGCTCTCACCGACGGTGAAAACCGGACGTCTTCGGGCGATCCGGTGAAGCTCTCAGGTTGAGATGACAGAGGGGGAGGCCGTCCGGGTACCCGCGCCGTGGTGCCCCTCGCAGGTCGCGTCAGACCAGGAGGCCTCCGCAATGACCGCCCACCGCATTCCGCTCTCCGAACTCGAAGAGGCAGTCCCCTTCGAGCAGCGCCACATCGGGCCCGACCACGAGGCCCGTGCCAAGATGCTGGCCCACGTCGGCTACGGCTCGCTGGACGAGCTGACGGCCGCCGCGGTCCCGGCCGTGATCAAGAGCGCCGAGGCGCTGGACCTGCCGGGCGCCCGCAGCGAGGCCGAGGTGATCGCCGAGCTGCGTTCCCTCGCCGACCGCAACCAGGTCCTCGGTTCGATGATCGGCCTGGGGTACCACGGCACCCACACGCCGCCGGTCGTGCTGCGCAACGTCATGGAGAACCCGTCCTGGTACACGGCCTACACGCCGTACCAGCCGGAGATCTCGCAGGGCCGGCTCGAGGCGCTGCTGAACTTCCAGACCATGGTCGCCGACCTCACCGGGCTGCCGACCTCGGGCGCCTCGCTGCTCGACGAGGGCACCGCGGCCGCCGAGGCCATGGCGCTGTCGCGGCGCCTGGGCAAGAACAAGAAGGGCCTGTTCCTGGTCGACGCGGACGCGCTGCCGCAGACCATCGCCGTCATCCAGACCCGCGCCGAGCCGACCGGTGTCGAGGTCGTCGTCGCCGACCTCGCCGACGGCATCCCCGCCGAGATCGCCGAGCGCGAGATCAACGGCGTACTGATCCAGTACCCGGGCGCCTCCGGAGCCGTGCGGGACATCAAGCCGGTCATCGACCAGGCGCACGGGCTCGGGGCCCTCGTCACCGTCGCCGCCGACCTGCTCGCGCTGACGCTGCTGAAGTCCCCCGGTGAGCTCGGTGCGGACATCGCGGTCGGCACGACGCAGCGCTTCGGCGTCCCCATGGGCTTCGGCGGTCCGCACGCCGGTTACATGGCCGTCCAGGACAAGATGGCGCGCAGCCTGCCCGGCCGGCTCGTCGGCGTGTCCGTCGACGTCGACGGGAACAGGGCCTACCGGCTGGCGCTGCAGACCCGCGAGCAGCACATCCGCCGGGAGAAGGCCACCAGCAACATCTGCACCGCGCAGGTGCTGCTCGCCGTCATGGCCGGCATGTACGCCGTCTACCACGGGCCCGACGGCCTCAAGGGCATCGCCCAGCGCACCCACCGGTACGCCACCGTCCTCGCCGCCGGGCTGGCGAACGGCGGGGTCGAGGTCGTGCACGGCTCCTACTTCGACACCGTGACCGCGCGGGTCGAGGGCCGGGCCGCCGACGTCGTGGCCGCCGCCCGGGACAACGGGGTGAACCTGCGCCTCGTCGACGCCGACCACGTCTCCATCGCCTGCGACGAGACCACCACCCGCGCCCAGCTGCGCGCCGTGTGGGC
The DNA here is from genome assembly GCF_055567995.1 of Streptomyces sp. NPDC026246. NCBI lineage: Bacteria > Bacillati > Actinomycetota > Actinomycetes > Kitasatosporales > Streptomycetaceae > Streptomyces > Streptomyces sp. NPDC026246. The sequence goes on along the minus strand of NZ_JBVHPJ010000004.1, from coordinate 565,773 downwards.
CGCCTTCGGCGTCGAGGGCAGCGTGGAGACCCTGGACGCCGCCGCCGAGGAGGTCCTCCCGGCCGCCGTGCTGCGCACCGACGACTACCTGACCCACCCCGTCTTCCACCAGCACCGCTCCGAGACGGCCATGCTGCGCTACCTGCGCAAGCTGGCCGACCGGGACTACGCGCTCGACCGGGGCATGATCCCGCTGGGCTCGTGCACCATGAAGCTCAACGCGACCACGGAGATGGAGCCGGTCACCTGGCCCGAGTTCGGGCAGCTGCACCCCTTCGCCCCCGCCGAGCAGGCCGCGGGGTACCTCACCCTGATCCACGAGCTCGAGGACCGTCTCGCCGAGGTCACCGGCTACGACAAGGTCTCCCTGCAGCCCAACGCCGGTTCGCAGGGCGAGCTGGCCGGTCTGCTGGCCGTCCGCGGATACCACCGGGCCAACGGCGACGAGCAGCGCACCATCTGCCTGATCCCGTCGTCCGCGCACGGCACCAACGCGGCCAGCGCCGTGATGGCCGGCATGAAGGTCGTCGTCGTGAAGACCGCCGGGGACGGCGAGATCGACGTCGAGGACCTGCGGGCGAAGATCGAGCAGTACCGCGACCAGCTGGCCGTGCTGATGATCACCTACCCGTCGACCCACGGGGTGTTCGAGGAGCACGTCGCCGACATCTGCGCGCAGGTGCACGAGGCGGGCGGCCAGGTCTACGTCGACGGCGCCAACCTCAACGCGCTCGTCGGCCTCGCCAAGCCCGGGCACTTCGGCGGTGACGTCTCGCACCTGAACCTGCACAAGACGTTCTGCATCCCGCACGGCGGCGGTGGTCCCGGCGTCGGCCCGGTGGCGGTGCGCGAGCACCTCGCGCCGTACCTGCCGAACCACCCGCTGCAGCCCGAGGCCGGTCCCGAGACGGGCGTCGGACCGATCTCGGCGGCCCCGTGGGGCTCGGCCGGCATCCTGCCCATCTCGTGGGCCTACGTCCGGCTCATGGGCGGTGAGGGGCTGAAGCGGGCCACGCAGGTGGCCGTGCTCAGCGCCAACTACATCGCCAAGCGGCTGGAGCCGCACTACCCGGTGCTCTACACCGGCCCGGGCGGGCTCGTGGCGCACGAGTGCATCATCGACCTGCGTCCGCTGACCAAGGCGACCGGCGTGAGCGTCGACGACGTGGCCAAGCGGTTGATCGACTACGGCTTCCACGCGCCGACGATGTCGTTCCCCGTGGCCGGGACGCTGATGATCGAGCCGACCGAGTCGGAGGACCTGGCCGAGCTCGACCGGTTCTGCGAGGCGATGATCGCCATCCGCGCGGAGATCGAGAAGGTCGGCTCCGGCGCGTGGCCCGCGGAGGACAACCCGCTGCGCGGCGCCCCGCACACCGCCGACGCCCTCGCCGGCGAGTGGGAGCACGCCTACAGCCGCGAGGAGGCCGTCTTCCCGGCCGGGGTGTCGGCCGCCGACAAGTACTGGCCGCCGGTCCGCCGCATCGACCAGGCCTACGGCGACCGCAACCTGGTCTGCTCGTGCCCGCCGCTGGACGCGTACGACGACTGATCCGGCCGATCGGTCGCACCGTTCCAGGGAGGGGCTCCGCGGAGGCGGGGCCCCTCCCGGCATGTCGGCCGCTCCGCGAGAGCGACCCGGTGAAGGAGACCGCGGGCCCGGGTGTCACGCCGGGTAGGCGTGGGTCTGCGTCGCCTTGACCGCCGCCCACACCGGCGCCCCGGGGCGCAGATCGAGTTCGGCCGCCGCGACCGTGGTCAGGTCGGCGGTGAGGGGGAGTTCGCCGGTGAGGTCGGCGCGGATCTGGTCGCCGTGCGTCTCCAGCCCGGCGACCTCGCAGCGCCACAGGTTGCGGGCGCTGGAGCCGGCCGGACGCTCGCGGTGCAGCGTGACCGCGCCCGGCGGGAACGCCACGAAGACCGGCCCGGACAGCTCCTCGGTGGTGGTGATGGCGGGGCCCGCGGCGAGCCGGACGGTGTGGCCCTCGGCCCGGCCCCGGTAGAGGTTGAGGCCGACGAGCCGCGCGATGTAGTCGGTCCGGGGGTGGCGGGCGATGTCCGCGGGCGTGCCCTCCTGGACGACCGCGCCGTGCTCGACGACGACCAGGCGATCGGCCAGCACCATGGCGTCCAGCGGATCGTGGGTGACGAGTACGGCCACGGCCTCGAACGCGGCGAGGTGCCGGCGCAGCTGGGCGCGCACCTCCAGGCGGGTCCGGGCGTCGAGGGCGGCCAGGGGCTCGTCCAGGAGCAGCAGGCGGGGCTCCGTCGCCAGGGCCCGGGCCAGGGCCACGCGCTGGGCCTGGCCCCCGGAGAGACGGCGGGGCCTGACCCCGGCATGGTCCGCGAGGCCCATGCGGTCGAGCCACTCGGCGGCCCGGGCGCGTGCCTCGGCCTTGCCGGCGCCCCGGCAGCGCGGGCCGAAGGCCACGTTGTCCAGGGCGGTCAGGTGCGGGAAGAGCAGGTAGTCCTGGAAGACCACGCCCACGGGCCGGGCCTCGGGCGGCGAGCCGTCCAGCGTCGTGCCGTCCAGGCGCAGATGCCCGGAGGTGAGGGGGACGAGGCCGGCCAGAGCGCGCAGGGCGGTCGTCTTGCCGGCGCCGTTCGGGCCCAGCAGGGCCACGACGTCGCCCGGGGCGGCGGTCAGCGTGACGTCCAGCCGGAACGCACCCCGGTCGACGAGGAGACGGGCGTCGAGTCCCTGGGGGAGGGGGCGCCGGGGCGTGTCGTCGTCGGGGTCGGTCATGGGTGCGTCGTCCAGAGGTCGAAAGGGTCGTCGTCGGGCAGGTGGCGGTCGCTCTCGTGGTGGGAGCGCGCCCGGCCGCGCATACGGTCGGTCACGACGCCGTCATCCACCGCTCGCGCAGGGCCGCCAGCACCGCGATGGACACCGCCAGCAGCACCAGGCTGAGGGCGATCGCCGCCGCCGGGTCGTTCTGCAGGGCCAGGTAGACGGCCAGCGGCATGGTCTGCGTGCGGCCGGGGAAGTTCCCCGCGAAGGTGATGGTCGCCCCGAACTCCCCCAGGGCCCGGGCCCAGGCCAGGACCGCCCCTGCTGCGATGCCCGGCGCGATCAGCGGCAGGGTGACCCGGCGGAACGCGGTGAAGCGGGAGGCGCCCAGGGTGGCGGCGGCCTCCTCGTAGCGGGGGTCGGCGGCCCGCAGGGTGCCCTCCACGCTGATGACGAGGAACGGCATCGCCACGAAGGTCTCCGCCAGGACGACGCCCGCCGTGGTGAAGGGCAGCGTGATGCCGAACCAGGAGTCCAGCCACTGGCCCACCACGCCGTTGCGTCCGAACGCGAGCAGCAGGGCCACACCGCCCACGACCGGCGGCAGCACCAGGGGCAGGGTCACCAGGGCCCGTACGAAGCCCCGGCCGGGGAAGTTCGTGCGGGCCAGCAGCCAGGCCAGCGGCACGCCGACGACGAGGCTCAGAGCCGTCGCCGCCGTGGCGCACACCAGGGAGAGCCGGAGCGCCTCCCAGACCTGCGGGCTGGTCAGTTGGTCGGGCAGGCTGCGCCAGGGTGCCCGCACCAGCAGGGCGATCAGCGGCAGGAGCAGGAAGGCCAGCCCGATCACGGCGGGGACGAGCAGGGGGACCGGTACCGTCCGGGTCCGGCCACGCGGGCTGCCGCCGCGCCGGCGTGTGCGGTGCGGACGGCTCTCCTGCGCGCCGGTCACGGTTCGAGGAACCCGGCCCCGGACAGCACCTCGCGGCCCTCGGCGGAGCGCACCAGGGCGATGAAGGCCTTGGCGGTCCCGGGGTTGCGGGCGTCGTCGAGCAGGGCGATCGGGTAGTCGTTGACGGCGTCGGCCGACTCGGGGAAGTCCACGCCGTCCACCTTGTCACCCGCCGCCCGCACGTCGGTGCGGTAGACGACGGCCGCGTCGGCCTCCTTCAGCTCGACCTTCGTCAGCGCGCTCTTGACGTCCTGCTCGTAGGAGACGGGTGTGACCTTGAGGCCGCCCGCCTTCAGGGCCTTCTGGGCGGCCGCACCGCACGGGACCGTCCTGTCGCACAGCACGACCTTGAGGCCGGGCTTCGCGAGGTCCTTCAGGGAGGTGATCCCGTCGGGGTTGCCGGGCAGGGTGGCGATCTGCAGGCGGTTGCGGACGAAGGTGGCGGGGGCGCCCGCCGTGCCCTCCCGGTCCGTCACGAGCTTCATGGTCCTGGGGCTGGCGGCGGCGAAGACGTCGGCCGGGGCGCCGCTGTTGATGCCCGCGGCGAGGCTGTCGCTGCCACCGAAACTGAAGGTGATCTCGGTGCCCGGGTGCTGCTTCTCGAAGGTGGTGCCGAGCTTCTCGAAGCTCTCCTGGAGGGAGGCGGCGGCGAACACGGTGACCGTGCCCGACAGCGCGGAGGAGTCGGACGCGTCCTTGCCCGGCGCCGCGTCCGAGTCCGTGGAGGAGCAGGCGCTCAGGGCCAGCAGCGCCGCCGCGGCCCCGCCGGCGACCCGGAGTGTCCGGCGGGTCCTCTGCGCGGGACGGATCATCTCGGGGCCACTCCCTCTGCCGGCGGGGGAAGAACCCGCAGGGCCCTTCCGATACGCCGATCATACTGGCGCATCTGCCAGGCATAAGTCTCCTGTCGCATCGCATGAGCGACGCGAACGGGGGCTGTAGGTGTGTATGTGCGGGCGGCGGAGACGTCAGACCCGGTCGATGTGCACGTTGGTCGACTTCACGCGGGCCGTGGCCTCCATGCCGACCTCCAGGCCCAGTTCCTCCACGGCCTCCCGGGTGAGCAGGGAGACCAGCCGGTGCGGGCCGGCCTGGATCTCCACCTGGGCGGCGACGTCCCCGAGCTTGATGGCGGTGACGATGCCCGGGAAGGCGTTGCGGGCCGAGGTGTAGGGGGCGTCGTCCTCGGGAGTGGCGGACCTGGCGAGTTCGACGGAGAAGGCGGCCAGGTCCCGTCCGTCGACGAGCCGCCGTCCGGTCTCGTCCCGATGGGTGGTGATGCGGCCCGCGTCCGCCCAGCGCCGCGCGGTGTCGGGGCTCACGCCGAGCAGCCGTGCTGCCTGGCCGATCGTGTACGACTGCATGGCCGTCACCCTACGGCGGCGGCGCGGGCGGAGGCGGCTGCGGGATCGGTGCACGGCTCGGCTCGCTTACGGCCCTCGCCGGACTGCCCGATCAGAGCACGTGCTGTCGCACGTGCTGTCGCAGGGGCGGACGCGGAACGTTCGGAGCCGTATCCGAATGTTTCGTGCGCCTCAACGACCTTATGCCGTCTGAAGATTCACCGCGCACGAGGGGTTGTCACCGTTTGGCCGCTGTCTCTAGGGTGCGGCATCAACGCAGCTTTCTGAATCTCAGTCGAAACTTTCGAGGAGCGCATGATGGGCCACCCGGCACTGTCCCGCCGCGGCTTCCTGGCGGCCTCCGCCGCGGCCGGTCTGGGGACGACGGCACTGACCGCATGCGGCGGGGACTCGGACGGAGGATCGTCCGGGACGACCACCATCGAGTGGTGGAACATCTCCACCACCCAGCCCGCCAAGAGCGTCTGGGCCTCGCTCGCCAAGAAGTACGAGGCGCAGAACCCCAAGGTGAAGATAAAGATCGTCCAGCTGGAGAACGACGCCTACAAGTCGAAGATGACGGCTCTGACGGCGTCCGGGAAGCTGCCCGACATCTTCCACACCTGGGGTGGCGGCGTGCTCAAGCAGCAGGTCGACGCCGGGCTCGTCGAGGACCTCACCGACCGGACCAAGCCGTGGAGCGAGGGGCTGCTCCCGGTCGCCAAGGAGCCGTACCTGATCGACGACAAGGTCTACGGCATCCCGTTCGACATCGGCATGATCGGCTTCTGGTACAACAAGGCGCACTTCGCCGAGGCCGGCATCGACCGGCCCCCCACCACCTGGCACGCGTTCCTCGACGCCGTGCGACGGCTCAAGGACGCGAAGATCACGCCCTTGGCGCTGGCCGGCAAGGAGAAGTGGCCCGGCATGTACTACTGGGCCTACCTGGCGATGCGCACCGCCGGCGCCGGCGCGCTGCAGGAGGCCTACGACGCCAAGGACTTCACCGGCGCCCCCTTCGTCGAGGCGGGCGAGCACCTCGGCGAACTCGTCGCCCTCCAGCCGTTCCAGAAGGGCTTCCTCGGCGCCGCCTACTCCACGCCCACCGGCCAGGCCGCCACCGTCGGCAACGGCAAGGCGGCCATGGAGCTGATGGGCCAGTGGGCCCCCACCGTGCAGGCCGACGCGGGCGAGGGCCTCGGCAAGGACCTCGGCTTCTTCCCGTTCCCGGCCGTCGACGGCGGCAAGGGCACCATCACCGAGGTGTTCGGCGGGGGAGGCGGCCACGCCCTGCGCCGGGGCGCCCCGCAGGAGGCCGTCGACTTCCTGCAGTTCTTCGCCTCCGAGGCCACCGACCTGGAACTGGTCGAGAAGACCGGCGTCCTGCCCGTCGTCCCGGCCGCCGAGAAGGCCATCGCCGACCCCAACATCAAGGCCGTCCAGGCACAACTGAAGGCGGCCACCGGATTCCAGCTCTACCTCGACCAGGCCTACGCGCCCGCCGTCGGCCAGGAGGTCAACGACAGCGTCGCCGCGCTCGTCGCCGGCTCCAAGTCGCCCGGCCAGGTCGCCCAGTCCATCACCAGGACCGCGAAGGAAGAGCAGTAGCCGGCGATGACCTCCACGTTCCTGCCGGACAAACGGACCGGTCCCGGCCCCGGCGCCCCGCCCCCGCCCGTGCCGAAGTCCGGGAGCCGGGCCCGGCGCCGCACACTGCACTGGCTCACCGCGGTGGGCTTCCAGGTGCCCGCGCTCGCGCTGTTCCTCGGGCTCGTGCTGCTGCCGATGCTGTTCGCCCTGTACGTCGCGTTCTTCCGCTGGGGCGGCTTCGGCATGCCCACCGACTACATCGGCGGCGAGAACTTCACCCGGCTCCTCCAGGACGACGTCTTCCTCGGCGACCTGTGGCGCTGTCTCGTCCTGGTGGTGCTCACACTCGCCGTCCAGCTGCCGTTCGCGCTCGCCATGGCCGTCCTGCTCAACCAGCGCATGCGCGGCCGGGCGGTCTACCGGATGCTGTTCTTCGCCCCGTACGTCCTGTCCGAGGCGATCACCGGAATCCTCTTCGGCATGATCTTCGCCCCGGACGACGGCTTCGCCGACCAGGTCCTCGGGCGGATCGGCCTGGACGGCGTGGGCGGGCAGTGGTTCGCCGACCAGTCCACCGTGATGGCGACCCTGTTCCTGGTCATGACGTGGAAGTACTTCGGCTTCCACGTGATGCTTTACCTGGCCGGCCTCCAGGCCGTCCCCAGAGAGCTGACCGAGGCGGCGCTCATCGACGGAGCCGGCCCCTGGCAGCGCTTCCGCAACGTCACGCTGCCGCTGCTCGCACCCACCCTGCGCATCAGCGTGTTCCTGGCGGTCATCGGCTCCATCCAGCTGTTCGACCTGGTGTGGGTCACCACCGCGGGCGGCCCCGACCACCACTCCGAGACCATGGCCGTGACCATGTTCCAGTACGGCTTCAAGCGCTACCAGGTCGGCTACGCCGGCGCGATCAGCGTGGTCATGTTCGCCATCAGTCTCGTCTTCGCCCTCGCCTACCAGCGGTTCGTGCTCCGGCGCGACCTGGAAGGGGCCACCACGACCATGCGGGGAGACGGAAAGTGACCAGTCGTCAGGCCGTGCGCAAGGGGCGGAACCTCCCGCTGCACCTCGTCCTGGTCGTCGTGGGTGCGGTGATGGCCGTCCCCCTGCTCTACGCCGGGCTGTCCGGCTTCAAGACCACCGACGAGCTGTCCCGCAACCCGGTCGGGCTGCCCGAGTCCTGGGTGACCTCCAACTACACCCAGATCCTCGGCTCGGGGGACTTCTGGCGCCTGATCGGCAACAGCACGCTGATCGCGGTGGGCACGACGGTCCTGGTCGTCGCCGTGTCGGCGCTGTCGGCCTTCTCCTTCGCGCGGTTCGCCTTCCGCGGCCGGGAGGTGCTGTTCACCCTGTTCACGCTGGGGCTGATGTTCCCGTTCGCGGTGGCGGCCCTGCCGCTGTTCCTGCTCCTGCGGTCGCTGGGCCTGCTGGACAACCCGCTCGGCGTGATCCTCCCGCAAGCGGCGTTCGGGCTGCCGATGACGATCATCATCCTGCGGGGCTTCTTCCGGCAGATCCCGGGGGAACTGGAGGAGGCCGCCACGCTCGACGGGTGCAGTTCCCTCGGCTTCTTCTGGCGGGTGCTGCTGCCGATGGCACGGCCCGCGCTCGGCACGGTCTCCGTCCTGGCCGTCGTCACCAGCTGGAACAACTTCTTCCTGCCGCTGCTGGTGTTCACCGAGTCGACGTGGTGGACGCTGCCCATCGGGGTCCAGCAGTTCCAGGGGCAGTACTCCGCGGAGTACGCCAAGGTCTTCGCCTACCTGGTGCTGGCCATGGTCCCGGCGCTGGCCTTCTACTCCGTCGCCGAGCGCCAGCTCGTCGGCGGGCTGACCGCCGGCGCCACCAAGGGGTGACGTCCGCCGGGTGGGGTGTCGCCCCGCCCGGCGGCCCCTCAGGCGGCCGTCGTCACCTGGCTGCCCGCCATCGGACGGTGCGGGGCGATGACCCGGCCGTCCGGCAACAGTTCACCGGTGTCCTCGAAGAGCACGACGCCGTTGCACAGCAGGCTCCAACCCTGTTCCGGGTGGTGCGCCACCAGGCGGGCGGATTCCCGGTCGGCGGAGTCGGCGGGCGGACACGGCGGCTGGTGCTGGCACATGGGTGGGATCTTTCGCTCTGTCGTGGTGGACGTGGTGACCGAGTCGACAGGCTCGGCCGTCGCTTCTGTTCCGCGGCTGGAAGTGTCGTCCATGGCCGCCCCCCGTCGGTTTGTTCGTCGGAACCCAGTGTTGCCCCACGGGCGTCGATCCGCAGGGATTTCGCAGCACCGCCTCTCACCGCTTCAGGACGCGTCACCCGCGCGGACGGTTCATCCCAACTGAGCTGTCCCTTCGGGTGGTTCGGCGTGGCCTGATGGGGCTAGTCCGGTCGGGCCACCCGCTCCGACCGGCTCGTACGAGTCCCGGTGTGCTCGTCGGAGCGGAGGCCGGACCGGCACCGACGAGGGGGAACGGCCGTACCCCGCCGCCGGGACTCCGGCGACGGGGTACGTGAACGTCGGTCCGTGGTGGCCTCAGGCGGGTGAGCCGAGCAGACGGGTCGGGCTCGCCCGGTGGGTCAGCACCGGGAGCAGCTCGGCGACGCGGTGCGGGCGATGGGCCGCGATGCCGGGCGGCGCGGGTGCCAGGGGCACGAGGAGGTCGGTGGCCGCCGGGTGCCCGTCGGCCCCGTCGGCGGCGCAGTCCTCGTGCAGCCACAGCGTGAGCATGTAGAGCCCGGGGACCGACAGCAGGCGCGGCTGGTAGGGCTGCGGCATCGCCTCGGCCTGGCGCAGGGCGAGCTCGGTGGAGGTGATGTACGGGCCCTCGAAGAAATGGGAGAAGGTCCAGCCGTCCGGCGTCAGCATGGTGTCCGCCGCGGCCACGGCGTGCTCGCCGCAGCGGATCAGGAACCGCCACCCGGCCAGCCGGGTCGCGGACACGCCCTCGGCGGTGACCCGGTCCAGCACGTGCACGGGCAAGGGGAGCTCGGGTGTGCCGGGCACCTGGCTGCGGAGCAGGGAGGGAGTTCGCGCTTCCCGGACCGCGGTGGGGGAGGAGAGCGCGGCCAGGACGGAACGGAGTGCGGGCGCGGGAGCCGGCGGGACATGCAGCGGCATGGTGGGTCGCCTCTCATTCAAAGGCACGGTGGCGCGAGGGCGGGGGCGGACGGCGCTGTCAGCTCACGAAAGGTCAGAGAGGCAGGGGCCGGGGTCAGGGAAACGAGAGGGGGGTGGGTCCCGTCGAACATCGCCTCGACGGCAGAACCCATCGACCGTGGGCGCCAACCTTCTGCCTTGTTCGCGAAGTTTATACGACACGGGTTCAGACTGTGTTTCGCCTAGCCGTTTCCGGTGAGTAGGACAAGGGTACATTCGGTCGGCGATACGCGAGATTAATCCCGATTTCAGGCGGGGGTGCACGGCGGTGACCTCGGAACACGTCCGCGAAGCGGTCGGCCCATTCTCGTCGGCGTTTTTCACGAGTTCGCCGGACCGCTATCCCGTCGTGCGCGTCATGCCGGGCGAATGTGCCACCGGTCACATGTGACCAGCGTAGCGGTCACCGGGACGGCCCGGGACGTTATCGATCGCTTTCGCTGGGCATCCCTTACCTGACCGGGACCCCGGCGGCCGGATCTCGGCCCGCAACATCCGAGGAGGGACGCTCAATGGGGGAGAAGGTCGTGGCAGGCCGGTTCGACCTGTCCGATCGCCAGCGCTACCGCGACAAGCTGGGTCAGTGTCTGACGGGCTTGGAGCGACTCCTGGCGGAGAAGCGGTTCGACCGCCCCAAGAACCTCATGGGGCTGGAGATCGAACTGAATCTGGCGGGTGCCGACGGCATGCCGAAAATGTTGAACAAGCAAGTCCTCGAACGCATCGCGAGCCGCGACTTCCAAACCGAGCTCGCCATGTTCAACCTGGAAGTCAACATCCCCCCGCACCGGGTGGACGGCCGGGTATTCGACCGGCTCGCGGAAGAACTCCGTACGTCACTGGCATATGCGGACCGAAAAGCGGCCGAGGTCGACGCCGGCATCGTGATGATCGGTATTCTGCCGACGCTCGACCGTGACGACCTGGTCTCGTCGAACCTCTCCGACGTCGACCGCTACACCCTCCTCAACGACCAGATCGTGGCCGCCCGCGGCGAGGAGTTCACCCTCGACATCGAGGGCGTGGAGCACCTCAGGTGCACCTCGAAGTCCATCGCGCCCGAGGCGGCCTGCACCTCCGTGCAGCTGCACCTGCAGGTGACCCCGTCCCGCTTCGCCGACGTGTGGAACGCGGCCCAGGCGGTCGCCGCCGCGCAGATCGCCGTCGGTGCCAACTCGCCCTTCCTGTTCGGCCGCGAACTGTGGCGCGAGTCGCGTCCGCCGCTGTTCCAGCAGTCCACGGACACCCGCCCGCCGGAACTCCAGGCCCAGGGCGTCCGCCCGCGCACCTGGTTCGGCGAGCGCTGGATCTCCTCCGCGTACGACCTGTTCGAGGAGAACCTGCGCTACTACCCGGCGCTGCTGCCGATCTGCGACGACGAGGACCCGCTCGAGGTGATCGACCGGGGCGGCGCGCCCTCGCTCGCCGAACTCGTGCTGCACAACGGCACGATCTACCGCTGGAACCGTCCGGTGTACGAGGTCGCCGACGGCGTCCCGCACCTGCGCGTGGAGAACCGCGTCCTGCCCGCCGGGCCGACGGTCGTGGACATCGTCGCCAACGCGGCGTTCTACTACGGCGTCGTCCGGGCCCTCGCCGAGGAGAGCCGGCCGGTGTGGACGCGGCTGCCGTTCGAGGCGGCCGCCGCCAACTTCGACGCCGCCTGCAAGGACGGCATCGACGCCCGCTTCACCTGGCCCCGCGGCCGCCACGGCGGCGTCACACAGGTCGACGCGGTGAACCTGATCCGCGACGAGCTGCTCCCGCTCGCCGAGGCGGGCCTGGACGCCTGGGGCGTCGAACCGGCCGACCGCGACCTGTACCTGGGCGTGATCGAGGAGCGCTGCCGGCGCCGCACGAACGGGGCCGGCTGGCAGGCCGCGACCTTCCACCAGGCACTCGACGCGGGCCTCGGCCGGGAGGACGCGCTGGCCGCCACCACCCGGCGGTACCGCGAGCTGATGCACAAGGGCGACCCGGTGCACAGCTGGCCCGTGGGACTGCCCGAGCCGGTGTCGCTGGGCTGAGGGCGCACACCGGGCCGCCTCCCGCTGCCGCCATACTGATCCGACAGGTCGGTGAAGTGGAGGCGGGTGTGCAGGCGGAGGCGAGCCCGGTGGGCGATTCCCTACCCCGGCAGGGGCTCTCGCGGCGGATGCTGCGCAGCGAGACGCTGCTGGTCCTCGCGCTGTCGCTCGGAGCGAGCGGGGTCTCCGCGCTGATCAGCTTCATCGGGTCGGTCACCAGGCCCGGCGGGCTCAAGGACCAGGCGGCCACCATGAACGCCTCGGCCGCACCCGGCCGCCCCTGGCTCGACCTCGCCTGGCAGCTGTTCGGGATCACCACCGCGCTGGTGCCCGTCGCGCTCGTCGCCCACTTCCTGCTGCGCGAGGGCGCGAGCCTGCGCACCCTCGGCTTCGACCGCACGCGTCCGTGGCCCGACCTCGGGCGCGGCGCGGCGGTCGCCGCGGTCATCGGCAGCACGGGCATCGCCTTCTACCTCGCGGCCCGCGGCCTCGGCTTCAACCTCACCGTGGTGCCCGAGGCGCTGCCCGCCGTGTGGTGGAAGTACCCGGTCCTCATCCTGTCGGCGATCCAGAACGCCGTACTGGAGGAGGTCATCGTCGTCGGCTACCTGCTGCGCCGTCTCGGGCAGCTGGGCTGGACACCGACGGCCGCGCTGGTGGGCAGTTCGGTGCTGCGCGGCTCGTACCACCTCTACCAGGGCATCGGCGGTTTCGTCGGGAACATGGTCATGGGCGTCGTCTTCGTCTGGCTCTACCGCCGCTGGGGCCGGGTCGGTCCCCTGGTGGTGGCGCACGCGCTGCTCGACATCGGGGCGTTCGTCGGGTACGCGCTCCTGGCGGGCAAGGTGGGCTGGCTGCCGACGGCGTGACGGCCGGCGCGACAGGGGCGTACGACGGTTGTCGTACGCCCCTTCGGCGTCTCAGGCCAGCAGACGGCCGTCGAGGACCGTGACCGCACGGCCGGTGAGCAGGGTGCGCCCGTCGCGCAGTCGGGTGTGCACGCGGCCGCCGCGGGGTGAGGCCTGCAGGCCCGTGAGGCCGGGGCGGCCCAGGCGCCCGGACCAGAACGGGGCCAGTGCGGTGTGGGCGCTCCCCGTCACCGGGTCCTCGTCGATGCCGACGTTCGGGAAGAAGCAGCGCGAGACGAAGTCGTAGCCCCGGGACGGGTCCGCGGCCCGCGCCGTGGCGATGACGCCGCGCTCGGAGCAGGCGGCGAGGGCCCGCAGGTCGGGGACGAGGCCGCGGACCGTCTGCTCATCGGCGAGCTCGACCAGCAGGTCGCCGACGTCCGGGCCGGTGTCGAGGACGGTGAGCGGCTCGGCGCCCAGGGCCGTGGCGAGGCCGGCGGGCGGATCGGCGGGGGTGAGCGGCGCCGTCGGGAAGTCCATCGTCACGGAGCCGTCCGGCGCCGGCGCGGCCGCGAGCACGCCGCTGCGGGTGGCGAAGCGCACCGGGCCCTCGTGGGCGCCGGTGGTGTGCAGGACGTGGGCGGTGGCGAGGGTGGCGTGCCCGCACAGGGCGACCTCGGTGGCCGGGGTGAACCACCGCAGGGCCCAGTCGGCTCGTCCGCCCGGGGGGAGGGGGTGGGCGAAGGCCGTCTCGGCGTGGTTGACCTCCCGGGCGACGTCCTGGAGCCAGGTGTCGTCCGGGAAGGCGTCCGCGTCGGGCAGCAGCAGTACTCCGGCCGGGTTGCCGGAGAAGGGGCGGTCGGTGAAGGCGTCGACGATTCGGATCCGCATGTCCCGACGCTAGGTCCTGGGTGACGCCGCAGGCCAAGGCCAATCCGCGACGTGCGGACCGCTTCGGACGGGCACGCGTGCCCGGGCGCTGAGGAGACGGGCCTTGTCGGGCGAGCTGTTCCGATATATCGTTGAAGCATCGCGACAGATCAACGATGGAATGGAGTGGTGGCAATGCGTACCCACGGTTTCGAGCACGGACACGGACCCGGTGGACACCGGCACGGCCTCGGCGGCTTCGAGGGGCTGCGCGCGGCCTTCGGTCCCTTCGGCCCGGGAGGTCCCGGCTGGGGCGGGCCCGGCGGGCCGGGCTTCGGTCCCGGCCCCTGGGGCGGGCGCGGGCGCGGAGGGCCGAGGGGGCGGGCGCGGCGCGGTGACGTGCGGGCCTCGATCCTGGCCCTGCTGAAGGACCGGCCGATGCACGGCTACGAGATGATCCAGGAGATCGCCGAGCGCAGCGGCGGGGCGTGGAAGCCCAGCCCCGGCTCGGTCTACCCGACCCTTCAGCTGCTGGAGGACGAGGGCCTGATCGTCAGCGAGTCGGAGGGCGGCAAGAAGCTGTTCTCCCTCACCGAAGCGGGCCGGGAGGCCGCCGGCGAGGGGCCCGAGGCACCCTGGGAGGAGGCCTCCCGCGGGGTCGACTGGGAAGCGCTCGGCGAGATCCGCCAGGCCGGGTTCGGGCTGATGGAAGCCTTCGGGCAGGTCTGGAAGACCGGCAGCAAGGAGCAGCGGGAGAAGGCGCTCGGCGTCATCAACGAGGCGCGCAAGAAGCTGTACCTGATCCTCGCCGACGAGGACTGAGGCCGGTCTGCGGCAGGCGCCCCCGGAGGGATCCGGGGGCGCCTTGGCGTGTACCGGTGGGCCGGTCCCGCCGGCCGTCCGTCGTACCGGGAGGCGAGGGGAGCCCGTCTGATGTCCTCCGCAAGGAGGAGATTCCGCCCGGCCGCGTCCACTTCCCGTGGGACGCGGAGATGGTTCCCGCCGCCGATGACCCGGGCGGGCGGGGCTGATGGGGTGGGGGTGTGCAATCCCCGCGATCCCCGATCCCCCGGCAGTCGGCCCGGGAGCCCGAAGGTCAGCGCGCCGACAACGATGCCGGATTCGGTGCCGTGCTGGCCCCGGTGATCGGCGGCGCCCGCCGCCGGGCGGTCCGGGACGGGGACCAACAGGTCGACACGGCCCATCTGCTGCACTCCCTGCTGGAGTCCGACCCCGCCGTGCGTGCCGCCTTCGGCGACGGGCCGCGGATCGCACGGCTGCTCGGTTACCTCGTCCAGCGCAGCATCGGCTACGGACTGCGCTGGCAGGGCCGGGTCGAGGACTCGGGCGCCCTCCCCGCGGCACCCGGAGCGGCGGGCTTCTCGCCGCTCGCGTCCGCGTCGCTCGACGAGGCCCGGGAACGGGCCGCCGCGCGGGGCGAACAGGCCCGCGGCACCGACCTGCTCGCCGCGCTCCTGGCCGACCCCCAGGCGCGCGCGGTCGAGGTGGTCCGGTGGGCCGGGATCGACCCGCGCGAGGTGTGCCCCCTGATCGGGGACCGGCCCGGCGCCACGGAGGAGTGCGGCGAGACCGGCCCGTGAGCGGCCGCGCTCCGGTCGTCCACGGGTTGAGACAGGTGTCATAGGGGGTGACGCTCCTGTCGGCGCCTGTCATCATGTGCCGGTGCGTACGACTGACAGCAGCGCGAGCGGACGCGGCAGGGGGGTGGGGCTGAGCCTCGCGCTCGGCTCCGCGGTGGCCTTCGGCGGGTCCGGTGTCGCGGCCAAGCCGCTGATCGAGGCGGGCCTCGACCCGCTCCACGTGGTCTGGCTCCGGGTCGCCGGGGCGGCCCTGGTGATGCTGCCGCTCGCCGTGCGGCACCGGTCCCTGCTGCGCCGGCGCCCCGGGCTGCTCGCCGGGTTCGGCCTGCTGGCGGTGGCCGGTGTCCAGGCCTGCTACTTCGCGGCCCTGTCCCGGATCCCCGTCGGGGTCGCGCTGCTCATCGAGTACCTGGCGCCCGCGCTCGTGCTGGGCTGGGTGCGCTTCGTCCAGCGGCGGCCCGTGACCCGTGCCGCCGCCGTCGGTGTCGTCCTCGCGGTCGGCGGCCTCGCCTGCGTCGTCGAGGTGTGGTCGGGCCTGGGCTTCGACGCCCTGGGTCTGCTGCTCGCCCTCGGCGCCGCCTGCTGCCAGGTGGGCTACTTCGTCCTGTCCGACCAGGGCAGTGACGCCGGCGAGGAGACGCCCGACCCGCTCGGCGTCATCGCCTACGGGCTGCTGGTCGGCGCCGCCGTCCTGACCGTGGTCGCCCGTCCCTGGAGCATGGACTGGTCGGTGCTCACGGGCACCGCGCACATGGACGGCACGCCCGTCGCCGCGATCGCCTTGCTGGCGTGGATCGTCCTGGTCGCCACAGTCGTCGCGTACGTCACCGGCGTGATCTCCGTGCGGCGGCTCTCGCCGCAGGTCGCCGGGGTGGTGGCCTGCCTGGAGGCGGTCATCGCCACCGTCCTGGCCTGGGTGCTGCTGGGCGAGCACCTGTCCGCCCCGCAGATCGCCGGGGGTGTGATCGTGCTGGTGGGGGCGTTCATCGCGCAGTCGTCCACGCCCGCGAAGGGAGCGGAGCAGCCGGTGGCCAGGGGCGGTCCGGAAAGGGAATTGTCCCGGCGCGGGAGCAGCGCGTAGGGTCTCGATCATGCCGTCCGACGCACTCGTTCTCCCGCCTCCGGCCGCCTGAGGCGGGCCCTCCGGAAACCGCGCCCGGCGCTCTCGCCGACGCGCTGAAGGTGCTGCCCGCAGACGAAGTCCGCGGATCCCGCCGGTCCATCGACCCGGGGTCCCTTCCGAACTTCCGCGCACCGCCGCCTCCGCCGTGACGGCGTGCCGTGCGCTCTGCGGAGAGAACACGTGTCGAACACCGCTACCGGCCTGCCCGTGGGGCGAGGCCTCCTCTACCTGATCGTCGCCGGTGCCGCCTGGGGCACCGCGGGCGCGGCGGCCTCCCTGGTCTACCGGGCCAGTGACATGGGGCCCGTCGCCCTTTCCTTCTGGCGCTGCGCCGCCGGACTGGCCGTCCTCCTCGCCGTCCGCGCGCTGCGGCCACGCACCGAACCGGCGCCCGTCCGCGAGCCGCTCGGCCGTAGGGTCACGCGCTCCGGCGTCACGGGGCTCGGGCTCGCCGTCTTCCAGACGGCCTACTTCGCCGCCGTCTCCGCCACGGGCCTGGCCGTGGCCACCGTGGTCACCCTGGGCGCCGGGCCGGTGCTGATCGCGCTCGGCGCGCGGCTGACCCTGGCGGAACGGCTCGGCCGCGGCGGAACCGCCGCCGTCGCGGGCGCCCTCGCGGGCCTCGCGGTGCTGGTCCTGGGCGGTGGCGGTACGACCGTGCGCCCGTCAGGAGTGCTGCTGGCGCTGCTGTCGGCGGCCGGGTACAGCGCGATGACGCTGCTCACCCGCCGGTGGGGCCGCGAGGGCGGCGCCGACTCCTCCGGGACGACCGTCGGGGCGTTCGCCGTGACGAGCCTGTGCCTGCTGCCCTTCGCCGTGCTGGAGGGGCTGGTTCCGCACACCGACGCGCCGGGCCGGCTGCTGCTCCTGCTGGTGTACGTCGCCGCCGTGCCGACGGCCCTCGCCTACGGCCTGTACTTCGCGGGCGCGGCCGTCGTACGGTCCGCCACCGTGTCGGTGATCATGCTGCTGGAACCGGTGAGCGCCGCCGCGCTGGCCGTCCTGCTGCTCGGTGAGCACCTCACGGGCGCCACGGTGGCCGGGACCCTGCTGATGCTCGGATCGGTCACCGGTCTCGCGGTCGCGGAGGCGCGGGGCGCACGCCCGGAGAGGGAGCCCGTGCCGCTCGGCTGAGCCGCGAGCTCAGGTCTCCCGTCCGCGCAGGAAATGCTCCCGCGCCCGGGCGTCACCCGGGCCGCCGCGGGCCGCGAGGCCCGCGGCGATCCGCTCCCGCACCTCGGCCGGCTCGCGGGCCGCGAACTTGCAACTCGGCACGCGCGTCGGTCACTTCGAGGCGCAGGGCGCGGATCCCTGCGCCGAGACGCCCCGAGGTTGGACAGTGGTCGACCGCAGGGTCGGGCAGTACCGCCTGCTGCGCCGGGGGCCGTCCACGGCAGGGCGCGGCAGCGGAGCCGGGAGCGCATGGCCCGGGGGTGGACTCGGCGTCACAGGGACCGCAGGTAGCCGGGCAGCGCGGTGCCGGGGGCGAGGTCCGGGTCGGGGAGCGGGGTGCCGTAAGCCGTGCGTACCGGGACGACACCGGCCCAGTGGGGGAGGGCCAGGTCCTCCGGCTCGTCGTTCACACCGCCGGTGCGGAGCTTGGCGGAGACCTCGTCGAGGTCGAGGCGGATCACCGCCGTGGCGGCCAGCTCCTTCTTGTTCGCCGGGCGGGAGTCGGCGGAGCGCCCGGCGACGACGTGGTCGACCAGGGCGTCCAGCGCCTCGCGCCTCTCCTGCGGGTCCGTCACGTCGTACGCGACGCCGTGCACCACCACCGAGCGGTAGTTGATCGAGTGGTGGAAGGCCGAGCGTGCCAGGACCAGACCGTCGACGTGGGTGACGGTCAGGCACACCGGCAGCCCCGGGTCCGCCTGGCCGGCCGCCCGCAGCGGGCGCGAACCCGTGGAGCCGTGCACGTAGAGCCGCTCGCCGACCCGGGCGTACAGCGTCGGCAGGACGACCGGCGCGCCGTCCCGGACGAAGCCCAGGTGACAGACGTAGGCCTCGTCGAGTATCGCGTGCACCAGATCCTTGTCGTAGGAGGCCCGTTCCGCGGAGCGCGTCGGGACGGTGCGGTCGGTCCGGGTGTAGGCGGTGTCGGTCGGCGGCGTCTGCGCGGGCCCCTGCATGGCGCTCTCCATTGTACTAGTGCATAATCAAGTTTGTGCTAGGAGAGTATCGGATCAGCGGGCGGCGCGCAGCGGACATCTCGGCGAGCATCGAGCGGGCCGTGGGCGACGGAGAACTGCAACCGGGTGAACTGCTGCCTCCGATGCGGGAGTTGGCGCAGCAGCTCGGAGTGAACCCGAACACGGTCGCGGCCGCGTACCGGACCCTGCGGGAGCGCGGGGTCATCGAGACCGCGGGCCGGCGCGGCAGCCGGGTGCGTCCCGTGCCGGCCACGACCGGCCGGGACCACATCCGGGTCGAGGTTCCCGACGGGGTGCGGGACGTGGCCGGCGGCAACCCGGATCCGGCGCTGCTGCCGCCGCTCGCGGGCGCCTTCGCGGCGGCGGCCGCCCAGGGCGACCGGACGCCCGTGCTGTACGACGACGATCCGGTGGACCCCGCCCTGGCCCGTGCCACGCGCGCCGGGCTCGACGCCGACGGCGTGCCGGACGGGCCGCTCGCCGTGGTCTCCGGTGCGCTCGACGGAGTGGAGCGGGTGCTGGCGGCGCACCTCAAGCCGGGTGACACGGTCGCCGTCGAGGACCCGGGCTGGGGGCGCATCTTCGACCTCGTCCCGGCCCTGGGCCTGCGCACCGTCCCCGTCGGGGTCGACGACGACGGGCCGCGGCCCGAGGCCGTGCGCCGGGCCCTCGCGGCGGGGGCACGCGCCCTGATCGTCACCGACCGGGCGCAGAACCCCACCGGTGCCGCGGTGGGCGCCGCACGGGCGCGTGCCCTGCGGGCGGTCCTGCGCGAATACCCGGAGCTGCTGCTGATCGAGGACGACCACGGCCACGGCATCGTCGACCTGCCCCTGCACCCGCTGGCCGGCGCCACCCGGCACTGGGCGTTCATCCGCTCGGCCGCCAAGGCCTTCGGGCCGGACCTGCGGCTCGCCCTGCTCACCGGGGACAGGGTGACCCTCGACCGGGTCCGCGGCCGGCAGCAGCTCGGACCGGGCTGGGTGAGCCTGCTGACGCAGCGGGCCCTGGTGCGGCTGTGGGCCGACGGCGCCGTGGACACGGCCGGGGTGGCGGCGGCGTACGGGCAGCGGCGGGACGCGCTGATCGCGGCGCTCGCGCGGCGCGGTGTCGCGGCGCACGGCCGCAGCGGCATGAACGTGTGGGTGCCCGTGCCGGACGAGACCGGGGCCGTCGCCCGGCTGCTGCACGCCGGCTGGGCCGTGTCCCCCGGCGCCCGCTTCCGGCTGAGCGCTCCGCCGGGGATCCGCATCACCGTCTCGACGCTCACCGAGGACGACACGCAGACCCTCGCCGACGCCGTCGCCTCCGCGCTCCGCCCCGCCCCGGCGCGCGGCTACGTCTGAGGCCGGGGCCGGGGCCGCACCTGCGTGAGGGCCGCCCCCACCAGCACGATCACCGCACCGACCGGCGTGGACCACCTCAGGGACTCGCCCAGCACGGCGACACCGGCGGCCGTTGCGATGACCGGGATGAAGTACGTGACCATCTGCGCGGTCGTCGGGCCGACCTCGGCGACCAGGCCGTACTGCAGCAGCACGGCCAGACCCGTGCCCAGGGCGCCCAGGGCGGCGACCGCCAGCAGCGGCACGACGGGCAGGCCGGTGGGCAGGGTCGTGAACAGCGGCGTCACGACGGCCAGCTGGACCGTGGCCAGGAGCAGCTGGGCCCCGGTCATCGACAGGTGTGAGTGGCCCGTGCCCGCCAGGGTGCGCCGGACGTAGATCCAGCCCACCGGGTAGCTGAGGGAACCGAGCAGGGCCAGTGCCGTGCCGGTGGCGTCCAGGCCGTGGAAGCCCTGCCACGCGCCCAGCACGGTCAGCACGCCCAGGAACCCGAGGCCGAGCCCCGCCACCCGGATCCGGGTCGGGCGGTCCTCCGACAGGGCGACCAGCGACAGCGCCATGCCCCACAGCGGCGAGGTCGCGTTGCAGATGCCCGCCAGGGTCGACGGGATGGTCAGCTCGGCGTACGCGAACAGGGAGAACGGCAGGGCGTTCAGCAGGAACGCGGCGACCGCCAGATGCGCCCAGGTGCGCGCGCCGCGCGGCAGCCGCTCGCGTCGCACCGCCATCGCCGCGGCCAGCACCGCCGTACCGAACACCAGCCGTCCGAGGGTCACCTGGAACGGGGCGAACCCGCCGGTGCCCACCTTGATGAGCAGGAAGCTGAAGCCCCAGATCAAGGACAGGGCGGCGAAGCGCAGTCGCCAGTCGAGGCGGGGCCGGGAGGGCAGGGGGGACGGGGTCGCGGCGACCCGGCCGGTGGTGGTCACGGTGCTCATGACCGTCACCTTGCGACAGAACGTCCTCGTAGCACAAGCGAGAATTCGCACGCGATATTGCGTAGTATCCCTTACATGTTGAACCTGGAGCGCCTGCGGACCCTCGACGCCCTCGCCCGTCACGGCTCGGTCAGCGCCGCCGCCGAAGGGCTGCACATCACGACATCCGCCGTCTCGCAGCAGATGTCCAAACTGGAGCGGGAGGTCGGCCAGCAGCTGCTCGCCAAGAACGGCAGGGGCGTGCGGCTCACCGACGCGGGCCGGCTGCTCGCCGAGCACGCCGCGCGCATCCTGTCCCAGGTCGAACTCGCCCAGTCCGATCTGGAGGCACAGCGCGGGCAGGTCGTGGGCGAGCTGAGGCTGGCCGCGTTCCCGACGGCCGCGCGCGGACTGTTCCCGCACGCCCTGTCCGCGCTGCGCGAGCAGCACCCCGCGCTGCGGCTGCGCTCGAACGAGCTGGAACCGGAGCAGGGCATCGCCGGGGTGGTGCGCGGCGACCTCGACCTCGCCGTGGTCCTCGACTGGTACAACAAGCCGATGGCGCTGCCCGACGGACTGGTCAAGGCGTCGATCCTGGACGACCCGGCCGAGGTCGCCATGCCCGCGGCCCACCCGCTCGCCGGGCGTACGGAGGCGGACCTCGCCGAGTTCGCCGACGACGAGTGGATCACCTGGGGCGAGGGCGAGTTCTGCCACGAGTGGCTGATGTTCACGCTCCGCTCCAAGGGCGTCGAGCCGATCGTCGGCCACCGCGCCGCCGAGCACCACACCCAGCTCGCCCTGGTCGCCGCCGGTCTCGGCGTGTGCATCGCCCCCCTGCTGGGCCGCCACCCCGTGCCCGACGGGGTCGTCACCGTCCCCCTCAAGCAGCGCGTGCGGCGGCACGTGTACGTCGTCTGGCGCGCGGACGCCGACCGCCGCCCGTCGATCCGGGCGGCGGTCTCGGCGCTGCGCGCGGCGGGGGAGGACGTCGGCCGGCCGGCCCGGCGCTAGGGGTGGCCGCCAAGTCCTCCCCGCCCCGCGGGGCCGGGCACGTCTCCCGCCGCACCGGGCGCACACCCGAGCGGGGCCGGCGCGCGGGCGCTCGCCCGGCA
Organism: Streptomyces sp. NPDC026246; assembly: GCF_055567995.1. Taxonomy (NCBI): domain Bacteria; kingdom Bacillati; phylum Actinomycetota; class Actinomycetes; order Kitasatosporales; family Streptomycetaceae; genus Streptomyces; species Streptomyces sp. NPDC026246. The sequence continues at coordinate 544,015 of NZ_JBVHPJ010000004.1, read as the reverse complement.
CGCCGAGGGCACGCACCGGACGCCGCAGAGCCCGCCCTCCGGCCAACGACGCGACGTTGCGGACACCCCCTAGTGCGCGCCGAGCTTGCGGAAGTCCCAGGACACGATCTTGGCCGGTGTCAGCCGCAGCCAGGCGTGCCGCCCGTCGTGCGGCATCTCCTCCAGCCCGAAGTTCTTCCGCGCGAACAGCGTCTCGGGGACGTCGAGTTCGGCGCACAGCTCACCCGTGCGCGGGATCTCGCCCACGTACTCGACCGTGCCCGAGAGCTCGGCCCCGCGCAGTTCGTCGTACTCCTCGCCCGTGTCGACCACGATCGCCACGCGCGGATCGCGGCGCAGATCCGCCCACCGCTTGCTGCGCACCACCGAGTACAGCCAGATCGACGTGCCGTCCCAGGCGAACCACAGCGTGCTCACGTGCGGAGCGCCGTCCGCCGACACCGTGGCGACCCGGCAGGTGCGCTGTGCGGTGAGGAACGCGTCCAGCTCGCCCGGCGTCATCATGATCTTCCGGCCCCGGCGCTGCTGTGTGGCGGTCATGCTCCCCCTCTTTCTCCCGCGTCGTGGCAGAGGTGATCCTCTGCCATCACGTCGGAGAAGGATGGGTGCCGGCTCGTCCGGGGGCAAGGGACGCCGGGGCGCGGCGGATCGTCGCGGGAACGCCGAGTGCGGGCGCTCCCGCGACGGGGCCCGCCGGGCCGGTGGGAAGCCGGGCGGGCTCAGGCCAGCGTGATCGAGTCGCCGTCCACGGTGACCTTCCTGGCCTCCAGCGGCTCGACCGCCGGGCCCTTCTTCACGCTGCCGTCCAGGACCGAGAACCGACTGCCGTGGCAGGTGCAGGAGATGGTGTCGCCCTCGAGATCCACCATCGGGCAGTTGCGGTGGGTGCAGATCGTCGAGAACGCCTTGTAGTCGCCCGCCGCCGGCTGGGACACCACGACCTTCTCGTCCTTGAAGATCTTGCCGCCGCCCTCGGGGATGTCGGCGGTCTTCGCCAGTGCCGTGCCGCCTCCCGCCCCGGCCGACGCGCCGCCGCCCTCGCTCGTCGCGCCGCCGTCCGCCGCGCCCTGTCCGGTCGACGAACCGGACGCCTTGTCGTCCGAGCCGCACGCCGTCAGCGCCACGGCGAGCCCCGCCGCGCCGGCCGCCGCCACGACGGCACGGCGGTTCGGGCCCGGCACCGGCTGAACTGATTCGCTGGTCATGCTGACGTTCCTTCCGGGTTGCGTGATCTGCGCAGAGGTACGGCCCTCGGGGACCGGCTGTTCAGAGACCACCGAAATCCTGACCCGTGGGCGGCAGGACCGGGATAAAGGGGAGCTGTCGGTTCGCTGTCGGGTTCCGGCCCCGCACCGCGAGGCCGCCGCCGCTGCCCGCTCCCGCCTCAGTAACCTGGGGCGATGCTCAAGGAAGTGATCGCGACCCGGTTCATCGCGCCCCTGCGCGAGGGCGGTTCGCTGCCGGGCCTGGTCGAGGCCGACGACCTCGGCCGTTACGTGCTGAAGTTCACCGGCGCGGGACAGGGGCGCAAGACGCTCGTCGCGGAAGTCGTCTGCGGGGAGCTGGCGCGACGGCTGGGCCTGCGGGTCCCGCGCCTGGTCACCGTCGACCTCGACGCGGACCTGGGGCTGGGGGAACCCGACCAGGAGGTGCAGAGCCTGCTCAGGTCCAGCGGCGGCACCAATCTCGGCATGGACTTCCTGTCCGGCGCGCTCGGCTTCGACCCGCTGGCGTTCCGCGTGGACCCGCGCGAGGCCGGGCGCGTCGTCTGGTTCGACGCGCTCGTCAACAACGTCGACCGGTCCTGGCGCAACCCCAACCTGCTGATGTGGCACGGCGAACTGTGGCTCGTCGACCACGGCGCGACCCTGATCTGGCACCACAACTGGCCCGGCGTGGAAGCCTCCGCGGCCCGCCCGTACGACGCCTCCGACCACGCGCTCGCGCCGTTCGCCCCGGATGTCGCCGCCGCCTCCGCCGAGTTGGCGCCGCAGGTCACGGAGGAGCTGCTCGCCGAGGTCACCGCGCAGATCCCCGGGGCCTGGCTCGCCGACGAGCCCGGCTTCGGCACACCGGACGAGCTGCGGCAGGCCTACGCGCGGCCGCTGCTGGCCCGGGCCGCCGTCATCCACGACCGCATCCAGGGGCTCACGTGAACGACCGGCACATCATCAGGGGCGGCCCGCGCGACCGCCAGGTCTACGAATACGCCCTGCTGCGCGTCGTCCCGCGGGTCGAACGCGGCGAGTGCATCAACGCGGGCGTCCTCGTCTACTGCCGCGCGGCGGCCTATGTGGGCGCGCTCACCCACCTCGACGAGGCGCGCCTGCTGGCTCTCGACCCCGAGGCGGACGTCGCCGGTGTCCGCGCGGCCCTCGGAGCTGTCGAGGGCGTCTGCACCGGCGGTGCCGCGGCCGGCCAGGCCGCGGCCGACGACCCCGGCCGCCGCTTCCGCTGGCTGGTCGCCCCCCGCTCGACGATCGTCCAGCCGGGCCCGGTGCACACGGGCCTGACCCGGGACCCGGCGGCGGAACTCGCGCGGCTGCTGGACCTGCTGGTGAAGTGACGGCCGACCGGGGCCCCAGGTCAGGCCCGCCGGCGCCGCAGCAGGTACCCGGCCACGAGCGTGGCGCCGCCGGCGAAGGCCAGGCCGACACCGATCTCCCAGCCGCTCGGACCGTCGGTCGCGGTGCCCCCGAGCCCGCCGCGCACGCCCTGCGACGGCGCTGCGGTGGCGGTGGCGGTGGGGGTGACCGGCCCGGTGGTCACCGGTGACGGGGTGACCGGCCGGGAGGTGGCCGGTGACGGGCGGGCAGGCCGGGAGGTGGCCGGCGCGGGGGTGGCCGGCGGGGTGACGGGGTCGATGATGCCCGTCCCGCCCCGGCGCGGCAGCGCCTCGCACGCGATGCCGTCGTCGGGGCCCTGGTCCTCGTCGAGCCGGTTCGGGTCGCTGCGGTCGGCGTCGAAGACGGCCTGCGCGTCCTCCTGGAAGACGAAGTCCCGGCAGTCCCGGTCGGTCTGGGCGTGCGCGGGGACGGCGGGTGACGCGATCGCGGCGATCGCCAGCAGCGTGCCGAGAACACCGGTGCGACGGCGCATGAGGCGTCTCCTTTCGGGCCGCGGACGGACCCTTCGACGCTATGGGCGACCAGCGGGAGCGGCTCGTGGCCCTGGGCCGATCGGGTGTTTGCGCACCCGCCGCCGACGTGCGGGCCACGGGGGATGGCTCACATGGCCGGTCCGGCCGTTGACACCGCGTGCCAGGGCTTCTAGCGTCACATCCACTGAAGGTACTAAGCGGTCGCTCACCTGAGGAGAAACCAGTCATGTCCACCACTGAGCAGCGGGTCGCCGTCGTCACCGGTGCAGCGCGCGGGATCGGTGCCGCCACCGCCGTACGACTGGCAGCCGAGGGGCACGCGGTCGCCGTGCTCGACCTCGACGAGGCCGCCTGCAAGGACACCGTCGAGAAGATCACCGCCGCCGGGGGCAAGGCCGTCGCGATCGGCTGTGACGTCTCCGACGAGACCCAGGTCGAGGCCGCCGTCGCCCGGATCGCCGAGGAGCTCGGCGCGCCGACGATCCTCGTCAACAACGCGGGCGTGCTGCGCGACAACCTGCTGTTCAAGATGAGCGTCTCCGACTGGGACACCGTCATGAACGTGCACCTGCGCGGCGCCTTCCTGATGTCCAAGGCGTGCCAGAAGCACATGGTGGACGCGGGCTTCGGCCGCATCGTCAACCTGTCGTCGTCCTCGGCGCTGGGCAACCGCGGCCAGGTGAACTACTCGGCGGCCAAGGCGGGCCTCCAGGGCTTCACCAAGACCCTCGCCAAGGAGCTCGGCAAGTTCGGCGTCACCGCCAACGCCGTCGCCCCCGGCTTCATCGCCACCGAGATGACCAAGGCCACCGCCGAGCGGGTCGGCATGGGCTTCGAGGACTTCAAGGCGGCCGCCGCCACCCAGATCCCGGTGGCCCGCGTCGGTGAGCCGGAGGACATCGCCAACGCCATCGCCTTCTTCACGGGCGAGGCCGCCGGGTTCGTCTCCGGTCAGGTGCTGTACGTGGCCGGCGGGCCGCTCGACTAAAGGACCGAGAACATGACTTCCACGGAACTCTCCGGCAAGGTCGCCCTCGTCACGGGCGCCAGCCGCGGCATCGGCTACGGCGTCGCCGAGGCCCTGGTCGCCCGCGGCGACCGCGTCTGCATCACGGGCCGCAACGAGGACGCCCTGAAGGAGGCCGTCGAGCAGCTCGGCGCCGACCGCGCGATCTACGTCGCCGGCAAGGCGCACGACGAGGCCCACCAGGCCGTCGCCGTCGACCGCACGATGGAGGCCTTCGGCCGGGTCGACTTCCTCGTCAACAACGCCGGGACCAACCCGGTGTTCGGCCCGATCGCCGACCTGGACCTGAACGTCGCCCGCAAGGTCTTCGAGACCAACGTGGTCTCCGCCCTCGGCTTCGCCCAGCGGACCTGGCACGCCTGGCAGAAGGACAACGGCGGCGCGATCGTCAACATCGCCTCCGTCGCGGGCCTTTCGCCCTCCCCCTTCATCGGCGCGTACGGCGTCAGCAAGGCGGCGATGATCAACCTGACGGTGCAGCTGGCGCACGAGTTCGCCCCCGGGGTGCGGGTCAACGCCATCGCTCCGGCCGTCGTGAAGACCAAGTTCGCCCAGGCCCTGTACGAGGGGCGCGAGGAGGAGGCCGCTGCGGCCTACCCGCTCGGGCGGCTCGGCGTGCCCTCCGACATCGGAGGCGCCGCGGCGTTCCTCACCTCCGAGCAGTCCGACTGGGTCACCGGCCAGACGCTCGTGGTGGACGGCGGCATCTTCCTCAACGCCGGCACCGGCTGATCCGGCGCCACCCGCGGTCCGGCACGGGCGCTCCTCCACCGCGGGGGGCGCCCGTGCCGATGTGCGGGGGACGTGAACCGGCCGTGGAACATACGCAAAACGGACTGACAACGTCGTCATAGGTTTACCGATCAAGAAGCAGCGTTCCGGGGAGGGTCAGCGGGCGCGGCACTGCGGTATGGTCTGCCGACCCTTGGTATGGCAGATCGAGGAGCGTGCGCGTGTTCAACCGGAACCGATGCCTGCGGCGGGTGGCGGCCATCGCGTCCATATCGTCCCTGGTCACCGGGTGCGGGGTGCTGTCGTCCGACGCACCGGAGGACGAAGGACCCATCGTCGTGGGCACCACCAGCGCCCCCAGCACGCTCGATCCCGCTGCGTCCTGGGACAGTTCCTGGGAGCTGTTCCGCAACATCTACCAGACGCTGCTGAGCTACCCCACCGGCGCGACCGAGCCCCAGCCGGACGCCGCCGAGCAGTGCGGGTTCAGCGACTCCTCGAACCAGGTCTACCGCTGCGAACTGCGCGAGGGCCTGACGTTCTCCAACGGGGACACCCTGGACGCGCAGGCCGTCAAGTACTCCTTCGACCGCATCCGCCGGATCAACGTCAACGGCGGTCCGGCCGGTCTGCTGGGCAGCCTCGAACGGGTCCAGGCGCCCAACGACCGCGAGGTGATCTTCCACCTCAACAAGCCCGACGCGACCTTCCCGTTCGTGCTCGCCACCCCGGCCATGTCGATCGTCTCGCCGAAGGCCTACCCGCAGAACAGCCTGCGCAAGAGCGACGACGTCGTCGGTTCCGGGCCGTACACCCTGGACTCGTACGACGAGGGCCAGGAGGCCGTCCTCGCCCGCAACGACTCCTACAAGGGCTTCGCGGAGCGCCGCAACAACGCCGTGACCGTCCGCTATTTCCAGGACTCCGGCACCATGGTCAAGGCCCTGCGGGACAAGAAGATCGACGTGACTTACCGCGGTCTGGCCGCCGGTGACGTCGTCGACCTGCAGAGCGCCAAGGAACAGGAGATCCAGCTCGTCGAGGGCACCGGCACGGACATCAACTACCTGGTGTTCAACCCGAAGGACCCCTGGGCCGAGAAGAAGGCCGTGCGCCAGGCCATCGCCCAGGTCGTCGACCGCGCGGCGATCGCGCACAAGGTCTACAAGGACACCGTCGACCCGCTGTACTCGATGGTCCCCAAGGGCCTCGCCGGTCACACCACGGGCTTCTTCGACGACTACGGCGACCCCGACGTCGCCAAGGCCCGCAAGATCCTCGGCGAGGCGGGCATCAACCAGCGCGTCCCCCTCACCCTCTGGTACACCAGCGACCGTTACGGCTCCGAGACCGCCGCCGAGTTCAAGGAGCTCAAGCAACAGCTCGACGGCTCCGGCCTGTTCACGATCACCCTCAAGAGCCGTCCCTGGAAGACCTACGTCGAGGGCTACCAGAAGGGCGAGTACCCGGTGTTCGGCCGCGGCTGGTTCCCCGACTTCCCGGACGCCGAGAACTTCATCGCGCCGTTCGTCGGTGAGCAGAACGCCCTCGGCACGCCCTATCCGGCGCCCGAGATCACCGGTGACCTGCTGCCCCGCTCGCGCCGCGAGAGCGACCGCGCGAACGTGGTGAAGGAGTTCGAGGAGGCCCAGCAGATCCTCGTCGACGACGCACGGCTGCTGCCGCTGTGGCAGGGCCGGCAGTACGTGGCGGCCAGCCGGGACATCTCGGGCGCGGAGCGGGCCCTGGACCCGTCGACGATCATGACGATGTGGGAGCTGCACCGCAAGACCGCCTGGTGATCACCCCGGCCCGGCTCCCTCGGGGGGCGTTGTCAGTGGTCGCCGGTAGGTTCTGGAAGCGGCAAGTGACCGCACATCGATAGGACGTTGACGTGACCGACATCGCCATGCTGCCCGAGTCCTGGCGCGGGGTTCTGGGCGACGAACTGCAGCAGCCCTACTTCAAGGAGCTGACGGAGTTCGTCGAGGAGGAGCGGGCGAAGGGCCCCGTCTACCCGCCCCGCGAAGAGGTCTTCGCGGCGCTGGACGCCACGCCGTACGAGGAGGTCAAGGTCCTGGTCCTCGGCCAGGACCCCTACCACGGCGAGGGCCAGGGGCACGGGCTGTGCTTCTCGGTCCGGCCCGGGGTGCGGACTCCGCCGTCCCTGCGCAACATCTACAAGGAGATGCACCAGGAGCTGGGCACTCCGATCCCGGACAACGGCTATCTGATGCCGTGGGCGCGGCAGGGTGTGCTGCTGCTCAACGCGGTGCTCACGGTCCGCGCCGGCGAGGCCAACTCGCACAAGGGCCGGGGCTGGGAGCGGTTCACGGACGCGGTGATCCGCGCGGTGGCCGAGCGTCCCGACCCGGCGGTGTTCGTGCTGTGGGGCAACTACGCGCAGAAGAAGCTGCCCCTGATCGACGAGTCCCGGCACGTGGTGGTCAAGGGGGCGCATCCCTCGCCCCTGTCGGCGAAGAAGTTCTTCGGCTCGCGCCCCTTCACGCAGATCAACGAAGCGGTCGCCGCCCAGGGGCACCCGCCGATCGACTGGACGATCCCCGACCTGGGCTGAGTGCACCGCGCGCAACGGGGCTCGTGGGGGAAGCGCCCCGGTGCGTCCGGAGCCGCCTGAGCCGCTTCGCGCCGGCCTGCGGTTAGCGTCGGCGGGAACAGCCGGCGAGTGCGCGGAGGGTGCCGTGGCGGAACGACAGGGACGGACGGTGCCGGACGCCGTGCCGACCCGGATCGGACAGGCCGTCATGCTGCACCACGCGGGCGACCGGGAGGAGGCGCGGCACCGGTTCCTGGACCTGTGGGCGGAGATCGGCCTGCACGGGGACCCGCTGCACCGCTGCACCCTCGCCCACTACCTGGCCGACACGCAGGACGACCCGGCCGACGAACTCGCGTGGGACCTGCGAGCGTTGTCGGCCGCGCAGGAGGTCGTCGACGGGCCGTCCTCCCGGTCGGACGGCCTCGCGGTGCGCGCCTTCCGTCCGTCCCTGCACCTCAACCTGGCCGACGACTACCTCGGACTCGGCCGGCACGACGCCGCCCGCGTCCACCTGGCTCGCGCCAGGGAAGCGGCGCTCGCCCTCGCGGACGACCGGCACGGCGACGGAGTATGGGCGGCCATCGCCCGGCTGGAGCGGCGGCTGGGCGAGGGCGGCCCGGGCAGCCGGACACCGCCGAGACAGCGGCCCTAGACGAGGTCAGTCGCTGTACGTGTCCCGGCAGATCGTCGCCTCCGGGCTGTCCGCGTGCCAGCCCCCGTAGCGCCGGCCCAGGGCGCACACGTCCGAGCCGCCCGGCACCTGCTCGCGGACCTCGCGCCCCGCCGGCCCCGAGACGTCCGGGGCGCCGGTGCGCGGGCGCTGGGGGCCGCGTGCGCCCGGCCCGGGCCGCTCCGGGCGGGGACGCGGAGCCGGAGCCCTCAGCGGTGGGCGCACGCGGTCCGGCTGCGCAGCGGGGGACGGCGGGACCTCGCGGGTCGGCGCCGCGGCTGCTTCCGGCTCGTCGGACTCCTCGATGAGCTGCAGGACCCCACGCGCCGGAGCCTGGACGACCGGAGCCGGCGAGCGTCCCTCCGGCCGCGGCGCCGCGGGCGGCGGCGGCGCCGAAGGCCCCGGAACGGGCGGCTGCCGGACCGTCGTACAGCCGGTGAGGGCCGCTACGGCCACGGTCAGCAGGAGCGTCGCTGCGGTCGTGTTTCGGTGCACCCGCGCAACTCTGGTGCCGGGGGCCCTCGGTGGGGCGGCGGACCGGCGCAGGATGCCCCGCACGGGTGATCTCCCGCGCCCGCGAGGCTCGCACGGGTGACGGGCGGGCCGTCAGTCGCCGGTCGCGCCGTCGATGCGTTCGCGGATCAGGTCGGCGTGGCCGTTGTGCCGCGCGTACTCCTCGATCATGTGGGTGTACAGCCAGCGCAGGTTGAACCGCTCCCCGGTGCGCCGGTGCTTGCCCTCGGTGATGTCGTCCAGGCCGAAGCGGGCCGCGTTGGCCCGGGCGGCCCCGATCTCCGCCTCCCAGACCTCTCGGGTCCGCTCCCAGGTGTCCGTCTCGGTGAGGTGGAACTCGCCGTCCGGGTCCGCCTCGCTGAAGAAGAGCGGGGGCGCGTCCTCGTTGGCGAGCACGCGCCGGAACCAGCTGCGCTCCACGTCCGCCATGTGCCGGACCAGGCCCAGCAGGGAGAGGTTCGAGGGTTCCACGGAGGCGGACCGCAGCTGCTCGTCGGTCAGGCCCTCGCACTTCCAGGCGAGGGTCTGCCGGTGGAAGTCCAGCCAGCCCTCCAGCATGGTGCGTTCGTCGGCGGTGGTGCCGGGCATCCGGCGTTCGTCGGTCATGCACGCATCCTGTCCGAGACGCCCTTACGGCACACGTGGTTTTCAGGCTCCGAGCATGCCGGTCAGCAGCTCACGCACCCCGGCCCGCACCTCGTCCAGGCTCGGCACCCGGGCGCCGAACGAGCCGGCCACGCAGCTGAACATCAGCCCGTCCGCCCAGGCGATCAGCGACAGCGCGTGCCGGTCCGGGTCGGTCGAGCCCATCGCGGTGACCAGGGCGGTCAGCTGGTCCCGGAAGCGGGCGCCGGTGGCGTCGAAGAAGGTGCGCAGTTCGGGGCGGCGCGTGGCCTCCAGGGCCAGTTCGTAGCGGGCCAGGGTCAGGGCCTTGTGGTCCGTGAGCGCGCGGTGGGCCGCGAGCGCGAGTGCGTCGGCCATGGACCGCGGCCCGGACCTCGGGTCGGGCATCTCGTGCAGGGCCAGCACCTTCGCCTCACGGTCCGCCAGGCGCCGCACGGCCAGCTCCAGCAGGGCCTGCCGGGTGCGTGCCAGGTTCGAGGTGGAGCCCTGGGGGAGCCCGGCCGTCTCGTCGACCGCCCGGTGGGTCAGTCCGCGCATCCCGCGCTCGGCGAGCAGAGCGAGGGCGGTGTCGGCGACGAGGTCGGAGCGTGCGGAGGCAGCCGTGCGCGCGGAGGCAGCGGTGCGCCCGGAGGCAGCGGTGCGCGAGGAGACGGGCGGACGGGCGGGCGCGGCGGTGCGGGCCGGGGCGGTGGTGCCGGGTGTGGCAGTGGTACCGGCCGAGGCGGTGGTGTCGGCCGAGGCGGTGGTGTCGGCCGAGGCGGGGGTGCGTGCGGGCATGGGTCCCACGCTACCCGTCTGACTACATCTGTAGTAGCGTCGGTGGTGTCACTACAGATGTAGTCAACCTTGGAGGAGCCATGGCACAGCCGAGTCGGGCCGTCGTGATCGGTGGCGGCATCGGAGGGCTGACGGCCGCGGCCGCCCTGCACCGGCGCGGCCTGAACGTCACCGTGCTGGAGCGCGCCCGGTCGCTGGAGCCGGTCGGCGCGGCGATCTCCCTCGCGCCCAACGCCCTGCGCGCACTGGACGTCATCGGGCTGGGCGACGAGATCCGCGACCTCGCGGCCTGGTCCGGGGACGGGGGCCTGCGCACCCCGAAGGGACGCTGGCTGTCCCGCACCTCCGGCGAGGCGGCCGCCCGGCGCTTCGGCGGTCCGCTCGTGCTGCTGCCCCGCGCCACGCTGATCGAGCGCCTGGCCGCCCTGCTCCCGGCAGGGGCCGTCCGGACGGATGCCGCGGCGACCCTCACCGACTGCGGCGGTCCCGGCCGGCCGGCCCGCGTGGCGACCGCGGACGGCGAGGTCGAGGCCGACCTGGTGGTCGGCGCGGACGGGATCAGGTCCGCCGTGCGCGGGACGCTCTTCCCGCACCACCCGGGCGCCGTCTACTCGGGCTGGACGACCTGGCGGGTGCTCATCCCCGTACCCGGCGCCCGGTTCGCCTCGCACGAGACCTGGGGCCCCGGCCGCCTGTGGGGGACCCACCCGCTGAAGGACGGCCGCGTCTACGCCTACGCCGGAGCCACCACCCCCGCCGGCGGACGGGCCCGCGACGACGAGAAGGCGGAACTGCTGCGCCTGTTCGGCGACTGGCACGATCCGATCCCCGCCGTGCTGTCCGCGGTCCGCCCCGAGGACGTCCTGCGCCACGACGTCCACCACATCGCCGACCCCCTGCCCGCCTATCACCAGGGCCGGGTGGCGCTGCTCGGCGACGCCGCGCACGCCATGCCGCCGAGTCTCGGCCAGGGCGGCAACCAGGCCATCGAGGACGCCGTGGTGCTCGCCCACCACTACGACGATCTCGCCGCCTACACCGCCGCCCGGCGCCCCCGGACGACCGCCATCGCCCGCCAGGCCGTGAAGGCGTCCCGGCTCAGCCTGATGAGCAGCCGGGCCGGTCGCGCCGCGCGCGACACGGCCATGAGCTTGCTGTCGCTGGCCGGGCCCGCCCTGTTCGTGCGCAGCTTCGACGGCATCGCCGACTGGGCGCCGCCGCGGCAGCCGTATGCTTCCGAGCAGACCCGGCAGGCAACCGTTGGAGGAGACGCGTCCCGTGAAGGTCGGCTGCATCGGACTCGGTGACATCGCGCGCAAGGCCTACCTTCCGGTCCTCGCCTTCCAGGCGGGCCTGGAGCTGCACCTGCAGACCCGGACGCCCGCCACGCTCGACCGGGTCGGCGACGAACTGCGCGTTCCCCGGGAGCGGCGGCACACCACCCTCGACTCCCTGATCGCCGAGGGCCTCGACGCGGCCTTCGTGCACGCGCCCACACTCGCCCACCCGGAGATCGTGACGCGGCTGCTGGAGGCCGGCGTACCGACCTACGTCGACAAGCCGCTCGCCTACGAACTCGCCGACTCCACGCGGCTGGTGGAGCTGGCCGAGCAGCGGGGCGTGAGCCTGGCCGTCGGCTTCAACCGCCGCCACGCCCCCGGTTACACCCAGTGCGCCGACCATCCGCGCGAGCTGATCCTGATGCAGAAGAACCGCGTCGGGCTGCCGGAGGAACCGCGCGCGATGATCCTCGACGACTTCATCCACGTCGTCGACACGCTGCGGTTCCTGGTGCCCGGAGAGGTCGACGACGTCACCGTGCGGGCCCGTGTCCGCGACGGGCTGCTGCACCACGTGGTGCTCCAGCTCGCCGGGGACGGCTTCACCGCGCTCGGCGTGATGAACCGGCTCAGCGGCTCCGCCGAGGAGGTCCTGGAGGTGTCCGGGCAGGACACCAAACGGCAGGTCGTCAATCTGGCCGAGGTCGTCGACCACAAGGGGCAGCCGACCGTGCGGCGGCGCGGGGACTGGGTGCCGGTCGCGCGCCAGCGCGGGATCGAGCAGGCGGTGCTGGCGTTCCTGGACGCGGTCGGGGCGGGGCGGGTGCTCAGCGCGAGGGACGCGCTTCAGACTCATGAGCTGTGCGAACGGGTGGTACGGGCGATCCAGGGGCCGACCGCCTGAGCCGCACCGTCCGCGTCCCCTCCCCGACGACCCAGACGCCGAGGATCAGCAGGGCCGCGTACACGGTCCAGTCGCCGAAGCGCACGTAGGGCGTCGTCCCGTGCGCGAGGGGCACGGAGTAGCGCAGTGCCGCGGAGGCGTCCGTCCCGAGCCGTGATCCGACGGGCCGTCCGTCCGGGCCGTGGACGGCCGAGACGCCCGTGAGGGTCGCGTGCACCATGGGCCGGCCGGTCTCGGCGGCCCGCAGGGCGGCCAGGGAGGCGTGCTGCGCGGGCGCCCAGCTGTGCTGGAACGTGGAGGTCGCCGACTGGCCGACCAGCACGTCCACGCCCTCGCGGGTGAGGTGGCGGGTCATGTCGGGGAAGGCGGTCTCGAAGCACACCATCGGCCCGACGCGCAGTCCGTCGCCGATGTTCATCACGACCGGTCGCGAGCCGCGCCTGCGGTCCTCGCCCGCCGCCTTGCCGACGGAGGTGGCCCAGCCGAGCATCGAGCGGGCCGGGATGTACTCGCCGAACGGCACGAGCCGCATCTTGTCGTAGCGCTGCCCCGTGAGGCCGTCCGGCCCGACGAGGACCGAGCTCTTGTAGATGCCGGGCTTGTCCGAGCGGCGGGCGTCGACGTTGACCAGGATGTCGGCACCCGTCGCGCGGGACAGGGCGGCCAGCCGCCGGGCCAGGTCCGGCCGGTCGTCGAGGTCGAATCCCACGCTGCTCTCGCCCCAGACGACCAGGTCGACGTCCTGCCCGGCGAGCCGCCGCGTGAGCTGCTCCTCGCGGGCGAAGCGGCGGTCGGCGCTGTCCGCCCCGGCGACGACCCCGGGCTGGACGACGGCGATCCGCACCTGGCCGTCGACGGCCGGACGCGGCGCGAAGGCCCAGACGGCCGAGGTGGCGGCGGCCGTGGCGACCAGCCCGGCCACGGCGGGCACCCGTGCCCGGCGGACCGCGACGAGGACGGCGACGGACACGTTCAGCCCCACGAGCAGGAAGCTCAGCAGCCACACTCCGCCCACCGAGGCGAGGCGCAGCGCCGGCTGCACCTGCCACTGGCTGCTGCCGAGCATGCCCCAGGGGCCGCCGAGCCCCTGCCAGGAGCGCACCAGCTCGACGGCCAGCCAGCCCGAGGGCAGCACCAGCAGCGCCGTCGCGACCCGGGCGCGCGAGGGCACGCCGCCCAGCAGCCGGCGCACCAGCCAGCCCCACGGGGCCCACAGGGCGCCGAGCAGGGCGGCGATGACGAAGGTGAACACGTGCAGGCTCGGCAGCAGCCAGTGGTGCATGGCCAGCATGAACCCGAAGCCGCCGCACCAGCCGTCGTAGGCCGCCCGCCTACCCGTCGGCGCGGTGCGCAGCAGCAGGAGCCAGGGGACCAGGGCGGCGTACGCCCACCACCACAGGGCGGGGGCGGGGAAGGCGAGGACGGGCAGGGCGCCCGCGACCGCTGCGGCGGCCGAACGCCGCCAGGGGGAGGCGAGCCAGTGGCCGAGCGTCTTCATGGGCGCCTCCTACCCCGTGCTGCCTTCAGTGTGCGCCCTGCGGACGATCTAGGACACAGGACACAGGACACAGGACACGGGTCCAAGTGACCACCGGCACCCTCGGCCGCCCGGGAAACGCCACCCTTGTGCCGGACGAGGAGGTCGGCGGGCGGACGCCCTGCAAATTCGGTGGCCCCGACCGGCCCCCCGGGCACAGCCTGTTCCGCGTGAACGATCATCGAGAACCCCGCCACCGGATACGTGCCCGCCAGACCGACTCCACGCTCACCGTCTACCAGGCCTACCGCCCGGAGATCGGCGGCCCCGCGGCCCGCACGGGCCGCTTCCCGTCGTCGTGGAAGCGCGACCGCATGACCTGGATCAAGCCCTCGTTCCTGTGGATGATGTACCGCTGCGGCTGGGGCACCAAGGAGGGGCAGGAGACCGTGCTGGCCGTCGAGATCAGCCGGGAGGGCTTCTGCTGGGCGCTGCGGCACGCGTGCCTGTCCCATCACGTGCCCGCGCTGCACGGGGACCGGGCGGAGTTCAAGCGGCGGCTGCGGCAGGCGCCGGCTCGGGTGCAGTGGGACCCGGAGCGTGACCTGCGGCTGGCCGCCCTGCCCCACCGCTCGCTGCAGCTGGGGCTGGCGGGGGAGGCTGCGGCCCGGTACGCCGACGAGTGGATCGTCGGGATCGAGGACGTCACGCCGCTCGCCAGGCAGGTGCACGCCCGTGTGAAGGCCGGTGAACTGGACGCGGCCGCCCGGTTGTTGCCCGAGGAGCGGCCGTTCGAGGTGGACGAGGAGGTGCTGGCGCCGCTGCGTGCCTGAGCACCCCGGACGCGGTGGAGTCAGGCCGCCTTGACGACGTGGGCGCGGACGGCGGTGGCCCACTCGACGACCAGCAGCTCGTACTCCGCGCGCTCCTCGGCGGACAGGGTGCCGCCCGTACGCCGCCACAGCGCACGGATCTCCTCGTTGACCTGGGCAGCGGACCGCACGGAACCAGGGGTCAGGGAAAAGGGGGACATGACGACCAGCGTAGGGGCAGCCCCTGACGGACCGCTACCGGACGGCTACGGGATCGCTATGCGGTTGGTCACGAGACCCGGGTCACAGGAGCCGGTCAGCGGTCGGGTCAGTGCGCCGGCTCAGCCGCGTGCGGGCTGAGGACGCCCATGCCGACCAGGGCGATGATGAGGATGCCGAGGGCGATGCGGTAGTAGACGAACGGCATGAAGCTCTTGGTCGAGATGAACTTCATGAACCAGGCGATGACCGCGTATCCGACGCCGAAGGCGATGATCGTGGCGAAGATCGTCGGCCCCCAGGAGATGTGCCCGCCCTCCGTGGCGTCCTTCAGCTCGAACACGCCGGAGGCCAGTACGGCGGGGATGGCGAGGAGGAAGGAGTAGCGGGCCGCGGCCTCACGCCTGTAGCCCATGAACAGGCCGCCGCTGATGGTGGCGCCGGAGCGGGAGACGCCCGGGACGAGCGCCATGGCCTGGCAGAGACCGTAGATCAGGCCGTCCCGGACGCCCAGGTCCTCCAGGGCCTTGCGCTGCTTGGGCGCGCGGTGCCGGCCGCCGCTCTCGTCCCGCGCCGCGAGCCGGTCGGCCACGCCGAGGACGATGCCCATGCCGATCAGCATCGTCGCGGTGATCCGCAGATCCCGGAACGGCCCCTCGATCTGGTCCTTCAGCGTGACGCCGAGCACACCGATCGGGATGGAGCCGACGATCACGAGCCAGCCCATCCGGGCGTCCGGATCACCGCGCAGCTCCTTGTCGGTGAGCGAGCGCGTCCACGCGGAGATGATCCGCCCGATGTCCTTGCGGAAGTAGATCAGCACGGCGGCCTCGGTGCCGATCTGCGTGATCGCCGTGAAGGCCGCTCCCGGGTCCTCCCAGCCGGAGAAGGCCGCGGTCAGGCGCAGGTGCGCACTGGAGGAGACGGGGAGGAACTCGGTCAGCCCCTGGACGAGTCCGAGGATGAGTGATTCGAACCAAGACATGAGGTAGCGGAGTCCAAGTGCCGATCGTGGGACGGGCGACGGGCGCACCGGACCGCCGTTGCGGTGAACGGGGGATCATGTGTGCCGAGGGGGAAGCGTAGCGCCCTTGGATGACCGCACCGACACAGGGGTTGGAAGCCGCGGACCGGTGGCGGGGGCGCCGGTGGAGGGGCGGGCCGGTGCGGGGGGCTGCTGGTCACCGGCGATCCGCCGGGGCGACCCCGCACGTTCACCCGCGCCGGGTGAGGCCACCCGTCCCGCGGACGCCCAGGCTCGGTGGGGACATGGCAGTGTGGGGCGGCCGGGTCCGGGTCCGGGCGATCGGCCACCGACCCGCCCTGAGTGGTGTGCACCGTGCCTCACAGCCGCCGACCAGCGGGAACGAGGCGTGAGATGAGCACGACATACACCGAGCCGTCGCACCGGGCGCGGAACGAATGGGCCGGCGGTCTGACCGCCTTCGCAGCTGTGATGCTCTTCCTGGTCGGCCTCCTCGACGTCTTCCGGGGCATCATGGGCATCGCCGAGGACGACATCTTCGTCACCACGCGCGACTACGTCTTCGCGTACGACCTCACCGGGTGGGGCTGGGTCCACCTCGCTCTCGGCGTGGTCGCCGTGGTGGTGAGCCTCGGGCTGCTCAGGACGGCGATGTGGGCCCGTGTCGTGGGCGTGGCCATCGCGGGGCTCGTCATCATCGCCAACTTCCTGTCACTGCCGCAGTATCCCGTCTGGTCGGTCGTGATGATCGCGCTGTCGGGCTCGATCGTCTGGGCTCTGTGCGTCGTGCCGCGGGGCAGCCTCCTGGAGACGTCGGACGACCTGTCGGCGTACGCACGCGACGAGGGGTACCGCTCCACGATGTCCCCGCGCCCCCCGCGGTGACCCGAACGGTCGCCATGCGCAGCGCCGTGAGGGCTGGGATGCTGTAGCTGCAAGCGCTGCTCATGCTGCGGCCCGGTGGACAGGGGTGATGGGCACCGTGGACGACATCGACATGGATTCCCCGGATCCGGCGGTCGCCTTCGTCGGAGCTCTCGCGCACACCCACACCGATCCCTTGGGCGATCCCTTCCTGCGCACCCGCTTCGCCCGGCCCGCGAAGCCCTCCGCCTTCCTGCGGCGCCAGCGCCTCGTCGATCACCTCGGCGAGGCCCTCCGGGCACCGCTGACCCTCATCAACGGGCCGGCGGGATCCGGCAAGACCCTGCTGGCCACCGACTGGGCCGACGAGGTGGACACACCGCTCGCGTGGCTCACCTTCGACGGGACGGACAGTCCGCCCGGAGTCTTCTGGGCCTACGTCCTGCAGGCCCTGCGCGCGGGCGGCGCGCCGGTCTCCGACGCCGTGGGCACACCCGCGGACGCCTCGCACGTCGATCACAGGCTGCTCTCGGTCCTCGCCGCCGAACTGAACGAACGCGACGGACCCGTGACCCTGGTGCTCGACGACTACCACCGCGTGACCGACACGAGGATCGCCGAGCAGTTGGAGTTCGTGCTGCACCACGCCGGCCCCGGCCTGCGTCTCGTGCTCGTCACCCGCACCGAACCCGTGCTCCCGCTGCACCGGTACCGGGCCGCCGGAGTCCTGACGGAGATCCGCTCCGCCGAACTCGCCTTCACACCCGAGGAGGCCGCGGCGCTGCTGCACCTGCACGGCCTGAACCTGCCGGTGCAGGCGGCGCGCAACCTCGTCGACCGCACCCGCGGCTGGGCCGCCGGACTGAGCCTGTCCGCCCTGGCCGCCAGGGAGAACAACGACCCCGAGCTCTACCTGAAGGAGTTCGAGGCGGACTGCAGCACGGTGGGAGACTTCCTGCTGGCCGAGGTGCTCAACGGACAGACGCCGCAGACCCAGGACTTCCTGCTGCGGGTGAGCATCCTGGAGCGCTTCTGCCCCGACCTGGCCGACGCGCTCACCGGGCGCATCGACGCGGAGCCCATCCTGGCCTCGCTGCACGGCGCCAACGCCTTCGTCGAGCGTCTCGGGCACTCGTGGTACCAGCTGCATCCTCTGTTCCGGGCCATTCTGCGCACGCACCTGCGTGTCCGCATGCCCGGCCGGGAGCCGGAGCTGCACCGGCGGGCCGCCGAGTGGCTGCGCCGTCACGGCTGCCTGGCCGAGGCCCTCACCCACAGCACGGCCGCGGGCGACTGGGACTTCGCCGCCGACGCCCTCGTCGAGGACCTGGCGATCGGCCGGCTGTTCACCGGTCCCGGCGCGGACGACCTGACCCAGCTCTTCTCCGACATGGAGCCGGAGGCCCGCGGTCCGGCGACCGAACTGGTGCGCGCCGCAAGGGACCTGTCCCGGCACGACGTCGATCACGCCCGCGCCAGCCTGCGCCAGGCCGAGAGGAACCTGCCCGACGACGCGGCGGCCCGGCTGAGCTGCACCCTGCTGGACGCCCTGGCCGCCCGGCTGGCGGGTTCCCCGCCGGACGTGGAAAGGGCCGCGGAGACAGCCGCCGGACTGAGACGGCAGGTGCCGGCCCATCTGCTGGACAAGCACCCCGAGTTCGACGCTCTGCTGATGGCCCACGTCGGCTCGACCCTCCTGTGGGCCGGACGTCTCGAGGACGCGCGTGCCGTCCTCACCCGTGTGGCCGGCACGGCCGGTGGAGTGTCCACCGCGTCCGCCCGGGAGGAGGCCATGGGGCACCTGGCCCTGCTCGACTACCTCAACGGCTGGACCGCGCGGGCGGAACACAAGGCCCTCGAGGCGGTCCCGGACACCGAACGCCCCGGTGCGCCTCAGCCGTCCGGCGCCGCCATCGGCCGGCTGGTCCTCGCGGCGGTCGCGGTCGACCGCGACGAGCTGGAACGGGCCGGGGACCTGCTCGACCAGGCGGATCACCTCTCCCGCGACAGTCGTGACCCGGTCGTGGCGGCGGGACGCGCGCTGGTCGAGGCCCGTCTCCTGCTGGCCCGGGGCAAGGTACGGGCCGCCGTGGAGGCGGCAGACCCGGCCGTCAGCGCCAGCGTGGACTGCCCCTGGGCGACGACGCACGAGACGCTCGTGGCGGCGACGGCCCAGCTGACCGAGGGACGAGCGGACCGGGCCGCCGAGGCACTCGCAGCGGTCCCCGGCGACCAGCTGGTGTGGGCCGTGCAGGCGGCGACACTGCAACTCGCGGCACGCGGCCCGGAAGCCGCCCTCGACCTGCTCGGCACCCTGCGCACCGAAGGACGCTCCGGACCGGCCGTGACCGTCCGGGCGGTGCTGGTCAAGGCGCGGGCCGCAGAGGCGGAAGGAGACACCGCCCTCGCCCGCAGGCTCGTGGCGCAGGCACTCCTGGACGCCCGGCGGGAACGGCTGCGGCGCCCCTTCCTGGACGCCGGGGCGTGGCTGCGCCCCTACCTGGCGACCGGGCCCCTGCGGGAACTGGCGGCCGGCTGGCTCCGCCCCGTGCCGCCGCTCGGCGAGAAGGAGCAGGCACCGCCGCTCGTCGCGGTCGAACTCAGCGCGCGCGAGCACGACGTCCTGGCACGTGTCGCGCGGATGATGTCGACGGAGGAGATCGCCGAAGACCTCTGCCTGTCCGTGAACACGGTCAAGACCCACCTCAAGAGCATCTACCGCAAACTGGCGGTCAGCCGGCGAGCGGAAGCCGTGCACCGTGCACGGGAGCTGCGGATGCTGTGAGCTCGCCCCGGCACGCGGCGGGCACGCCCTCGATCCGGCCGAGGGTCCCTCTTCACGGGTGAGGCGCACGGCCGTCGCCCGGTGTGTCCTTGAGGGGCCCGACGTGGTGCCGCAAGCGGTGCCGCGCCGGCATCCCGGCTCACCCGGAGGGGTGGAGACAGTGAAACGCTGGCGGGCTCTGATCGTCCTCGGCACGGCCCAGTTCCTCATGGTCCTGGACACGTCCGTGATGAACGTCTCCATCAGCCGGCTCGTCGAGGACTTCGACACGGACGTCACCGCCATCCAGGCCGTCATCACCCTGTACGCGCTGGTCATGGCCGCCTTCATGATCATCGGCGGCAGGCTCGGCGACATCGTGGGCCGTCGCCGCATGTTCCTGCTCGGCCTGGCCGTCTACGGCGTCGGATCGGCCCTCACCGCGGTGGCGCCCGAACTGTGGGTGCTCCTGCTGGGCTGGTCCGTCATCGAGGGGCTCGGCGCGGCGATGGTGCTCCCGGCCATGGTCGCCCTCGTCGCGGAGTCCTACCGCGGACGCGAGCGGGCCGTCGCGTACGCGGTGATCGGCGGTCTCGCGGGGGCCGGCATCGCCGTCGGCCCGCTGCTGGGCGGCTGGGTGACGACGTATCTGACCTGGCGGCTGGTCTTCGCCGGCGAGGTCGTGATCGTGGCGGCGGTGCTGCTGTGCCGCCATGTGATCAAGGAGGCGCCCGCCCAGGGCGCACGCCCGCAGCTGGACGTGGTCGGCGCGCTCCTCTCCGCCGGCGGACTCGGGCTGGGGGTTCTCGGCGTCCTGCAGAGCAGCACCTGGGGGTGGGTGCAGCCCCGCAACCCGCCCTTCACCGTCCTCGGCTTCGCCCCGACCCTCTTCGTCGTCGGGGCCGCAGGGGTGGTCCTCGCCGTCTTCCGGTGGTGGGAGCGGCGCCGCTCCGACCGGGGCGACGATCCGCTCGTGCACCTGACCCTGCTGAGCCGGCCCGTCCTGCGGTCCGGTCTGCTCGCCCTGCTCAGCCAGAACCTCATCCTGCTGGGGCTCTTCTTCACCATTCCGCTGTACCTGCAGGTGGTGCAGGGCTTCGACGCCTTCGAGACGGGGCTGCGGCTGCTTCCGGTGTCGGCCACCATGCTGGTCACCTCGCTCGGCGCGTCCTCACTGGGGCGGATGCTGGGTCCCCGCCGGGTGGTCCGGCTGGCCCTGCTCACCCTCGTGGTGGCCATCGTGTGGTTGCTGGCCACCATCGACCCGGCCATCGACGACGCGCAGTTCGCCGGGGCCATGGCCGTGCTCGGGGTGGGGATGGGGCTGCTGGCCTCGCAGCTGGGCAACGTCGTGCAGTCGAGCGTGGAGGAGGCGGAGCGCAGCGAGGCGGGCGGTCTCCAGTTCACCGCTCAGAACCTGGGATCCGCGCTGGGCACGGCACTCATCGGTTCCCTGCTCATCGGCTCGCTGGCCCACGCGTTCACCACCCGCGTGGAGGACGATCCGCAGCTGTCCGCGGCCACGCGGGAGGAGGTCGGTGTCGCCCTCGAGGCCGGGGTCACCTTCGTCTCCACGGACCAGGTGCGCTCGGCCGCGCAGCGTGCGGGGCTGCCGCCCGCGGAGGTCGAGGCGGTGGCGGACTCGTACGCCTCGGCCCAGCTGCAAGGCCTGAAAGCGGCCATCCTGGCCACCGGTGGCATCGCTGCGGCCGGCTTCCTCGTCACCCCGAACCTGCCGACCGCCAAGGAGAGCCGGCCGCGAAGCCCGGGCACCGCCGGCCGCTCCCGGACACCCGGCCGGCCACGCTAGCTCCGCGAGGGGAGAACCGTCATGAACCACTCCGTGATCAGAGCCAGGGGGAAGCTGAAGGAGATGACCGGAAGGCTCACCGGCAACGACCGGCTGAGGGCCGAGGGCAGGACCGACCAGGCGAAGGCCGCGGCCGGCGAGGCGGTCAGCGATGTCCTGCAGCGGGTCCGAGGCGTCCGGGACTCCCTGAGGCGAGGGCGCTCTTGAGGCCGCACCCGTGCGGGGCGTCCCGGCCCGGTCGTCGAGGGCCCGGCGCCGGCCCGCGACGGCTCACCTGCTCCGGGTGAGGTGCCATCCCGGCACCGGGCCGGATGATGACTCACAGGGCGCCGTCCGCCTGTCCCGGGCAACCGTGGGAGGAAGCTCGTGCGCTACGAGATCCGCGTCGAGGGCCACCTGTCGGAGACCCTGGCCAAGGCATTCCCCGAGCTGGGACATGTCGTGATGGCCGGGCAGACGGTCCTGTACGGCCATGTCGTGGACGAGGCGCACCTGTACGGGCTGCTGGCACGCTGCCAGTCGCTGGGCCTGCGGGTCGTGGAGATGCGCCCCACGCCGGAGTGAGGCCCCCCCGCGTGGCCCTTCCCGCAGGTTCACCCACGGTGGGTGATCCCGACAGCCCCCCACGGCGCGAGGCTGGGACGGTCGTACCGAGCGCAAGGCACTTGCCGCAGCCGCGGGCACGGCAGTGCAACGGTCGGCGGAACGTCGGAGGGCGCACCCATGGGAAACGCCGCGGACCCCGGCCGGCCCGATCCGGGCGACGCCGCGCGAGGGAAGCAGCCGCTGACCCCGGGGGAGAGGTCGGACTACGAGCGGCTGCGCCGTCAGGCGTCCGTCCGCCACCGGCGATCGCGTCGGGCCGGGGCGTCGGTCCTGCTCCTGCTGACCCTGCTGCTCGCCCCGTTGGCCGTCGTGGCCGCGTGGATCGAGGACACGGTGTCCGACACCGACGGCTACGTGAGCACGGTCGCCCCGCTGGCGTCCGACCCCGCCGTGCAGGCGGTCCTGACGGAGCGTCTCACCGACCGCGTCGTGGACCGTATCGACGTCGAAGCGGTCACGGACTCGCTGGCGCGAACCCTTCAGGACGCGGGCGCGCCACCCCGTGTCGTCGACGGGGCCGCAGCGCTGGAGGGGCCCTTGCAGGACGCGGTCCGGACGGCCGTGGACCGCGCCGTCGCCGGGGTGGTCACGAGCGATGCCTTCCGGCAGGTCTGGGAGGGCGCCAACCGGCGCTCGCACGCCGCGGTGGTGAACATGCTCACGGGTGACCGCGAGGGCGCCGTGAGCCAGGAGAACGGCACCGTCCAGCTGAACGTGGGCGAGATCGTCGACCAGGTGCAACAGCGGCTCGTCGACGCGGGGTTCGACAAGGCCGCCGCCATCCCGGACACCGACCGCACCGTCACGCTGTTCGAGACCGAGCAACTGGGCCGGGCCCAGGACGCCATGCGGCTGCTGGACGTCCTCGGTGCCTGGCTGCCCGTCCTCACCGTCGTCCTGGCCGCGCTGGCCGTGTGGACCGCTCCGGCCCACCGGATCATGCTGCTGATCACCGCGACCGGCGTCGCCGTGATGATGGCGGTACTGCTCGTCGCGCTGGCCCTGGTCCGGCGGGTCTACCTCGACTCCGTTCCCCCCGCGGCCCTGCCCGCCGACGCCGCCGCGGCCGTCTTCGACACCTTCGTCCGCTTCCTGCGCGACAGCGCCACCACCTTGCTGGTGGTGGCGGTGGTCACCGCGCTGATCGCGTATCTCCACGGCCCCGGACGGCTCGCCCGCGGTGTCCGGGGCACGGCGGACCGCAGCACCTCCGCCGCCGGCCGCGCCCTCGGACGGGCGGGAGTGCGCACCGGAGCGCTGGGGTCCTGGCTGGACCGGCACCGGACGTGGATCACCGGTGTCGTCCTGGCGGGCGGGGCGCTGGCGCTGCTGCTCTGGAACCGGCCGAGTGCCGGGGCCGTCGTCCTCGTCCTCGGCCTCGCCCTGGCCCTGCTGATCGCCGCGGCGGTCCTCGCCGCCGCCGGGCCACCCGGCCAGGAGGCGGACCGGGCCGGGCGGCGGGTGGCCACCTGAGGGCGGCGGCTCAGTCCTGCCGGGCCGCCACGGGTCCCGTGACCGTCCAGCCCGGCGCCTGCGGATGGGCCGTGAGGTCCTGGTGGTGCACCTCGTCGCCGCAGGCCCGGCAGGTGAGCGCGGGGTCCAGGGCCCGGCCGCAGGAGTGCTCCAGCAGCATCGGCCGGTCGCCGTCCGCCTGGAGATGGCGGTCGCCCCAGGCCATCAGGGTCCAGAGCACCGGCTCCAGCTCCAGACCGGCCTGCGTCGGGCGGTACTCGTAGCGCTGCGGGCGCTCGCTGTACATCCGCCGGGTCAGGATCCCGGCGTCGACGAGCCGGCGCAGCCGGGTGGCGAGGATGTCGCGCGGCGCACCGATGTTGCGCACGAGCTGGTCGAAGCGGCCGTTGCCGAGGCACACCTCGCGCAACACGAGCAAGGAGTGCTTCTCGCCGACGAGCGCCAGTGTGTCGGCGATGGAGCAGGGGCGCGGGTCCTTGGTGGCGGCCATGGGCTCCAGTGTAGGAGAGGGTTGGAATTTCCAACCCGCCGGTCTACTGTGAGTTCGGATTTCCTACCCACTGGTAGCTCACTGGTAGCCGTGGAGGCCCGCCATGCGTGACGCAGTCATCGTCGAAGCCGTACGCACACCGATCGGCAAGGGCAAGCCGAACGGCGCCCTCGCGCACGTCCACCCCGTGGAGCTCCTCGCCCACACCCTGCGCACCCTCGTCGAACGCTCCGGCGTCGACCCGGCGCTGATCGACGACGTCATCGGAGGCACCGTCGACCAGGTCGGCGAGCAGGCCATGAACACCACCCGCTACGCGCTCCTGTCGGCCGGCTTCCCGGAGTCGGTGCCCGCGACGACCGTCGACCGCCAGTGCGGCTCCTCGCAGCAGGCCGTGCACTTCGCGGCCCAGGGCGTCCTGTCGGGGGCCTACGACCTCGTCGTGGCCTGCGGGGTGGAGTCGATGAGCCGGGTGCCGATGTGGTCCAACGTGCCGGCGGGCGCGGACCCGTTCGGGCCGGGCGTCGCCGCGCGCTACCCCGAGGGGCTCGTGCCGCAGGGGATCAGCGCCGAGCTGATCGCCGCCAAGTGGTCCCTCACCCGCGAGCGCATGGACGACTTCGCGCTCTCCTCGCACCGCAAGGCCGCGGCCGCCTGGGCGGCCGGGCTCTTCGACGCCGAGGTCGCGCCCCTGGAGGGCGTCACGCGCGACGAGTGCGTCCGGCCCGGCAGCACGAGGGAGGCCCTCGCCGGGCTCAGGCCCGCCTACCACGACCCCCACTTCGCCGAGCGGTTCCCGCAGATCGAGTGGAACGTCACGGCCGGCAACGCCAGCCCCGTCAACGACGGCGCCTCGGCGGTGCTCATCACCTCGAGCGAGACCGCGGCCCGGCTCGGGCTGCGCCCGCTCGCCCGGCTGCACAGCTTCGCCGTCACCGGCTCCGACCCGCTGCTGATGCTCACGGGCGTCGTCCCGGCCACCGAGAAGGTGCTGCGCAGGGCTTCCCTGACCCTGGACGACATCGACCTGTTCGAGGTGAACGAGGCGTTCGCCAGCGTGGTCCTGGCCTGGCAGCAGGAGACGGGGGCGGACCTGGAGCGGGTCAACGTGCACGGCGGCGCCATCGCGCTCGGCCATCCGCTGGGCGCCAGCGGCACCCGGCTGACGACCACGCTGGTGCACGCCCTGCGCGAACGCGGCGCCCGCTACGCGCTGCAGACCATGTGCGAGGCGGGCGGACTGGCCAACGCCATGGTGCTGGAACGGGTCTGAGCGGGGCCGGCGCGGGTCGGGGGAGCGGCCGGCTGAGGGGCGGTCAGAGCCCGCGCAGACGGTGCCGCTTGCGCCAGGCGACCACCACGCCCGCCAGCGCCGGCAGGGCGATGCAGGCCAGGGCGATCAGGAACGCCGGGGAGGTCGGCGTGGAGGCGCGGGCGCCGGCGACGGCGTAGGCGGCGGTGTTCGGGATCGAGCCGAGGGCCGTCGCCAGCAGGAACGGCACCAGGCCCATCCGGGAGACCGCGGCGCAGTAGTTCGCGGCCCAGAAGGGCACGCCCGGGAACAGCCGCACCGCCAGCATCGAGCGGAAGCCGTGCCGGCTGAGCTGGCCGTCCGCGGCCTTCAGCCAGCGCCCCCGCAGCAGCGGCCGCAGGGCGTCCTGGCCGAGCGCCCGGCCCAGGCAGAAGGCGATCCCGGCGCCCAGCACCGTGCCCGACAGGGCCACGCCGAGGCCGAGCTGTGAACCGAACAGCGCACCCGCCGCGAGATTGAGCAGCGGCCTCGGCACGAACGCCACGGTGCACACGCCGTACGCGGCAGCGAACACCACGGCCGCCATGGCACCCCCGATGTAGGGCGGCCAGCCCTCCGTCAGCAGTCGCTGCGGCTCGAACAGCAGCACCGCGCAGGCACCGGCGCCGAGCAGCGCCACGAGCAGGGACAGCCGGGACCACGGGGAGAACAGAAGTCTGGTGCAGCGGGCGGCGAAACCGGAGGACGCGGTGGACGGGGCGGTCGTGGTCCGGGGAGCGGCGACGGCGAGTTCCGCGGTGGCGGCCCGGGGAGAGGCCGTTGCGGTGCCCCCAGAGCGGTTGGTGGCATCGAGCATCCGGTGACACTAACCGACATATGTGTGTGATCGCCGTATGGTTCGTCTCACGAGCGTCACAGGAACCCGGGTGCGCGCGGTGCCGGGGCCGGGGGAAAACCATTCGACGCGCGGGGTGTTGTCGGCGAGGATCGACCTCATGTTCCGGCACGCCTTCGCTCTCGCTGCAGCCCTGGTCAAGGGCGCTCCGAAGGCTGCCGTCGTCACTGTCGCGGCCGTCGCGGACGGCGCCCGAAGCTGACCCTCCCCGGTTCGTCCGGCGGGCCCCGCGAGGGGAGGGTCGGGCAGCGCCTCGGGGTCCCCGGATTTTTTTCTCTCCGCCGCCGCGCGCATCGCGCCTCCGGCCAGACGCTTCGAGGTACAGCCATGTCCAAGACGGCCTACATCCGTACGAAACCGCATCTCAACATCGGCACCATGGGTCATGTCGACCACGGCAAGACGACCCTGACCGCCGCGATCACCAAGGTCCTCGCCGACCGCGGCACCGGCGCCTTCGTGCCGTTCGACCGGATCGACCGGGCGCCCGAGGAGGCGGCGCGCGGCATCACCATCAACATCGCGCACGTCGAGTACGAGACCGACACCCGCCACTACGCCCATGTCGACATGCCGGGCCACGCCGACTACGTCAAAAACATGGTCACGGGCGCCGCGCAGCTCGACGGGGCGATCCTCGTGGTCTCCGCGCTCGACGGGATCATGCCGCAGACCGCCGAACACGTCCTGCTCGCCCGGCAGGTGGGCGTCGACCACGTCGTCGTCGCCCTCAACAAGGCCGACGCGGGCGACGAGGAGCTGACCGACCTGGTCGAGCTGGAGGTCCGCGACCTGCTCACCGCGCACGGCTACGGCGGGGATTCGGTGCCCGTCGTCCGGGTCTCCGGGCTGAAGGCGCTGGAGGGCGACCCGCGGTGGACGGCGTCGGTCGAGGCGCTGCTCGACGCGGTGGACACCTACGTGCCGATGCCCGAGCGCTACCTGGACGCCCCCTTCCTGCTGTCCGTCGAGAACGTGCTGACCATCACCGGGCGGGGGACCGTGGTGACGGGCGCCGTCGAGCGGGGCGTGGTGCGCGTGGGCGACCGGGTGGAGGTGCTCGGGGCCGCGGTGGAGACCGTGGTGACCGGGCTGGAGACCTTCGGCAAGCCCATGGAGGAGGCGCAGGCCGGGGACAACGTGGCGCTGCTGCTGCGGGGTGTGCCGCGCGACGCCGTCCGACGGGGGCACGTGGTGGCCGCGCCGGGGAGCGTGGTGCCCGGCCGCCGCTTCACCGCGCAGGTGTACGTGCTGTCCGCGCGGGAGGGCGGGCGGACCACGGCCGTCTCCACCGGGTACCGGCCGCAGTTCTACATCCGGACCGCGGACGTGGTCGGGGTCGTCGACCTCGGCGAGCGGGCGGTGGCCCGGCCCGGGGACACCGTCGCGATGAGCGTGGAGCTCGGCCGGGACGTGCCGTTGGAGCCGGGCCTCGGGTTCGCCGTCCGCGAGGGCGGCAGGACCGTCGGGGCGGGGACCGTGACCACGGTGGGCTGAGGCGGCGCGGCACCGCGCCACCGGCCGTGCCCCCGTGCGGAGCAGCCGCACGGGGGCACGGCCCCCGGTCTCTCCCCGGTGCCCGTCCCCGGCACAATCGAGGGGTGAAGGAAGCACTCCCCGTCGCCCGGTCCGTCGATCACGGGTTCGCCAAGCTCATGCCCGACGTCGACCGGGAGCGTGCCTGGCTGCTCACCGTGGACGGGGCGCCCCAGTCGTACGTCGACCTGGACGACCCGGCCCACCTGGAGTTCGAGTACACGCGCCGGCTCGGGCACGCGCTGGACGTCGTGGCCGAGCCGGGGCGGGCGCTGGACGTGGTGCACCTCGGAGGCGGGGCGCTCACGCTGCCCCGGTACGTGTCCGTCACCCGGCCCGGCTCACGGCAGGACGTCGTCGAGGCCGACCGCGGCCTGCTGGAGCTGGTCACCGGGCACCTGCCGCTGCCCGCGGGGGCCCGGGTGACGCTGCACGCGGCGGACGCGCGGCGCTGGCTGGAGGAGGCGCCCGGCGACTCGGCGGACGTCGTCGTCGCGGACGTCTTCGGCGGCTCCCGGGTGCCGGCGCACCTCACCTCGGTGAGCTATGTGCGCGAGGCCGCGCGGGTGCTGCGGGCCGACGGGGTCTACCTCGCCAATCTGCCCGACGCGGCGCCCTTCGCCTTCCTGCGCTCCCAACTCGCCACCCTGGCGACCGCCTTCGAGGAGACCGTGCTGGTCGCCGAGCCCGGGGTGCTGCGCGGGCGGCGGTTCGGGAACGCGGTGCTCGTCGCCGCGCACGGGCCCGTCGACGTCGCCGCCCTGGCCCGGCTCGTGGCCGCCGACGCCTTCCCGGCCCGGGTGGTGCACGGCGCCGCGCTGCGGGAGTTCACCGGCGCCGCGCGGGCCGTACGGGACGAGGACGCCGTACCGTCACCCGAGCCCCCCGACGGGGCGTTCGGCATCGGCTGACGGCCGTCCGGCGGCCTCACCGGTGACGCCCTTGGCCACCGGTGTGGTCCTGCGGCGCAGATTGCGCACGTCCGGTACGCACAGCACCGCCGCCGTCACCAGGACCACCAGACCGGCGCAGCCCCACAGGGCCGCGGTGCGGCCGAAGGCGTCCTCGGCCGGTCCGGCCGCCGCGGTGGCCAGGGGCACGAACGCCACGGAGCCGAACCAGTCGTACGCCGAGACGCGCGAGAGTTTGGCCTCCGGGATCTCCTGGTGCAGGGCCGTCATCCAGGAGACGCCGAACACCTCGACCGTCGCCCCGGCGACGAACATCACCGCGAACAGCACGCCGATGGGCACCGGGACGGCCAGGGCGGCCGACGGCAGCGCCAGGGGGAACACGCACAAGGTGCCGGCCAGGAGCAGCCGGCGCGGCTTCCAACGGGTCATCAGCAGCGCGCCGGCGACGGTGCCCGCGCCGAACGCGCCCAGGGCGAGACCCCAGGGCCCGGCGCCGCCGAGGTGGTCGCGGGCGACAAGGGGGCCGTACACGGCGTCGGCGGCGGCGACCACGGCGTTGGCGACGGAGAACTGCACGACGATGCCCCACAGCCAGGGCCGGCCCGCGAACTCCCGCCATCCCTCGCGCAGGTCGGCGAGCAGGCCGCCGCCCGGCGCCCGGGGCGGTATGTGGCCCACGTCGAGGAAGGCCCGCAGCGCTCCCGCGACGGCGAAGGCGGCCGCGTCCGCGGCCAGGACCCAGCCCGGACCCATCGCGGCGACCATGGCACCGCCCAGCGCGGCCCCGCCGAGACCGGCTCCCTGCATCGCCATCCGGAACACCGCGAAGGCGCGGCCCGCCTGCTCGCCCTGGACCGAGGACATGAGCATGCCCTCGGCGGCCGGGCCGAAGAAGGCCTGCCCGGTACCGCCGAGGGCGGCCAGCAGCATCATCTGCCACAGCAGGGGGTCCCCGGCCAGTACGAGGACGGCGAACACGGCCTGCGAGAGGCAGTTCAGGGCGTTGGCCGCGACCATCACCCGGTGCCGGGGCAGCCGGTCGGCGACGGCACCGCCGATCAGCAGGAACAGGACGAGCGGCAGCGTCCGCGCCGCCGCCACCAGGCCGACGTCGCCGCCGTCCCCGCCCGCTTCGAGGACGGCGAAGGCCGCGGCGACGAGGGCGCCGCCGCTGCCCAGGCTGGTGACGACCGCGGCGGCGGTCAGCAGGGAGTAGTTGCGGCCCGCCCAGGCGGGGCGGCGGGAGAAGGTGGTCGGCACCCCGTGACTATCCACGGGAAGGGGCCGGCTTGCCAAAACGGCGCGGGTCGGCCCCGCCCGGTCAGGAGTCCGTGGGCGCTTCCTCGGTGAGGCGCACCGTGCTGAGGATCTTCTGGATCGTCGCCTCGGGCAGCTCGTCCTTGACGCCCTTGGCCCCGTACAGGTTCCACGTCACGAAATCGCCCGCGCTGTTCTTGAAGGCGAAGGTGATGGCCTTGCCCTCGCTGTCGCACTTGCCGTTCTGCGGGGTGTTCTCCGAGTGCGCCGTGGCGACGCTGCCCTTGATGCCCGACTTGGTGGTGTAGGGCTTGGGCTTGGTGTACTTGACGCTCTTCTTGTCGGGCTGGGTGTAACCGCCGAAGATCCACCACGGGACGCGGGTCTCGGCCGCCATGTCCGTGTTCTTCGCGCCGTTCTCGCCGCGGGTGCCCGCGGTGGCCAGCGCGGTGTCCTCCTCGCGCCCGTCCTTGTTCGCGTCGCTCGTGCACCACTTGGACTTGAAGTAGGCGGGGGCGGTGACGGTGGTGCGGTCCATCTCCCCGTCCTTCTTCTCCCACTCGAAGCCCACGCTCGTGTCCGGCGTCTCGATCTCCCAGTCGGAGGGGACGTCGAACTTGGTGCCGAAGCGCGGGTTGGCGACGACCTTCCAGCCCGGCACGGTCGCCTTCTCCGGCCCGCCGCCGCGCGGGTTGTCCCCACCGCCCGAGGCGCTCGGATCGGCCGAGGGGTCCTTGGACGCCGTCGGGGACGGCTTCTTCTTGCCGTCCGTGCCGTCCGCCGTGTCGTCCTTGTCACCACCCAGCACCAGGAAGCCGGTGACACCGGCGGCCACCACGACCGCGGTCGCCGCGATGATCGCGACGAGCTTGGTCCGGTTGCCGCCGCCCTGCGGGGGCTGCGGCGCACCGGCCGGCGCGGGGCTGCCCCACTGCGGCTGCTGTCCGTAGGGGCCGGGCTGCTGGTAGCCCGGCTGCTGGTACGGATTCGGCTGCTGGTACCCCGGCTGCTGGTACGGGTTGTTCGTCTGCGGGTTCTGCTCGCCCCCGGGCGGCTGCTGTCCTGGCCACATGGGCAGTCACCCTAGCCGCGCTTCGGACACGATTCGGTCACCGCCCGTGGACGGAGGCGTAGCAACCCGGGAACGGAGTCGTGCGGGACATGCGGCGGAGGAGTGTGCGGTGGTCGTCACACGGCCCTGGCCAGACGACTCTACTCGTGAGTAACATGCGGGCATGAGCGCAGACCAGATGTCCATCGGCGAGATGCTCGCCGCCACGGTGCCCATGGCCCGGACCCTGAACCTCGAGTTCCTCGAGACCTCGCCGGAGCGGGCGGTCGTCTCCCTGCCGGACCAGGGCGAGTACCACAACCACGTGGGCGGGCCGCACGCCGGTGCGATGTTCACGCTGGGCGAGTCCGCGAGCGGGGCGATCGTGCTGGCCGCGTTCGGGGACCAGCTCTCGCGTGCCGTGCCGCTGGCCGTCCGTGCCGAGATCGCCTACAAGAAGCTCGCGATGGGGGTCGTCACCGCCACGGCCACCCTGGGCCGCCCGGCCGCCGAGGTCGTCGCCGAACTCGACGCCGGTGAGCGGCCGGAGTTCCCGGTCGCCATCGCCATCCGGCGCGCCGACGGCGCCGTCACCGGCGAGATGACGGTGGTGTGGACCCTGCGGCCCAACGGCTGACGATCCGTCGCCGTATCGCCCGAGCCCCCCCGGCCGCGTGCCGGGGCTCTTCTGTGTCGTGCGCCGGACCGAGGGGAGATTTCGTGGACCGATCGCCTTTGTCCGTGCACAACTCGCACTTCCCGTCGAGCTGTTTCTTCGAAAGCCGGTGCGGATACCGCCGGTAACAATTCGCATTTCCTCGTACCGCGCACTCAAGTCGTCCGAACTCCTTGTTACTTGTCAGTCCTATGTGCGAAGGTGAGCCGCCTCACAGCCGGGTCCGTAACCGACCCGGCACAGGTATGCACCCGCCACATCCCTGCATTCGGACGGACGCGCCATTCGCCTGCCGTCCTGCGGCTGGAAGGAAATGGTTCCGTGCCGTCCCCCCACCCCCCACGCCCGCCGTACCCGCCGCGCCCCGGAGCGGGGCCCGCGGATTCCGACCGCAATCTCCTCGCCCGGGTCGCCGAACCGGGTGAGGGTCCGCGCGCCGTCGCGCTGCTGCTCGCGCGGCACTGGCGTGCGGTCCACGAGTACGCCGTGATCTGCCTGGCCTGCTCGCAGGACTCGGCGTCGATGGCGGCCGCCGCCGCGTTCCGCCGGGAACTGGCCCGGCCGGGCGGCGGCGCCCTGCGCCCGCGACTGCTCACGGCCGTCCGCGACACCGTCGGGGAGTGGGCGGCCGACGACGGCATATCCGCTCTGCTGCCGGAACTCCGCAAAACCGTCGGCGCCCGCGGTCTGCGCGCTGCCCGGTTCGTGACACCCGAAAGGCGACGCCTTGCCGAGCGCGCTTTCCGGGCCCTTCCAGGGGCTTCCCAATGCCTGCTCTGGCACACCGAGGTCGAGGCCGAGTCCCTATCCGTACCGGCCGGTCTGCTGGGTGTGGACGCCGGTACCGCGGCGGCCGCGCTGGAGCACGCGCGCGAGCAATTCAGGGCGGGTTGCGCACGCGCCCACCGGGAACTCGCGCCGACCCGGGAATGCCGCTACTACAACCGGCTGCTGGACGTCCCGATGCGCCGCGGGGGAGCCCTGCTGCCGGACGTGCAGCAGCATCTGATGGCCTGCCGCTACTGCCGGCACGCGGCCGAGCAGCTCAGTCACTTCGAGGGCGGGCTCGAGGAGTTGCTCGCGGAGACCGTGCTCGGGTGGGGCGCCCGCCGCTACCTGGAGTCGCGGCCGGGCCGCGACCAGGGACACGGCACCCCGGCCGCGGGCGGACGCCACCGCCTCAAGGCCCGCACCCCGGACGGCGACGGCCGGCCCGGTGGTTCCCGGCGCCACGCCAAGGCGCTGGCCGCCGCGGTCGGCGTGACGTCCCTGGTGCTGCTCGCGACCCTGCTGACAGCCCGAGGCTGGAGCGAGGAAGCCGGCACCGCCGCCTCGCAGGCCACCTGGGAAGCGGCCGGCGGCCACAGCGTCGACCCGGACACCGCGGGAACCTCCCCGATACGCCCCGGCGCGTCCGCCGCCCCCGCGGCCCACCCCGCCGAAGTGGCCCGGGGGCGGCTGCGCAACCTCGACAGGGACCTGTGCCTCGACGTCAGGGGCGGGCGCCTGCGCGCCGACTCCCGTGTGACGCTGGCGGACTGCTCCGCGGGGTCGCCGCAGTGGACGTACCGGGAGGACGGCCTGCTGCGCTCGGCCGCCGACCCGCGGCTCTGCCTGGGATCCGACGCGGCCGAGGGATCGGTCCTGCTGGCCGGCTGCCTCGTGCACGCCGGAACCGTCCGCTACGACCTGACCGTGCGGGGGGAGTTGCTGCCGCGGGAAGGGAAGGGCGGTGCCCTGGCTCCGCGAAGGGGCAGGGAGGTCACGGTCGCACCGCGCGACGGCTCGGCGTCCCAGCGCTGGGCGCTGGAACCGGCGCTCGCCGCGGGCGGCCCCCCGGCCGGCCGGGGAGCCGAGGAGCCTTCCGGGACGAGCCCGCGGAGGGCGGAGGAGCACCCGCCGGACGCCGCGCCGCCCGGCTCGGTGCCCCGGCCGAGGCCGCCGCGGACCGGGTCCGGGCACGCGACGCCGCCGCCGGAGCGGTACTCCCCGCGGGCCGCGCAGGTGGCCTGCTGCGCCGAAGCGGCGCCCGGGGTGCCGGTGGGGGAGCGGGCCGGGCACGAGGTGACCGGCGTGCTCGACCCCGTGACGACGGCCGTGTCCGGCACGGTGCCGCTGCTCGGGGAGGTCGGCCTGCGCTGAAGGGCGTTCCCGGGTGTGCCGCCCCCGGCCGGTCGGACCCGCCCGCGTCGGGGCCGCCGGAGGGGTACTCCCCGCGGGTCGGGCACGAGGTGACCGGCGTGCTCGACGCCGTGACGACGGTCGTGTCCGGCACGGTGCCGCTGCTCGGTGAGGTCGGCCTGCGCTGAAGAGCGTTCCCCGGGGTGCCGCCCCCGGCCGGCCTCGGACCCGCCCGCGTCGGGGGCCGCCGGAGCGGTATTCCCCGCGGGTCGGGCACGAGGTGACCGGCGCGCTCGACGCCGTGACGACGGCCGTGTCCGGCACGGTGCCGCTGCTCACCGGGACCCGACCGGCCTCGGGCCCGCCCGCGTCGGGGTAGCCGGAGCGGTACTCCCCATGGGCCGTGCAGGTGGGCTGCTGCGCCGAAACGGCGCCCGGGGTGCCGCCGGGGGAGCGGGCCGCTCGACGGCGTGTCCGGCAGGGTGCCGCTGCTGGGGCAGGTCGGCTGGCGCCACGCGGCACGCAGCCGGGTGGCCCGGCCCCCCGGGGCCCGGCCGCCTCGCGTGCCTCAAGGGTTCGCCCGCCCCGGGGCCGTCGCAAAGCCGCTCCGGCGGGCGCAGGAGGCGCCCGCCCGCCGGTGGCCGGCCGCGAGCCGGTGGGCGCGTACATGGCCGGAGCGGGCGCGGGCGGACGGATCGCCGGGAGGCGCCGCGCATCGAACCGGCACAGACTGGTACTCCTCCTGAGGCAGCCGCAGAACCCAGGGAGTGACGCATGCCCGAGGCCCCGCGCCTGGACAGCAGGACCACACCGACCGACGAGGAGTTGCGCACCCTCGACGCGCACTGGCGCGCCGCCAACTACCTGGCGGCCGGTCAGATCTACCTCCTGGCGAACCCGCTGCTCACCGAGCCGTTGCGGCCCGAGCACATCAAGCCGCGGCTCCTCGGCCACTGGGGCACCTCACCCGGGCTCAACCTCGTGTACACGCACCTCAACCGCGTCATCAAGGCGCGGAACCTGGACGCCCTGTGCATCTGGGGCCCCGGCCACGGCGGGCCCTCCGTGCTCGCCAACGCGTGGCTGGAGGGCAGCTACGGCGAGAAGTACCCCGACGCGTCCCGGGACGCCCGGGGCATGGAGCTGCTCATGCGGCAGTTCTCGTTCCCCGGGGGAGTGCCCAGCCACGTGGCCCCGGAGGTGCCCGGCTCGATCCACGAGGGCGGTGAACTCGGCTACTCCCTCGCCCACGCCTACGGCGCCGCCCTCGACCACCCCCACCTGCTCGTCACCTGCGTGATCGGCGACGGCGAGGCGGAGACGGGCCCCCTCGCCGGCTCCTGGCACGCCAACAAGTTCCTCGACCCGGTGCACGACGGTGCCGTCCTGCCCATCCTTCATCTCAACGGCTACAAGATCGCCAATCCGGCCGTGCTGTCCCGGCTCCCCCGGGAGGAGCTCGACGCGCTGCTGCGCGGTTACGGCCACGAGCCGATCCACGTCACCGGCGACGACCCGGCGGCCGTGCACCGGGCCATGGCCGAGGCCATGGACGGCGCCCTGGACCGCATCGCGCGGTTCCAGCACGCCGCCCGCGAGGAGGGCTCGACGCAACGCCCGCGCTGGCCCGTGATCGTGCTGCGCACCCCCAAGGGCTGGACCGGCCCGGCCGAGGTGGACGGCGACCCGGTCGAAGGCACCTGGCGCGCGCACCAGGTGCCGCTGTCCGGGGTCCGCGACAATCCGGAGCACCTGCGCGCGCTGGAGGACTGGCTGCGCTCCTACCGGCCCGAGGAACTCTTCGACGCCGACGGCCGCCCGGTCGCCGACGTCCTCGCCTGCGTCCCCGAGGGCACCCGGCGCCTGGGCGCCACCCCGTACGCGAACGGCGGACTGCTCCTGCGCGACCTGCCGGTGCCGTCGCTGGACGACTTCGCCGTGCCCGTCGACAAGCCCGGCACGACGCTGCACGAGCCGACCCGGGTGCTCGGCGACCTGCTCGCCCGCATCATGCGCGACACCGCCGACCGCCGCGACTTCCGCCTGGTCGGCCCGGACGAGACCGCCAGCAACCGGCTCCAGGCCGTCGTCGACGCCGGTGGCAAGGCGTGGCAGGCGGAGACGCTCCCCGTCGACGAGCAACTCGACCGGCACGGCCGGGTGATGGAGGTCCTCTCCGAGCACCTGTGCCAGGGCTGGCTGGAGGGGTACCTGCTCACCGGCCGGCACGGGCTGTTCTCCTGCTACGAGGCGTTCGTGCACATCGTCGACTCGATGGTCAACCAGCACATCAAGTGGCTGCGCACCTCCCGCCGCCTGCCGTGGCGCGCCCCCATCGCCTCCCTCAACTACCTGCTGACCTCGCACGTCTGGCGGCAGGACCACAACGGCTTCTCCCACCAGGACCCCGGCTTCGTCGACCACGTCCTGAACAAGAGCCCCGAGGCCGTCCGGGTCTATCTGCCGCCGGACGCCAACACCCTGCTGTCGGTCGCCGACCACGCCCTGCGCAGCCGCGACTACGTCAACGTGATCGTCGCCGGCAAACAGCCCTGCTTCGACTGGCTGTCCATGGACGAGGCCCGGGTGCACTGCGCCCGCGGCGCCGGCACCTGGGAGTGGGCCGGCACCGAGGACGGCGGCGATCCCGACGTCGTCCTGGCCTGCGCCGGGGACGTCCCCACCCAGGAGACCCTGGCCGCGGCCCACCTGCTGCGCCGGCACCTGCCCGAGCTGTCCGTCCGCGTGGTGAACGTCGTGGACCTGGCCCGGCTGCTGCCCCAGGAGGAGCACCCGCACGGGATGAGCGACTTCGAGTACGACGGGCTGTTCACCACGGACAAGCCGGTGATCTTCGCCTACCACGGCTACCCCTGGCTCATCCACCGCCTCGCCTACCGCCGCACCGGCCATCAGAACCTGCACGTGCGCGGCTACAAGGAGGCCGGCACCACCACGACGCCCTTCGACATGGTGGTGCGCAACGACCTCGACCGCTACCGCCTGGTCATGGACGTCATCGACCGGGTCCCGGGCCTCGCCGTGCGCGCCACGGCCGTACGGCAGCGGATGGCCGACGCCCGCACCCGCCACCACTCCTGGATCCGCGAGCACGGTACGGATCTGCCCGAGGTCGCCGAGTGGAGCTGGAACGCCTGAGCCGTCAGGGGC
Organism: Streptomyces sp. NPDC026246; assembly: GCF_055567995.1. Taxonomy (NCBI): domain Bacteria; kingdom Bacillati; phylum Actinomycetota; class Actinomycetes; order Kitasatosporales; family Streptomycetaceae; genus Streptomyces; species Streptomyces sp. NPDC026246. The sequence continues at coordinate 507,455 of NZ_JBVHPJ010000004.1, read as the reverse complement.
GTCCTCAGAGCCGGTAGGCTTCCCCGGGCACGCAGGGAGGCTCAGCGAAAGGAACCGGCGTTGCACGTCCAGGAGTGGCTCGAAACCGTACCGGCGGTCGCCGTCTACGCGCTGGTGGGCGTGGTCATCGGCCTGGAGAGCCTGGGCATCCCGCTGCCGGGGGAGATCATCCTGGTCTCCTCCGCGCTGCTCGCCTCCCAGCACGGCGACATCGACCCCGTCGTCCTCGGCGCCAGCGCCACGGCCGGCGCGATCATCGGCGACTCGATCGGCTACGCCATCGGCCGCAAGGGCGGACGGCCCCTGCTGGCCTGGCTGGGCCGGAAATTCCCCCGGCACTTCAGCGAGGGCCACATCGCCACGGCCGAGCGGTCCTTCGAAAAGTGGGGCATGTGGGCCGTCTTCTTCGGCCGCTTCGTCGCCCTCCTGCGCATCTTCGCCGGCCCTCTGGCGGGCGTGCTGCGCATGCCGTACTGGAAGTTCCTCATCGCCAACGTCCTGGGCGGCATCGTCTGGGCCGGGGGCACGACCGCCGTCATCTACTACGTCGGCATCGTCGCGGAGTCGTGGCTGAAGCGCTTCTCGTGGCTGGGGCTGGTGGCGGCGGTCCTGGTGGGCCTGACCTCCATGCTGGTGCTCAAGCGCAAGGCGAGGAAGGCCGGCCAGAACCTGGAAGCGGCCGAGGCGCCCACCCCGTAGGGGCGCGGGGAACCGCGCGACACGCCCCGGCGAGCCCGCACCCGCCGGCCGACCTACGCGTGCACGTCCCGATGCGCCTTCCCCAACTCCGCATACATCGTGCCGTTGAGGGTGACGCCCTGCTTCTCCTCCTCCGACAGCTCCCGCCGGACCTTCGCGGGCACCCCGGCCACGAGCGAACCGGACGGCACGACCATCCCCTGCGGCACCAGCGCCTGCGCGGCGACCAGCGATCCCGCCCCGATCACCGCCCCGTTCAGCACGGTGGCCCCCATGCCGATCAGGCAGTCGTCCTCGACGGTCGCCCCGTGCACCACGGCATTGTGCCCGATGCTGACCCGCTCACCGACGCGCACAGGGAAGCCGGGGTCGGCGTGGAGCGTGCAGTTGTCCTGGACGTTGCTCTCGGCCCCGACGGAGATCGACTCGACGTCGCCGCGCAGCACCGCCCCGTACCAGACGCTCGCTCCCGCCCCGAGCGTCACGCCCCCGATCACCGACGCCGTCGGCGCCACGAACGCCGTCCCGTCGATCTCCGGCTCCCGGCCGCCGATACCCGTGATCATCGCCTGCTGACCCATGCCCGCCTCCACTCACGTCGTTGCCGATCCGCACCGTACGCCACGCCGTGGGGCGAAGATCACAGGCCCTCTCCCCCATGAGGGCTCGCCCGGCTGAGTACGGTGACTCCCGTGCCGAAGCGCAAGAACACGTTCTCATCCTGGCGGCGGGGCCTGACGCAGCGCGCCGTCCACGCGGGCTGGGCCTGGCTGCAGCGGACGGCCTCCGTCACCGCCGAGCACCCCGGCCGGTACCGCTTCGGCGCGATGGGAACGGGTACCAGGCTCGCCTTCCCGCTGGGCACGGTCTTCGGCGAGCCGTGGATCCGCCTCGGCTCGCACTGCATCATCGGCGAGCAGGTCACCCTCACCGCGGGCCTGATGCCCGACCTCGACCTCGGTCCCGACCCGATCCTGCGGATCGGCGACGGCGTGGTCCTGGGCCGCGGCAGCCACGTCATCGCGGACACGACGGTCACCATCGGCAGCGACTGCTACTTCGGCCCCTACGTCTACGTCACCTCCACGAACCACTCCTACGACGACCCGCACCAGCCGATCGGCAGGCAGTGGCCGCGCATGGAGCCGGTGGAGATAGGGCCGGGCTGCTGGATCGGCACGGGCGCGGTGATCCTGCCCGGCGCCCGGATCGGCCGGAACGTGGTGGTGGCGGCGGGCGCGGTCGTCCGGGGCGCGGTGCCGGACCACTCCGTCGTGGCGGGCGCGCCGGCCCGCGTCGTACGCCGCTGGACACCCGCCGACGGCTGGCAGCCGCCGCTGCGCACCCCGCCGCCGGTGCCCATCCCGGAGGGGGTCACGCCCGAGCAGCTGCGGGCGCTGCATGAGCTGGACGAGGAGGCCGCGGCCGCCCTCGCGGAGCTCGAACCGGGCTCCTGAGCCTCGGGGCGGCCCCCGCCGGCGTGCTCAGCCCGAGGCCAGCAGGACCGTACCGACCAGGGCCAGTCCGGCGCCCGCCGCCTGGACCGCCCGCAGCCGCTCGCGCAGCACGCCGCGCGCGGCCACCGCCGTCACCACCGGGTAGAGCGAGGCGAGCACGGCCGCCACCGTGACCGGACCCTGCTGGGCGGCGATCGAGTAGGTGCCGTTCGCGGCGACGTCCGCCAGGCCCACGAAGGCGAGGGCGGGCAGGGAGCGCCAGGGGAAGCCGTCCGCCGGAAGGGCGGGGGCGCCGCGCCGCACCGAGACGTACAGGGCCGCCCCGCCCGCGGCCACATTGGTCACCCGCTGCACGAACAGGGCGAGGAACAGACCGGTCAGGGTGTGCGACGCCTCGGCGATCAGGGCCATCACCGCGCCGAAGCCGAACGCCGCGAGGAGGGTCAGGGCGATGGCCTGGCGCTGCACGGGCGCGCCGCGGAACTGCGGCCCACCGGCGAGACAGATGCCGGCGACCGCGACGAGGATCCCGACGAACTGCAGCAGGCCGGGGCGTTCGCCCAGCACCAGTCCCACCCCCACGGGCACGGCGACGCCGATCGACCCCAGCGGCGAGACCACGCCCATCGGCCCGAGGGCCAGGGCTTTGTAGAAGGCCAGCATCGCCACCGGCCCGACCAGCCCGGCGGCCACGGCGAACCACAGCTGCGGCCCGGCCTCGCTCCAGCCGCCCGTGGCGACGACGACCGCGCCCAGGACGACGACCGCGATCGACTGCGAGACCACGACCACGGTGAGCGCGGGCGTGCGGCGGGTCAGCAGTCCGCCGCCGAAGTCGGCCAGGCCCCAGAGCAGGCTGGTGGCCAGGGCGAAGAGCGCTGTCATGGAACGGATGCCTCGCAGTACAGTTCAGTGAACGATCAGGTCAACCACACCATAGTGCAGCACGCTGCACTATGTCATACAGAATATTGGACGGAACGTGTCGGACCTCGACCTGCTGACCCAGTCCCTGGCGCGCAGCGTCAAGCACTGGCGCGCGGTGCGCGGCTTCACGCTGGACGTGCTCGCCGCCCGCGCGGGAGTCAGCCGCGGCATGCTCATCCAGATCGAGCAGGCCCGCACCAACCCCAGCCTGGGCACCGTCGTGAAGATCGGTGACGCGCTCGGCGTCAGCATCACCACCCTCCTCGACTACGAGCAGGGCCCGAACGTCCGCGTCGTCCCCGCCGAGCAGGCCGTCCGGCTGTGGCACACGGACGCCGGCAGCTACAACCGGCTGCTCGCCGGCACCGAGGCCCCCGGGCCGCTGGAGATGTGGGACTGGAGGCTGATGCCCGGGGAGAGCAGCCCCTCCGACCCGCACCCGGCCGGCACCACCGAACTGCTGCACGTCACGGCCGGAGAGCTGACCCTCACCGTCGACGGGGCCGAGCACCGGGTGCCCGCCGGCGCCAGCGTCCACTTCGAGGCCGGCGTCCCCCACACGTACGGCAACACCGGGGACGTGCCGATGGAGATGGTCATGGCCGTCTCGGTGCCGCCCGTCTCCTGAGACGCCCGGGCGGCGGTCCGTCCGGTGTTGTTAGCGTGCGGCCATGCGCGCACCCCTCGGACACTTCGACGACGCCCGGCCCGCCCCCGCCTGCCTCGACGAGCTGACCACCCCCGTCGCCGACGCCGTACGCCACTGGCGGGGCAGCGTCCCCGCCGACCAGATCGTCTACGTCGAGACCGACCCCGCCTGGGCCGACACCGCGACCTTCGTGGAGCACTACGGGCAGGACCTGCTGGAGCGCTCCGCGAACTGCGTGGTCGTCGCGGGCAAGCGCGGTGGGGAGACCACGCTCGCCGCGTGCGTCGTGCTGTCCACCACCCGGGTCGACGTCAACGGCGTGGTCCGCCGCCGACTGGGCGCCCGCAAGGCCTCGTTCGCCGCGACGGACACGGCGACCGGCGAGACCGGCATGGAGTACGGCGGCATCACCCCGATCGGGCTGCCCGCCGACTGGCCCGTCCTGGTGGACGCGGCCGTGGTCGACCTGCCCTACGTCCTGGTCGGCAGTGGCCGGCGCCGCGGCAAGCTGCTGGTCCCGGGCAAGGCCTTCGCCGAACTGCCGGGCGCGGTGGTCGTGGAGGGCCTCGGGGCTCCCGTTCAGTAGCGGGCTGCCGTGCCCAGGTACTGCTCGGCGAACGCGGCGGCCGCCACCGGCGAGGTGAACAGCCGGCGCAGCCGGGCGAGCGTGGTGCCCGCACGGAACGGGTCGCCCGCCGCGGTGCCGTGGAACACCTCGGACAGCCACTGCGAGAACTCCTGGTAGTCCCACACCCGCCGCGCACTCGCCGCCGCGTAGCCCGCCAGGCCGCTGTCGTCGCCCGTGGTGAGCCGGGCGGCCAGCGCGTCCCCGAGCAGGAAGGCGTCGTGCAGGGCGAGGTTCATGCCCTTGGCCGCGATCGGGGCGACGAGATGGGCGGCGTCCCCGGCGAGGTGGAGCCGCCCGAACGTCACCGGCTCGACCACGTGGTCGTGCATGTCCAGCACGCGCTTCTCGATCAGCGGTCCCTCCGTCAGCGGCGGGACGCCGGACGCCCCGAGCCGCTCCCGCAGCTCCGCCCAGACCCGCTCGTGCGGCCAGTTCCCGGGATCGTCGCCGGGCGGGCACTGGAGGTAGTAGCGGGTGACCTCGGGACTGCGGGGCATCTGGCCGGCGAAGCCGCGCTCGTGACAGCCGAACAGGACGCAGTCCGCGGACGGCGGGGCCTCGGCCAGCAGGGCCAGCCAGCCGATGCCGTAGTCGTGCCGGGCGACCCGCACCCGGTCCGGAGGCAGTGCGGCCCGGGTCGCGCCGCGCGCCCCGTCGCATCCGGCGATGAAGTCGCAGTGCACGACGACCCGTTCACCGCTGTCGGGGCAGAGGTAGGACACCGACGGGTGGCCGGTGTCGGCGTCGTGGACGCGGACGTCCCGGACGCCGAAGCGGATCCGGCCGGCGCGGACGTCGGCGTACTCGCGCACCAGGTCCGTCACCAGCAGCGGCTGCGGATAGACGAAGTGGTGAGCACCCGTCAACTCGCCGTAGGGGAAGCGGTAGCGTTCCCCGCCGAAGCGGAATTCGCAGGCGGTGTGCAACTCGGCGCGGTCCAGCAGGTTCCGCGCCAGACCCCGCTTCTCCAGGCCCCGCACGGCCCCTTCCTCGATGACCCCCGCCCGGGGCCGCCGCTCGATGAACGCGCGGGTCTCCGTCTCCAGCACCAGGCAGTCCACCGAGGCCGCCCGCAGGATGTTGCCGACGGTCAGCCCGGCGGGCCCGGCGCCCACGACGACGACCGGAAAGTGTTGCGGGGAAAGGGACTTGGGGCCGGAGGAGGCGTCGGTCATGCGGCTCATTATGGGGGCCGGCCCCGGCCGGCGGAACGGCCGAGGCCCCGGCCGCCCGCAGCCGGACGACGGCCCTCGTCACCGCCCCAGCAGGGGGATCTCGATGGCCGGGCAGCGGTCCATCACCATCTCCAGACCCGCCGCACGGGTCCGTTCGTACGCCGCCTCGTCGACGACGCCGAGCTGGAACCAGACACCCTTCGCGCCCTTGGCGACGGCCTCGTCCGCGACCGCGCCGGCCAGGTCGCTGTTCACGAAGACGTCCACGACGTCCACCTCGAAGGGGATGTCCGCAAGGCTCGCGTACCCCTGCTCGCCGTGCACCGTCTCCGCCTTCGGGTGCACCGGCACCACGCGCTTGCCGAAGCGCTGGAGCACCGCGGCCACGCCGTACGCGGCACGCTGCCGGTTCGACGACAGGCCCACCACGGCCCAGGTGTCGCCGAGCCCGGTGAGAATCCTGCGGACCGCTGCCTCGTCGCCGTACACCGGTGGCCTCCTCGGAATTCGCAAAAGAACTGTTCCCGGTCAACGACCCGGGCCGCCCGGTGATTCCCCCCACCCCCGTGATAGCTTGCCGAGGCCAGTCGAACCCATGTACGTGGGTCAGGGAATCCGGTGCGAATCCGGAACTGACGCGCAGCGGTGAGGGGGACGGGCGGGGCCTCGGCCACTGGACGCACCGCGTGTCCGGGAAGGCGCCCCGATCCGGACGAACCCGAGTCCGAAGACCTGCTGGCGGCCCCCGCGGCAGACGCGGCGGGGGAGCACCGTACGACCGGGCTCCGCGATCGAGCCCTCGACGACCGAGGACTGGTTCCCCGTGCCCCTCGCCCGACCCGCCCGCGCGGCCGTGCTGCTCGCCGTCTGCTCCCTGCTCCTCGCCGGTTGCGGCGGCACCGAACCCTCCGGCCGCGGTGACGGAAAGACGGCCGTCACGCTCGGCAACTGCGGTCACGAGGTCCGCGTGAAGACCCCGCCGCGGCACGCCGTCTCCCTCAACCAGGGCACCACCGAGATCCTGCTCTCCCTCGGTCTCGCCGACCGCCTCGCGGGCACGGCCACCTGGACCGACCCCGTGATGAAGGGGCTGGAGAAGGAGAACGCCGAGGTGCCGCGGCTCGCCGACGACAACCCCTCCTTCGAGCGGGTCCTGGACGCCGACCCCGACTTCGTCGCCGCCTCGTTCGTCTCCACCCTCGGCAAGGGCGGCGTCGCCACCCGGGAACAGTTCGAGAAACTCGGCGTCCCCACCTACGTCTCCCCGTCCGACTGCGCCGGCAAGGACAACAGCTCCGGCGGCGACGGCTCCCGCGACAAGCCCCTCGGCATCGGCACCGTCTACCGGGAAGTACGCGACCTGGCCACGGTGTTCGGCGAGCGGGAGCGCGGCGAGCGGCTCGTGGCCTCCCTGCAACGGCGGTTGGACAAGGCCACCGCGGGCCTCGACGCCTCCCGGGTCACCCTCCTGTACTGGTTCGCCAACTCCGACTCGCCCTACATGGCGGGCTGTTGCGGCGCGCCCGGCATCATCACCCGGGCCCTCGGCGCGAAGAACGTCTTCGACGACACCCATGACGAGTGGCCGCAGATCAACTGGGAGACCGTCGCCGACCGCGACCCGGACGTCCTCGTCATCGGCGACCTGACCCGGAAGTCGCAGACCGCCGAGTCGGCCGCGAAGAAGATCGCCTTCCTGGAGTCCAACCCGGTCACCCGGACCATGGACGCCGTCCGCCACCGGCGGTACGTGCTGCTCAGCGGGCAGGCCATGAACCCGACCATCCGCACGGTCGAGGGAGTGGAGCAGGTGGCCGCCGGGCTGCGCCGCTTCGGGCTGGCCGAGTGACCGCCCTGGATCCGGCCGCTCCCGGCGTCCGCCCTCGCCGCGCCGCCGGGCTCGCGCTGGGCGCGGCCGGAGCCCTGACCCTCGTGGTCTCGGTCGCCGCGGCCATCACGATCGGCCCCGCCGACATCGGCGTCGGGGACGTGTGGTCGGTCGTGGCCGCCCACCTCGGCCTCGGGGACTCCGGGCTGACGCCCGTGCGGGACGGCATCGTCTGGCAGCTGCGGCTGCCGCGCACCCTCCTCGCCGCCGTGTGCGGGGCCGGACTCGCCGTGTGCGGGGTGGTGATGCAGTCGCTGCTGCGCAACCCGCTTGCCGACCCGTTCGTGCTCGGGGTGTCCTCGGGTGCCTCGACGGGAGCGGTCGCGGTCGTCGTGCTGGGCGTCGGCGGAGGCGCCGTGTCGGTGTCCGCGGGCGCGTTCCTCGGCGCCCTCGTCTCCTTCGCCCTGGTGCTGCTGCTCAGCCACACCCTCGGCGGCACCACCGACCGGGTCGTCCTCGCGGGCGTGGCCGCCATGCAGCTGTTCTCCGCGCTGACCTCGTTCGTCGTCATGACCTCGGCCGACGCCGAGACGACCCGCGGCGTGCTGTTCTGGCTGCTCGGCTCGCTCGGCGGCGCGGGCTGGACCGACGTCCGGCTGTGCCTCGCCGCCCTGGCCGTCGCCCTGGTGGTGTGCCTCGGGTACGCCCGTACCCTCGACGCCTTCGCCTTCGGGCAGGACGCCGCCGCCGCCCTCGGGGTCTCCGTGGCCCGGACCCGCCTGGTGCTGCTGTGCGTCACGGCCCTGCTCACGGCCGCGCTGGTCAGCTCCGCCGGGGCCATCGGCTTCGTCGGGCTGGTCCTGCCGCACGCCGCCCGGGCCCTCACCGGCCCCGGCCACGTCCGGCTGCTGCCGGTCACGGCCCTGGCCGGAGCGGTGTTCCTGGTGTGGGTCGACACCCTCGCCCGGACGGTGCTGGATCCGCAGGAGGTCCCGGTGGGCGTGGTGACGTCGCTGGTCGGGGTGCCGGCGTTCGTGGCGGTGCTGTACCGGACACGGAGGGTGCGATGAGCGGGACGGAGGCGGCGACGGGAGGACCCGGCGCGCCCGCCCACGGCGGGCCCGCCGGGACGGGCGGCCCGGACGCGGGCAACGCAGCCCGGGCCACGCGGGCGGTGGGCGAGACCGGGCTGCGGGCCGAGCGGGTGAGCCGGCGGGCCGACGGGCGCCTTCTCGTCGACGGCGTCAGCCTGGCCCCCGAGGCCGGTTCCACCCTCGGCGTCCTCGGCCCCAACGGCTCCGGCAAGAGCACCCTGCTGCGGCTGCTCGCCGGGCTGCTCGCGCCGACCGCCGGGGTCGTCACCCTCGACGGCACCCCCCTGGGGGACCTGCCCCGCCGTGCCGTGGCCCGGCGTCTGGCCGTCGTCGCGCAGCAGTCGGACACCCAGGTCGAGTTGACGGTCGCGGACGTGGTCCGGCTCGGCCGCGTCCCGCACCGCCGGGCCTGGACGCCCGCCTCGGCGGACGACGAGCGGGCGGTCCGCGAGGCGTTGGAGCGCACCGGCCTGACCGACCGGGCCGCGCAGCCCTGGCACACCCTGTCGGGCGGGGAAGGGCAACGGGTGCAGATCGCCCGCGCGCTCGCGCAGGAACCCCGCGAGCTCCTCCTGGACGAGCCGACCAACCACCTGGACATCCACCACCAGCTCGACCTGCTCGACCTCGTCACCGCGCTGCCCGTCACGACCGTCGTCGCCCTGCACGACCTCAACCTCGCGGCGATGTACTGCGACCGGGTCGTGGTGCTGCGCGCGGGGCGCGTGGTGGCCGGCGGCACACCGGCCGAGGTGCTCACGGCGGACCTGATCGCCGAGGTGTACGGGGTGCGGGCGGACGTCCGCCACGACGGCCCCGGCGGACGGCCCCACGTCCGGTTCCTCGGCACCCTGGAGCCGGCCCCGCGCACACCGCCGGGGCCGTGACGGCCGAAACGCCGTCCGGAACACGTCGCACGGCGCCGCCCCCCGGCCTAGGCTCGCCCTGTGCTGCGCATCATCGACGCCCGTACCGGCGAGCAGGCCGACGCCGCCCCGGCCCACCGCGGACCGACCCTGGTCCAGGCGCACGCCGCCGGCGCCGGTCTGACGGACCTGCGCGTCCTGCTCGTGGCCGATCTGCTCGTCCGGGCCCTGGAGATCAGGGGCTCCGTGGCGTCGGCATGGCTCGACGGCGGGCCGTTCCAGCCGAAGCTGCGGGCCGGGGCCGCCGCGCTCGGCATGCGGCCCTTCGAGTCCGGCCCCGCCGCGAGCCTCGACAACACCCGGATCGTCCATGTCGCCGCCGAGGGCGGTTGCGCGCCGGACGGGCCGCGCATCGCGGTGGCACCGGCGAGCGGCCCCGGCCCGGCGGACCTCCCCGACCCCGCCGCCCTGCGCCTGGCCCTGCTGACCCGGCACCACGGCACCCCCGCCCGGCTGGGGCCGGCCGCTGTCGAGGAGGCCGCCGCCACGCTCACGCGCTGGCGCGACACGGTCGCCCGCTGGGCCCGCAGCCCCTCGCGCCCGGTCCCCGAGGACGTGCGCCGGCGGCTGCGCGAGGCCTGGGAGAACGACCTCGGCCTCCCCGCGGTGCTGGACGAACTGCGCCGGGTGGAGACCGGGCCCGAGGTGCCGGACGGTGCCCGCTTCGAGACCTACGCCCACGCCGACCGCCTCCTCGGCCTCGACCTCACCGCCGGCCTGGGATCCTCCTCGTGATCGACCGTGCGGGGGGAGGCCCGCTGCGCCGCCTGGTGCTGCTGCGGCACGCCAAGTCCGCCTGGCCCGTGGACGCCGCCGACCACGAACGCCCCCTCGCGCCGCGCGGCCGCCGGGACGCCCCCGCCGCCGGGCGTGCCCTGGCCGAGGCGGACTGCCTCCCCGACCTCGCGCTGTGCTCCTCCGCCCTGCGCGCCCGCGAGACGTGGGACCTGGCCGCCGCCCAATGGGGCACACCACCTCCCGTCCGGCACGACCGGCGGTTGTACGCCGCCGGACCCCAGGGCCTGCTGAACGTGATCCACGAGGTGTCCGCAGAGGTCGAGACGCTGCTGCTGATCGGGCACAACCCCGGACTGGAGGAACTGGTCCTGGCCCTCGCCGGGGACGGCCTGGACGACACCCTGGAGCGGGTCCGCACGAAGTTCCCGACCGCGGCGATCGCCGTCCTGTCCTGGCGCGGCACGGCCTGGCACGCCCTCGACCCCGGGAGGGCGCTGCTCACCTCGGTGACCGTCGCCCGGGGCGACAGGAAGCACCGCGGGCCGCACGCATAGGCTGGCCGGATGCAGGACGAATACCGCACGGTCGCCCGCGCGGCCGTGCACGAGACCGAGGTCAACCGCTCCCGCTTCCTGTGCGCCCTCGCCCCGGCGGCCACCGAGCAGGAGGCCCAGGAGTTCATCGCCGCGGTCCGCAAGGAGCACGCCGACGCCAACCACAACTGCTGGGCCTACGTCATCGGCGCCGACGCCTCGGTGCAGAAGGCGAGCGACGACGGCGAGCCCGGCGGCACCGCCGGCGTCCCCATGCTCCAGATGCTCCTGCGCCGCGACATGCGCTACGTCGTCGCCGTCGTCACCCGCTACTTCGGTGGCGTCAAGCTCGGCGCCGGCGGCCTCATCCGGGCCTACGGCGGAGCGGTCGGCGAAGCCCTGGACGCCGTCGGCACCCGCACCCGCCGCCGGTACCGCCTGGCCACGGTCACCGTCGACCACCAGCGGGCCGGGAAGCTGGAGAACGACCTGCGCACCACCGGACGCGGGGTGCGCGACGTCCGCTACGGCGAGGAGGTCGAGCTGGAGATCGCCCTCCCGGACGCCGACCTGGACGCCTTCCGCGCCTGGCTCGCCGACGTGACCTCCGGCACGGCCCGCCTCGAAGAGGGCGGCGAGGCGTACGGCGAGGCCTGAGGAAGCGGGACGAAGCGGGCGTTAACTGGTCACAACGCGCCTGCTGATGCCGGGCGATACGGGAGTAAGCACCCGTGATGTCAGCACCGGCGGATAGTCTCGGGGGATCATGAGACTCCTGCACACGTCCGACTGGCACCTGGGCCGCTCCTTCCACCGGGTCAACATGCTCGGTGCCCAGGCCGAGTTCGTCGGGCACCTCGTCGCGACCGCGCGGGAGCGGGCCGTGGACGCGGTGGTCGTGTCGGGGGACGTGTACGACCGGGCCGTGCCGCCGCTCGCCGCGGTCGAGCTGTTCGACGACGCCCTGCACCGGCTCGCCGCCCTCGGTGTGCCCACCGTCATGATCTCCGGCAACCACGACTCTGCCCGCCGGCTGGGCGTGGCCGCCGGGCTGATCGACCGGGCCGGCATCCACCTGCGCACCGAGCCGTCGGCGGCCGGCACCCCGGTGGTGCTGGCCGACGCTCATGGCGACGTCGCCTTCTACGGACTGCCCTACCTCGAACCGGCCTTGGTCAAGGACGAGTTCGGGGTGGAGAAGGCCGGGCACGAGAGCGTGCTCGCCGCCGCCATGGACCGCGTCCGCGCCGATCTCGCAGCACGTGCGCCCGGCACCCGCTCCGTCGTCCTCGCCCACGCCTTCGTCACCGGCGGGCAACCCAGCGACAGCGAGCGCGACATCACCGTCGGCGGGGTGGCCGCCGTGCCCGCCGGGGTCTTCGACGGCGTCGACTACGTGGCCCTCGGGCATCTGCACGGCTGCCAGACCCTCACCGACCGGATCCGCTACTCCGGCTCCCCGCTGCCGTACTCCTTCTCCGAGGCCGACCACCGCAAGAGCATGTGGCTGGTCGACCTGGCCGCCGACGGCACGGTCGGCGCCGAGCGCGTCGACTGCCCCGTGCCGCGTCCCCTGGCCCGCATCCGCGGCACACTCGACGACCTGCTCGCCGACCCCGCTCTCGCCCGGCACGAGGCGGCCTGGGTGGAGGCGACGCTCACCGACCCGGTCCGCCCGGCCGAACCCATGGCCCGGCTCACCGAACGCTTCCCGCACACCCTCAGCCTGGTCTTCGACCCCGACCGCGAGCGGGAGGAGAGCGAGGAGTCGTACGCCCGGCGCCTCGCCGGACGCAGCGACCAGCAGATCGCCGAGGACTTCGTCGCGCACGTACGCGGCACCGGGCCCGACCCGCACGAACAGCGCGTGCTGAGCGACGCGTTCGACGCGGTGCGGGCCGACGACACCGTGCGGGAGGTGGCCCGGTGAGGCTGCACCGGCTCACGGTCACCGCGTTCGGGCCCTTCGGCGGCACCCAGACCGTCGACTTCGACGACCTGTCGGCCGCCGGGCTGTTCCTGCTGCACGGGCCGACCGGCGCGGGCAAGACCTCCGTCCTCGACGCCGTCTGCTACGCCCTGTACGGCTCGGTCCCCGGCGCCCGGCAGACGGGCGGCCAGGGCACCGGCCTGCGCAGCGACCACGCCGCCCCCGCGACCCGCACCGAGGTGAGCCTCGAACTGACCGTCGCCGGACGCCGTCTGGAGGTCACCCGCCAGCCGCCCTGGGAGCGCCCCAAGAAGCGCGGTACCGGCACCACCGTCGACAAGGCCCAGACCTGGCTGCGCGCCTACGACGCGTCCGCCGGCGTCTGGAAGGACCTCAGCCGCTCCCACCAGGAGGTCGGCGAGGAGATCACCCAGCTGCTCGGGATGAGCCGGGAGCAGTTCTGCCAGGTCGTGCTGCTGCCCCAGGGCGACTTCGCGCGGTTCCTGCGCGCCGACGCCGAGGCCCGCGGCAAGCTGCTGGGCCGCCTCTTCGACACCCGCCGCTTCGCCGACGTCGAGAAGCGCCTGGCCGAACGCCGCCGCGCCACCGAGACGCGCGTGCGCGAGGGCGACGCCGAGCTGCTGGCCGACGCCCACCGGATGCAGCAGGCCGCCGGCGAGGCCATGCGGCTGCCGGAGCTGGGCCCGGGCGAACCCGGACTCGCCGAGGCCGTGCTGGGCGCCGCGGCCGTGGCCCGCAGCACCGCCCGCGAACAGCTCACCGTCGCCGAGTGCACCCTCGCCGCCGCCGAGTCCGCGCAGACCGCCGCCACCCGCGCCCTGGACGCCGTACGCGAGCTCGCCCGGCTGCAGCGCAGGTTCGCCGAGGCGCGGCAGCGGGCGGCGCGGCTGGAGGAGGGGGCCGGGGCGTTCCGGGAGGCGCAGTCGCTCATGGAGCGGGCCCGCAAGGCCGAGGGGGTCGCCCCCGCCCTGGACCTGCGGGAGGCCGCCGACGCCGAGCACCGCCGGGCGGCCGCCGCCGAAGCGCGCGCCCGCGCCCTGCTGCCCGACGACTTCGCCGACGCGGGAGCGGCCGGTCTCGCCACCGCCGCCCGCCGCGCCGCCGAGGAACTGGGCGGACTGGACGCGGCCCGCCGCGCCGAGCGCCGGCTGGCCGAACTCCACGACGAACGCACCGGCCTGGACCGCCAGGAACGCGCCGACGCCGACCTCCTCCAGGAGGCCGAGGCCTGGCTCGACGGCTGGGAGGAGGCCCGCACGGCCCTCCAGACCCGCGTGGACCACGCCCAGCAGGCCGCCGCCCTCGCCGAGCAGCTCGCCGTACGGCGTGAGCCCGCCCGGCAGCGGCTTGCCGCGGCCCGGCTGCGCGACCAGCTCGCCGGGGACACGGAGGAGGCCGTCGCACAGGTCCGCACCGCGCAGGAGGAGGCGCTGCGGGCCAAGCAGCACTGGCTGGACCTGAAGGAACAGCGGCTGGCGGGCATCGCCGCCGAACTCGCCGAGAACCTCGCCGACGGCGACCCCTGCGCGGTGTGCGGCGCCACCGAGCACCCCGCCCCCGCCCGCAAGGTCGCCGGGCACGTCGACCGCGAGGCCGAGGAACGCGCCCTCGCCGCCCACCAGCGTGCCGAGGAGCAGCGCGCCGAGCACGAACGCCGCCTCGGCGTCGTCCGGGAGGCCCTGGCCGCCGCCACCGCCGAGGCCGGTGACGCACCCACCGCCCGGCTGGCCGCCGAGACGGAGGAACTGGAGGAGCAGTACGCGCAGGCCCGCGGTGCCGCCGCCGAACTGCACTCCGCCCAGGAGCGGTTGCGCCAGGCCGGGTTCGAGCACGAGCGGCGCGTCGCCGCCCGGCAGGAGGCCGCCGTCCGGGCCGCCTCACGGGTGGGGCACCGGGAGCGCCTCGACCGTGAGCGCACCGCTCTCCAGGAGGAACTGGACCGGGCGCGGGGCGCCCTGGACAGCGTCGCGGCCCGCGCGGCGCAGCTGGAGCGGCGCACCGCACTCCTCGAGGACGCCGCCGACGCCGTCCGCGCGGCCGAGGACAGCGCCCAGCGCCTCAAGGAGGCCGACGCCCGGCTCGCGGACGCCGCCTTCCGCGCCGGCTTCGAGACCCCGCAGGCCGCGGCCGCCGCTCTCCTCGACGACGCCTCCCACCGGGAACTGCAGCGCCGGCTGGACGCCTGGCAGCACGAGGAGGCAGCCGTCCGGGCCGTCCTCGCCGAGGCGGACGCCGTGGACGCCGCCGCGCAGCCACCGGCCGACGTGGCCGCGGCGCAGCAGACCGCCGACCGGGCGGCCCGCCGTCTGCGCGACGCCGCCTCCGCCCACGACGCCGCCCGGCGGCGCTGCGCCGAACTCGACCGGCTGTCCGCCCGCGCGGACGCGGCGGTGCGCCGACTGGCGCCGCTGCGCGAGCAGTACGACCGGGTGGCCCGCATGGCAGGCCTCGCCGCGGGCACCTCCGCGGACAACGAACGCCGGATGCGCCTGGAGTCGTACGTGCTGGCGGCCCGGCTGGAGCAGGTCGCCGCCGCCGCCACGGTGCGGCTGCGCCGCATGTCGTCCGGCCGCTACACCCTCGTCCACTCCGACGACCGCACCGGCCGCGGCCGCAGCGGTCTCGGACTGCACGTGGTCGACGCCTGGACCGGCCGCGAACGCGACACGGCGACGCTGTCGGGCGGCGAGACCTTCTTCGCCTCGCTCGCGCTCGCGCTCGGCCTCGCCGACGTCGTCACGGACGAGGCGGGCGGGGTGCGGCTCGACACCCTCTTCATCGACGAGGGTTTCGGCAGCCTCGACGACCAGACGCTCGACGAGGTGCTCGACGTCCTCGACTCCCTGCGCGAGCGCGACCGCAGTGTCGGCATCGTCAGCCACGTGGCCGACCTGCGGCGGCGGATCCACGCCCAGCTCGAGGTCGTCAAGGGCCGTTCGGGGTCGGTCCTGAGGCAACGGGGCGCCGGCTGAGGCCCGGTCAGCGGCCCAGCGGACGGCGGGGGAGCGGTGAGGAGTAGACCACGCTCGTGGTCACCGACCCCAGTGCGCCGATCCTCCCGGACACCTCCTCCAGGTGGCGCATGGACCGCGCCGTCACCTTGATGACGAAGCAGTCGTCACCCGTGACGTGGTGCGCCTCCAGGATCTCCGGCGTGACGGCGACCAGGTCGTGGAAGGGCTTGTAGTTGCCGGTCGGGTACCTGAGCCGGACGAACGCCAGGATCGGCAGCCCCAGTCGTTCCGGGTCGACCACCGCGGCGTAGCCCCGGATCACCCCGGCCTCCTCCATGCGGCGCACGCGCTCGGTGACCGCGCTCGCGGACATCGACACGGCCCGGGCCAGCTCGGCGAAACCGGCCCGGCCGTTCCGCTGGAGGACGTCGAGGATGCGCCAGTCGGTGCTGTCCGGGGAATAGTCGGCCATCCCCGAGGAATAGCAGGGCAATCCCCGGCGGATCAAGGGCGGGGCCGGGGATCGCCCCTTCAGCGGGCGCGCCGGGGTGCGTAGTTTCCTGTCCATGACCACCACCGTGAATCCCGTCCTGCGGGTCGCGCCGGCCGCGCCGGCACAGGCCGCCGCGTACTTCCGGGCCGCCCTCGCCTTCCACACCGACGTGTCCGACGTCTCCGCCGCACTCGCGGCGGGCGGGGATCCGGGCTTCGTCCTCGTCGACTCCCGTTCCACCCGGGCGTGGGAGCAGGGGCACGTCCCCGGCGCGCTCCACCTGCCGACCGCGCTCGTCTCCGAGCAGGCCGCGCGGCTCCTCGATCCGTCCGTACCCGTCGTCACGTACTGCTGGGGCCCCGGCTGCAACGGCGCCACCCGCGCCGCGCTCGCCCTCGCCGAACTCGGCTACCGGGTCAAGGAGATGCTCGGCGGGTTCGAGTACTGGGTGCGCGAGGGCCTGGCGTTCGAGGCCCGGCGCGGCGGCGGGCACCGGGACCCCGACCCGCTGACGGCCCCCGTCGACGCGGACGACTGTGGGTGCTGAACCCCCGTCCTGAGGCGATCAGTTGACCCTGTAGGTTCTTGCGCCATGGTGCGATACGCGGAACCGGGCGTCGTGGAATGGGTGGAGTCGGGCGGCGGGCCGCTGATCGCGGTCCCCGAGACCGTCCTGCCGTTCTGGGCGGGCGCCGACGGCGAGGAGACGGCGTCGGACTACGACCGGGCCTGCGAGGTCGACGGGCAGGCAGGGCTCCTCCCGGTCGGCGACGGCACCGCTCTCGTCCTGGGCGACGAACCGGCGGCGACGGCGTACCTCCCCGGCCACGGCCTGTTCGTCCGCTGGTGCGCGGCCGACTCCGAGGAGGAGCTGCTGGCGAGCCTCCCCTCGGCGGCCGCCACGGCCGAGTGGGGGCCGGAGCTGGCCTGGAAGGTGCCCGGCCCCGTCCGTCTCTTCGACGCCGCCTGGCCCGGCACGGGCCTGCCGGACGCCGACCAGGTCCGGGTCGCCCTGCGACCCGGCACCTACACGGTCCGCGCCGCACGGGTCCAGCCGGGCCAGGAGACCTGGCTGGACCTCGTCCGGCTCCGCTTGCGCACGCCGAAGTAGCCCCGGCGGGGGACCTACAGCCGGGACAGTTCGTCCACCAGGTCGTCCAGCCCCAGCGACCCCTGCGACAGCGCCGCCATGTGCCACGCCTTCGGGTCGAAGGCGTCCCCGTGCCGCTTGCGGGCGTTCTCCCGACCCAGCAGCCAGGCCCGCTCGCCGAGCTTGTAGCCGATGGCCTGGCCCGGCATGGACAGGTAGCGGGTCAGCTCGCTCTCCACGAAGTCGGCCGGGCGGCTGCTGTGCGACCCGAAGAACTCCTGCGCCAGCTCCGGCGTCCAGCGCTCGCCGGGGTGGAACGGCGAGTCGTCCGGGATCGTCAGCTCCAGGTGCATGCCGATGTCGATGATGACGCGCACGGCCCGCATCATCTGCGCGTCCAGGTAGCCGAGCCGGCGCTCCGGGTCGGTCAGGAAGCCCAGTTCGTCCATCAGCCGCTCCGCGTACAGCGCCCAGCCCTCGGCGTTGGCGCTGACCATGCCGACGCTCGCCTGGTAGCGGGAGAGGTCCTGCGCCACGTGCTTCCACTGGGCCAGCTGCAGGTGGTGGCCGGGCACGCCCTCGTGGTACCAGGTCGACACCAGGTCGTACACCGGGAAGCGCGTCGCCCCCATGGTCGGCAGCCAGGTGCAGCCAGGGCGGGAGAAGTCGTCCGACGGCGGCGTGTAGTAGGGGGCCGCCGCACTGCCCGGAGGGGCGATGCGCGACTCGACCCGGCGTACCCGCTCGGCCAGGTCGAAGTGGGTGCCGTCCAGGGCGTCCATCGCCTCGTCCATCAGGCCCTGCAGCCAGGCGCGGACCTCGTCGACGCCCTCGATGTGGGTGCCGTGCTCGTCGAGGTGGGCCAGCGCCTCCCACGGGGTGGCGGCACCCGGGAGGATCTTCTCGGCCTCGGTCCTCATCTCGCCCAGCAGGCGGTGGTACTCGGACCAGCCGTAGGCGTACGCCTCGTCCAGGTCGAGGTCCGTGCCGTTGTACTGGCGCACCCAGCGGGCGTACCGCTCCCGGCCCACCACGTCCGGGGCGCCCTCCACGGCCGGTGCGTACACGTCCCGCATCCAGTCGCGCAGCCCCGCGACCGCCTCGGTGGCGGCCCGGGCGGCCGTGTCCAGTTCGGTCCGCAGGGACTCGGGGCCCGCGGCCGCGTACCCCTCGAACCAGCCGCGGCCCGAGCCGTCCGCGTCGGCCCACTCGCCGAGCTGCCCGACGAAGGTCGCCGTGGCACGGGGCCCGCCGTACAGCTTGCGCTCCAGGCCGAGCGCCAGGGACTCCCGGTAACCCTCCAGCGCGGCCGGGACCGCGCGCAGCCGCTCGGCGATCGCCGTCCAGTCCTCCTCCGTCTGCGCCGGTGTCACGGTGAAGACCTGCCGGACCGCGTGCGCCACCGAGCTCAGGTTGCTGACCGAGCGCAGGCTCTCGTCGGCCTCGTGCACGGCGAGTTCGGCGGTGAGCCGCTCACGCAGCAGCCGCCCGCAGCGGCGCTCGATGTCGCTGTCCGCGCCGGGCCGCCGCTCCGCCTCGTCCAGCCGGGCCAGCGTCCGGCGGGCCAGCTCCGCCAGCGCCTCCTGGCCGGCGGGCGAGGTGTCGGGCAGCCGGTTCGAACTCGCCTTGTCGCCGAGGAACGTGCCGGTGATCGGGTCGAGGGCGACGAGCTCGTCGACGTAGGCGTCGGCGACCTCTCGGGGAAGCGCGCTGGTGATCTCAGACATGCGGTCCATCCTGGTACGGCGGACCGCCCGCGTCACGCGGATTGAGCCGAGGGCGAAGGCGGCAGCAGCGGGCCGCACTCCCACTCCTGGAAGATCAGCCGGGTCTCCACCCGCGCGACCTCCCGCCGCGCGGTGAACTCGTCCAGCACGAGCCGCTGAAGGTCCGCCATGTCGGCCACCGCGACATGGACCAGGTAGTCGTCGGGACCGGTCAGGTGGAAGACGGTCCGGGACTCGGGCAGCGCACGGATCCGCTCCACGAACGGGCCGACCAGCTCCCGCCGGTGCGGCCTGACCTGCACCGACAGCAGCGCCTGGAGACCCCGCCCGAGCTTGGCCGGATCCAGCTCCAGCCGGTGCCCGAGGATCACCCCCGAGCGCCGCAACCGCGTCACCCGGTCCAGACACGTCGACGGCGCCACCCCGACCTGCGCGGCGAGATCCCGGTAGGTGGCCCGGGCGTCGTTCTGCAACAGCCGCAGAAGATGAAGATCCACCGGGTCCAGTACGACAGATTCGGCCATCGGCCGAACGTAGCACGGGGTTCAGCCCCGCGAACCCGGCCGGTGTTCACCCTTCCGTCATGGACACAGCGAGCATGGGCGCCCACGACGACATCCGCACCGCACCGCGAGCACTCGCCACCGAGGCCGTGCACGCCGGCCGGGACGATCTCGCCCGGCAGGGGCTGCACGCCCCGCCGATCGACCTGTCCACCACCTACCCGTCGTACGACAGCCGTGCCGAGGCGGCCCGGATCGACGCCTTCGCCGCCACCGGCGCGGAGCCGGACGGACCGCCTGTCTACGGGCGGCTCGGCAATCCCACCGTGGCCCGCTTCGAGACCGCCCTGGCCCGGCTGGAGGGCACCGAGGCGGCGGTCGCCTTCGCCAGCGGCATGGCGGCGCTGAGCGCCGTCCTCCTCGCGCGTGGCGCGGCGGACCTGCGCCACGTCGTCGCCGTGCGCCCCCTGTACGGCTGCAGCGACCATCTGCTGACCGCCGGGGTCCTCGGCTCGGAGGTCACCTGGACGGACCCGGCCGGTGTCGCCGACGCGCTGCGCCCGGACACCGGGCTGGTGATGGTCGAGTCGCCGGCCAACCCGACGCTCACCGAGGTCGACCTGCGGGCCGTCGCCCACGCCTGCGGCTCGGTGCCGCTGCTCGTGGACAACACCTTCGCCACACCCGTCCTCCAGCGCCCGGCCGAGCACGGGGCCCGGCTGGTGCTGCACAGCGCCACCAAGTACCTCGGCGGGCACGGCGACGTCCTGGCCGGCGTCGTCGCCTGCGACGAGGAGTTCGCCGGGAAGCTGCGCCAGGTGCGCTTCGCCACGGGCGGTGTCCTGCACCCCCTGGCCGGCTACCTGCTGCTGCGCGGCCTGTCCACGCTGCCGGTCCGGGTCCGGGCCGCGTCCACGACGGCCGCCGAACTGGCCCGCCGCCTCACCGCCGACCCGCGCGTGGCCCGGGTGCACTACCCGCGCATCGGCGGCGGCATGGTCGCCTTCGAGGTGCACGGCGACCCGCACGAGGTCATCGCCGGGGTCCGCCTGATCACCCCGGCCGTCAGCCTGGGCAGTGTGGACACCCTCATCCAGCACCCGGCGTCGATCAGCCACCGCATCGTCGACGCCGACGACCGCCGGGGTGCCGGGGTCGGCGACCGGCTGCTGCGGATGTCCGTGGGCCTGGAGGACGTGGAGGACCTCTGGGCGGACCTGGACCGGGCGTTGTCCGGCCCGGCCGGCGACGCGCGGAGCCGCGTGAACGGGCGGCACGCCCCCGTCCCCGCCCTCTGACCGGCGGTCCTACGGTGCGGAGGTGCTGCCCAGTTCCTCCGCACCCGCCGGCACGGCCCCGGCCAGCCGTGCCGTGATCACCAGCGTGCCCTCCTCGACCTGGTAGTCGAGGGGGAGCCCGAGCCCCCGCATGGCCGCGACCATCGCCGTGTTGGACGCCTGCGTCACGGCGTACACGCTGGAGCAGCCCGCCTCGACGGCCATGCCCACCAGCCGGGCCAGCAACTGCGCGCCGACACCCCGCCGTTGCCACACGTCCTCGACGATCAGGGCGACCTCCGTCTCGTCCCCGTCCCACAGCAGGTGACCGAGTCCGACGATCCGGCCGGAGGCCGTCTGCACGGCGAGGGTGCGGCCGTGCCGCGGGCTGAGCAGGTGGTCGAGGTAGCGGTCGGCGTCACCGACGGGCCCGTGGTAGCGCAGCCTCAACGTCCGCGGCGAGCAGCGCTCGTGCATCGCCCGGGCCGCGGCCAGGTCCCTCGGGTCGGCCCGCCGCACGGTGATGTCGCTGCCCTCGGCGAGGGTGAGCACGTCGGCGCCCTGCGGCACCCGCGGGCCGAGCCGGGCGTCCAGTTCCACCAGGGCCCTCGCCCGGGCGAACTCGGTCGGGGTGAAGGGCAGGTACGGTCGCTCCACGGTGATCGTCCCGCCCTCCGGGGAACGCAGCCGCAGCACGGTGCCGTCGAGGGCCCCTTCCACCGGCGAGGCGGCCGGCGCGCGGTCGCCGCCCGCCGGAGCGGGCCGGGACCGGATGGTGCACCGGCCGAGCAACTGCCGGAGCGCCAGCGGCAGTTCCGCGGCGTCGAGCGCGGTGCGCGCGGCGAGCCCGAGGATCCGGGTCGGCGCGTCGACCAGGTCGTGCGCGTCGGCCCGTTCCAGCCAGGTCTCGGTGCCGCCGGCCGCGCTCACGGCCGCGGCGAGGTCCGAGGCGAGCAGCGAGGCCGGGGCCCGCAGCAGGAGTTCGTCCACCGTGCCCTCGGCCAGCGGATGCGTCTGCAGGCTGATGATGTCCACCCGCTGTCCGGCGAGGGCCGTGCACAGGGCGGCCAGGGACCCCGGTTCGTCCTGCACGGTGGTCCGCATCCGCCACAGGGTGTCCGCCCCCGGCACCTGCTGCGGTGCCGGGGACCCGGTATCGCTCGTCGGCGGCGCGTGTCCGTGGCGCCGACTGAAGCACCCGCGGAAGGCCGCCCCGGCCCGCTGCCAGGCCGTCGTGGTGCGGCGGTCGTCGTTGCGGTCCGTCGGTTCGCTCGCTTCGTGCGTCATGCACCCACTGTGACGGAACGGTGTTGCGCGGTCGAGAACGGATTGTGACCGGTGGGTAAAGGAGCCAGTTTCCCCTTTTTGTCGATGATTCAAACGTTGCGCTGTGTGCTCACTGGCCGACCCGGCCGGGCTGGAGCGCCTTCGTGTACAGCACCGTGCCGTCCTGCTCGCGCAGACGCACCGTCAGCTCGCCGCTGTGCCCGTCGATGTCGACCTCGCCGAAGAACTGGTAACCGCCCGCGGGCGAGACATTGCCCGTGGCCGGCGCCTTCACGAACACGCGGTCCGGGCCGAAGGTGCCGTCGAGCGCGCTCGCCGGGAAGGCACCGGCGTTCAGCGGGCCCGACACGAACTCCCAGAACGGCTCGAAGTCGGTGAACGCGGCCCGCGACGGCTGGTAGTGCTGGGCGGAGGTGTGGTGCACGTCGGCCGTCAGCCACACGGTGCCGGTGATCCGCCGGTGCTTGACGTGCCGGAGCAACTCGGCGATCTGCAGCTCCCGGCCGAGCGGCTCGCCCGGGTCGCCCTGGGCGACGGCCTCGACGTCCGTCTTCCCGTCCGGAACGACCAGGCCGATCGGCATGTCCGAGGCGATCACCTTCCACACCGCCCGGGAGCGGGACAGCGCGCGCTTGAGCCATTCCAGCTGCTCGCGCCCGAGGATGCCCTGCTCGTCCACCGGCTGGTCGCCGGGGGAGTTGGCGTTGCGGTGGGTGCGCATGTCCAGGACGAACACGTCCAGCAGCGGGCCGTGATGCTGCACGCGGTACACCCGTCCGTCCGGCCGGCGCAGGGTGGAGATCGGGAAGTACTCCGAGAACGCCCGGCGGGCGCGGGCGGCCAGCACGTCGACGCGCTTCTCGGTGTACCGGCCGTCGGTGAGGATCTCACCGGGGTACCAGTTGTTGACGACCTCGTGGTCGTCCCACTGGACGACGGAGGGCACGCGGGCGTTGAAGGCCCGGAGGTTCTCGTCCAGCAGGTTGTAGCGGAAGTTGCCCCGGAACTCGGCGAGCGTCTCGGCGACCTTGGACTTCTCCTCGGTGGTGACGTTCCGCCAGGTCCGGCCGTCGGGCAGGGCCACGGTCTCGGCGAGGGGGCCGTCGGCGTAGATGTTGTCGCCGCTGCACAGGAAGAAGTCGGGGTCGAGGGCGGCCATGGCGTTGTAGATGGTGTAGCCGCCGAACTCCGGGTTGATGCCCCAGCCCTGGCCCGCGAGGTCGCCGGACCAGACGAACCGCACGCCGTCGCGGCGCCGGGCGGAGGCGGTGCGGAAGGTGCCGGTGACGGGCTCGCCGGTACGGCGCGGGTCGTCCGGGTCGGCGAGCGAGACGCGGTAGTGGATCTGCTCACCGGAGGGCAGTCCGCGCAGCCGGGTGGTGCCGGTGAAGTCGGTGCCCGGACCGAGCAGTGGGCCGTGCCACCGCCGGGTGTGGCGGAACGACTCGGTGGCGGAGGTCTCCACGATCATCCGGGCGGGCCGGTCGGACCGCACCCACACCAGCCCCGAGTCACTGGTCACGTCGCCCGTCTGGACGCCCCACGCGGCGTTCGGGCGCCCGGACCGCGCGAAGGCGGGGGCGGAGCCCAGCGCGGTGGGCAGGGACAGGGCCGCCGACGCGGCGAGGGTGCCGCGCAGGACGCTGCGACGCCGGGGGAAGGGACGGTGGGACATGGATGCGCCTCCAGGGACGGGATCCGGCCAGTGTGCAGAGCCACACCTACTGGCACGCCGCAGCGCCCGCACGAACCCCAAGTGAACAACTGATCGCCGGGTGAGGGAACAGGGCGACGTCCTGCACGGCGGTGGCGGTGGGTTTCCGTGGCCGACGAGCCGTCAGCGGGCGAGCGCCTCCGCCATCAGCCGTACGCCTTCGCGGATCCGGGCCGGCGGCACGTGGGCGTAGCCCAGGACCAGCCGTACCTCCTTCGCCCCGTCGCCGGCGGCGGGCGTGTGCGTGTACGCCGACAGCGGGCGCACCGCCACCCCGGCCTGCGCCACGCGCGCGAGGAACCGCTCCTCGGGCCCGTAGTGCCGCGGCAGGGTGGCGATCACGTGCAGCCCGGCGGCGATGCCCGAGACGGCCGAGCCGGGGAAGTGCGCGTCCAGCGCGGCGACCAGGGCGTCCCGCCGCTCTCGGTAGGCCCGCTGGCAGCGGCGCAACTGCCGGTCGTAGTCGCCGCGTTCCAGGAACCTGGCGAACAGGGCCTGGTCGAGGGCCGGATGGCCGAGGTCCATGGTGCGCTTGCGTTCCACGACCTCCTGGGTCCAGGACTCCGGTACCAGCAGCCAGCCCAGCCGCAGCCCCGGGGCGAGGGACTTGCTGACCGAGCCGGTGTAGGCCACGCGGTCGGGGTCGAGGCCCTGGAGCGCGCCGACGGGAGCGCGGTCGTAGCGGAAGTCGCCGTCGTAGTCGTCCTCCAGGATCAGCCCGTCCACCGACCGGGCCCAGTCGAGCAGTTCGGCGCGGCGCCGGGCCGAGCAGGCGACCCCGGTGGGGAACTGGTGGGCCGGTGTCGCCACCAGGGACCGTACGCCCGAGGCCCGCAGCGGCTCCATGGCGACGCCCTCGTCGTCGACCGGCAGCGGCACGGCCGTGACCCCGGCCGAGCCGTACAGCGCGTCGTGCTGCGGGCTGCCGGGGTCCTCCACCCCGACCCTGCGGATCCCGCGCGCGTGCAGCGCGTAACCCAGCAGGGTCGTCGCCTGGGCCACGCCGGAGACGACGACGATCCGCTCGGGGTCGGCCACCACGCCCCGCCGCCGGGCGAGCAGTTCGGCCAGCGCGGTCCGCAACCGGGGCAGGCCGCGCGGATCGGGGTAGCCCAGGTCGCTGTGGGGCAGCTCCGCCAGCACCCCGCGCTGGGCTGCGGCCCACGCCGAGCGGGGGAACAGGGCGAGGTCCGGGGTGCCGGGCACGAAGTCCGCCCGGGTGCCCGGGGAGCGGGGCGCGAGGTCGTGCGCCCGGGGCCGCGCGGACCGGACCGCGTCGCCCACCCAGGTCCCGGCGCCACGGCCGCTGCGCAGGTAGCCCTCGGCCGTGAGCTGCTCGTACGCCTCGGTGACCAGCCCGCGTGAGACACCCAGGTCCGCGGCGAGGTCCCGGCTCGACGGCAGTCGTGTGCCCGGTGTGAGCCGTCCCGAGCGGACCGCCTCGCGCAGCGCCGCCTGCAGCGCGCGGCCGCGGGTGCGCGCGGGCGCCGAGGCGGCGGGGAGCAGCAGCTCCCAGGCGGCGGAGGCGCCGCCGTCACCCGGCTCGCCGTGCGTCGACCTCATGCGAGGAGACCCTAGCCTCCTGCCGTCGGGTTGATCAGCGGCTGCCGTCCAGGACCACCCGGGCCACCAGGGCCGGATCGTCGTTCATCGGGACGTGGCCGCAGCCGGGCAGCCGCACGAGCCGGGCCTGCGGGATGACGGTCTTGGCGCGCACGCCCTGGCGCGGGATTAGCAGCCGGTCCCGGTCACCCCAGGCGACGGTGACGGGCGTGCCGACTATGTCGTGCGCGAACTGCACGGTGCGGCCCGAGCGGAGCGTCTCGGTGAAGCCCTGCGCGCCGGCCAGGGCGCGGGTCTCCGCCACCACGGCATCGGGCGCGCGACGCCCGGGGCGCGCGTAGATGCTGCTGGTGAGCAGGGCGCGGCCGAGCGCGGGACGGGCCAGCCGCTCCACCACGGGCAGCGGCATGCGCCGGGCGATGCCCCGCATGGCCGTCAGCACCGCGAAGGCGTAACGGCGCTCGGCGTCGTTCCAGAAGCCGGCGGGGGACAGGGCGGTGACGGACCGCACCAGGGAGGCCCGGGCCAGGTCCAGGGCGAGGAGACCGCCCAGCGAGTTGCCCGCCACGTGGGGCCGTTCGATGTCCAGCGCGCGGAAGAGGGCCGTCAGGACCGCGCTCATCGTCGGCAGGTCGTGCGCCATGCCGTCCGGCAGCGCCGGCGACTCGCCGCAGCCCGGCAGGTCCACGGCGATCACGTCGCGCTCGGCGGCCAGGGCGGGGATCACCGAGTCCCACGCCTGCCGGTGGTGGCCGATGCCGTGCAGCAGGAGCAGCGGGTCGCCGCTGCCCCGGCGCAGGTACGACAGGGTCACGGATCGCTCGCCGCGCGCGGTGGCGACGTCGAAGGACACGGTGGCGGACATGGGTGCTCCTCGGCTGTGTGCGCTGACAGACGCCGTAGACAGCTTGTCAGCAATTGCTACCGACGGGTAGCCCCCGGTCGCAGCCACCTTCACCCCCGGGGCGGCAGGCTCCCGGAGCCTTCCCGCCGATCACCTGCCTCCTGTCGGCCATCGTGTCCGGGAAGGAGCGGTTCCGCCTGGACAGGGCGGCGGGCGTGGGCTGGGATGGGTTCGTGACGACCGAGACCGCGACCGACGTCTTCGAAGCGCACCGGCCCGTCCTGCTGGGCGTCGCCTACCGCATGCTGGGGCGGGTGGCCGACGCGGAGGACGTGGTGCAGGAGGCCTGGCTGCGCTGGTCGGGCGCCGACCGCGGTGGCGTGCGCGAGCCACGCGGCTACCTCGTGCGGATCACCACCCGCCTCGCCATCGACCGGCTGCGCCAGATCAAGTCCCGCGGCGAGACCTACGTCGGGCCCTGGCTTCCCGAGCCGTACGTCACCGACTTCGGCGACACCGCGCCCGACACCGCCGAGCGGGCCGTGCTCGCCGACTCCGTCTCCCTCGCCGTCCTCGTCGTGCTGGAGTCGCTCTCCCCGCTGGAGCGCGCGGTCTTCGTGCTCCGCGAGGCCTTCGGCTTCCCGCACGCCGACATCGCCGCCATGCTCGACCGGGGCGAACCGGCCGTCCGCCAGCTGGCCGGGCGGGCCCGCAGGCACGTGGAGGAACGGCGGCCCCGCTACGAGGTCGACCCCGCCCAGCGCCGCGACCTCACCGAACGGTTCCTCGCCGCCGCGGCCGACGGCGACCTGGAGGGGCTGATGGCCCTGCTCGCCCCGGACGTCCGGCTCGTCGGGGACAGCGGCGGCAAGTCGCGGGCGCCCCTGCGGGTGGTGCACACCGCGGACAAGGTCGGCCGCTTCCTCGTCGGCGCGGCGCGCAAGGGCGTGGAGGACTTCTCGGTCCGTTTCCTGGAGCTCAACGGCGGCCCGGCGGTGCTCGTCCTGTCCGGCGGCGAGCCCGACACGGTCTTCCAGCTCGATGTGGCCGACGGCCGCGTCCAGACCGTCTACGTGGTCCGCAACCCGGACAAGTTGGGGGCGCTGCCCGCCGCGTAGCCGGTGCCGTGCGGCCCGGGCGCGCCGTGTGTCAACGCGCCGTGAACGTTCCCGGCATTGGTCTTGACCAAGCATCAGGGCCGCCCTATGGTCGCAGATAAGTGCAACAACCTTTAATAAACAAGGGCGCTAAAACGAAGCCGACCACGGCGATTGCGGAGGACAGGGTGGGGACCACGCAGTTGGAACCGGTGCCGGAGCCGAAGTACTGGCACCTCAAGACCGTGCTCAGCCAAGCCCTCGACTCGGAGTTCGCGGTGGGGGAGATCCTGCCCAACGAGCGCGATCTCGCGGCCCGTTTCGGCGTCGCCCGCGCCACGCTGCGCCAGGCCCTGGAGCAGCTCGAACTGGAAGGCAGGCTGCAGCGCCGCCGCGGTGTCGGCACGACGGTCGCACCGCCCCGCATGGGCGTCTCCCTCGGCACCGGCCCGCACACCTGGCCCGGCGGCCCCGAGGACGCCTGGCAGCCGGTGGACTGCACGGCCGCTCTCCCGCCGGCCGCGGTCGCCGGGACGCTGGAGACCCGTGACGACGAGCAGGTGCACGTCGTGCGCCGTTTCCGCGTCTCCCACGGCCGCCCGGTCGCGGCCGAACTGCTCTACATCCCCCGAGCCTCGGTGCCCGAGCTCTCCGGCATCGACGCGCCCTCGGGCACCGCACGCGCGCGTGCGGTGCTGCGCGAGCTGCAGCGGCTGGAGCTGGACCGGCAGGAGAACGCGGTGGAGCTCGGATCGGCCGGGGCCGACGACGCCCGCGAGCTGGACCGGCTGCCCGGAGCGCCCGTGCTGGTGGTGACGACGCGGTTCGTCACCGCGGGGCGCACGGCCGCGCTGTCCGTCGCGACGTACCGGGCGGACACCTGCCGGCTGACCTTCGGCGACGCGGGGCGCGTGGAGATCCACGACGGCCCGCAGCGACAGGCCTCCTGAAGCCGGATCGCCCGGTCCGGCCCGTCCGGCCCGTGCCCTCAGCGGCGCGGGGTGGTCGTGCCCTCCACGCTGAACAGCTGCTCCTCCACATGGTCCAGGGCGAGCCGCAGCGCACCGGTCGCCACCGCCGCGTCGCCGAGCCGGGACAGGGTCACCTGCGGCGGGCGCAGGCAGTACCGGGCCAGTTCCCGGCGCAGGGGGTCCAGGACACCGTCCAGGCCCGCCGCCCAGCCGCCGATGACGACCAGCTCGGGATCGAGGGCCAGGACCAGGGCCGCCACGTCGTGGACCAGGCGCTGCAGGTAGCGGTCGACGGCCGCCCTGGCCCGCTGGTCCCCCTCGCGGGCCTGGGCGAAGACCCCGGCGACCGCCTGCTCGTCCAGCGGGGGCAGCGGCTCGTCGGTGGTCGACAGCAGCGTCTCGGGGGTCACTTCCCGGCCCAGCAGGTGCAGCGCGCCGATCTCCCCGGCGGCACCGCCGTAGCCGCGGTGCAGCCGTCCCCCGATGAGGGAACCGGCGCCCGGGCTGAGACCGGCCAGCACGAACACCACGTCGTCCGTCTCGGCCGCCGCGCCCTTCCAGTGCTCGGCCACGGCCGCCGCGTTCGCGTCGTTCTCGACCAGCACCGGGCACTTGAAGGACCGGCTCAGGCGTTCGCCCAGCCGCAGGCCCGTCCAGCCCGGCAGCGCCGTGCCCAGCCGCACCGTCCCGTCCGCGTCGACGATCCCGGGCGTCGCCACCCCCACCGCCCGCAGCGAGCCGCGCGCCACACCCGCCCGGCGCAGCAGCTCGGCGACCGCTCCCCGCAGCCGCTCCAGCCGCTCGTCGGCCTCCGCGGTCTCGGGCACGTCCCGCGCCTGGGAGCCGATCACCCGGCCGTCCAGGTCCGCCAGCAGCGCCGCCACCCGGCGTGCCCCGATCTCCAGCCCGAGCAGGTGCCCGGCCTCCGCCCGGAACCGGAACCGGCGCGCGGGCCGTCCCTGCCGCCGCGCGGCGCCCTCCTCCGCGGCCTTCTCCACGACCAGCCCGGCTTCGATCAGGCCCTCCACGACGCCCTCGACGGTCGGCCTGGACAGCCCCGTCACCCGGGTGATCTCGGTCAGCGTCGCGCAGTCCGTGGCACGCAACGCGTGCAGCACCACCGCGGAGTTGATCCTGCGCAGCAGCGAGGGATCCCCGCCGGTCAGCCGCCCCACCGTCCGTCCTCCCAGGTCGTGCGCGTGTTGGCCGGATCGTACTTGCCCCGGCCCGCCCCGGCGAGGGGCGGGCACCAGGAGGGGGCGATCAGCCCGGCGCGACGAACCCCGACTCGTACGCGGCGATCACCGCCTGCGTGCGGTCCCGCGCTCCCAGCTTCGCCAGCACGCCGCTGACGTGCGTCTTCACGGTCTCCGTGCCGACGGCGAGCCGGGCGGCGATCTCGGCGTTCGACAGCCCGCGCGCCATCAGCCGCAACACCTCCTCCTCGCGCGCACGAGGGGCTCGTCGTCGACGAGGAGAACGGTGACCGGCACCGGTTCAGCGTAGATCAGCGCAACGGGAGCTCCGCACGGACCTGCCAGTCGCCGCCGTCCGGCCCGGTGGTGGCCCGGCCGCCGCGCAGGGCCGCGCGTTCCCGTATCCCGCGCAGCCCGCTGCCGTGCCGGGGCGGGATCGCCGGAACCGGCAGGGGATTGCGTATCGAGAGGACGAGCGTGCCGCCGGCGGCGTCCACCCGCACGCGCACCGGGACCGCGCCCGCGTGCCGCAGCACGTTGGTCAGCGACTCCTGCAGGATCCGGTAGCCCTCCCGGGACACCGGCCCGGGCGGCGTCGACCCGGCCCGTCACCTCGGCGTCGACCTCCGCGCCCGAGGCGCGCGCGGATTCCAGCAGCCGCTCCGCGTCCACCAGGGTCGGCCTGCCGCCGACCGGCTTCCCCGACTCGCGCAGGCACGCCCAGCACCCGCTCCAGATCCTCCAGCGCGGCCCGGCCGGTCTCCCGGTCCGTTCCTCCAGGGCGGCGATCCGCTCGGCGGGTGACGAACCCAGCAACCGCACGGCCCATACGGTGGCCAGGCGCCCCGACTGTGTGCGGGTCATGCGGGTCATGGTCGCAGCCGGTCTCCCGAACCGGCGGACGGTCCAGCCCGTCCCGGCCGCGAAGTCCCCTGCCGCACCGGCTGGTTCACCGGCGGGTCGCAGGTCGGCCGATTGACGCACCGCCAACTGTCAGTGGTGGCGGGTTTACTGGACCCATGGACATCGCACGGCACATCGCCGTCGTCGACGAGCTGTGCCACCGCCCCTTTCCGGCGGAGCACGGCCCGTCGGACGTCGGCGTGTCCGGACCCGGTCACCACACGGCGGTGCTGGCGACGGCGGAGGAGGGCGATCCGGCGCTGCGGGCGGTGACGGTCGGCCAGTTCGAGAAGGACCGCGACGCCGTCCACGAGGTGCTGGCCTCCCGCTGGGGCGACGCGGCCCCGTACAACCTGCTCACGGTCCTGCTGCGCACCGAGCGCGAGGACATACCCCGGCCCTGGGCCGAGCTGAGTCAGCGGGCGAGCGCGGCCCACCTGTGGCAGGTGGGAGGCACCGGCCGCTGGGTCGCCGTGGCGGTCGCCGACCGCGACCCGGCGGACGCGGTCCGGCTGCTCGCGCTCGTCACGGAGACGGATCCCCCGTAGGGGCCGGGAGCTCGGCGGCCTCCCGCAGCCGGGCGAACTCCTGCGCCATCGTCTCCAGCGTCCAGTGCGCGTTCAGCCCGCTCGGATTGGGCAGCACCCACACGCGCGTGCCGCCGATCAGGAGCGACTGGGGCCCCACCCGGGCCTGACGGTCGGCGAACGCGGCGCGGTACGCGGTCACGCCCACCACGGCCAGCCAGCGCGGCCGCAGCCGCTCCACCTTCCGGGCGAGCAGCCGCCCGCCCTCCCGGTACTCCTCGGCGCTCAGCTCGTCGGCCCGGGCGGACGCCCGCGCCACGACGTTGGTGATGCCGAGCCCGTACGTCAGCAACTCCCGCTGCTCGGACGGCTGCAGCAGCCTCGGCGTGAAGCCGGAGCGGTGCAGCGCGGGCCAGAACCGGTTGCCGGGGCGGGCGAAGTGGTGGCCCGTCGCGGCGGTCATGAGGCCCGGGTTGATCCCGCAGAACAGCACGTGCAAGCCCTCCGCGACCACGTCGGGCACGACGCGGTCGCGGGCGGCCTGCAGTTCCTCGGGGGTGAGACGCGGCATCAGCGGCGGCGCGTCACAGGATCGCGCCGGGCGTGTAGCCGGCGGCCCGCGGGTGCTGCTTCACGATCTCCTCGACCCGGGCGACGACGGCGGCGACCTGGTCGCCCGCCGCACCGGTGAAGGACAGCTTGTCCGCCATCAGGGCGTCCAGCCGCTCGCGGTCCAGCGGGATGCGCTCGTCGGCGGCCAGCTTGTCGAGCAGCTCGTTGCGCTCGGCGCCCTGCTCGCGCATCGCGAGCGCGGAGGCCACGGCGTTCTCCTTGATCGCCTCGTGCGCGAGCTCCCGGCCCACGCCCGCGCGCACGGCGCCCATCAGCACCTTGGTCGTGGCGAGGAACGGCAGGTAGCGGTCCAGCTCCCGGGCGACGACCGCCGGGAACGCGCCGAACTCGTCCAGCACGGTCAGGAACGTCTCCAGCAGACCGTCCAGCGCGAAGAACGCGTCCGGCAGCGCGATGCGGCGCACCACCGAGCAGGACACGTCACCCTCGTTCCACTGGTCGCCCGCCAGCTCGCCCGTCATCGAGGCGTAGCCGCGCAGGATCACCATCAGGCCGTTGACGCGCTCGCAGGAGCGGGTGTTCATCTTGTGCGGCATCGCCGAGGAACCGACCTGGCCGGGCTTGAAGCCCTCGGTGACCAGCTCGTGCCCGGCCATCAGCCGGATCGTCTTCGCCAGCGAGGAGGGCGCCGCCGCGAGCTGCACCAGCGCGGTGACGACCTCGTAGTCGAGCGAGCGCGGGTAGACCTGGCCGACCGAGGTGAACGCCTGCGAGAAGCCCAGGTGCGTGGCGATGCGCTGCTCCAGCTCGGCGAGCTTCGCGGCGTCCCCGCCCAGCAGGTCCAGCATGTCCTGCGCGGTGCCGACCGGGCCCTTGATGCCGCGCAGCGGGTAGCGGCCGAGGAGTTCCTCGACCCGGCCGTACGCCACGAGCAGCTCGTCGGCCGCGGTCGCGAAGCGCTTGCCGAGGGTGGTGGCCTGCGCGGCCACGTTGTGCGAGCGGCCGGCCATGACCAGCTCGCCGTACTCGCCGGCCAGCTTGCCGAGGCGGGCCAGGACCGCCACCGTGCGGTCGCGGACCAGCTCCAGCGAGAGCCGGATCTGCAGCTGCTCGACGTTCTCGGTCAGGTCGCGGGAGGTCATGCCCTTGTGCACGTGCTCGTGCCCGGCGAGGTCGTTGAACTCCTCGATCCGGGCTTTCACGTCGTGCCGGGTGACCTTCTCACGCTCGGCGATGGAGGCCAGGTCGACGGAGTCGAGTACCCGCTCGTAGTCGGCGAGCGCCGCGTCCGGCACCTCGATCCCGAGGTCCTTCTGGGCGCGCAGCACGGCGAGCCAGAGCTGCCGCTCCAGCCTCACCTTCTGCTCGGGCGACCAGAGCGTGGCGAGCTCGGCCGAGGCGTAGCGTCCGGCGAGGACGTTCGGGATGCGGGGCTTGGCGGGAGCGGAAGTCACGTGGACGGATTCTACTGGCGATTCGTGCAGGCCAGCGCCGCGGGGGGCTTCGTCGGAACCTACGAGACCCGCGCCACAGCGCTCGGGTGCGCGGCGGCGGCCGGTCCTGCGCGTTCCGGACGACAGGCGCTAGGTCAGTTCCTCGAACGGCAGCAGGTCCGGCCGCTTCGGGGGCAGGCCGTCACCCGAGGAGCGACCCGTGAGGCGGCGGCCGATCCAGGGGAGCAGGTGCTGGCGCGCGAAGCGCACGTCCGTGACCCGGCGCGTGATCCAGCCCGGCGGCAGCGTGGCCGGCATCGGCGCGTGCCAGTCGGCGTCCTCCGGGTCGTGGCCGAGCGCCTGCCACACGGCCTCCGCGACCCGGCGGTGCCCCTCGGCCGTCAGGTGCAGCCGGTCCACGTCCCACAGGCGCGGATCCCTCAGCGAGGGCGCGCCGTACAGGTCGACGACGAGCGCGCCGTGCCGTGCGGCCAGGTCGTCGACGCAGGCGAACAGCTCCTCCATGCGCGGGCGGAACCGCTCCAGGACGGGCCCCTGCCGGCCCGGGCTGCGCATCAGCACGAGCTGCTTGCAGGAGGGGGCCAGCTTCTCCACGGCCTCCTCCAGCAGCCCGCGCACCCGGCCCATGTCGCACTTGGGCCGCAGGGTGTCGTTGAGGCCGCCGACCAGGGTCACGACGTCGGCCTGCATGGCGGCGGCGACGTCCACCTGCTCGTCGACGATCTGCCGGATCAGCTTGCCGCGCACCGCCAGGTTGGCGTACCGGAAGCCGGGTGTGCGGGTCGCCATCCGGGCGGCGAGCAGGTCGGCCCAGCCCCGGTAGGTGCCGTCGGGCATCAGGTCCGACATGCCCTCGGTGAAGGAGTCGCCGAGCGCGACCAGGCTGGTGTAGGTGGGGTTCGTCTGCATGGCGACGGAAATGCTATCCCGTGCACATACCCAGCAGTCGGTCGGCCTCCGCCCGGGCCCCGCACCGGCGCCGCTCACGGCACCCGGGGCCGCCCCGTCAGGCCCGCTGCCCGAACAGCTCCCGCAGCACGTCCTCCATCGTCACCAGCCCCGCCAGCCGGCCGTCCACGCCGAGGACGGCCGCGAGGTGGGTGCGGCTGCCCCGCATGGCCGTCAGGACGTCGTCCATCGGGGTCGCCTCCCGCACCCGCGCGATGGACCGCATGTCCCGCAGCCGGAACGGCACGTCCCGCCCGACCGCCTCCAGGGCGTCCTTCACGTGCAGGTAGCCCACGATCCGCCGTCCCTCGTCCACCACCGGGAACCGGGAGAACCCGGACTCGGCCGACAGCCGCTCCAGCCCTTCGGGCGTGATGCCCACGCTCGCGTACACCACGCGTTCCAGCGGCATCACCACGTCGCGCACCGGTCGCCGCCCCAGCTCCAGTGCGTCGCGCAACCGCTCCTGGGCGCGGTCGTCGATGAGCCCGGCCTCGCCGGAGTCCTTCACGATCTGCGCGATCTCCGCGTCCGAGTAGGAGGCCGCGACCTCCTCCCGGGCCTCCACCCGCAACAGCTTCAGCAGCGCGTTCGCGAAGGCGTTCACCGTGAAGATCACCGGGCGCAGCGCCCGGGACAGCGCCACCAGGGGCGGACCGAGCGCCAGCGCGCTGCGCACCGGCTCGGCGAGGGCGATGTTCTTGGGCACCATCTCGCCGAGCAGCATGTGCAGATACGTCGCCAGGGCCAGGGCGATCACGAAGGACACCGCGTGCCCCGCCCCCTCGGGGACGCCGACCGCGTGGAACACCGGCTCCAGCAGGTGCGCGATCGCGGGCTCGGCGACCACGCCCAGCACCAGCGTGCACAGCGTGATGCCCAGCTGCGCGGCCGCCATCAGCGCGGACACGTGCTCCAGGCCCCACAGCACGCTCTTGGCGCGCCGGTCGCCCTGGTCGGCGTGGGGCTCGATCTGGCTGCGGCGCACCGAGATCAGCGCGAACTCGGCCCCGACGAAGAACGCGTTGACGACGAGCGTCGCCAGACCGATCAGCAACTGCACGGCGGTCACAGCTCCGCCCCCTTCTCCTCGGGCTTCTCGTCGAGCGGCGCGCGCAGCATGACCCGGGCCGCCCGGCGGCCCGTGGCGTCGAGGACCTCCATCCGCCAGCCGGCGACCTCGAGCGTGTCACCGGGGGCCGGTATCCGCCCCAGGGTGGCGGCCACCAGCCCGGCCAGCGTCTCGTACGGCCCCTCCGGCGCCCGCAGGCCGACGCGCTGCAGATGGTCCACGCGGGCGGCGCCGTCGGCGGCGTACAGGGCGTGCCCGCCCTCGTCCGTGCCGGCGGAGGCGAGGTCCGGCGTCTCGTGCGGGTCGTGTTCGTCGCGCACCTCGCCGACGACCTCCTCGACGATGTCCTCCAGCGTGGCCACGCCCGCCGTGCCGCCGTACTCGTCGATCACCACGGCCATCGTGCGCCTGCCGGAGAGCCGGTCCAGCAGCCGGTCGACGGTGAGGCTCTCCGGCACCAGCAGCGGCTCGCGCATCAGCTCGGAGACGTGGATCCGGGTGCGGCGGTCCGCGGGCACCGCCAGGACGTCCTTGACGTGGGCCGTGCCGACGACCGAGTCGAGGGTGCCGCGGTAGACCGGGAAGCGGGACAGCCCGGTGGCGCGGGTCGCGTTCGCGACGTCCTCCAGGGTCGCCTGCACCTCCAGCGCGACGACCTGCACGCGCGGTGTCATCACGTTCTCGGCGGTCAGGTCGGCGAGGTTGAGGGTCCGCACGAACAGCTCGGCGGTGTCCGGCTCCAGGACACCCTCCTTGGCGGAGTGCCGGGCGAGGGCCGCCAGCTCCTGCGGCCCGCGCGCCGAGGCCAGCTCCTCGGCGGGCTCCACGCCGATGCGCCGCACGACCCGGTTCGCGGTGTTGTTCAGGTGGGTGATGAACGGCCGGAACACGGCGCTGAACCCACGCTGGGCGTTGCCGACCGTCTTGGCCACCGCCAGCGGCGAGGAGATCGCCCAGTTCTTGGGCACCAGTTCGCCGACGACCATCAGGAACACCGTCGACAGGGCCGTGCCGATGACCAGCGCCACGCTGCGCGAGGCCGACCGGGAGACGCCGAGGTCCTCCAGCGGCCCGGCGATCAGCGCGGCGATCGACGGCTCGGCGAGCATGCCGACCACCAGGTTCGTGACGGTGATGCCCAGCTGGGCCCCGGACAGCTGGAAGGTCAGGTTCCGTACGGCTTTCAGTGCGCCCTGCGCGCCGCGCTCGCCGCGCTCCACGGCCTGCTCCAGTTCGGCGCGCTCGACCGTGGTCAGGGAGAACTCGGCGGCCACGAAGGCGCCGCAGGCCAGCGACAGCAGGATCGCCGCGAGGAGCAGAAGCACTTCGGTCATCGATTCACCCCCGATCCATGGTTCTCCAGGACGGCGGGGTACGCGCGGGGAGGATCGCCCATGGGCGGACGCTCACGACCTTTCATGCAGAACCGAGTGGCCCGACCAGCGTAAAGGATGTGCAAAGCCCGTCCGGGGCGCTCGGACGTCCGCGTCGGTGAGGGGCTTCACCCAGCGCCGCCACTGCTCCTCGGGCGCGTAACCTGCGGCCTCCCACGCGCGATGCGCGGTCTCGTTCCGGGTCAGCACCATCGCGTCGGCCCGCCACCCGCCGAGTGCCGCGAACCGTTTCCTCGGCGGCGCCGAGCGGCGCCCTCGCCACGCCCCGGCGGCGGTGCCCGGGATGCACGGCCAGCCGGTACGCGTGGCACCGCCAGCCGTCGAAGCCGGCGATCACCGTGCCCACCGTGTCCTGACGGATCTCGGCCGGCAGCAGGGCTCCGGGATCCCGTGCCAGGAGCCGCTCGACGCCGTCGCGGTCGTGGCTGGCACCGGGCGCAGGCGGACCGTCACTCGTGCGCGATCGCGGCCAGGACGTTCATCCGCGAGGCGCGCAGGGCCGGCAGCAGCGCCGCCACCACGCCGATCACCGCCGAACCGACCACCACCGCCACGACCGTGAACCACGGGACGGCGAGGACCGTCATGCCCTGCAGGGCCAGCACCTCGTGGGTGCACACGCCCCACACCAGCCCCAGCGCGAGGCCCAGCACGGCACCGAACACCGCGATCACCACCGACTCCAGCCGGATCATGCGCCGCAGTTGGCGACGGGCCAGCCCGATCGCCCGCAGCAGCCCGATCTCCCGGGTGCGCTCGACGACCGACAGGGCCAGCGTGTTGACCACCCCGAGCACCGCGATGATGATCGCCAGCCCCAGCAGCGCGTACACGAGGTACAGCAGCACGGCGATCTGGTCGCGGACCAGCTGCTTGTAGTCGGCCAGGTCGCGCACCTGCACCTGGGGATAGGGGTCGAGGGCCTCCTCCAGGTGCGCGCGCAGGTCGTCGTCGCCGGTGCCCGGGGCGGCGTTGACGTACAGCGCGGAGTCCTGGCCGCCCGGGGCGTACCGCTGGAGCGTGCCGAGGCCGAAGTAGAGCCCGCCCTGCGTGCCGAAGCCCTCGGCGGTGTCCTGGTCGGTGAGGGCGCCGACCGTCAGCTCCGCCCGGCGCCCGCCCTGGAACTCCACCGGCAGGGTGCTGCCGGCCCGTACGCCGTGGTCGCGGGCGAAGTCGCGGTCCATGGCGAGGTGCCCGGGGGCGAGCGCGGCGGCCGAGTCGCCCTGGGTGTAGGTGATGTCGGCGACCTCGTCGAGCCGGGGATCGTAGCCCGCCGCCGTGGTCTCCACGCGGTCGCCGTCGGGGAGCCGCACCGCGACCGGGGTGAACCGCCCCCGCACCACCAGGCCGACGCCCTCCGTGCCGCGGACGGCGTCGGTGACCTCCCTCGGGAACGGCAGGAAGTTGGTGTTCTGCACGACGAAGTCGGCCCCCAGCGTCCGGTCGATCTGCTGGTCGAACGAGGCCGTCATCGACTCGCTGGCCACCGACATCCCGCCGACCAGGGCCAGACCCACCATCAGGGCGGCCGCCGTGGCACCGGTGCGCCGCGGATTGCGCAGGGCGTTGCGCTGGCTCATCCGGCCGATCGGACCGAACAGGGCCGGAAACGCGCCGCCCAGCACGCGGATCACCGGGCGGACCAGCAGCGGCCCGGCGATCACGGTCGCGATCAGGCTCAGCACCACCCCCAGGCCCAGCAGCGACGCAGCCGGCGCCGTACGGTCCGCCACCGCACAGCCCGCGAGCGCCGCCGCCCCGGCCACCCCCACCAGGGCGCCCGCGACCGCCCGCACCCGCAGCGGCCGGCCCACCCCGGCGACCTCGGCGTCCGACAGGGCCGCCATCGGCGAGACGTTCGCGGCCCGGCGCGCCGGCAGGTACGCGGCGACGAAGGTGACCCCGAGACCCACGACGTACGCCGACACCGGCGTCACCCAGCCGATCTGCATCTCGCCGGCGTCGATGTTCGTGCCCAGCAGCCCCATCAGCGCGATCAGGCCGGCCGCGAGCCCGATCCCCGCGGCCAGCCCCACGGTGGAGCCGGCCAGGCCGAGCAGCAGGGCCTCGGTGAGCACGGACCGGCGGACCTGGCGCCTGTCGGCCCCCAGGGCCCGCAGCAGCCCCAGCTCCCTGGTGCGCTGGGCGATGAGCATGCTGAAGGTGTTGACGATCAGGAAGACGCCCACCAGGACGGCCACCCCGGCGAAGCCCAGCATCACGTACTTGACGACGTCGAGGAACCCGCCCAGCTTCTCCACGTCGGACTTCGCCTGTTCACCGGCCGTCCTGATGTCGTAGCCCCGCGAGCCGAGCGCGGCGACGACCCGTTGTTCGAGCTGCTCGTCGCCGACTCCGGCCGCCGCGTCGACGGAGATGCTCGTCGCGAGTCCCGGCCGCCCCAGCAGTCCGGTCTGCGCGGTCGGGGTGTCGAAGTAGAACAGGGCGGCACCGGCGTTGGCCGTGGTGAAGCCGGCGATCCCGACCACCCGGGCCTCGAACGAACCCGGGGGCGCGATCACGGTGAGGGTGTCGCCGATGCGCACGTGCTTGCGGCGCGCGGTCTCCTCGTCCACCAGCACCTGGCCGGGGCCGCGCGGGGCGTGGCCGGAGGCCAGTTCCACCCGGCTGTGCTCGTTGGGACTCCAGGCGTTGCCCAGCGCGGGCGCGCCCGTGGTCGGGCTCACCGGTTGCCTCGCGCGGTCGACGACCGTGAGGCCGGAGACCTCGACGTCGGCCCGGGCCGCGGCGACCCCGTCGATCCGGCGCACGCGTTCGGCGAGCGACGCCGGCAGGGTGGCGGTCCGCCCCGAGGGCACCGCCTCGTCGAGGTCCTCCTGAGGACTGACCGTGACATCGGCTGCGGTGGAGGCGAACAGGCGGTCGAACGTGTGGCTGACGGTGTCCGAGAAGATGAGGCTGCCCACCACGAACGCGACGGACAGCACGACGGCGAGCGCCGAGAGCAGCAGCCGTCCCTTGTGGGCCAGGAAGCTCCTCAGGGTCGCCTTGAGCACGGTGTCAGTTCTCCGCGCCCGTCGCCGGGGCGTCCCCGGACCGGGAGCGGATCACGTCGAACCGCTTCATCCGCTCCAGCACGGCGTCCGCCGTGGGCCGGGGCATCTCGTCCACGATCCGGCCGTCACCCAGGAAGAGCACGAGGTCCGCGTGTGCGGCGGCCCCCGGGTCATGGGTCACCATGACGACGGTCTGGCCGAGCCGGTCCACCGCCTCCCGCAGGAACCCCAGCAACTCCAGGCCGGCCCGGGAGTCGAGGTTGCCCGTCGGTTCGTCCGCGAAGATCAGCTCCGGCCGGGAGGCCAGGGCCCGCGCACACGCCACGCGCTGCTGCTGCCCGCCCGAGAGCTGGGCCGGCCGGTGCCGCAGCCGGTCGCGCAGGCCGAGGGTGTCGATCACCCGGTCCAGCCACTCCTCGTCGGCCTTCTTGCCCGCGATGTCCATGGGCAGGGTGATGTTCTCGCGCGCGTTCAGGGTGGGGATGAGGTTGAACGACTGGAACATGAACCCGATCCGGTCCCGGCGCAGCCGCGTGAGGTCCCGCTCCTTCAGCCCCGTGATCTCCGTGTCGCCGAGCCAGACCTGGCCGGCCGAGACCGTGTCGAGCCCGGCGAGGCAGTGCATCAGCGTGGACTTGCCCGAGCCCGAGGGTCCCATGACCGCGGTGAACCGGCCGCGGACGATGTCCACGTCCACCGAGTCCAGCGCCAGCACGGCCGTCTCGCCGGAGCCGTACGCCTTGGTCAGGCCGCGGGCGCGAGCCGCGATCCCGTCGGCCGGCGCGAGGCCGGGAGCGTGCTCGGCAGCAGGTGTGGACAAGGCGCCTCCTCCGGTGACACGGGCACATCCCCCGCCGAGGGTAATGTGACCCGCCCCACACCTGAAACACCCCGCGGCCCGCGCTCGGCCGCCTCGGGCGTCCGTCAGCCGCCCGCCGGGCGCCAGGCCGTGCCCAGGACGCAGTACGACGTGGGCAGCACCGGACCCTGCTCCGGCATCAGGATCCTCCGGTAGGGGCCCAGTTCGAAGCCGGCCTCACGCAGCGCCCGCACCGGATCCCGCGCCACGTGGCAGCCGCCGCTGACCAGCGGCCACACCGTCCGGTCCAGGGCGTGCTGCGTGCAGGCCATCGCCCGGCCCCCACCGCGGCCGTGCTCGAAGAACCGCAGCTCACCGCCCGGCCGCAGCACCCGCCGCAGCTCCCCGAGCGCCCGGGGCACGTCGCGCACGCTGCACAGCACCAGCGACACCACGGCCGCGTCGAACCCCTCGCTCTTGACCGGCAGGGCCTCCGCCGCCCCCGGCACCACGTCCACCGGCACCTCGGCACGCAGCGCCGCCTCCACGGCCAGCCGCCGCAGCCGTCGCTCCGGCTCGATGGCCACGACCTCGGCGACCGTGCCCGGGTAGTGCGCGAAGTTCAGGCCGTTGCCCGCACCGATCTCGATCACCCGCCCGGACAGTCCGTCGAGCAGCCGCTCGCGGACCCGGCCCATGCCCATCCTGGTCTCCGCGCGGACACTGACCCGGGCGTAGCACCGGGCGAACAGCGGGTGGTGCACGGCGTCCCGCGGCACCCGGCCGGACCGGAGCGGCATGGGAAACCTCCCTCGTGAGGCGGGCCTCACCGGGATTCTCCCCCGGACGGACGCGCCGCACCCCTCTCCGCCCCATCCGGCGTCCGTGACCCGCCGGGCCTGCGGCCGCGTCCGGGGAGCAACCCTCCCGGCCGGAAGCCGCCCGCTCAGGCGAGTTCCGCCGCCACCAGCTCGGCCGCCCGGGCCACCAGCGGGTTGTCCGCAGGCGCGTCCTCCTCCGGCTGGGTGGTGAGGACCGACAGGACGATCGGCGGTCCGTCCGGCGGCCACACGACGCCCACGTCGTTGTTGCCGCCGTAGCGCGCGCCGCCGGTCTTGTCGGCGATCAGCCAGTCGGCGGGCAGCGCCTTGCGGAACTTCTCGCCGCTGGTGGTGTTGCGCAGCATCCAGTCCGTCAGCCGCGCCCGGTCGCACCGCTCCAGCGCGTCCCCGAGCACCAGACGCGCGTAGGTGAGGCCGATGGCCCGCGGGGAGGTCGTGTCGGTCCCGCGCCAGGGCTCGGCCGAGTTGAGCTCGGGCTCCCAGCGGTCCAGCCGCGTGACGCGGTCCCCGACCGAGCGGGCGAAACGCGTCACGGCCGTAGGCCCTCCCAGCTCCTTCAGCAGCAGGTTGCCTGCCGTGTTGTCGCTGAACCGGAGGGTGGCGTCGCACAGTTCACCGACGGTCATCCCGGTGGCCACGTGCTGCTCGGTGATCGGGGAGTACCCGGACCTCGTGACGTAGTCCCGGGTGTAGTGGACGCGCCGGGCCAGGAACGTGCCGTCGCGGTCGAGGTCGCGCAGGACGGCCGCGGCGGCCAGTGTCTTGAACAGCGAGGCCATCGGGAAGCGTTCGTCGGCCCGGTGCACGACCGTCCGGCCCGTGCGCAGGTTCCGGCCGTACACCCCCAGCCGCGCCGTGTGCTCCCGCTCCAGCTCCCTCAGCCGGGCGGCGACGCCGCCGGCGCCGGTCGCGGCACGGGCCGTGCCGCCGCCCAGAGCGAGGGCGGCGGCCGTACCCAACGTGAGGGCGGTACGGCGGGACGGGAGCAAGGGTTTCGCGTGCGCGATGGTCACGGTGGTCCTTTCGAAGGAGCGGAGGATCGGAGGAACGGGAGGACGGAGGAACGGGGGACGGAGGAGCGCAGGGACGGAGATGATCGCCTGCGTAGGTTCACCACGCGATCACGCCCGCGCGCGGTTTCACCGCCACGCCCCACGGGGCCGCTCGCGTCCCCCCGGTGTCCGCCTGCCGTCCCGGCCACCGGGTCGCTCACACCTCCCGGGGAGCCTCCCGGGTGCGGAACGCCTCCGCGTCCCACGTGCCGTCCAGCCGCGGCCCCAGCCATCCCGGCGCCGACGACCGGAACACGGCGGGGGACAGGCTCCCCGACCCGGCCGGGACCGACCCGAGCAGGGGTGCACCGGCGACCTCCGGAAGGTCCGCGAGATTGCAGCGCGCGGCCAGGTCCGGCTCGGCGGGCCAGCTCCCGATCACCATCCCGGCCAGGTCCAGGCGGCGCCGCCGCAGCTCACGGGCCGTCAGCTCCGTGGTGTTGAGGGTGCCCAGCCCCGCCTGCACCACGACCAGCACCGGCGCCGACAGCAGCCCGGCCGCGTCCGCCAGCGTGCCGCCGGCCGCGTCGAAGCGGACGAGCAGCCCGCCCGCGCCCTCCACCAGCACCAGGTCGTGCTCCGTGGCCAGCTTGGCGGCCGCCTCCGCGACCTCGTGCGGCCGCACCGGGTCCCGGCCGGCCCGGCGGGCGGCGGTGGCCGGGGCCAACGGTTCCGGGTACCGGGCCAGTTCGGCCGTCGTCACCGGGCCCGCCAGACGCGCCACCTCCGCCGCGTCCCCGGGCTCGTCCGGCAGCACGCCGGTCTGCGCGGCCTTGAGCACGGCCACCGTACGGCCGGCCGCCAGCGCCGCCGCGGCGACGGCGGCGGTCACGACGGTCTTGCCGACCTCCGTGCCCGTGCCCGTGATCATCAGTACCGGCATGTCATCCCTCCCGAGCCGCCGCGCACACCGCCCGCGCGATCCGCGCCAGGTCCGCGTCGCCCGTGACGTACGGCGGCATCGTGTAGATCAGGTCGCGGAACGGCCGCAGCCACACGCCCTCGCGCACGGCCGCCGCCGTGGCCGCCCGCATGTCCACGGCGTGGTCCAGCTGGACCACGCCGATGGCGCCCAGGACCCGTACGTCCGCGACGCCCGGGAGTGCGGCGGCCGCAGCGAGCCCGTCGCGCAGTCCCGACTCGATCCGCTTGACCTCCG
The DNA here is from genome assembly GCF_055567995.1 of Streptomyces sp. NPDC026246. NCBI lineage: Bacteria > Bacillati > Actinomycetota > Actinomycetes > Kitasatosporales > Streptomycetaceae > Streptomyces > Streptomyces sp. NPDC026246. The sequence continues at coordinate 464,394 of NZ_JBVHPJ010000004.1, read as the reverse complement.
CGAGCCAGTCCTGCCCGAGCAGCAGCTCGATCGAGGCGCAGGCCACCGAGGCGGCGAGCGGGTTGCCCATGAAGGTCGGGCCGTGCGCGAGCACCGGGACCTCGCCGCGCGAGATGCCGTCCGCCACCCGCCCGGTGCACAGCGTCGCCGCCATGGTCAGATAGCCGCCGGTCAGCGCCTTGCCGACGCACATCACATCGGGCGTCACGGCCGCGTGCTCCGCCGCGAACAGGGCGCCCGTACGGCCGAATCCGGTCGCGATCTCGTCGAACACCAGCAGCACGTCGTGCGCGTCGCACGCCTCGCGCAGCACCCGCAGGTAGGCGGGGGAGTGGAACCGCATGCCGCCCGCGCCCTGCACCACCGGCTCGACGATCACCGCGGCCAGCTCGTCGGCGTGCTCGGCGACCAGCGAGCGCAGGTGCTCGGCGTAGGTCTCCTCGAACTCCGCCGGGGGCGGGTCGGCGAACACCTGGCGCGGGAGCACCCCGGCCCACAGCTCGTGCATCCCGCCCTCGGGGTCGCACACCGACATCGGCTGCCAGGTGTCCCCGTGGTAGCCGCCGCGCCAGGTCAGCAGCCGCCGCTTGCCGGGGCGGCCCAGGGAACGCCAGTACTGCAGGCACATCTTGACGGCCACCTCGACCGACACCGACCCGGAGTCGGCGAGGAAGACGTGCTCCAACCCCTCCGGAGACATGTCGACAAGGTGCTTCGCCAGACGGACGGCGGGCTCGTGGGTCAGCCCGCCGAACATCACGTGGCTCATCCGCCCGAGCTGCTCGCGGGCAGCCTCGTTCAGCACCGGGTGGTTGTACCCGTGGATCGCCGACCACCAGGAGGACATCCCGTCGACCAGCTCACCCGAGCCGTCGGCCAGCCGCAGCCGCACCCCGCTCGCGGACTCCACGGCGAGGGGTTCCTGCCGCCCCGGCATGGGGCCGTACGGGTGCCAGACGTGCCGCCGGTCGAGCTCCAGCAGCTCGGGGACCGTCAGCTCAGGCATTGGGCGCGAGATCCGTCCCGGCACCCCGGCGGCGTACGGCGACCAGGTCCGTACGGGGACCGGAGGCAGCGGGCTCGGCGGCCGGCGCGGGCTCGGCGGCGGGCGCGGAACCGAACACGCCCGCCCCCTCGGTCACGCCGGAACCGCACGTGCCCGCGCCCTCGGCCGCCTCGATACCGCAGCCGCCGCCACCGCTTCCGCAGCCGCCGCCGCCGGCCCGGTGCTCGGGCAGGGTGACCTGGTCGGCGCCCTCCACCTCGAACCCGGCGTCCGCGATCATCTCCAGGTCGGCCTTGCCGGCCTGGCCCTCACTGGTGAGGTAGTCGCCCAGGAAGATCGAGTTGGCCAGGTGCAGGGCGAGCGGCTGCATGGTGCGCAGATGCACCTCGCGCCCGCCCGCGATCCGGACCTCCACGTCGGGGCAGACGAACCGCGTCATCGCGAGGATCCGGAGACACCGCTGCGGGGTGAGGTTCCACTCCTTGCCGAGCGGTGTGCCCTCGAAGGGGATCAGGAAGTTGACCGGAACGGAGTCGGGGTCCAGTTCGCGCAGCGAGAAGACGACGTCGACCAGGTCCTCGTCCGTCTCGCCCATGCCGGCGATCAGCCCCGAGCAGGCGGACAGCCCCGCCGCGTGCGCCTTGTTCACCGTGTCGACGCGGTCGGCGTAGGTGTGCGTGCTGGTGATGTCCCCGTACGTCGCCTCGGACGTGTTGAGGTTGTGGTTGTAGGCGTCCGCTCCCGCCTCGCGCAGCCGCTCGGCCTGGCCGTCGGCGAGCAGGCCCAGACAGGCGCACACCTCGACGCCCTCGTTGTTCTCCTTGATGGCCTTGATCGTCTCGGAGACCCGGTCCACGTCGCGGTCGGTCGGACCCCGTCCGCTGGCCACCAGGCACACCCGCTTGGCGCCTCCGGCCACCCCGGCCGCCGCCGCGTCGGACGCCTGATCCGGCTTGAGCCAGGTGTACTTCAGGATCCCGGCCGTGGAACCGAGCCGCTGCGAACAGTACGAGCAGTCCTCCGGGCACAGGCCCGACTTCAGGTTGACGAGATAGTTGAGTTTCACCCGTCGGCCGAACCAGTGCCGGCGTACCTTCCCGGCCGCGGCCACCACATCGAGGAGGTCGTCGTCGGACGTCCGAAGGACGGCCAGTGCCTCGTCACGGGTCGGCGTCTCGCGCCGAAGCCCCTTGTCCACCAGCGTGTTCAGCAGGTCCATGAGAGCCGATCCTGTCCTACGGACCCGCTCCGGGCCAAGGAGACTTCACACAAGCAATCGGGTTCGACGTGTGGGTATTGCCACACAGTGACCCGCTGGTCGTCCCGCTAGTGTCTGTGCACTGCCTACAAATCCCGCGGAGGACCCCCCATGGCGTTCGGCTGGCTCGACGAGCAGGCGCAGCGGCGCCGCAGCGCCGGACTCGTCCGGACTCTGCGCCCCCGCCCGGCCGACTCGCCCCTCCTCGATCTCGCGAGCAACGACTACCTCGGACTGGCCCACCATCCCGAGGTGGCCGAGGGGGCGGCCCGGGCCGCCCGGGTCTGGGGCGGCGGAGCCACCGGCTCCCGGCTCGTGACCGGCACCACCGAACTGCACACCGAACTGGAAGACGAACTGGCCGACTTCTGCGGTTACGAGGCGGCCCTGGTCTTCTCCTCGGGCTACGCCGCCAACCTCGCCGCCGTCACCGCGCTGGCCCCGCACGGCTCACTGATCGTCTCCGACGCCGGCAACCACGCCTCGCTCATCGACGGCTGCCGGCTGGCCCGCGGCGCGACCCAGGTCGCCGCGCACGCCGAACCGGAGGCCGTGCGCAAGGCCCTGAGGACACACGACGGACCCGCGATCGCCGTCTCCGACACCGTCTTCTCGGTCGACGGCGACGCCGCCCCGCTCACGGAACTGGCCCGGGTCTGCCGCGAGCACGGCGCCGGACTCGTCGTCGACGACGCCCACGGTCTGGGCGTCCTGGGGGAGGGCGGCCGGGGCGCGCCCCACACGGCGGGCCTCGCGGGCGCCGAGGACGTCGTCACGACGGTCACCCTCTCGAAGTCGCTCGGCAGCCAGGGCGGAGCCGTCCTGGGCCCCGCGCGGGTCGTCGACCATCTCGTCAACGCGGCGCGGACGTTCATCTTCGACACGGGACTGGCCCCCGCCGCGGCCGGGGCGGCCCTGTCGGCGCTTCGGCTGCTGCGCCGCGAGCCCGAACGGGCCGGCCGGGCCCGTGCGGTGGCGGGCGAACTGCACGCACGTCTGAGCGCCGCGGGTCTGGAGGCGGTACGCCCCGACGCCGCGGTGGTCTCGGTGCGGGCGCCCTCGGCCGAGGACGCGGTGCGCTGGGCGGCCGAGTGCCGCGCGGCGGGCCTGGCCGTGGGCTGCTTCCGTCCTCCCTCCGTGCCCGACGGCATCTCCCGGCTCAGGCTGACCGCCCGCGCGGACTTGACCGGTGAACAGATCGAACGCGCTGTACGAGTGATCGGCGAGACGCGGCCATGAGTCGGCGTGACACGGCCGTGCGTCGGCACGATGACGGACTGATCGGACGGGGGACGGGCCTCTTCAGCGGCTGAAGCGGCTCAAGCGGCCGGCGCAGCAACCGGGGCAGCTGATCAGAAGGGCTTCACAGACGGGTCAGACCGGCGGTGAAGTGCGCCCAGCTCCGCGGTGAGAAGAGGAGCGCGGGCCCGTCCGGGGCCTTGGAGTCGCGCACGGCGAGCAGTCCGGCCCAGGGCGGGGCGTCCGGACGCGCGGTCTCGACGCAGTTGTTCGCGCCGGTGCTGTAGCTGCTGCGCAGCCATCGCACACCGTGCAGTGCGCGGCTCGAGGGGACATGACGAGGCAGTGCACGCATGGTGCCTCCTTATGCGCCGGTGGCTGTCCCGGCAATGAAATCCAACGAATCCTCGGGCGAAAGGGCGTGGATCAGAAGGGAGTTGAAGGCCTCCGTGTAGGCCCGGAGGTCTTCTTTCCGTTCGAGGTAGAGGCTACTCGTCAAGTGGTCGAGAACAACCACGTCCAGATCAGAAGTGCTCGAAAATGACAAGATTACGAAAGGTCCGGTCACCCCGATATGCGCACCGGCGGCGAACGGCAGCACCCGAAGCCGTACGTGGGGCAGCCGTGCCGCCTCCACCAGCCGCTCCAGCTGGCGGGCCATGACCCCCGGGCCGCCCACCTCCCGCCGCAGCACCGCCTCGTCGAGGACGGCGCTGAACTCCAGCGGCGGGTCCGCGCGCAGCACGTCCTGACGGGCGAGGCGCACCTCCACGAGGGTGTCGAGCCGGTCCTCCGGTACGTTGCCCACCGCCGCCCTGGTCACCGCACGGGCGTACTCGGGCGTCTGGAGCAGGCCGGGGACGACGGTGGTCTCCAGGGTGCGCATCGCGGTGGCCTGGGACTCCAGGCTGATGAAGTCGCGGTAGGTCGGGGGCAGCACACCGCGGTAGGCGTGCCACCAGTGGTGCCGCCCGCCGCCGTCGTCCGAGCCCGCCAGCACCGTGAGCAGGTCGCGCAGTTGGGAATCGGCCACGCCGTAGGCGTCGAGCAGTAACCGCACGTCGGCCGGTTTCACCCCGCTCGTCCCGGTCTCGATCCGGCTGACCTTCGACTGGTGCCAGCCCACCAGCCGGGCCGCCTCACCACTGGTCAGCCCCGCCGACGTGCGCAGGGCACGCAGTTCGGCACCCAGTTTCCGGCGGCGCACCGCGGGACCGTGCTGCATGCGCTTCTCCCTACTCCTTCCGGACCACCCATATACGGTCTCGCGTCGCAGAGTTCACCGCTTTGGGCGACAGATATATGCATATCTTGGTGGATCGCCGTCCTTCGGAGGTGTTCTGGTGGCACTCTGGCGACGAAGCACCAGTCCGGGACCGTACTCGAACCATCCGCGTGATGTCGGACTGCGGTCCCGTGGGAAAGGGACGGCGTCGCCATGGCAGACCATCTGGAAGCATCCGTCACTCTGCCGAGCGATCCCGCCTCGGTCCCCGCGGCGCGCGCCTACGTGGTGGGCACGCTGGCGGAGTGGGGCCTGCCGGCGGACACGGAGGTGTCCGACACCGTCCGGCTGATCATCTCCGAACTGGCCACCAACGCCGTCCAGCACACCTTCGGCCAGTCGCCCACGTTCACGGTGGACGTCGAGCTCGACCGTGACGAGCACCTGCGCATCGGCGTCACGGACAGCCACCCGCGTTTCCCCAGGCGTCTGCCCGCCGCCGTCCAGCAGGACAACGGCCGCGGCCTGGTCATCATCCGGTGGCTGACCGCGGAATGCGGCGGCAAGCTGCGCATCCGGCCGACGCGTGAGGGCGGCAAGACGATCACGATCGAACTGCCCTGGATCATCCCGGCCCAGCCGGTGCCGTCCGGGGGACCACGGGAACCCCAGGACTCCGACTGAGGCGCCTCTCACCTCTTCCGGCCCCGCGACCCCGTCCGTTCAACGGCGCCTGGCAGCCCCCACAGGCCGGCGCAGACCGCCGGCAGCAGCGTGACGACGAACGTGACGCGCGGGACCGGGTCCAGGTCCTCGAAGCGCGCGGTGAAGGCCGGCGACAGCGGACAGGCGGACAGGATCTGCACGCCCGTCCGGGTGACGCGCAGCTGCTGGAGCAGCTCGGCGACGTCGTCGTCCGCGCGTTGCAGCGGGGTCTCGTTGCGGGCGGCGCAGGGGCGGTGCCCGGCCATGCCCGCACGGGTGACCGTACGAGCCGCCTTCACGCTCTCGGCGTGCGGCGGCGCGTCAGGACGCCGCCGCACGCCGGGCGATCACTTCACGCGCCCGTACCAGACGCTCTTGGTCCAGATCTTCTGCAGTCGCACCACGTCACCGGTCTTGGGGGAGTGCCACAGCTTGTTCTTACCCGCGTAGATACCGACGTGGTACACGTTCTTGCCCGAGTGGAAGAAGACCAGGTCCCCGGCCTTGCGGCTCTTGGCGGAGATGTGGCGCGTCTTGTTGTACTGCTGGGCGGCCGTGCGGGGCAGCTTCTTGCCCGCCTTCTTGAACGAGTACAGCGTCAGCCCGGAGCAGTCGAACCGGTGCGGACCGGTGGCCCCGTACTTGTACGGCGATCCCTTCTTCGACGCCGCGATCTGGAGTGCCTTGGTCGCCGTGGTGGCTGCCGCGGCCTCGGACGAGAAGCCGGGCGCCACTATCGAGCCGCCGACGGCGGCGATGGTGAGGGCCGAGGCCGTACCGGCACGGGCCATGAGCGACGGGACACGATTGAGCGCAGTCATGCGCAACCCTTCGTCAGCCGCCTGTGAAGGATGACCTGTCGGATTCGGGCTGGCGAAGTTGCCCGGCCGCTGACGCGGCTTCACCCCAAGGGCTGCTCGGACCCGATCATGGCGTGACCGTCCCGGCGACCCGTCGTGCTTGGGTCCTCCACTCCTGCCGATCCACTCCTGTCGACCGGTCATCCGGGCGGCGGCAGGACTCGGCGTCCGCCCGGATCGCCCCGCCGCTGCGGCGGGGGCTTGTCGTCAGTCAGGGATCTTGACTCATGGCTGTCCCGAAATCCCAACGGAACCGAGGATTTGTGTTGTTACTCACCACTCACCCGTTCGGGTGGACACGTCTGTGTTCGAGCCGCCGTCCACCCCGCCGTGGACGGTCCGACCAGGGATGGAATGTCCAATTCCGCCCACCGGTCAGGCCCATGGCGCAACTTCAGCCACGCGAAAGCCGGACGCGTGTCTACTCCGAACAGGGGTACGCCATTTGGTCGGTTTCGACTCGGAGCCGGACGCTCCGCCGACCGGCGCGCTCGCGGCTGCAGACCCGCCTCAACTGGCGGACCCCGGCGTAAGGGTGACGCGGGCGGTGCGTCGCTCGCGGCCCGGCACGCCGCCGGAGCGCGGGCCGGCGTGGCGGCGTGCAGTTCCGTCTCCGCCCGTTGGTGCATCAGGGTGAGCGCGACGCGCCGGATTGATCCGTCCGAGGAGGCTCGGCCGGGCCGGCTGACGGAGCGCCAGGGCGGTGGGCAGCGCGGCGCGCTGGAAGGTCGGGGCTGTCGGTCGCGGGCGCCCGGGCGAGTGCCGTCGTCCCCCGGCACGGCAAGTCCATCGCCGCCCCCCGGGGTCTCACTGCCCCACAGGGCCGGGAGCCGGGCTCCGCAGGAACGACGGGACCGTGCACCCCCGTCCGCTACAGCGGGAGTGCACGGTCGTTCGCGTGCCGTCGCCCGGCAACGGCCGTCGCGTACGGTCAGCCGACCGTCGCGAGGTCTCGCGGTTCCTCGGCGACGGCGCCGCTCTTCTTGCGGGCGCGCAGGGTGTTGCCGAGCAGTACGGCCCCCAGTCCCAGCGCCGCCCACCAGGCCAGGGTGAGCGCCGGCCCGGTCGCCGCGGCACCGTCGAAGTAGGACACCGAGCGCAGCAGCGACGTGCCCGCGCCGGGCGGCAGCCACTGGCCGATCGCCCCGGCCGGCTCCGGGAGCATCTGCGGGGCCGAGGTGGCTCCGGAGAAGGGGTTGCCCAGCAGCATCACCAGGGCCGCCCCGATGCCCGTGCCGGCGGGGCCGATCAGGGCGGCGAGACCCGCGACGGCCGCGCCGACGGCCAGGGTGGACAGACCGAGCGCCGAGGCCTCCACCCACCAGTCGCCCGCGAGGGCTCCGAGCCAGCTGTGCGCGATCCCGGCGGCGACCGCGCCCACCAGGGCGGACGCGGCGAGCAGTGCCGTCACGGCACGGATGCCGCGCAGTCCCAGCAGAGTGACCACCGCTCCGGCCGCGATCCCGGCCAGGGCGAGCGGCAGCACGGCGGCGTTCAGCACGACGCCGCGGGGATCGCTCGCCGGAGTGGGCACCACGTCGACCGTCCGCACGGGGGTGCCCTCGGCGGAGGGCTGCCGGGCCACGGCCTGCTGCAGGAACTGGGCGACGGCCGGCCCGGCCGCGGACGCCGTGAGCAGTTCGGGTCCCCGGGGCGTCACCACGATCGCGCCGTAGACGCTCCGGTCCTCGATGGCGTCGCGGGCGGCGGCCTCGTCGGCGTAGCGGTGGATCTCGAAGGCGCCCTCGTGCTGCTGGAGCTGCCGCTCGGCCTGGGCCGCGGCGGCGGGCGGCCCGGCGACCCCCAGCGGCAGGTCACGGGGGGCCGTGCGGGAGGCCGGCCAGGCGAAGGCCCACAGGGCCAGGGCGGCGAGGACGGGCACGAGGACGACGACCGCGATCAGCGGGCGGGCGCGGGAGGACATGGAGGTCTCCTGAGGGAGAGGACCGCGGGAGCGGAGGGAACGGGAACTCAAAAAGAAGGATCGTTCGTTTTGCTTCCTCCACCGTCCTCCCGGAGTCCGTCCTTGTCAAGAATGAATATTCGTTTTACGTTAGGGGGCATGGCCCGTGTGTCCCAGGAACACCTCGACGCCCGCCGCCGCCAGATCCTCGACGGCGCCGCGCTCTGCTTCGCCCGCAACGGCTTCCACGCCACCTCCATGCAGGACGTGCTGAAGGAGGTCGACCTCTCGGCGGGTGCCGTGTACCGCTACTTCCGCGGCAAGGAGGAGCTGATCGGCGCGATCGTGACCGAGGTCCTCGGCTCGGTACGGGAGGCCTTCGAGGAGGCGGCCCGTCAGACCCCGCCCCCACCGCCCGACGAACTCGTCGCCTCCGTGCTCGGCAGGACGCTCGGCGCCCGCGAGTCCCTCGTCGTCGACGGCAGGCCCGCCTTCCCCCGGCTCGTGATCCAGGTGTGGACGGAGACCCTGCGCAACGAGGAGCTCGCGGCCCTGCTCCGGGAGGGCTACGGCTCGGTCCGCGCGTCCTGGGGCAGGATCGTCGAGGCCTACCAGAAGGCCGGGATGATGCGGGCGGACGTCGAACCGGACCACGTGGCCCGCACGATGATCGCCTCCGTGCTCGGCTTCATCGCCCAGCAGTCCCTGTTCGGCCCGGCCCCGGTGGAGATCCTCCGGGACGGGCTGCGGGCGCTGATGAGCATGGAGGCCCGGTCCGCCGCCGCCGACGCGGCGCCACGCGGTTAACGCACTCGAAACGCGGTCCCACTAGCCTGCCGCGCACGCCACCCGGCTCGTCGCCCCGTGGCGGCGGCCACCGGACCCCGCACGGTCCGGAGCGAGGACTGTGAGGTGGGACGTGCAGCTGACCCCGCACGAGCAGGAGCGACTGCTCATCCATGTGGCGGCCGACGTGGCGCAGAAACGCCGGGACCGCGGCCTGCGACTCAACCACCCCGAGGCGGTCGCCCTGATCACGTCGCACCTCCTGGAGGGGGCCCGTGACGGGCGCACCGTCGCGGAGTTGATGTCCTCCGGGCGTCAACTGCTCACCAGGGACGACGTCATGGAAGGCATCGCGGAGATGATCCACGACGTCCAGGTCGAGGCCACCTTCCCCGACGGCACCAAGCTCGTCACCGTCCACGACCCGATCGTCTGACGGGGGGCCGCAGTGATCCCCGGAGAGATCCTGTTCGCCGACGGGCCGATTGTCTGCAACCTCGGCCGCGAGGTCACCCGGCTCACCGTCCTCAACGCCGCCGACCGGCCCGTCCAGGTCGGCTCCCACTACCACTTCGCGGAAGCCAATCCCGGTCTGGAGTTCGACCGTGCCGTGGCGCGCGGCAAGCGGCTGAACGTCGCCGCCGGCACCGCCGTGCGCTTCGAGCCCGGCATCCCCGTCGAGGTCGAACTCGTCCCGCTCGCCGGTGCCCGGATCGTGCCCGGCCTGCGGGGCCGGACGGGAGGTCCCCTCGATGCCTGAGCTCTCGCGTGCCGCCTACGCCGACCTGTTCGGCCCGACGACCGGCGACCGGATCCGCCTGGCGGACACCGACCTGCTGGTGGAGATCGAGGAGGACCGTTCCGGCGGGCCCGGACTCGCGGGGGACGAGGCCGTGTTCGGCGGTGGGAAGGTCATCCGCGAGTCCATGGGCCAGGCCCGGGCCACCCGCGCCGAGGGCACGCCGGACACCGTCGTCACCGGCGCGGTGATCGTCGACCACTGGGGGATCGTCAAGGCCGACGTCGGCATCCGCGACGGGAGGATCACCGGCATCGGCAAGGCCGGCAACCCCGACACCATGGACGGGATCCACCCCGAGCTGGTCATCGGCCCGGAGACCGAGATCATCGCCGGCAACGGACGCATCCTCACCGCCGGTGCCATCGACGCCCACGTCCACTTCATCTGCCCGCAGATCGCCGACGAGGCCCTCGCGTCGGGCGTCACGACCCTCGTCGGCGGCGGCACCGGCCCGGCCGAGGGCTCCAAGGCCACCACCGTCACACCCGGCCCCTGGCACCTGGCGCGGATGCTGGAGGCGATGGAGGGCCACCCGCTCAACATCGGCCTGCTCGGCAAGGGCAACACCGTCTCCCACGAGGCGATGCTGTCGCAGATCCGGGGCGGCGCGCTCGGCCTGAAACTCCACGAGGACTGGGGTTCCACCCCGGCCGTCATCGACGCGGCGCTGACCGTCGCCGAGCGCACCGGCATCCAGGTCGCCATCCACACGGACACCCTCAACGAGGCCGGCTTCGTCGGCGACACGCTCGCCGCGATCGCCGGGCGCGGCATCCACGCCTACCACACCGAAGGCGCCGGGGGCGGGCACGCGCCGGACATCATGACCGTGGTGTCCGAGCCGCACGTGCTGCCCAGTTCCACCAACCCGACGCGGCCGTTCACCGTGAACACCGCCGAGGAACACCTCGACATGCTGATGGTGTGCCACCACCTCAACCCGGCCGTGCCGGAGGACCTGGCCTTCGCCGAGTCGCGCATTCGGCCGTCCACCATCGGGGCCGAGGACGTGCTGCACGACCTCGGTGCCATCTCGATCATCTCCTCCGACTCCCAGGCGATGGGACGCGTCGGGGAGGTCGTCCTGCGGACCTGGCAGACGGCCCATGCGATGAAGCTGCGCCGGGGCGCGCTGCCCGGGGACGGGCGGGCCGACAACCACCGCGTGCGCCGCTATGTCGCCAAGTACACGATCAACCCCGCTCTCGCCCAGGGCCTCGCCCGCGAGATCGGCTCGGTGGAGACCGGCAAGCTGGCCGATCTGGTGCTGTGGGAACCGGCGTTCTTCGGAGTCAAGCCGCACCTCGTGCTCAAGGGCGGGCAGATCACGTACGCGCAGATGGGCGACGCGAACGCCTCGATCCCCACCCCGCAGCCCATCCTGCCGCGTCCGATGTTCGGGGCGATCGGCCGGGCGCCCGCCGCCAACTCCGTCAACTTCGTCGCACCCCTGGCCCTCGACGACGGGCTGCCCGAACGGCTCGGGCTCGGCAAGCGGTTCGTGCCGATCGAGTCCACCCGCGGCGTCACCAAGGCCGACATGCGGGAGAACGACGCCCGGCCCGACGTGCGGATCGACCCGGACAGCTTCGCCGTGCACATCGACGGCCAACCGGTCGAGGCCACGCCGGCGGCGGAACTGCCCATGGCACAGCGGTACTTCCTCTTCTGACGGCCCGGGGTGATCCGATGTCGCGTGCGACGCTGCTGATCCTGGCCGACGGGCGGTTCCCCGCCGGCGGCCACGCCCACTCCGGCGGCGCCGAGGCGGCCGTCGGCGCCGGGCGCATCACGGGGCCGGTCAGCCTCGGGGAGTTCTGCCGGGGACGGCTGCACACGGCGGGCCTGACGGCGGCCGGACTCGCGGCGGCCGCCGCGCTCGGGCTCGACGCGGTCGCGCTGGACCGTGCGGCGGACGCCCGTACGCCCTCACCCGCGCTGCGGACCGCCGCGCGGAAACTGGGGCGGCAGTTGCTGCGGGCCGCGCGGACCACCTGGCCCTCCCGCGAACTCGACGCACTCGCCCGGGAGTTCCCCAAGGGCGCCCATCAGCCGGTGGTGCTGGGCCTGACCGCCCGGGCGGCGGGACTGGGGCCGGCCGACGCCGCGTACTGTGCCGCGTACGAGAGCGTGAGCGGACCCGCGGCGGCGACCGTGCGCCTGCTGAGCCTGGACCCCTTCGACGCGACGGGCGTCCTGGCCCGGCTCGCACCGGAGATGGACCGGGTCGCCGACCGGGCGGTGGAGGCGGCGCGCCGAGCCGTCGACGAAGGGACCGACGCGCTGCCCGCGGGGTCGGCGCCGCTGCTGGAGACGGGGGCACAAGCACACGCGGCCTGGGGAACGCGGCTGTTCGCCTCTTAGCCGGCCATGTCCCCGCCCCGGCGCCCACCGGACGGAAGATCCACCTCTCGGGCACCTCGCCCCTCCGACAAGACCGCAGGAGTCGCCTCATGCACCTCGACCACACCCACGACGGCCCGGCCGCCGTGGGCGCCGACGCCCTGCGCCCCGACGGCCGTCGCCGGGCGCTGCGCGTCGGGCTCGGCGGGCCCGTCGGATCGGGCAAGACCGCCACCGTGGCCGCACTGTGCCGGGCGTTGCGCGACGAACTGTCCCTGGCTGTCGTCACCAACGACATCTACACCCGGGAGGACGCCGAGTTCCTGCTGCGGGAGGCCGTGCTGCCGCCCGAGCGGATCACCGCGGTGGAGACGGGTGCCTGCCCGCACACCGCGATCCGGGACGACATCTCCGCGAACCTGGAGGCCGTGGAGGACCTGGAGGACGAGGTCGGCCCGCTGGACCTGGTGCTCGTCGAGTCCGGCGGGGACAACCTCACCGCGACCTTCTCCAAAGGGCTCGTCGACGCGCAGATCTTCGTCATCGACGTGGCCGGCGGCGACGACATCCCGCGCAAGGGCGGGCCCGGCGTCACCACCGCCGACCTGCTCGTCGTCAACAAGACCGACCTCGCCCCGTACGTGGGATCCGATCTGGCCCGGATGGCCGCCGACGCCAGGGCGCAGCGGGGCGAACTCCCCGTCATCCTGCAGTCGTTGCGCGGTGAGGCCGGGGTGGCCGACGTCGCCGCGTGGGTGCGGGACCGGCTCGCCGTGTGGTCGGCGTGACCGCGTACGGCACGGGGGTGCGGTCCGTCGCACGGATCGTCGCCCGCGACGACGGGCGGGGCGGGACCGCGCTGCCCGTCCTGGAGAGCGACGGTCCCCTGGCCCTGCGCCGCACCCGGTCGACCGGCTCCGAGGCACGGGTCGTGCTGGTGGGTGCCATGAGCGGGCCACTGGGCGGGGACCACTTCACCGTGGAGGGCCACGTGGACGAGGGCGCCCGGCTGACCGTGGGGTCCGCGGCCGCCACTCTCGCACTGCCCGGGCAGACCGGGGACGAGGCACGCTACGACGTCCGGCTGTCCGTCGCGGATCACGCCGAACTGCACTGGCTGCCGGAGCAGTTGATCTCGGTGCGCGGCAGCGACCTGCGCGTCGCCACCCGGGCCGACCTGGCCCCCACCGCGAGGCTCGTGCTGCGCGAGGAGCAGGTGCTGGGACGCTCCGGGGAACAGCCCGGGCGGTTGTCGAGCCGGCTGACCGTGCGGGTCGCCGAACGCGTCGTGCTCGACCAGGAACTGGCGTGCGGGCCCGGCGCGCCGGGCGGTTGGGACGGCCCGGCCGTGCTCGCCGGCCGGCGCGCCGTCGGCCAGCTCGTCGTCGTCCGCCCCGAGTTCGCCGCACGGCCGGTGACGGCCCGGATGCTGGGGGAGACGGCCAGTCTCATGCCGCTCGCCGGGCCCGCCGCGCTGGTCAGCGCCCTGGCACCGGACGCTTTGCGCCTGCGGCGCGTGCTCGACGAGGCGCTGCTGCTGCTCGCCTAGCCGGGCCACGTCCGTACAGCAGCACAACTTCTCCGTTTATCGGATTGGCAAAGAAGGGCGGCCGCCCCTGTTCCCGGACACCTCGCAGCCGCGAGGATCCCCCGTACTGATCGCAACGATGTACGGGGAGGTCCCCCTTGAGGGGTATGAGACCGACAAGGCGTATGACGGCGCTCGGTTCGGCCGGTGCGCTCGTCACGGCCACGCTGATAGCCGGCGCCGTCGCGGCGCCCACGGCCAACGCCAGCGCGGGCAGCGGCCACGGCCAGGACCGCGAGGCGCGCGGAGCCGCCGTCGCCGCCGCCCGGGCCGCGAAGACCGGCATCGACTGGCAGGACTGCCCCGCCGACTGGAACCTGGCCAAGCCGATCCAGTGCGGGTACGTCACCGTGCCGCTCGACTACGCCAAGCCGAACGGCAAGCAGATCAAGCTCGCCGTGGACCGCATCGGCAACACCGGCACGAAGGCCGAGCGGCAGGGTGCGCTCCTCTACAACCCCGGTGGCCCCGGCGGCTCCGGACTGCGCTTCCCGGCCCGCGTCACGTCCAAGAACCCGATCTGGGCCAACGCGGCCAAGGCGTACGACTTCGTGGGCTTCGACCCGCGCGGCGTCGGCCGGTCCACGCCCATCTCCTGCGTCGACCCGCAGGAGTTCGTCAAGGCGCCCAAGGCCGACCCGGTGCCCGACTCCGAGGCCGACAAGCGCGCCCAGCGCAAGCTGGCCCGCGAGTACGCCGAGGGCTGCCACGAGCGCAGCGGCTGGATGCTGCCGCACATGACCACGCCGAACACGGCGCGCGACCTCGACGTCATCCGCGCCGCCCTCGGCGAGAAGAAGCTCAACTACCTGGGCGTCTCCTACGGCACCTACCTCGGCGCCGTCTACGGCACGCTCTTCCCGGGCCACGTGCGCCGCATGGTCGTCGACAGCGTCGTCAACCCCTCCCGCGAGAAGATCTGGTACCAGGCCAACCTGGACCAGGACGTCGCCTTCGAGGGCCGCTGGAAGGACTGGCAGGACTGGGTCGCGAAGAACGACGCGACCTACCACCTGGGCGCCACCCGCGCCGAGGTCCAGCAGCAGTACCTGAAGCTGCGCGCCACCGCGAAGAAGAACCCGATCGGCGGGGTCGTGGGCCCGGCCGAGCTCATCTCCTTCTTCCAGAGCGCTCCCTACTACGACTCCTCCTGGGCGCCGGTCGCCTCGGTCTTCAGCAAGTACGTCGCCGGGGACACCCAGGCGCTCGTCGACGCCGCCGCCCCCGACCTGTCGGACACGGTCGGCAACGCCTCCTCGGAGAACGGCAACGCCGTGTACACGGCCGTGGAGTGCGCCGACGCCAAGTGGCCCACCAGCTGGCAGAAGTGGAACCGCGACAACACGCGGCTCCACAAGGACCACCCGTTCATGACGTGGGCCAACGCCTGGATGAACCTGCCGTGCGCCACCTGGCCGGTCAAGCAGCAGACGCCGCTGAACGTCAGGACGGGCAAGGGTCTGCCCGGCGTGCTCATCGTCCAGTCCGAGCGTGACGCCGCCACCCCGTACGAGGGCGCCGTCGAACTGCACAAGCGGTTCAAGGGCTCGCGTCTGATCACGGAGAAGGACGCCGGCTCGCACGGTGTCACCGGGCTGACCAACCCGTGCATCAACACGCGGGTCGACGCCTACCTGCTCACCGGCAAGCTGGACGGCGCCGACGTCACGTGCGCGCCGCACGCCACGCCGAAGCCGTAGCGGCAGCGGACCGAACGACGTGGGGCGGCCGGATCTCCGGCCGCCCCACGCTCATGCCGCGAACCAGGCGTCCTCCGCCGCGTAGTCGCACAAATCCGGGTAGGCCCGTGCCAGCAGCGGGAACGCCTCCCGCCAGTCCCGCCCGGACAGACGGCGGGTCAGCCACTCCACCGTCTCCGGCAGGCTCTCCGCGTACGACACCACCGGCCGGTAGCCCAGCTCCCGTCGCGCGGCGGACATGTCGCACACCACCGGATGCGGAACCGACCAGGGCGTACGGCCCACCGAAGGAGACGGCGCCGGCCCGGCCGGTGCCACCGTCTCGGTCCGGGCGCCCATCACCGCGTCGACGGCCGCGCCGATCTCCGCCACCGTCGGCGCTTGCGGATCACACGCGTTGAGCACCCGGGAACCGGGCCGGGCCGCGGCCAGGCGCACCAGCTCGGCGATGTTCCGGGCGGCCGCCGGGTGGAACCGGCTCCCGCCGCCGTACGCGAGCACCCGTCGGCGCCGGCCGTCGAGGTTGCGCTGCACGAAGTACAGCTCGCGGGGGAGCGGACTGTGCGGTCCGTGCACGGCGCCCGCGCGCAGCAGGGTCGTCGGCAACCGGGCGCCGGCGGCGAGCAGTTCGCCCTCCAGGGCCGCCTTGCCCGTGCTGTACGTGGCGTCGGAGGCGGCCACCGTCGGCTGGTCCTCCGTGATCGGCACCGGATACTCGGGGAAGCCGTCCGGTTCGCCCTGGGTGTCGAATCCGCGGCCTCTGCCGTCCTCGTACACGGAGACGCTGGAGACCACCACGGCCGAGCCGATCCGGTCCGCCAGGGCGGTCAACTGGCGTGCGTGGCGCGCCCCGTAGGCGACGACGTCGACGGCCAGGTCGCAGCCGTCGCCGATCAGCGCGGCGAGCGCCGCGTCGTCCTCGCGGTCCAGGCGCCGGGTGCGCACCTCGCCGGGCCAGGAGCCGTCCCGGCCGCCGCCGCGCGAGGCGGCCGTCACCTCCCAGCCGTCCCGGGCCAGCGCCGCCACCACCGGCCGGCCGATCTGCCCGCCCGCCCCGATCACCACAGCACGTCTCATGCCGTGACCGTAGGTCCTCCGGGGCGGGCCGGGGAACGGGGTTCTGCCGACGGCAGAGGTCAGCCCTGCGGCGACCGCCGGAACCTGCGCTGCCGGGCGGCGGCCACCTCGGCCTTCACGTCGGCCGCGTACCGGTCGACGTACTCCTGCTCGGACAGCGCCAGGATCGCGTACATGATCTCGTCGGTGATCGCCCGCAGCACGGCCTTCTCGTTCTCCATGCCCTCGTAGCGGGAGAAGTCCAGGGGCTCGCCGAAGCGGATCGCCACCGGGTGCAGACGGGGGACGACCTTTCCGGGCGGCTGGGCCTCGAAGGTGCCGATCATCGCGCAGGGCACGACCGGCACGCCGGCCTTGAGCGCCATCACCGCGACCCCGACCTTGCCCTTGTAGAGCCGCCCGTCGTGCGAGCGGGTGCCCTCGGGATAGATGCCGAGCAACTCGCCCTTGCCCAGGACGCCGAGACCCTCGCGGATCGCGGCCTGGCCCGCGTCCTTGCCGGAGCGGTCGACGGGGATCTGCCCGGCGCTGCGGAAGAAGAACGCCGTCAGCCGGCCCTTGACGCCGGGGCCGGTGAAGTACTCGGCCTTGGCGAGGAAGGTGATGCGCCGCTTGAGGATCGCGGGCATCAGGAAGTGGTCCGAGAACGACAGGTGGTTGCCGGCGACGATGGCCGCGCCCTCCGCCGGAACGTGCTCCAGGCCCTGGATCCGGGGTCGGAAGACCAGTCTCAGCAGCGGACCCAGCAACACGTATTTCAGCAGGTAGTAGAACAAAGCGGGCGCCCTTCGACTCTCGCGGGGGACTCGACCACCGCGTTCCAGCAGGTCAACCGGCATGTCGTGGGGTGCCAGTGTAGGTGCAGGAGCAGCCGCCGGACACCTGGTCCGGGTAGTCTTCCGGACATGCGCATCTCTGTCTCCTCGGACATGGACGAGCCCGTGGCCCGGGCCCTCGTGGACGCGCTGCGCGAGCGGGGCCACGAGGTGCGGACGCACGGCGCGCTGCGCCCCGGCGACGATCCGCAGTGGGCGGTGTGCTCCGAGGCCGCGGCCCGTGAGGTCGCCGAGGGGACGGCGGACCAGGCGGTGGTGTGCTGCTGGACCGGTACGGGAGCCTCGATCGCCGCGAACAAGGTGCCCGGCGTGCGGGCCGCCCTGTGCACGGACGCCTACTCCGCCGACGGGGCCCGGCGCTGGAACGACGCCAACGTGCTCGCGCTCAGCCTGCGCCTGACGTCCGGGCCGGTGCTCGGCGAGATCCTGGACGCCTGGTTCGCCGGCCGGCCCAGCACGGACCCGGAGGACCGCCAGAACGTGGACCGCGTACGGCTCCTCGACCACGGCAAAACCCGGCTGTAGTCACAGCCGCACGACGATGAGGGCGGTGTCGTCGGTGGCGCCGCCGGGCGGCAGCAGCTCCAGCAGGACGGTGTCGGCCAGCAGTTCGGGGTCCAGGGCGCGGTGCCGGCGCAGGGCGTCGGCGAGCCGCTCCAGGCCGGTGTCGATGTCCTCGTGCCGGCGTTCGACCAGCCCGTCGGTGTAGAGCACGAGCGTTGCACCTGCCGTGAACGCCGTCTCCGCCTGCGGCCGGGGGATCGGGTCGGGGCGTGCGTCGAGCGGCGTGTCCGTGGCCCGGTCGAGGAACTCCGTACGGCCGTCGGGGTGGACGAGCACGGGCGGCAGATGGCCGGCGCTGCTGTAGGTGATGGTCTGCCGGTCGAAGTCGATGAAGGTCGTCACCGCCGTCGCCGACTCGGCGCCGTCGACGACGTGCGCGTACCGCCCCAGCACGTCCAGGGCCTGCGCCGGTCCCTCGGCGACCCGGGACGCCGCGCTCAGCGCGCTGCGCAGCTGGCCCATCACCCCGGCGGCCCCCAGACCGTGCCCGACGACGTCGCCGACGGACACCCCGGTGCGGTGACCGCCGACCAGATCCACCAGGTCGTACCAGTCCCCGCACACGTTGAGCGCCCCGACGGCGGGCCGGTAGCGGACGGCGGCCCGGTGGTGGTGCCGGGTCTGCGGCCCGGCGGGCAGCATGGCCTCCTGCAGGGCCAGCGCCACCTCCCGCTCCCGCGAGTGCGCAAGGCGCAGCCGCTCGTTGAGTTCCTGCAGCTCACGGGCGCGTGTGTAGAGCTCGGCCTCCAGCACCCGGGCACGGCCGTCGCCATGGCCGTCGGAACGGCCCCGGGCCCGGATCAGCTCCGTGACCTCCTCGACGCGGTGCACGACGAGTACCACCCGTCCGTCGGGGGCCGACACGGGAGTGTTCACCGGGCTCCAGTAGCGCTCCTGCCACTCCCCGGGGCGTTGCGGGTCCTCCACGTCGTAGCGCTGCAGGGCCATCGCGTCCCGCTCGCCGGTCGCCAGGACGCGGTACAGCGACGCCTTCAGGTTGCGCACGCCCGTCGCCTGCGGGTCGTGGGGGTTGTCGGGGAAGACGTCGAAGAGGTAGCGGCCGACCAGCTGCTCGCGGGTGCGGCCGGAGACCCGGACGAACTCCGCGTTGACGTCCGCGTACACGAGCTGGGGCGTCAGCACGGCCACCATGCCGGGCAGGGACTGGAAGACCGCGGAGAAGTCGATCGCCGTTTCCGTCATGGCCGCCGCCTCACTGCTGCCGGAATCACCCCAGTTTCGCACGGCCTGGACAACCCCCGCCCGGATGTCAGTCCGGGAGGTCCGTGAGGGACTGCTCGGCCCAGATGATCTTCCCGTCGGCGACGAAGCGCGTGCCCCACCGCTGGGTGAGCTGGGAGACCAGCAGCAGACCGCGCCCGCCCTCGTCCGTCGTACGCGGGTGCCGCAGATGGGGCGCGGTGGCACCGCCGTCGAACACCTCGCACACCAGGGTGCGCTCGCGGATCAGACGGAGCCGGATCGTGCCGGTGGCGTACCGGATGGCGTTGGTGACCAGTTCGCTCACCACGAGCTCCGTGGTGAAGGCCAGCTCGTCCAGGCCCCACCGGGCCAGCTGCCGGGTGGCCGTGCGACGGGCCTCGGCGACGACGGCCGGGTCGGAGGGCAGCTCCCAGTCGGCGACCTGACCACTGCCGAGACGTTTCGTCCGGGCCATCAGCAGGGCCACGTCGTCGTAGGGGCGGGCCGGCACCAGAGCGTCCACCACCGTGCGGCAGTACGTCTCCAGCGGCCCGCCGTGCTCCAGTGCCCGGCGCAGCCGCTCCCGTCCGGCGTCGACCGCCCAGGTCTCGCCCCGGGCGAGCAGTCCGTCGGTGTGCAGGGCGAGGGTGCTGCCCTCGTCGAGCCGCATCGCGACCGCCTCGAAGGGCGGGCCGCCCACGCCGAGCGGCGGGCCCTGCGGGAGGTCGGCGAACACGACCGAGCCGTCGGGCCGGACCACGGCCGGTGCGGGATGCCCGGCCGCGGCCATCGCGCAGCCGCCGTCGACCGGGTCGTAGACGACGTACAGGCACCCCGCGCCCACGCACCGGGCACCCGCCGACCCCGCCGTGCCCGGCTCGGCGCCGTCCTCCCGCGCCGTGCGGGCCACCAGGTCGTCGAGGTGCGCCAGCACCTCCTCGGGCGGCAGGTCCAGTGCCGCCAGGGTCCGTACGGCCGTCCGCAACTGCCCCATGGCCGCGGCGGCGTCGATGCCGTGCCCGGGCACCTCGCCCACCACGAGCGCCACCCGGGCACCGGACAGCGGGATCAGGTCGTACCAGTCGCCCCCGAGGCCGGTCAGCTCGTCGGCCGGCCGGTAGCAGGCGGCCACGTCGACCGCGCCCTGCTCGGGCAGGCGGTGGGGCAGGAGACTGCGCTGCAGCACGAGCGCGGCGTCCCGCTCACGGGTGTAGCGGCGGGCGTTGTCCACACACACGGCCGCCCGCGTCACGAGGTCCTCCGCCAGCCGCAGGTCCCCCTCGTCGAAGGACTCCCGGCGGTCCCGGCGGAAGAAGGTGGTGACGCCGAGCGTGATGCCGCGTGACCGGAGCGGCACGGTCAGCACGCTGTGCAGGCCCAGTTCCCGGAACGTGGCGGGCCGGCCGCTGGGGACGTCCGTGGTCCAGTCCCTGGCCTGCGGGTCGATCCGCTCCCCGAGCCAGGACCGCCCGGTGGCCAGACAGCGGACCGGGGGCGTGCCGGGCCGGAACTCCACGACCTCGCCGATGGCGATGACGGCCTCCACCAGGTCCTCCTGCGCGGACCGGAAGCCGGCGCGGCGCAGCGCCACCGGCTCCCCGGTGTCCGCGAGCGGCCCGGGAGCCGGTTCGGCACCCCCGAGGACCGACTCCAGCAGGTCCACGGAGACGAAGTCGGCCACGCCCGGTACGGCCACGTCGGCCAGTTCCTGCGCGGTGCGGTTGAGGTCGAGGGTGCGGCCGATGCTCTCCCCGGCCCGGTCCAGCAGCGCCAGGCGCTGGCGGGCGCGGTGCCGCTCGGTCATGTCGACGACCGTGTAGTAGACGCCTATCGGCCGCCCCTGGTCGTCCTCTAGCCGGCTGAAGGACAGCATGTGCGCCGTCTCGCGCAGCGGCGCCGACCGCACTCGGCCGACGTGCTCGTAGCCGACCACCGCTTCGCCCGTCTCCAGCACGTGCCGCATCTGCGCCTCGACCGCCTGGGCGTCCATGCCGGGCTGGACGTCCGCGAAGCGCAGGCCGAGCCGGCTCGCCGCCGGTCCGCCGCCGAACTGCTCGAGAGCGGTGTTCGACCACACGAAGCGCAGGTCCGTGTCCACGATCGCGATGCCGACCGGCGCGTCGGCCACCATCTGCTCCAGCACCGTGCGGCTCATGTCCCAGCCGGTCGCGCCGGCCAGCTCCGACAGCAGCACCAGCCAGCGCGGGGCCCCCTGGGCCTCCTCGGCCGAGGCGATGCGGGCCGCGACCCTCACCCGCCGCCCGTCCCTGCGCCGGGCCGTCAGCAGCCCGGCCCAGCCGCCGTCCCTGCGGCACCGCTCCACCAGGTCCGGTACGCGCTGCGCGTCCTCGGCGACCAGCAGATCGGCCAGCTTCCTGCCGACCGCCTCCGACGCCGGGTACGCCAGCAGCCGCCGGGCGTCGCCCGTCCAGCCCGTCACCACGCCCCGAGAATCGAGCAGCAGGGGCGCGGCGTCGGCCACGTCGAACCGATGCCGGGCAACGCCGGACTCCTCGTGTGCGCCCACGGCCGACCTCTCTGTCGCTGAGAGTGGTCTACCACCTCTTGCCCCAATCTTCACCCTTCCGGCGCCAGGGGGCGGCCCGGGAGGGTCCGGTCGGGGCCCGGGCCACCGCCGGCGGGGGCGCGGGCCGGCGGTCGTCGCCGGGGCTCGCCGGTGGCGGCCGGGGAGAGCCGGGGCGGCCCCCCCGGCCGGATCTCAGCCCAGGACCTTCTCCAGCGCCGCGAGGGCGCCCGTGAGTTCCTCCGCCGTGATGGTCAGCGGCGGGGCCAGACGGATCGTCGAGCCGTGGGTGTCCTTGGCCAGGACGCCTTCGCGCATCAGGCGCTCGCTGATCTCGCGGCCGGTGCCGAGCGCCGGGTCCACGTCGACGCCCGCCCACAGGCCCCGGGAGCGGAAGCCGACCACGCCCCTGCCGACCAGGCCGGTCAGACCGTCGCGCAGGACCTCGCCGAGTTCGGAGGCCCGGCGCTGGAACTCGCCCGTCTCCAGCAGCTCGACGACCGCCGTGCCGACCGCGGCCGCCAGCGGGTTCCCGCCGAAGGTGGAGCCGTGCTCACCCGGGTGCAGCACCCCGAGCACCTCCCGGCGCCCGACCACCGCCGACACCGGCACGATGCCGCCGCCCAGCGCCTTGCCCAGCAGCAGCACGTCCGGCACCACCGACTCGTGCGCGACCGCCAGCGTCCGGCCCGTCCGGCCCAGCCCGGACTGGATCTCGTCGGCGATGAACAGGCATCCCTTGCGCCGGGTCAGCTCGCGCACGCCGGCCAGATAGCCGTCGTCGGGGATGATGACGCCCGCCTCGCCCTGGATCGGCTCGATCAGCACCGCCGCCGTCGTCTCGTCGACGGCCTCCTCCATCGCCGCCAGGTCGTTGTACGGCACGACCCGGAACCCCGGCGTGAACGGCCCGAAGCCGGCCCGGGCCGTCTCGTCCGTGGAGAAGCTGACGATCGTCGTCGTGCGGCCGTGGAAGTTGTCCGCCGCGACCACGATCGTCGCCCGGTCCTGCGGGACCCCCTTGACGTCGTAGGCCCACTTGCGGGCCACCTTCACACCGCTCTCCACGGCCTCCGCGCCGGTGTTCATCGGCAGCACCATGTCCATGCCGGTGAGCCCCGCCAGCCGTTCCGCGAAGGCGGCGAGCCGGTCGTTGTGGAAGGCGCGCGAGGTGAGGGTCAGCCGGTCGAGCTGGCGGTGGGCCGCCTCGATCAGCGCCGGGTGCCGGTGACCGAAGTTGAGGGCCGAGTAGCCGGCCAGCATGTCGAGATAGCGCCGGCCCTCGACGTCCTCCACCCACGTGCCCTCGGCCCGGGCCACGACGACGGGCAGCGGATGGTAGTTGTGCGCCAGGACGGGCTCCTCGGCGCGGATCAGCTCCTCGGAGCCACGGGTCCCGGGCGAGTCCTGGGTGCGGACGGGTGCGGTCATGAGCGGTTCTCCCGGATCTCCTGGGTGCAGCACTTGATGCCGCCACCGGCCTTCTGGAACTCGGACAGGTCGACGGGGACCGGGACGTAGCCGCGGTCGGCCAGCTGGGCGGCCAGTCCCGACGCCCCGGGCGAGACGAACACGTGACGTCCGTCGGAGACGGAGTTGAGCCCGAACGCCATCGCGTCCTCCCGGGTGGCGAGCACCGCGTCCGGGTACATCCGGGCCAGCACCTCACGGCTGCCCGGCGAGAACGCCTCCGGGTAGTAGACGATGTTCCCGTCGTGCCCGTCGTGCCCGTCGTCGAGGACGAACAACGCCGTGTCCAGATGGTAGAAGTACGGGTCCACCAGCGTCAGGCTCACCACCGGCACACCGAAGTACTCCTGCACCTCGCTGTGGGCCTCCCGCGTGGTGCGGAAGCCCGTTCCGGCCAGGATCCACCGGCCGGCCGGCACCAGGTCGCCCTCGCCCTCGCACACCGACTCCGGGTGGTACACCTCGTAGCCCTCCGTCTTGAACCACGCCTCGTAGGGCACGGACTCGGGACGGCGCTCCGGGGCGTGGAACAGCGAGCCGAAGACACGGCCGTCGACGACGACCGCGGCGTTCGCGGCGAAGACCATGTCGGGCAGACCGGGCACGGGTTTCACGATGTCCACGGTATGGCCGTGGGCGCGGTAGGTGTCGACCAGCGCCTGCCACTGGTCCAGGGCGCGGAGGACGTCGACGGGTTCGCCGGGGTGCATCCACGGGTTGATCGCGTACTGCACGGCGAAGTGTCTGGGCTCGCAGACGAGGTAGCGCCGCCGACGCGGCACACGGGAGTCGGGCACGAAGGGGTCCCTCCGCTTCCTCACGGTCCGTAATGAGTGGTTGACACAACGGTAGGAATCAGGGGCCGGGCCCGACAAGAAACAAAGATTGCGCGTCGACGCACGAATGCTGCGTCTTCGAGCTGGTCAGCGCACGCCTGCTGCGCCACCCGCCGGGGCTACTCCGGTGCCGGCTGACTGGCTCCCGCCTCGGGACTCTCCGGCAGCAGATGCGACAGCACCATCACGCTGATCGTCTTCCGGATGAACGGTTCCTGGCGGATGCGCTCCAGCACCTCCTCGAAGTGCTCCACGTCCCGCGCCCGCACGTGCAGCAGCGCGTCCGCGCCGCCGGTGACGGTCATCGCCGCGGCGATCTCCGGGTAGTCCCGCACGACCTCCGCCAGCCGCCGCGGGGGCGCCGCGCCCTCGCAGTACACCTCGACGTAGGCCTCGGTGCGCCAGCCCAGCGCCGACGGCTTGACCGTGGCCGAGAACCCGGTGATCACGCCCGTCTCGCGCAGCCGGTCGACCCGGCGCTTGACCGCCGTGGCCGACAGCCCGATCGCCGTCCCGATCTCGGCGAACGACGTCCTCGCGTTCGCCATCAACGCGGTGATGATCTTCCGGTCGAGTTCGTCGAACGCCGCGGACCTGCTGTTCATGCGGGCACTGTATCCACCACCACCCCGGCCCGCCCCCGGCCCGGCGCGGCCGACGGGACCGCTGCGAACGATCACCGCCGGCCCGTGTCCGCACGCGGGGATCGCCCCTACACTCCGGGTCATGCTGCGCGCCCTGGCTGTCGACGACGAACGCCCCTCGCTGGAGGAACTCCTCTATCTGCTGCGGGCCGACCCCCGCATCGGCAGCGCGGAGGGCGCCGGCGACGCGACCGAGGCACTGCGCCGCATCAACCGTGCCCTGGAGTCCGGCCCCGGCGGGCCCGAGGCGATCGACGTCGTCTTCCTCGACATCCAGATGCCGGGCCTGGACGGCCTCGACCTCGCCCGGCTGCTGGGCGGTTTCGCCCGGCCCCCGCTCGTCGTCTTCGTCACCGCCCACGAGGACTTCGCCGTCCGGGCCTTCGACCTCAAGGCCGTCGACTACGTCCTCAAGCCCGTGCGCAGGGAACGGCTGGCCGAGGCCGTGCGCCGGGCCGCCGAGCGGCGCGGCACCGCCCCGGGCATCCCCGTGCACGAACCCGACCCGGACCAGATACCCGTCGAACTCGGCGGCGTGACGCGGTTCGTCGCCGTCGACGACATCACCCACGTCGAGGCCCAGGGCGACTACGCCCGCCTGCACACCGACCGCGGCAGCCACCTGGTGCGCATCCCGCTGTCCACCCTGGAGGAGCGCTGGCGCTCCCGCGGCTTCGTCCGCATCCACCGCCGCCACCTCGTCGCCCTGCGCCACATCGGCGAACTCCGCCTCGACGCCGGCACCGTCAGCGTCCTCGTCGGCTCCGAGGAGCTGCAGGTCAGCCGGCGCCACGCCCGGGAGCTGCGCGACCTGCTGATGCGGAGGCCGTGACGGTGCCCCAGGACCACACCGAGCGCCGCGTCGTCGTCACCGGCCCGCCCCGCCAGAGCCTCCCGCACGCCCGGCTGCGCTCCCGGGGGCGCCATCCCTCGCCATCCGCCTACTACCGGCCGCGCACCGAGATCGACGAGCAGACCACCCTCGGCCACACCTACGTGCGCTCCCTGATGCGCAGCCAGCTGCGCGCCGCCCTCACCGTCCTCGCGGTCCTCGGCCTGCTCGTCGGCCCGCTCCCCCTGCTGTTCGCGGCGCTGCCCGGCGCCCGCCGCCTGGAGTGGGCCGTCCTCGGCTTCGGCCTCTACCTGCCCCTGGTGCTGCTCGCCCGCTGGTACGTCCGCCGCGCCGAACGCAACGAACGCGACTTCGTGCGCCTCGTCGAAGACCGCTGAGTCCCACCCGATGAACTCCGGCTACGCCGTCCCCGCCGTCGCCCTGGTCGTCGTCTCGACCGTCCTGGTCGGCGCCTTCGGCCTGCGCATCTCCCGCACCACCTCCGACTTCTACGTCGCCTCCCGCACGGTCGGCCCGCGGCTGAACGCGGCCGCGATCAGCGGCGAGTACCTGTCCGCCGCCTCCTTCCTCGGCATCGCCGGGCTCGTCCTGGTCCAGGGCCCCGACATGCTCTGGTACCCGGTCGGCTACACCGCCGGGTACCTCGTCCTGCTGCTGTTCGTCGCCGCGCCGCTGCGCCGCTCCGGCGCCTACACGCTGCCCGACTTCGCCGAGGCCCGCCTCGCCTCCCAGGCCGTGCGGCGGCTCGCCGGAGCCTTCGTCGTCGGTGTCGGCTGGCTGTACCTGCTGCCCCAGCTGCAGGGAGCGGGGCTCACGCTGACCGTGCTCACGGGGGCACCCGACTGGCTGGGCGGGGTCACCGTCGCCCTCGTCGTCACCGCCACCGTCGCCGCGGGCGGCATGCGCAGCATCACCTTCGTCCAGGCCTTCCAGTACTGGCTCAAGCTCACCGCCCTGCTGGTCCCCGCCCTGTTCCTGGTGCTGGCCTGGCAGGGCGACGGCGCCCCGCGCCATGCCTTCGACGAACCGGCCACCTTCCGCGAGCAGCGCGTCGTCCGTGTCGAGGACGACATCGACCTGAAGCTGGACCGCCCGCTGACCGTCACGGTCACCGGCACCGTCGACGGCCGCACCCACGCCGCCGGCCGTGTCGACCTGACCGCCGGCACCCACCGCATCGACGGCGGCACGCGCCTGGAGTTCCCCGCGGGCGCCGCCGTCCCCGAGGCCGAACGTGGCGGCGGCGGCGACCTGTCACCGTCCCAGGCCGAAAGCCGGGAGGAACGCCCCCTGTACGCCACCTACGGCCTGATCCTCGCCACGTTCCTCGGCACCATGGGCCTGCCGCACGTCGTGGTCCGCTTCTACACGAGCCCGCACGGCGTCGCCGCCCGCCGCACCACCGTCGCCGTCCTCGCCCTGATCGGTGCCTTCTACCTCCTGCCCCCCGTCTACGGCGCCCTCGGCCGCCTCTACGCACCCGAACTCACCCTCACCTCGGACCCCGACGCGGCGGTCCTGCTGCTGCCCGACCGCATGATCGGAGGAGTGGGCGGCGACCTGCTGGGCGCGCTGGTCGCCGGGGGCGCCTTCGCCGCGTTCCTCTCCACCGCCTCGGGGCTGACCATGGCGGTCGCCGGTGTCCTCACCCAGGACGTGCTGCCGTCCCGGGGCGTACGGCACTTCCGTCTGGGGACGGTGCTGGCCATGGCGGTGCCCCTCGCGGCGAGCGTCCTGGTCGGCGGGCTCCCGGTCGCCGACGCCGTGGGGCTGGCCTTCGCGGTGTCGGCGTCCTCGTTCTGCCCGCTGCTCGTCCTCGGCATCTGGTGGCGGCGGCTCACCCCGCCCGGCGCGGCCGCCGGGATGCTGGTCGGGGGCGGCTCCGCCCTCCTCGCCGTCGCCGCGACCATGACGGGCTACCCGGGCCCGGGCGCCCTGCACGCCCTGCTCGCCTGGCCCGCCCTGTGGTCCGTGCCGCTCGGCTTCCTCACCATGATCGCGGTCTCCCTGGCCACCCCCGGCCGGGTGCCGCCGGGCACGAACGCGGTCCTGGCCCGGTTCCACCTGCCCGAAGAACTGCGCAGCGAGGTGACGTCGTGAGCGACTTCCTGGCGGGTCTGTGCGTCGCCGTGCTGCCGGTCCTGGCCCTGGGTGTCTGGATCGGCCGGCGCACCGCCCGGGCCGGCAGCCTCGCCGGACTCGGCACGCCCGTCGAGCACGCCACCTTCGAGACCCTGCACACCGCCTCCCTGGCCGCGCCGCCGCTGCGGGCCGGCCTGACCGAGGAGACCGCCCGCAGGTCCGCCCGCAAACTGCGCTCCCTGCTCGGCACGGACGCCCTGTGCCTCACCGACCGGGCACAGGTCCTGGTCTGGGACGGCGACGGCGCCCACCACCGCGGCGAGATCATGGAACGCCTCGGCGGGCCGCTGGACACCGGCCGCGGCGAGGCGTTCCGGCTGACCTGCGACAACCTGGACTGCTCGGTGCGCTGGGCGGTCGTCGCCCCCCTCACCGTCGACGACCGCGTGCACGGCGCCCTGGTCGCCTGCGCCCCCCGCGAGTCCGCCGTGCTGGTCCGGGCCGCCGGCGAGGTCGCCCGCTGGGTCTCCGTGCAGCTGGAGCTGGCGGACCTCGACCGTTCCCGCACCCGCCTCATCGAGGCCGAGATCAAGGCGCTGCGGGCCCAGATCTCGCCGCACTTCATCTTCAACTCGCTCGCGGTGATCGCCTCGTTCGTGCGCACCGACCCCGAGCGCGCCCGCGAGCTGCTCCTGGAGTTCGCCGACTTCACCCGCTACTCGTTCCGCCGGCACGGCGACTTCACCACCCTCGCCGACGAGCTGCACGCCATCGACCACTACCTGGCACTGGTCAGGGCGCGCTTCGGCGAGCGCCTCTCCGTCACCCTGCAGATAGCCCCCGAGGTGCTGCCCGTCGCCCTGCCCTTCCTGTGCCTGCAGCCGCTCGTGGAGAACGCCGTCAAGCACGGCCTGGAGGGCAAGGCCGTCCCCACGGGCAAGTGCCACATCCAGATCACCGCCCAGGACGCGGGCGCCGAGGCGCTGGTCGTCATCGAGGACGACGGCGCCGGCATGGACCCCGAGCTGCTGCGCCGCATCCTCGCCCGCGAGGCCAGCCCTTCCGGCGGCATCGGCCTGTCCAACGTCGACGACCGGCTCCGCCAGGTCTACGGCGACGCCCACGGCCTCGTCATCGAGACCGCGCGGGGAGCGGGCATGAAGATCACCGTCCGGCTGCCCAAGTACCAGCCGGGCGTCCACTCGGCGGGCCGGCTGACCGAGGAGTGAGCCGTCAGGTGCTGCGCGTGGTGACCACCATGCCGAGGGTGATCAGGCCCAGGACGACCCAGCCGAACCACAGCCAGCCGTTGCTCCCGAGCGCCACCGTGTAGGCCGTCACGACGACGAGGCCGCCGACGGTGAGCACGCCCATGGTCTTCGTCGAATGGGAACCGTTCGTGGAACCGGGCATCGTGACACCCTCCTCGTGGTCCGGTCCCTCCATGGTGCCTGCCGGACGCCCGGCGCGCACGGGCCTTGCACGAGCCGCCTTCAGCGCCCCTGCGCGTTCAGTGAGGCGAGATAGGCGTTGTACGCCTCCAGCTCCTTGTCGCCGTCGCGCTCGGCGGCCCGGTCCGTGCGCCGCGCCTGACGCTGCTCGGAGGCGTACCACTGGAACAGCAGGGCGATCAGCACCAGCACCGACGGGATCTCGCTGAACGCCCAGGCGATGCCGCCCGCCGCGTTCTGGTCGGACAGCGCCTCGACGCCGAGGGAGGCGGGCGGGTTCTTGAACGACTCGACCATCGGCTCGGTCGCCATCATCAGGGCGATGCCGAAGAACGCGTGGAACGGCATGCCCGCGAACAGCTCCAGCATCCGCATCAGGTAGCCGGGCCGGTGGGGGCCCGGGTCCACGCCCATGATCGGCCAGAAGAACACCAGGCCCACGGCGAGGAAGTGCACCATCATCGCGACGTGCCCCGCCCTGGACCCCATCAGCGTGTCGAAGAGCGGCGTGAAGTACAGCCCGTACAGGCTCGCGATGAACAGCGGGATCGTGAACGCGGGGTGGGTGACGATCCGCATGTACCGGCTGTGCAGGAACATCAGCAGCAGCTCACGCGGCCCCTTGCGCCCCCGCCCGGCCGTGGGCAGCGCCCGCAGCGCGAGAGTGATCGGCGCCCCGAGCAGGATGAGGATCGGCGAGACCATGCTGATCACCATGTGCTGCACCATGTGCACGCTGAACATGACCATGCCGTAGTCGTTGAGCTGCGTGCACATCATGAGCATGATGCTCAGCACGCCCAGCGTGTAGGCGACGGTCCGGCCCACAGGCCACTTGTCCCCGCGCCGGACCAGCCGGACGACACCCCACCCGTACAGCGCCAGACCGGCCAGGCAGGCGACGAGGAAGAACGGGTCCGCCGACCACTCCAGCCCTCGCCCCAGCGTGAACGGCGGCAGATCCATGGTCATGCCGTGCCCGCTGTGATCCATTCCGCCGGCTCCTGTTTCGTGGGGGTGTGCAACAAGTTGTCCGCCCACAAGAGTAGAGCCGCCCCCGGTCACCACGGTGACCGGGGGCGGTGCGACGCCTCAGGGGTGCGGGGAACTGCGCGAGCGACCACCCGCGACCCGCACTCGGCAGATCAGCTCAGGCTCAGAGAACGCACTCCGCCTCGTCGTACCGATCCTCCGGCACGGTCTTCAGCGTCTCGACGGCCTCCGCCAGCGGCACCATCACTATGTCGGTCCCGCGCAGCGCGGTCATGTGCCCGAACTCGCCCCGGTGCACGGCCTCCACCGCGTGCCAGCCGAACCGCGTGGCGAGCACCCGGTCGTACGCCGTCGGCGTCCCGCCGCGCTGCACGTGCCCGAGGATGACCGGCCGGGCCTCCTTGCCCAGCCGGTCCTCCAGCTCGATCGACAGCTGCCGGGCGATGCCGGCGAAGCGCTCGTGCCCGTAGATGTCCTTGCCGCCCTCGTCGAAGTCCATGGTTCCGGGCCGCGGCTTGGCGCCCTCGGCCGCCACGACGATCGCGAAGCGCTTGCCCGCCTCGAACCGCTCGCCGACGCGCCGGGCCAGCTCGTCCATGTCGAAGGGCCGCTCGGGGACGACGATCGCGTGCGCGCCGGCCGCCATGCCGGAGTGCAGCGCGATCCAGCCGGTGTGCCGGCCCATGACCTCCACGACCAGCACCCGCTGGTGGGACTCGGCGGTCGTCTTCAGCCGGTCGAGCGCCTCGGTCGCCACGCCCACGGCCGTGTCGAAGCCGAAGGTGACGTCCGTGACGGCGATGTCGTTGTCGATGGTCTTCGGTACGCCCACCACGGGAAGCCCGCTGTCCGACATCAGCCGGGCGGCCTTCAGCGTGCCCTCACCGCCGATGGGGATGATCGCGTCGAGACCGAGCTCCTCGACGTGTCCCCTGGCCCGCTCGACGCCGTCCCGCAGGTGGGACGGCTGGACCCGGGAGGAGCCGAGGATGGTGCCGCCGCGGGCGAGGATGCCGCCCACCGCGTCGAGGTCGAGCTTGAGGTAGTCGCACTCCAGGAGGCCCTTCCAGCCGTCCCGGAAGCCGATGACCTCGTCGCCGTGGTCGACGACGGCGCGGTGCACGACGGACCGGATGACGGCGTTCAGGCCGGGGCAGTCGCCGCCGGACGTGAGGACACCAATGCGCATAGCCCGAATACCTTCTCAACGTGGGCCGGGGACCGGACCACGTCGTCCGGCGGGAATCCCCGCCACCCTAGCGGCACCGGGGGCCATGACCGAAGCACGCGTCCGCCTGCTGGACGACCCCGCTCACCTGTGCGGATGTGCCGTCAGACGGGCTGTTGACCCGGAGGTTGACGCGTGCCTCGGACGAGCTGCGGCGCTGCGCTCAGGCGGGCTGCTGAGCAGCCGCGATGCGCTCGTTGCGCAGGGCCTCGTACCAGCGGTCGTCGGTCGGCGGCAGCGCGTTGACGTC
The DNA here is from genome assembly GCF_055567995.1 of Streptomyces sp. NPDC026246. Taxonomy (NCBI): domain Bacteria; kingdom Bacillati; phylum Actinomycetota; class Actinomycetes; order Kitasatosporales; family Streptomycetaceae; genus Streptomyces; species Streptomyces sp. NPDC026246. The sequence continues at coordinate 432,968 of NZ_JBVHPJ010000004.1, read as the reverse complement.
GAGGGCCAGCTTCAGCAGCAGGTCCGCGATCAGCGGGTTGCGCGCCAGCACCGGGCCGTGCATGTACGTCCCGAAGACGGTGTCGTTGAAGGCGCCCTCGGTGCCGTCGCCCGTGCCGTTGCCGTTGCCGAACCGCACCCGGGCGAGCGGGCGGGCGGTCGGGCCCAGGTGGGTGACGCCCTGGTGGTTCTCGAAGCCCGTCAGCGGCGGCAGTCCCAGGCGCTCGTCGACGTCGCCCAGCACGTCACCGACGCACCGCGCGCCCTCGCCGCGCACCGAGACCACGTCCAGCAGCCCCAGGCCGGGCTCCCGCTGGCCGAGGTCGTTGATGAACTCGTGGCCGAGGATCTGGTAGCCGGCGCACACCGAGAACACGATGGCGCCGTTCTCCACCGCCCGGGTCAGTCCGCCGTCCCGGCGCAGCCGCTCGGCGGCGAGCCGCTGCGGCCGGTCCTCGCCGCCGCCGATCAGGTAGATGTCGCCGGAGGTCGGGATCGGCTGGTCGCTGCGCACGTCGAGCCGGGCCACGTCCAGGCCGCGCTGCCGGGCACGGCGCTCCACGACGAGGACGTTGCCCTGGTCGCCGTAGGTGCTGAGCAGGTCGGGATAGATCCAGACGACCCGCAGTTGGTTGTCGCTCACAAAAGTCCCCTGACGTCTCGTGCTCAGTTGCCGACGCGGCGGCGCAGGTCCTGGAACGCCGTGTAGTTGGCGATGACCTCGATCCGGCCCGGCGGGCAGGCGGCCACGGCCTGGTCGAGGGTGTCGAAGACCTGGAAGTTCTGGTCGGCGACCTCCAGGCGCACCGCCAGGTCCAGCCGCCGGTCGCCGATCACGCAGATCGGGTGGCCCGACAGGCGCGTGTAGTCGACGTCCCACAGCCAGGAGGTGTCCGTGCCGTCGGCGCCGCGCGCGTTCACGGACAGGATGACCGGCGTGGGCGGCGGGTCGATCAGGGAGAACGTCTCCAGCCAGCCGGCCGGGTTCTTGGCGAGCAGGAGCCTGAGGTCCCGGCCCTGGAACTGGACGACGTCGTACCGTCCGGCGACCGCCTGCACCTGGTACATGCGCTCCAGCGCGACCTGCGGCGGCACGCCGAACACGGCGGCGACGGCGGCCGAGGAGGCCGCGTTGGCCTTGTTGGCACGGCCGGGCAGCTGCAGGTGGATCGGCCAGGCCGAGCCGTGCGGGTCGAGGACGTGGTCGCCGGAGAGCGCCCAGCTCGGCGTCGGGCGGCGGAAGCCGCACTCGCCGCAGAACCAGTCGTCGCCCGGGCGCTGCATCACACCGCCGCAGGACGGGCAGGACCAGGCGTCGTCCTTCCACATCTGGCCCGCGGCGACCCAGACGACGTTGGGGGAGGAGGAGGCGGCCCACACGACCAGCGGGTCGTCGCAGTTGGCCACGATCACGGCCTTGGAGCCCGCGAGCCCTTCGCGCCAGTTCTCGGCGAGCATGCGCGTCTCGGCGGCCCGGTCGAGCTGGTCGCGGGAGAGGTTGAGCAGCGCGATGCACTTCGGCGCGGTGTCCCGGGCGACCCCGGCGAGGTACTTCTCGTCGACCTCGATGACGCCGTACCGGGCCTCGGAGCCGCCGGCGAGCGCCGAGGTGATGCCGGCCGGCATGTTGGCGCCGAGCGCGTTCGACACGACGGGGCCCGCCGCGCGCAGGGCCTCGGCGATGAGCCGGGTGGTGGTGGTCTTGCCGTTGGTCGCCGAGACCAGCGTCACGTCCAGGTTCTGCGCGAGCCGGGCCAGCAGGTCGGGGTCGAGCTTGAGTGCCACCCGGCCGCCGATCACCGATCCGCTGCCGCGTCCCGCGGCGCGGGACGCCGCCGCGACCGCCTTGCCCGCGGTCACGGCCAGCTTGGCCCGCGGCGAGAGCGGGTCCGAGTTGCCTGCCATCAGTTCTCGATCCTCCTTGCGTACGCGCCGCGCCCTGAAGCCTGACGGCCACGTGGTGTGGACCTCAGCCTATCGAGATCCATTCGCACTCCCGAACCGTGGCACTGTGGCGAACTCGTGTGGAAGGCGCGGACCGACAGGACCTTACTCTTGCCGCCATGCGACACAGCCCCATCCCCGGCGCCCGCGGCCGCGTGAGACCCCTTACGCTGCACGGCGATCCCGTCCTGCACACGCCCTGCGCGGAGGTCACCGACTTCGGCCCCGAACTGGCCCGGCTCGTGGAGGACTTGTTCGCGACGATGTACGCCGCGCGGGGCGTCGGACTCGCCGCCAACCAGGTCGGCGAGCCGCTGCGGGTCTTCGTGTACGACTGCCCGGACGACGAGGACGTCCGCCACCTGGGGCACGTCGTGAACCCGCGCCTGGTGGTCGCCGACGGGGTGGTGATCCGCGGCCCGGAAGGCTGTCTGTCCCTGCCGGGCCTGGAAGCGGGCACCGAACGCCACGACCACGCCGTGGTGGAGGGCTTCACCGTGACCGGCGAGCCCGTCACGGTCCACGGCACGGGCTTCTTCGCCCGCTGCCTGCAGCACGAGTGCGACCACCTGGACGGCCGCGTCTACGCGGACCGCCTCACGGGCCGGCGCCACCGCAGGCTGATGCGGCAGGTCGCCCGGGCCTCCTGGAACGCCTGAGGGCCGTGGTCAGAACCCCGGGCCCCCCAGCCGGTCGCCCACGGTCGCAAGCCGCCCCCACAACAGGTCCGCCAGGCTGCGCACCAACTCGGACCGCGAGCAGGGCCGTTCCCCCAGCCACCAGTCACCGGCCGCGTGCATCATGCCGACGATCCCGTGGCCCCACACCCGCGCGAGCTGCTGGCCGCCCGGCCCGAGGTCCAGCCGCTCCTCGATGACCTGGGCCAGCTCCTCGCCCATCCGCCGCAGCAACGGCGCGCTGTGCTTGCCGACATCGAACCCGGGATCGCCCGGCTGGCCGCCCTCGGCGGGGTGCATCAGGAACCGGTACACCTGGGGACGCGCCTCGATCGCGGCGAGGTAGGTGTCGAGCGTCGCCTCGACGCGCTCGCGCCGGTCCGCCGGGGCGTCCAGCGCCGCCCGCAGGGAGTCCAGCAGCGCGTCGGTGTGCCGTTTGGCAAGGGCGGCGTAAAGTCCGCCCTTGTCGCCGAAGTGGCGGTAGAGGATCGGCTTGGTGATCCCGGCCTCCGCCGCGATCGCGTTCATCGAGGCCTGGGGGCCGTCGCGCAGCACCACTCGGTCGGCGGCCTCGAGCAGCTGGCGCCGCCGGCGGTCGGCGGACCGTTGCTGGTCGGTCCGCTGTGTGGTGTCCATGTGCTCTCCCCACCCGTGGTATTTCGATGACGCTTGCGCAAACTAGCACTCGGGCGTGATCCGGACACGGGAAGGGCCCGACCGGGCCGGTGGGAGTTGACGTGGACTACCCGTCGGTAACAGACTGCGGTTACCGCAAGTAACATGCATGTGCGCCGCTGGAGGGGACGACATGGCCGAGTTCACCATGGAGCTCAACGACGAACAGAAGGAGGTCCGTGACTGGATCCACGGCTTCGCCGCCGACGTGATCCGGCCCGCGGCCGCCGAATGGGACGAGCGTGAGGAGACTCCCTGGCCGGTCATCCAAGAGGCCGCCAAGGTCGGCATCTACTCCCTGGACTTCTACGCCCAGCAGTACTTCGACCCCACCGGCCTCGGCATCCCCATGGCGATGGAGGAGCTCTTCTGGGGCGACGCGGGCATCGCCCTGTCCATCGTCGGCACCGGCCTCGCCGCCGTCGGCGTCCTCGCCAACGGCACCGAGGAGCAGATCGGCACCTGGATCCCGCAGATGTACGGCGACGCCGACGACGTGAAGGTCGCCGCCTTCTGCTCCTCCGAGCCCGACGCCGGATCCGACGTCGCCTCCATGCGCACCCGGGCCGTCTACGACGAGGCCAAGGACGAATGGGTGCTCAACGGCACCAAGACCTGGGCCACCAACGGCGGCATCGCCAACGTCCACGTCGTCGTCGCGGTCGTCGACCCCGAGCTCGGCTCCAAGGGCCACGCCTCCTTCATCGTCCCGCCGGGCACCGAGGGACTCTCCCAGGGGCAGAAGTTCAAGAAGCACGGCATCCGTGCCTCGCACACCGCCGAGGTCGTCCTCGACAACGTGCGCGTGCCCGGTTCCTGCCTCCTCGGCGGCAAGGAGAAGCTGGACGAGCGGCTCGCCCGCGCCCGGGAGAAGGCCAGGCAGGGCGGGGAGCGCGTGAAGAACGCGGCCATGGCCACCTTCGAGGCCTCGCGCCCGGCCGTCGGTGCCATGGCGGTCGGCACCGCCCGCGCCGCCTACGAGGTCGCCCTCGACTACGCCACGAACCGCGAGCAGTTCGGCCGGCCCATCATCGACAACCAGGGCGTGGCGTTCCAGCTCGCGGACATGCGCACCTCGATCGACGCGGCGCGGCTGCTGGTGTGGCGCGCCTCCTGGATGGCGGTCAACGGCAAGCCGTTCACTGCGGCCGAGGGCTCGATGTCCAAGCTCTTCGCCAGCGAGACCGCCAAGAAGGTCACCGCCCAGGCCATCCAGATCCTCGGCGGCAACGGCTACACCCGCGAGTACCCGGTGGAGCGCATGCACCGCGACAGCGCCATCTACACGATCTTCGAAGGCACGAGCGAGATCCAGCGCCTGGTCATCGCCCGCACCCTCGCCGGTGTGCCCATCCGCTGACGCCCGCTAACGGTGCCTGAGCGGCGTCAGCTGCTCGATGTCGTACCGCGCCCGGAGCTCCTCGATCGCCGTGTGGTCCGGCGGGCCCCCGGCGCCGAGGATCTCCAGCAGCTCCTCGAAGTACCGCTCGTGGTCCGGCGGCGGGCTCGCCTGGAAGAACATCTTCGCGGGCGCGTCCGTCGGATTGGCGAACGCGTGCGGGCACCCCGGGGGCACGACGATCACCGTGCCCGGGGTCGCCCGCACCACCCGGTTGCCGGCGGCGGACTCCCACCCCTGCCAGCGGTCGGGGGTGCGGATCCGCGGCTCGAAGGCGAGCACGTCCAGCTCGCCCTCCAGCACGTAGAACAACTCCTCGCTGCGGGTGTGCACATGGGCGCCGACGTCGAACCCCGGCGGCACCACCACCTCGAAGGAGGAGGCCGCGCGGGAGTGGGCGCCGGTTACCTTGAAGGTCACGTGCTGGGCGGGCGCCTGGACGATGCGGCCCTGCCCCGGCGGAACGAGCAGCCCTTCCGTCGCGGTCATCCCGCCAGGTCCCCGTCCCGCCAGTGGCCCAGCGCCATCTCGGCGGTGATGCCGGGCCCGAACCCGGCGACCAGTCCGCGCGCCCCGCTTCCCGGCCCGCCCTCGTCGAACAGCCGGCGCAGCGCGTCCAGGACGACGGCGCTGGCGATGTTGCCGTACTCGGTGAGCGTGGCCCGGCTGAACCGGAAGGCGTGCCGGTCGACGCGCAGGAAGGTGCTCAGGTCGTCCAGGATCCGGGGGCCGCCCGCGTGGACGATGTAGAAGTCCAGGTCGGACGCGTCCCACCCGTGGTCGCCCGCCAGGTCCGTGATGACCGGCGCGAGCGGCTCCATCGTGCCCGGGACCCGCTTGTCCAGCAGGAAGTGGAAACCGGTCGCGCGCACGTCGTACGTGATCCAGTCCTCGGTCTTCGGGATCAGGAACGAACCGTTGCGCTCCAGGGCGATGCCCTCGCCGCCCCGGCCGCGCACCACGGCGGCTGCGATGCCGTCACCGAACAGCCCGTTCGACAGCAGGGAACCGACGCCCATGTCGGTGGGCTGGTAGCACAGCGAGCAGAACTCGCAGGCCACGATCAGCGCGTTGGCCTCGGGGTAGGCGGAGCAGAAGTCGTGGGCCCGGTTGATCGCCGCGCCGCCGGCCGCACAGCCCAGCTGGGCGATCGGCAGCTGACGGGTGGTCGGCTCGAAACCCATCTCGTTGATCAGCCAGGCCGTCAGCGACGGCATCATGAAGCCCGTGCACGACACGTAGACGATCAGATCCACCTCGGTGGTGAGCAGCTCGGCGTCGTCGAGGGCCCGCTGGACCACCGCGGGCACCCGCGCCTTGGCCTGTGCCTCGTAGAGCTTGTTGCGCTCCTCGAAACCCGGGTGTCTCAGAGTCTCCTCGACGGGCTGCACGATGCGTCGCGTGCGCACCCCGGTGTTCTCGATGAGCCGGAGGGCGAGCGGCAGTTGGGGGTGGTCCGCGTGGCGCTGCCGCGCCAGTTCCAGCGTCTCCTCCATCGTGATCACGTACTCCGGGACGGACACCGCGGGTCTGCACAAAGTCGCCATGAACCATGCCTGCTTTCGCCTTCCGGAAGGCGGCTCGCCCCCCGGCCAGAAGGTGGTTCACCCCACGATCACCCGGGGGCACGGTGACTTCGCGCCGGGCTACTCCGTACCGGGGAGGACGTGCAAGGCTCGTTGCGGCACTTGGATGACGGATGACGGAGGACGCGATGACGCACCCGGCCCAGGACCTGCTGTCGGCGACCACCGCACGGCTCGCCCCCGACCCGCGCTCCAACCCCCTCGTGCCCAGGATCGCCGACGGCACGGCTCCCCGCTCCGTCCTCGCGGCCCTGGCCCTGGAGCAGAGCTGGGTGATCCCCGCAGACCGCCGCGCCTTCGAGCACCTGGCGGACCGCTCCGCGGCGACCGACCCGCGGGCCGCCGCCTTCTTCACGACACTGGCCCGGGGCGAAGACCTGGCGGCGGAGCGGCTGACCGCCTTCGCCCGGGCGTGCGGCGTGGACGAGGAGCGGGAGGCGTCGTACGAGCCGCTCCCCGGCTGTCAGGCCTACCCGGCGTACGTGGCCTGGCTGGCCCTGGGCGCCCCACCGCCGGAAGCGGTCCTGGCCCTGGCGGCCAACTTCTCGGCCTGGGGCGGCTATTGCGCGACGATCGCCGCAGCACTGCGCGAGCGCTACGGCTTCACCGACGAGGCCTGCGCCTTCTTCGACTTCTTCGCCCAGCCGTCCCCCGACCTGGACCGCCTGGCGGTTGAGGCGGTCCAGGCCGCCCTGGACGCGGAGCGACTGGACGAGAACACCGCACACCGGTACGGCCGTCTGCTGCAGCGCTACGAGGCGATGTTCTGGAGCACCCTGAGCGCGCTTGCCTAGCCGGGCGGGGAGTCGGGCGACCAGCCGTCACCCGCCCGCACGCGCACCCTCTACGTCGCCGTCCCGCTGCTGTGCGCGATACAGGCCACGTCGATACGGTCGGCGAGCTTCGCCAGTTCGATGGTCAGAGCCGCGACCGTGTCCTCGTCCAGTCCGGACTCCCCGTCCTCCACCAGCCGCACCCACCGTCCCCCCACCGTGCGCAGCAGCTTGCTGACATCCGCCGCAGCCACCTGCAGGGTCCCGCGGTTGTCGACGATCAGAGGCAGAGTCACTTCGCGGTTCACAGACGGGATCGTAGCCCTGCATCACTCACGCACCGTGCCAAACCGTGGTGATGTTGCAGAACTCGCGGATTCCGTGCCCGGACAGCTCACGCCCGTACCCGGACCTCTTCACACCGCCGAACGGGAACGCCGGGTGCGAGGCCGTCATCCCGTTGAAGAACACGCCTCCGGCCTCCAGATCCCGGACGAAACGGTCCACGTCGGCCTCGTCGCGCGTCCACACGTTGGAACTCAGGCCGAACGGCGAGTCGTTCGCGATCAGCACCGCCTCGTCCAGGTCCGCCGCCCGGTACAGCGTGGCGACCGGCCCGAACGCCTCCTCTCGGTGGATGCGCATCTCGCGGGTGATGCCGGCGAGGATCGTCGGCGTGTAGTACCAGCCCGGACCCTCCGGGCGTTCGCCACCGCACAGCACCCGGGCCCCGCTGCGCACCGCGTCGTCGACCAGCTCCTCCAGATCGCGCAGTCCCTGCTCGCTGGAGAGCGGCCCGACCTCGGTGTCCTCGGACAGGGGGTCGCCGACCTTCAGCGCCCGCATGCCCTCGGTGAACCGTTCGGCGAAGGCGTCGTAGACGTCCGTGTGCACGATGAACCGCTTGGCGGCGATGCAGGACTGCCCGGTGTTCTGCACCCGTGCCGTCACCGCGACCTGCGCCGCCTTGTCGATGTCGGCGGACGGCATGACCACGAACGGGTCGCTGCCGCCCAGCTCCAGCACCGTCTTCTTGATCATCTCCCCGGCGGTGGAGGCGACCGCGCGGCCGGCCGGCTCGCTGCCGGTGAGGGTGGCGGCCTTGACGCGTTCGTCGCGCAGGATGTCGTCGATCGCCGCCGAGCCGATCAGCAGGGTCTGGAAGCAACCTTCCGTGAAGCCCGCCCGGTGGAAGAGGTCCTCGATGTAGAGGGCGGTCTGCGGGACGTTCGAGGAGTGCTTGAGCAGGCCCACGTTCCCCGCCATCAGCGCGGGCGCCGCGAAGCGGATCACCTGCCACAGCGGGAAGTTCCAGGGCATGACCGCGAGCACCGGGCCGACCGGCCGGTAGCGCACCAGGACGCGTGAGGCGCCCGAGTCCTTGACGTCCGCGTCGGAGGGCCGCTCGTCGGCGAGCAGTTCCTCGGCGTGGTCGGCGTACCAGTGCATCGCCTTGGCGCACTTGGCGGCCTCGGCCCGTGCCTGCTGGATCGGCTTGCCCATCTCGGTGGTCATCACCCGGGCGATGTCCTGCTGGTCCTCCTCGAGGAGGTCGGCGGCCCGGTGCAGCAGCCGCGCGCGCTCCTCGAAGGTCGTCGTACGGTAGGTGCGGAACGTGGCCTCCGCGAGCTGGAGCCGGCGCTCGATCTCCTCCTCGCCCATGGCCTCGTACGTCTTGAGCGTCTCGCCGTTCGCCGGGTTCACCGTCGCGATGGGCATGGCTGACCTCCCTCGGTGCGGGCTGTGTCTCGACCTTCCCGCGCGACGGAAGGGACCGCAACGCGGGAGTGTCTCCTCAGGGCGAGTGCTCCGCCAGCCGGTCGAGAAACGCGGCCTGGGCCGTGACGATCACCGCTCGGGCCTGTTCGACCCCGAACCACGCGACCCGGTCCAGCTCGGGGAACTCCTGCAGCCGCCCCGAGCGCGGCGGCCACTCCATCCGGAACGTGCCGGGCGCGACGGTGTCCGGGTCGAGGTCGGCCTCGATCGCCCAGGCGGTGACGATCTTGCCGTTGCCCTGCCGCACCTCGCCCAGGGCGATGGCCTCACCGTCGGGCGGAGGCAGCCCCAGCTCCTCCTCGAACTCCCGGCGGGCGGCGGCCCAGGGGGACTCGTCCGGCTCGTACTCGCCCTTGGGGATGGTCCAGGCGCCGGCGTCCCGCCGGGCGTAGAAGGGACCGCCCATGTGGCCGAGCAGGACCTCGCGGCCGAGCGCGGACGGGCGGAAGAGCAGCAGGCCTGCGCTGCGCTTCACGGTCTCACCTCCGGGTGCGCCGCGAGGAGCGTCTCGACGGTGTCGGCCTCCTCGGGGCGCTTGTCCTCGCGGTACCGGATCACGCGGGCGAAGCGGAGGGTGACGCCGGCCGGGTAGCGCGTGGAGCGCTGCAGGCCGTCGTAGGCGATCTCGACGACGAGTTCCGGGCGGACCTTGACCACGTAGCCGTCCGTCTCGACGGCGAGCTGCTGCAGCCGTTCGGTCTGCCAGGTGAGCAGCGCGTCGGTCATGCCCTTGAACGTCTTGCCGAGCATGGCGAGACCCCCGTCGGCCGTGCGGGCGCCCAGGTGGAGGTTGGAGAGCTTGCCGCTGCGGCGGCCGTGGCCCCACTCGGCGGCCAGGACGACGAGGTCGAGGGTGTGGACGGGCTTGACCTTCAGCCAGGACGCACCCCGCCGGCCGGCGCTGTAGGGGGCGTCCAGCGCCTTGGCGACGACTCCTTCGTGGCCGCGCTGCAGGGTCGCGGCCAGTAACCGCTCCGCCGCGGGCGTGTCCTCGGGGCCGGAGACCAGCGTGCGGCGCACCCGCATCGGCTCGGGGACCAGGCGGGCCAGCTCGGCGTGGCGCTCGGTGAACGGCAGGTCCAGCAGGTCACGGCCGTCGACGGACAACGCGTCGAAGAAGACGGGGGAGACGGGCACCGCACGGGCTGCGGTCGCCACGTCCGTGCGCGAACCGACCCGGCCGGCCGTCTCCTGGAACGAACGGGGGCGCCCGTCCTCGCCGAAGGAGATCACCTCGCCGTCCAGGATGAACCGTTCACCCCGCAACTCCAGCACGGCGGCCGTCACTTCGGGCAGCCGGTCGGTGATGTCGTCGAGCGTGCGGGTGTAGAGCCGCACCGTGCCGCCGTCCCGGTGCACCTGGACCCGGATGCCGTCCAGCTTCTCCTCCACCGCGCAGGCGCCGAGCTTGTCGACGGCCTCGGCGACCGAGGAGGCGCTGTGCGCCAGCATGGGCAGCACCGGGCGGCCGACGGTGAGCCGGAACCGTTCGAGGGACGCGGGCCCGTCCGAGAGCAGCGCCTCGGCGACCGACTGCAGCGAACCCGCGAGCATCACGGCCCGGCGGACGTCCGCGGAGGGCGCACCCGTCGCCTGGGCCAGGCCCTCCACGGCCACCGCGTCCAGGGCGCCCTGCCGGACCTCGCCGGTGAGCAGTCCCAGCAGGAACCGCTGCTCGTCCTCGGTGGCCGCGCCCATCAGCTCCCCGACCAGCCGGGTGCGCTCCGCCTGGGAGCCGGGGCCGGACACCTTCGCGAGCTCGGACAGCCGGGCGTCGACGTCCCGCACGGTCAGACTCGGCTCGGCGGCGGGAGCGACCGGCCGCCCGAGCACCTTCCAGCCGACGCCGATGCGGCCCTGCGGCAGGCGTCCGGCCAGGTAGGGGATGACGACGGGCACGTCGTCCGCCTCCGCGTCCCGGAAGAGCTCCGCGAGCAGCGCCGTCTTCCTCGACCGCGCGGAGGTGGCGGCGACCTCCTGGGACACTCGGGCCAGCCGATGCAGAAGCATGCAGTCATGGTGCACCGCCGGGGTCCTCTCTACACCCGGACGGCCGGGCCGGTGCGGTGAAGTGCGGTGAAGGGGCCGGGGTGGCCGCCGGAGCCAGTCCCACGCCCTCGCGGCGGCGCCTTCGGCGGGGGGCGACGCGTTCCCGGCCACGGCACACCGCCAGGCCCCCACCGGTGTGCCGTGGCCGGGGGCCTGGAGGCGGTGTGCCGTGGCTGGGGTTCCGGCGGGCGCGGCGCGCCCCTGCCGGTCTCACCGCGAGGTGCCGCTGCCGGCTCGCCCGTGTGGTGCCTCTGCCTGCCTCCATGCGGGGGCGCGGCCGTGCCGGTCCCCACGCCGCGGCCCGGGCGCTGCCGGTCGTTGCGCGCGGTGCCGCCGCCGGCCCGCACGCGAGGTGCGGCGGCGTCGGACTCACGCGCTCGCCCGCCCGGCGCCTCCGCCGATTCGCTCGCCCGGCGCCTCCGCCGTTTCCCCGTGCGGCGCCTACGGCTGCACGGCCGCGTCGAGGTCCGTCATCAGCAGGTCCCCGACGATCGCGGACGCGGCCCGGTAGCCGCCGCTCGCCGCGTGGACGACCTGCTCGGCGAAGCCGATCGCGTTGCCCGCCGCCCACACGCCCGGCACGGTCGTCAGGCCGGTCGCGTCGACCACCGGGTACGCGCCGAAGGGCGTCTCGTGCAGCTCCGCGCCGAGCCGCTCCAGCAAGCCCGTCTGCGGCACCGGCCGGGGCGCGGCGAACAGCACCGAGCGGGCGTGCACCGTGCCGTCGGCCAGCCGGACCCCGGCGAGCCGGTCGTCCTCGACCACCAGGCCCGCCACCTCGCCCGGCACCACGTCCACCCCGGCGGCGGCCAGCCGGCGCAGGTCGACGTCGGACAGCTCCTCCTCGGCGACCCGGTGCAGGAAGAACCGCACGTCCTTGGACCACTGGGACACCATCAGCGCCTGATGCACGCTCGCCGGGCTGGTCGCCAGCACCCCGAACGGCTGGTCCCGCACCTCCCACCCGTGGCAGAAGGGGCAGTGCAGCACGTCCCGACCGAACCGTTCGGCGACCCCCGGCACGTCGGGCAGCTCGTCCTTGAGCCCGGTGGCGACGACGAGGCGGCGGGCGCGCACGGTCCGGCCGCCGGCCGCCACCACCGTGAAGTCCTCGTCCCGTCCCACCTCCACCACCCGGTCCCGTACCAGCTCGACGCCGTAGCGGGTGATCTCCGCACGGCCCGCGGCCAGGAACTCGGCCGGTGGCATGCCGTCGCGCGACAGATAGCCCTGCATGTGCGCGGCGGGCGCGTTGCGCGGCTCACCCGCGTCGACGACCAGTGTGCGGATCCGGGCCCGGCCCAGCACCAGCGCCGCGGACAGACCGGCCGCGCCACCGCCGACGACGACCACTGCGTACTTCTCGGTCATGGTGACCACCTCCGCCGCCGAGCGTCGCTCCGGACCCTCGGGATTGACAAACACCTTTGCCGAACCTGCAATACGCACATGACCACGGACGAGGTACTCGCGGGCGTCGGCCCGAGGCTCCGGCAGATGCGCAAGGAGCGGGAGGTGACCCTGGCGGCGCTCTCGGAGACCACCGGCATCTCCGTCAGCACCCTGTCGCGGCTGGAGTCCGGCCTGCGCAAACCCAGTCTCGAACTGCTCCTGCCGATCGCGCGCGCCCACCAGGTGGCCCTGGACGAACTGGTCGGGGCCCCGCCGGCCGGTGACCCCCGGGTGCGGTCCAAGCCGATCGTGCGGGGCGGGCGCACCCACTGGCCCCTCACCCGCCAGCCGGGCGGCCTCCAGGCCTACAAGGTGCTGGAGCCGCAGCGGAGGCTGGAACCGGACCCGCGCACGCACGACGGCTACGAGTGGCTGTACGTGCTGTCCGGGCGGCTGCGCCTGGTGCTGGGGGAGCACGACGTGGTGCTCACGGCGGGGGAGGCCGCCGAGTTCGACACGCGGGTGCCGCACTGGTTCGGGTCGACGGGGGAGGGGCCCGTGGAGTTCCTCAGCCTGTTCGGGCCGCAGGGGGAGCGGATGCACGTGCGGGCCCGGCCGAAGAAGGCGTGACGCACACGACAGGCGAAGCGCGGAACCTGTCCGCCGGAGGCTGTTCCCTGATCGGCAAGCGACCGCTTAGTATGCGAACCGACCCCGGTCAGACGAAGCAGTCCCCCGTGGAGGCCCCGCATGCAGGCATGGCACGTGCACGAGAACGGCGAGCCGGGCGAGGTGATGCGGCTCGAGGACGCGGAGCCGCCCACCCCCGCCGAGGGCCAGGTCCTGCTGAGGGTGCGGGCGGCCAACGTCAACTTCCCCGACGCCCTGCTGTGCCGCGGCCAGTATCAGGTCCGGCCGCCGCTGCCGTTCACCCCCGGCGTGGAGATCTGCGGCGAGACCGAGGACGGCCGCCGGGTCATCGCCAACCCGGCGCTGCCGCACGGTGGTTTCGCCGAGTACGCCCTCGCCGACTCCGCCGCCCTGCTGCCCGCGCCCGAGGCCCTGGACGACGCCGAGGCCGCCGCCCTGCACATCGGCTACCAGACGGGCTGGTTCGGCCTGCACCGCCGGGCCGGTCTGGAGGCCGGAGAGACGCTGCTCGTCCACGCTGCCGCAGGAGGGGTCGGCAGCGCGGCCGTGCAGCTCGGGAAGGCCGCCGGCGCCACCGTCATCGGTGTCGTCGGCGGCCCCGACAAGGCGGCCGTCGCCCGCGAGCTGGGATGCGACGTGGTGATCGACCGGCGCTCCGACGACGTCGTCGCCGCCGTCAAGGAGGCCACGGGCGGCCGGGGCGCCGACGTGGTCTACGACCCGGTCGGCGGCGAGGCCTACACCCAGTCCGCCAAGACCGTCGCCTTCGAGGGGCGGATCGTCGTCGTCGGTTTCGCCAGCGGCACCATCCCCAGCCCGGCCCTCAACCACGCCCTGGTGAAGAACTACTCGATCCTGGGCCTGCACTGGGGCCTGTACAACAGCAAGGACCCGAAGCTCGTCCGGCACTGCCACGAGCAGCTCACCGAGCTGGCCGCGCGGGGCGCGATCAAGCCGCTGGTCAGCGAGCGCGTGCCGCTCGCCGGAGCGGCCGACGCCGTGCAGAAGGTGGCCGACGGCCGGACCACCGGCCGGATCGCCGTCGTGATGGAGGAGTCGGCATGACCCCCGAGGAACTGCGCCACAGCACGCGGGAGTTCCTGGCCGCGCACCCGCCGGCCTCGACCGACCGTCTCGACTTCCTGCGGGCCCGCTTCGACGCCGGGCTGGCCTGGGTGCACTTCCCCCAGGGCCTCGGCGGGCTCGGCGCCTCCCGCTCCCTGCAGGCCGTCGTCGACGCCGAACTGGCCGCGGCCGGGGCGCCCGACAACGACCCGCGGCGCATCGGCATCGGCCTCGGCATGGCCGCGCCGACGATCCTCCAGTACGGCACCGAGGAGCAGAAGCGACGCTTCCTGCGGCCGCTGTGGACCGGCGAGGAGGTCTGGTGCCAGCTGTTCAGCGAACCCGGCGCCGGGTCGGACCTGGCCGCCCTCCGCACCCGCGCGGTGCGTGAGGGCGACACGTGGGTGGTCGACGGGCAGAAGGTCTGGACGTCCAGCGCCCATGTGGCCCGCTGGGCGATCCTCATCGCCCGCACCGACCCGGACGTGCCCAAGCACCGCGGCATCACCTACTTCGTGTGCGACATGACCGACCCGGGCGTCGAGGTGCGGCCGCTGCGGCAGATCACCGGCGAGGCCGAGTTCAACGAGGTCTTCCTCACCGGCGTCCGCATCCCCGACGCGCGGCGTCTCGGCGAGGTCGGCGACGGCTGGCGGGTCGCGCAGACCACGCTGAACAACGAGCGCGTGGCCATCGGCGGCATGCGGCTGCCCCGCGAGGGCGGCATGATCGGGCCCGTCTCCACGACCTGGCGCGAGCGGCCCGAGTTGCGCACCCACGACCTGCACCAGCGGCTGCTGAAGCTCTGGGTGGAGGCCGAGGTCTCCCGGCTCACCGCCGAGCGGCTGCGCCAGCAACTCGTCGCGGGCCAGCCCGGCCCCGAGGGCGCCGGCATGAAACTGGCCTTCGCCCGCCTCAACCAGGAGATCAGCGGCCTGGAGGTCGAACTCCTCGGCGAGGAGGGCCTGTCGTACGACGACTGGACCATGCGGCGCCCGGAACTGGTCGACTTCACCGGCCGCGAGGCCGGCTACCGCTACCTGCGCTCCAAGGGCAACAGCATCGAGGGCGGGACCAGCGAGGTCCTGCTGAACATCGTCGCCGAGCGCGTCCTCGGACTGCCCCCCGAGCCGCGCACCGACAAGGACGTCGCCTGGAAGGACCTGGCCCGATGAGCGATCTGCTGTACTCCGAGGAGGAAGAGGCGCTCCGCGCGGCCGTCCGCGGTCTGCTCACCGACCACTGCGACGCCCCCGGCGTCATCGCCCGCACGGAGTCGGACACCCCGCACCATCTGGCCGTGTGGAAGTCCCTCACCGGCGGCATGGGCCTGGCCGGCCTGCTGGTGCCCGAGCAGCTCGACGGGCAGGGCGCCACCCACCGGGAAGCCGCCGTGGTGCTGGAGGAACTGGGTCGCGCGGTCGCACCCGTGCCGTACCTGACGAGCGCGGTCGTCGCCACCGAGGCGCTGCTCGCCTGCGGCGCGGACGACCTGCTGCGCGACCTCGCCACCGGCACGGCGATCGGCGCCCTCGCGGTCGCCCTGAACACCGCGCCGGGGGCCGCCCACCGGACCGTCCGGCGCGAGAACGGTGCGCTGCACGGCACACTGACCGGCATCGCCGACGCCGTCGTCGCGGACGTGCTGCTCGTACCCGCCGACGACGGCGGTCTGTACGCGGTCGACGCCGGCGCCGCGACGATCACGGCGCAGGTGTCGCTCGACCTGACCCGGCCCCTGGCCACCGTCGAACTGGACGGGGCACCGGGCACGTTGCTCGGTGACGCCGAGCCCGCCGTGCGCCGTGCGCTGCGCGCCGGGGCCGGGCTGCTCGCATCCGAGCAACTCGGGCTCGCCGAGTGGACGTTGACGGAGACCGTCCGCTACCTGAAGGAACGCAAGCAGTTCAACCGGCCCGTCGGTGGCTTCCAGGCGCTCAAGCACCGCCTCGCCCAGCTGTGGCTGGAGGTCGTCAACCTCCGCGCGGCCGCCCGCAACGCCGCCGACGCCCTGGCGACCGGCGAGGACGCCGACCTCGCCGTCGCGGTCGCCCAGGCGTACGCGGCACCCGTGGCCGTCCACGCCGCCGAGGAGGCGGTGCAGTTGCACGGCGGCATCGGCATGACGTGGGAACACCCGGCACACCTCTACCTCAAGCGCGCCAAGGCCGACTCGATCGTCTTCGGCACGGCCGGCGCCCACCGAGAGGCCGTGGCCGCGCTCGTCGACCTCCAGGCGCCCTGAAGCCCCTCCCGTCGGCACCTCGAGGTCCGGCGGCAGGCCGGGCAAGCGCGGTGAAGCCCGCCCCACCAGGGGCGGGCTTTTCGGTGCGCCTCGTCCCGGAAGAGGTGAACACACGGCGGCAGTCCGGCCAACTCGGCGCGCGAGCCTGCTGGTTGAGCGACCGGGACCCCATACTCGCAGGGTTCCCGTACGGCACTTCCAGGGAGGCAGAGCATGGCCCTCACCACCCGTCGCAGAGCCCTCACCACCCTCGGCGCCGCCCTCGCGGGCACGGTCGCCCTCCCCGCCACCGACGCCCTGGCCGACCAACGCCGGCACCGGCCCCGCCCGTTGTGGCACGCCCACGCCCACAACGACTACGAGCACCCCCGCCCCCTGTACGACGCCCTCGACCACCGCTTCGGCAGCGTCGAGGCCGACATCCACCTGGTCGGCGACCGGCTCCTGGTCGCCCACGACCCGGCGGACCTCGACCCGTCCCGCACCCTGGAATCCCTCTACCTCGACCCGCTCGCCGCCCGGGTGCGCGCCCACCACGGCTCCGTGTACCGCGGTCACCGCGGCTCGCTGCAACTGCTGGTCGACATCAAGACCGAGGGCGCGTCGACCTACCTCGAACTCGACCGGCATCTCCGGCGCCACCGGCACCTGTTCACCACCTACGCCCACGGAAGGGTCTTTCCCGGCCCGGTCACCGTCGTCGTCTCCGGCGACCGGGCGGCCCGCGCCCCCCTGGAGGCCCAGTCCGTCCGGCGCGCCTTCTACGACGGCCGTCTCGCCGACCTCGGCAGCCGGGCGCCGGCCTCCCTCATCCCCCTCATCAGCGACAACTGGACGCTCAACTTCACGTGGCAGGGCGTGGGCGCCTTCCCCGACGCCGAGCGGCGGACACTGCGGGGCATCGTCACGACCGCCCACCGGCGCGGGCAGGCGGTGCGGTTCTGGGCGACCCCGGATCTGCCCGGGCCCGCCCGCGACGCCGTGTGGGGCGAACTGCTCGCCGCGGGCGTCGACCACCTCAACACCGACGACCTCGCCGGGCTCGAGAGCTTCCTGGACGCCCGGCGCAAGCCGTAGGGCCGCCGGGACCGCGGGGACACCACACGTTCGGCGGACAGGCCAGCCGCACCGACGAACCCTCCGCTACGCCACACTTGCGGCCGAACGCCGTGAACCGGACAAGGCGGCGTGGCGGAGGAGTCGACGATGGCCATTTCCATCTCTGTGGTGCTGCTGCTCTCGATCCTGGCGGTGATCTTCCTGCGCAACGGCGGCCTGAAGGTGTCCCATGCGCTGGTCTGCCTGCTGCTCGGGTTCTCCCTGGCCAGCACCAGCATCGCCCCGACCATCCACAGCGGCCTCACCGCGACGGCGGACATCGTCAGCGGTCTGCGGCCCTGACCTCACGTCCCGGAGAACACGCCGATGCCGTTGGCAACGGCCCGTTCGGCACCGCCGCTGGGGTGGTTGCGCACCGACACGGCGCTCGCGCCCGCCTTCCGGGCGACGAGCGTCGACGACCCGCCCCCGTCCAGGCTGAAGGCGTCGTCCGAGCCCAGTTCCCGCATGGTTCCGGCGACCTCGGCGATCGTCAGCCCGGTGCGGTAGGCGGCCGCCCCGTCCAGCGCGAGCAGCAGCAGGCGCCGCCCGCCGTCCGCGATCCCCACGGCCGTGCGCACGGCCGACGTCGTGTCGTCCAGACCCGGCAAGGGACTTCCGCCGCTGAGCACCGGATAGCCGCCCAGCGCGAGGCGGTACGCGGCGCCACCCGTGGCCGCCACCAGACGGTGCTCGATGTGCACCTCCTCACCCGTGGCGAACTTCCGCAGCTGCTGCGCGCCCGCCTCCCGGCCCACCAGCACGGTGGTACCCGCCGCGATGGGCCCACTGCCCGGGGTGTCGGCGGCCGACACCACCGCGCCGTCGCGGACCGTCACCTCGTAGGTGTCCGTGCTGCACGGCGCCGCCCGGTCCGTGTCCGTGCCGCAGGTGGCGCGCACGCGCGAGACGCTGCCCCACTCCGAGGTGAACGCGCCGACCGAACCGACCGGCAGCGCGTACTGGTTGAGCCCGCCCAGCGGAAGCTGCGCGTCGGCCGTGCTGACCGAGCCGTCCAGGGCCAGCCGGTCCAGGCGCGCCCGCCCGTCGGTGTCCACGGCGAACACGTCCTCCGTGGTCGTGCCGGACGGCAACGCCGGCCCGAAACGCTGCCCCTCGGGCACCGCGGCCTTGAGGGTCCGTCCGGCCGCGATCGCCGGTCCCACACTCGCGCCGGTCACCTCGACGCCGGGGTGCTGTGCCTCGCTGATGTTGAAGAAGTCGCCGTTGACACCGGCGACCGCGCCCTGGGCGTCGGCCATCCTCGACACCTGCGCCCGCGAGGCGACCGCCCCCGGGTACAGCAGGTCGACCCGCACCTGCGGATGACCCAGATCGACCCGCAGCACGTGCGCGTGCGCCACCCCCTTGGCCGCGTCGATGTCGAACTCCTCGTAGGTGACGCCCGGCGCCACCCGTGCGCGCTTCTGGACGGCGTCGGCCGGGGCCGCCCCCGCCAGGCCCGCACCGGCCAGCGCACCGAACGCCGTGAGGAGTGCCAGGACCGATCTGCCTGCCCTGCGCCGCTTGTGACGACCTGCCACCGTGCCCCCTGATGCCTCGTCGACCGTCGGGACTGTCGGGGGCAGTGCACCAGACCGGGAGGCCGGGCGGGGCCGGCCGGGCGGCGGCCACGCGGGAACGGCCGAAAAAACACACCCCTCCGGGTGCCTCAGCCGTCGCCCGTTCCGGTGGCGTACGGGGTGAAGTGGGCAGGGTCGTGGTCGATGGGCAGGCCGGGCCGCCACGCGGTGAGGGCCTGCGCACTGCACACGAACAACTGCTCCGGCAGCCGGTCGAGAGCGAACCAGCGCCAGCGGCCCACGTTCTCGCCGGGCTGGTCCGCCGGCTCGCCCCGCCATGCGGTGACCTCGGCCGCCACGGTCACCCGGACGACACCGCCCACCTCGTCCAGCAGCGTCCCCAGCAACCGGACGTCCTCCGGCCGCGCCTCGATCCCGGTCTCCTCGCGGAGTTCGCGCACAGCCGTCTCCCGCAGCGACTCGCCCGGCTCCACCGTGCCGCCCGGCAGCTCCCACGTCCCGCGCCGGTGACGGCCCAGCAGCAACCCGCGCGGACCGTACAGCACCGCACCGACCCCGAGCGCCGCGTGGGCGGGCGGCGGTCTGCCCACGCGCGGCCGGGAGGACACGCGGACGGGCCTGGTGACCTGGAACAGCAGATAGGAAGCGTGGTTGCCCTCCTGCGGCGCATCGAGGACGTCGACCCGCTCCACCCGCAGTCCGTACTCGGTGAGCAACTCCGTCCACAGGTCCGGTGTGAGCACCCACATGTGCACCGTCACCTCACCGCCGCCGGCCAGCCGCAGGATCTCGGGCCGCGAGCGGACCCGGTCCGACGGCCCGTCACCGGCCGAATCGGTGCGCAGCACCGTGAAGCAGAGCCTGCCGCCCGGCTTCAGTGCCCCGGACAGGGCGGGCAGCAGCCGGTGCGGATCGATGTACGGCACGGCGTTGGCCGAGTAGACCACGTCGTACGGCTCCGCCGAGCGCAGGTGCTCCACCGCGTCGGCCAGGACCAGCCGCAGTCCGGGCAGCGTGCCGTAGCGGGCGCGCGCCCGTTCGTACTGGCCCTCCGCGCTGTCGACCGCGTCCACCTGTGCGCCGTGGGCCCGGACCAGATGGGCGGCGTGCCGCGCCGTACCGCATCCGAGGTCGAGCACCCGGCGTCCCGTCAGTTCGCCGAGGATCCCGGCGTCCGGCCCCCCGCCCTCGAACCCCCAGTCGATCCGCTCCGCCTCCGGCAGCACCGTGCCCCGCCGCAGGTGGTGTGCCCCGTACGCGTCCCAGGCCCGGGCGTTGACGTCCTCCGCCGCAGGAACGTCCTGCGCGCGGACGGCGCCGGCCCCGCCCTCGCCCTCTCCCGCCAAGACTCAGCCGCCCGCGACGGCGTCCCGGGGGAGCACCCTGACCCGGTGGAAGTTGCAGCCGGCAAGCCGCGGGCCGCGGTCCGCGGGCGAGGCCTGGTGTGCCTTGAGGGCGATGCTCAGCAGGCTCAGCAGCAGGTCGACGTCCGCCTCGCAGTCGAGGTGGACCGTCACCCAGTCCGATCCGGGGACCAGGTGGATCGCGCTCGAGCCGGACAGGTTGTGATGGAAGCGCCGGATGGCTCTGTCCGTGAGGTGCAGGTCGACGTCCCGGGCCGAGTGGAAGTGGACGATCTCGTCGTTGACGGAGCGCAACGCCCGTCCGGTACCGCAACTCGCCGGGCCCGCCATGAGGTCGGGCCAGGCCTGCAGGCGCTCGATGGCGCGCTGGGCCAGACTCATGGCCCTATGGTCGCGCGATCACCCGCCCGCAACCAGGGGTTGAGCGATTCGTAACCGGGACGTGAGGTGGTCCGGCGCGTGCGGGACCGCGTTCAGGAGTGGTCGCGGACGAGTCTGAGATAGCGCTTCCAGTCCCAGTGCCGGCCGGGATCCGTGTGGTCGCTGCCCGGTACCTCGTGATGCCCGATGATGTGCGCGCGGTCGCGGGGGATGCCGTACCGCTCGCAGATCGACGCGGTGAGCCGGGCCGACCGCTCGTACATGACGTCCGTGAAGAAGCCAGGCCGGTCCACCCAGCCCTCGTGCTCGATGCCGATGCTGCGGGTGTTGTAGTCCCAGTTCCCCGCGTGCCAGGCGATGTCGGACTCGCGTACGCACTGCGCCACGCGTCCGTCCGACGACCGCACGACGTAGTGGGCGGAGACCTTCTCGCGCGGGTCGCGGAACACGGACAGCGTGCCGGTGTAGGTCGTCTGCGCGACATGGATGACGACGAAGTCCAGCGGATGGGCCCGGGGGCGGTTCGCGGGCGTGTAGTTGGACCGGCTCGCCGGATGCCACGCGGATCCGGGGTGGTCGACGGTCCGTGCCCCGGCAGCGGCGGCCCGGGCCGGGAACAGGGCACACGGGAGGGCGGTCAGGGCGGCGCCCACGAGGAGGCCTCGCCTGCTGGGGACGGCAGTCGTGTGGTTCATGTGGGATTCCTTCCGGGGCCGGTGGACGGTGCCGTGCGATCGACTGGGTGGCGGTGGCCGCGGTGGGTGCGGCTCGCGTCGATCAAGTTACGGCGCCTGCCGGGCGGTCGGAGGGAAGCGTCGGCTTTCCGTGGACGAGGCCGGTGATGTGCACAACTAGCTCACCCGTACGGGGTATTGCGGATCTCGCGAGCAGCGGGACGCCGGTGGGACGAGAGAGGGCGGAGGGGGCGCCGGTGGGACGGGAGCCGCCCTCACCGCTGCGCGGCGAATGCCGCCGGGTCGTCGAGGACCGCCCGCACCACCGAGTGCGCGGCCCCCAGCAGAGGGCCTTCCGGGCCCAGCCGAGACACGGACACCGGGCAGGCGGGTCCCGCCGTGCGCCGCGCCAACTCCTCCCGCAGGGAGGGCAGGAGCCACGGTGCCAGCCCGGACAGCTCCCCGCCCAGCACGACGCTCTCCGGATCGAGCAGGTTGACCGCCCCGGTCAGGGCGACCCCGAGTGCGGATCCGGCGTCCCGCAGGGCGCGGCGGACGTCCTCGTCGCCCTCCGCTGCACGACCCGCGAGTGCTCCCACCCGGTCCCGGTCGGGCTCCAGGCCGGCCGCCCGCAGCACCGCCTCCTCACCGGCGTACTGCTCCAGGCAGCCGCGGCCCCCGCACACGCACTCCGGCCCGTCGGGGGCGGACCGGCACGTGGCCCAGCTCGCCCGCGAACCCGCGGGTTCCGCGCAGGAGTCCGCCGTCCACGACGAGCGCGGCGCCGATGCCGATCTCCGCCGACACGTGCAGGAAGTCGCCCGGTGTGTCCTCACCGAGCCAGAGTTCGGCCAGCGCCCCGAAGTTGGCCTCGTTGTCCACGGTCGGCGGCCATTCCGCCGGCAGCAGCGCGCCGAGGTCGGTGTCGCGCCAGTCGAGGTTGGGTGCGCGGACCACGGTCCGGCCGTCGCGCGCCACCAGGCCCGGCACGGCCACGGCCAG
Source organism: Streptomyces sp. NPDC026246 (assembly GCF_055567995.1). Lineage (NCBI taxonomy): Bacteria > Bacillati > Actinomycetota > Actinomycetes > Kitasatosporales > Streptomycetaceae > Streptomyces > Streptomyces sp. NPDC026246. The sequence goes on along the minus strand of NZ_JBVHPJ010000004.1, from coordinate 410,671 downwards.
GCCCGCCGGCCACAGTCCTTCGCTCTCCGCCTCGGAGACGACCTGGCGGATCAGTTCGGTGAGTTCCGCGATCACGGGTTCGGGGGAGCGGCCGCGGTTCGCTCCCTGCCGTATCGCCCGTGCGCGGGTCGTGCCGGTGAGGTCGACGGCGCAGACGGCGAGGTGGTCGACGCCGACCTCCGCGCCGATCCCGGCCGGGCCGCGTCCGCTGACGGCGAGGGCGGAGCCCGGCCGGCCCACCCGCCCGGGCCGCTCGGGTCCCAGTTCGTCCAGCAGTCCCGCCCGGATCAGCTCGTCGACGAGCGTCGAGACCGCGGCCCGGGTCAGACCGATCCGTGAGGCGACGGCGGCCCGCGAGAGCGGCCCCTCGGCCCGGACGGCGTGCATGACACGGGCGAGATTGCGGCGGCGCATCCCCTGCTGCGTGTCGGGCAGCGCGCGTCGCCGCCCGGTCGGGTGGGCCTCGTGCAGCGGTGCGGTCATGCCTGAGCCAGTCCTCAGTCGGTGCGGGTGGGACGCTCCAGCAGCGGAGCCGCGTCGGAGAGTACCCCGGCGATCCTGGCCAGCGTCTCCTCGTCCCGCTCGACGGCGTCGAGCACCGGACCGGCGGCGGTGCCCCAGCGGCGTGCCACGGCCGCCGGGTCCTCGCCGGTCAGCAGGCCGGCCGCCTGCGCGGCGGCGCCCAGGGCCACCAGTTCCTTCGCCTCGGGCACCTGCACCGGGCGTCCCGACAGGCGCCGCACGGTGTGCTGCCAGGCCGTGCCGCGGGCCCCTCCGCCGATCAGCAGCAGGGGCGCCGAGGGGTCGGCATCCTCGTCGAGCACCAAGTCGAGAGCGCCGAGCAGGGAGTGCACCGCACCGTCGTAGGCCGCCTGCAGGAGCTGGCCGGCGGTCGTGTCGTGGCGCAGGCCGTGCAGCAGCCCGGAGGCGTCGGGCAGGTTCGGGGTGCGTTCACCGTCCAGGAACGGAAGCAGCGTGACGGCCGTGCCGGGCTCGACGGCCTCGCGGTCCAGCCCCAGCAGCGTGGCCACGCGGTCCACGGCGAGCGTGCAGTTCAAGGTGCAGGCCAGCGGCAGCCAGTCGCCCCGGGCGTCGGCGAAGCCGGCCACCGTGCCCGTGGGGTCGGCGGGCCGCCTGCGGGACACCGCGTACACCGTGCCCGACGTGCCGAGGCTCATCACCGCGACACCCGGGGGGACCCCGAGGCCCAGCGCCGCCGCGGCGTTGTCGCCGGTACCGGGGGCGACCAGAGTGCCCTTCGAGAACGGCAGATCGTGGCTGTCGCGGACCGTACCCGCGATCTCGCCGGGCCGGACCACGCGCGGCAGCAGCGCCGGATCGAGACCCACGTGCGCCAGGATCTCGTCGTCGTACGCCTCCGTGCCGGAGGACCACCAGCCCGTACCGGAGGCGTCGCCTCGGTCCGTGGTGCCCTGACCGGTGAGCCGCTCGGTCAGGTAGTCGTGGGGCAGGCGCACGGCCTTCGTTGCGCGGACCGCCTCCGGCTCGTGCGCGGCCAGCCACGCCCACTTGGTGACCGTGAAGGAGGCCGTGGGAACGCTGCCGGTGCGCTCGGCCCAGACCTTCGTCCCGCCCAGCTCCTCCGTCAGACGCCCTGCCTGGGGTGCCGAGCGCACGTCGTTCCACAGCAGGGCGGGCCGCACCGGCTCGCCCCGGCCGTCCAACGTGACCAGGCCGTGCTGCTGGCCGCCGACCGCGACCGCGGCGGCCTCGTGCGCCGGCTCGCCGCACTGGTGCAGCGCCTCGCACAGCGCGTCCCACCACTGGCGCGGATCGCTCTCGCGCCCCGCTCCCGAGGTGACCGTGTGGGGCGCCTGGCCACTGGCGACGACCCGGCCGGTGGCCGCGTCGACGACCAGCGCCTTGGTGGACTGGGTGGACGAATCCACGCCGACGACGAGCGGACCCTCGGCTGCTGACATCGGGTTTCTCCCTACTGCGCGCGGCACGTGCCTGTGTTCGGGGGCACCTTGTCCCTTCCCAGGAAGGTGCTCGCATACTAATTTGTAAACCGGCATGACGAAATAGCCTCAGCGAGCAAGGAGCCGCGGCATGAACTACCAGCCCACCCCCGAGGACAGGTTCACCTTCGGCCTGTGGACCGTCGGCTGGCAGGGACGGGACCCCTTCGGTGACGCCACCCGGCGCGCCCTGGACCCGGCCGAGACGGTGCAGCGCCTGGCCGAGCTCGGCGCGCACGGCGTCACCTTCCACGACGACGACCTGATCCCGTTCGGCTCGAGCGACACCGAGCGCGAGAACCACATCAAGCGCTTCCGGCAGGCGCTGGACGCCACGGGCATGAAGGTCCCGATGGCCACGACCAACCTCTTCACGCACCCGGTCTTCAAGGACGGCGCCTTCACCGCCAACGACCGCGACGTACGCCGCTACGCCCTGCGCAAGACCATCCGCAACATCGACCTCGCGGCCGAGCTCGGCGCCCAGGTCTACGTGGCCTGGGGTGGCCGCGAGGGAGCCGAGTCCGGTGCCGCCAAGGACGTCCGCGCCGCCCTGGACCGGATGAAGGAGGCCTTCGACCTCCTCGGCGAGTACGTCACGTCCCAGGGCTACGACCTGCGCTTCGCCATCGAGCCGAAGCCGAACGAGCCGCGCGGCGACATCCTGCTGCCGACCGTCGGCCACGCGCTGGCGTTCATCGAACGCCTGGAGCGCCCCGAGCTGTACGGCGTGAACCCCGAGGTGGGGCACGAGCAGATGGCCGGCCTGAACTTCCCGCACGGCATCGCCCAGGCCCTGTGGGCGGGCAAGCTCTTCCACATCGACCTCAACGGCCAGTCCGGCATCAAGTACGACCAGGACCTGCGCTTCGGCGCCGGGGACCTGCGCGCCGCGTTCTGGCTGGTCGACCTGCTGGAGTCGGCCGGTTACACCGGCCCGCGCCACTTCGACTTCAAGCCGCCGCGCACCGAGGACCTCGACGGCGTGTGGGCCTCGGCGGCCGGCTGCATGCGCAACTACCTCATCCTCAAGGAGCGCGCCGCCGCGTTCCGCGCCGATCCGGAAGTCCAGGAGGCACTGCGCGCGGCCCGGCTGGACGAGCTGGCGCAGCCGACCGCGGCGGACGGCCTCCAGGCCCTGCTCGCCGACCGGACGGCCTTCGAGACGTTCGACGTCGAGGCCGCCGCCGCGCGCGGCATGGCGTTCGAGCACCTGGACCAGCTGGCCATGGACCACCTGCTCGGGGCCCGCGGCTGACCCCCGCGCGCGCGTGGCCCCGGTTCGTGCCGCCACGCGCGCGTGGCCGTTGTGGGTGCCACCCCGCGCGTGTGGGTGCCACCACGCGCGCGAAGACCCGCCGGCCGGACGTCGCGACCGGCCGGCGCGGTGGTCCCCGCACGCGCCTCGCACCCTCGCTCCTGCCGTCCCCGAGGGCCGACGGGTTGGAGCTCCGACTCCGTGTTCGGCCACCGTCCGGGCCTGCTTTCCGGGCCAGAGCTCCAACGCTGAGTACAGGGCAGCGATCACACCGGCCCACCGACCGGAGCCCTGGCGCCGGACTCAGGTCACCTCCAGGTGCGCCCGACGCGCGTCACCCTCACGGTCCGACCTTTCCCCCCGGTTCCCCCGGTTCCCCCGGTGCGGGCTCCGCGGCGGCCAGAGCCGTGGCCGGGTCCCGGGTGGGCTCTCCGGCGGGCTGCCAGCGGCCGCGTTCCTTGCGGTAGGGCCACCAGCGGCCGTCACGGCCGAGGCGTAGCTGGGTCGCCGAGCCCACCGGTGTCCACCGGTTGCCCCGCGCCCGCAGCGCGGGTCGTTCCTCCGGGTCCCAGGCCGCCTCCAGGGCGGCACGCGCGCGTGCGAGGGCCTCGCCCTCGACCTGCCACTCCTCGTCGAGCACGGACAGGGCGTCCGGGCCGCCCAGACGCCAGGCGCGGACGGCCGTCGCCAGTCCCTCGCGTCCCCGCCCCGACCCGTCGGCCAGCCGGTCGGCCACGTCCCGAGCCGGATCGCCCGCGGCCAGCCGCACCGCGTCCTGTCCGGACGTCAGCTGCACCCCGGGGTCGCCTTCGAGCGCCCGGGCGAGCAGCCGGTGGGCATGCACGGCGGTGCGTGCCGCCAGGTACTCCAGTGCCGTCGGGTCCACGCCGGGCGCGGGCGGCGTATCGGTGTCGAGGGAGGGCGGCGTCCCCGGTTCGTCCGGCGGCCAGGGCAGGGCCGGAAGCGGCGGCAGGATGTCACCGGCCGCGTACGCCTCGGCCGCGTCCACCCCGTCCGGCTCGGCGGGGTCCGGAACGGCGTGTGCTCCGCTGCGCGCCTGGAGGTTCTCCAGCAGGGCGGGTTCGGTCCGCCCGCGCATCAGCAGCAGCACGAACGGGTCCTGGTCGAGCAGCCGCGCGACTTCGTAGCAGAGCGCCGCGGTGTGCCCGCAGTGGTCCCAGGCGTCACAGTCGCACTCCGGTTCCAGGTCGCCGATCCCCGGCAGCAGGTCGACACCCGCGCTCGCCGCGTCCTCCACGAGGTGCGGCGGCATCTCCCGGTCCAGCAGCGCTGCCACGTGACCGGCCCGCTCCACCGTCATGTCGAGGAAACGGTCCCACTGCGCGGGCGAGAGCTCGGACAGCAGGACGTCGGCCCGGTGGGCCGTGCCGTCGCGGTCCTGCACGACGGCCGTGAGCCGGCCCGGGCGCACCGACACCGCGCCGACCGCTCCCGCCCGGGCCAGCCGCCGGCCCGCCTTGAGCTGCGCCAGGTCGAGCGCGGTGTCCTCCAGCGCCTGCAGCCAGGCCCGGCCCCACCAACTCGCGGTGAACGCCTTGCCGCGGGCGGGCGGCAGCGCGGCGAACGTCCGCTCCGGGGCGTCGTCGTACCGGTTCATCGCACGCCCTCTCGCAGCTCGACCAGGTCGGCCAGTTCGGCGTCCGTCAGTTCCGTCAGCGCGGACTCGCCGGAGCCCAGGACCGCGTCCGCGAGTTCCCGTTTACGGGCCAGGAGTTCGGCGATGCGGTCCTCCACGGTTCCCTCCGCGATGATGCGGTGCACCTGCACCGGCCGCGTCTGGCCGATGCGGTACGCGCGGTCGGTCGCCTGCGCCTCGACGGCAGGGTTCCACCAGCGGTCGTAGTGCACCACGTGCTCGGCCCGGGTCAGGTTCAGCCCGGTGCCCGCCGCCTTCAGCGACAGCAGGAACACCGGCACCTCACCGCCCTGGAACCGCCGCACCATGGCCTCGCGTTCGGCGACGGACGTGCCGCCGTGCAGGAACTGCGAGGGCGTGCCGCGCCCGGTCAGATGGCGTTCCAGGAGGCGGGCCATCTGCACGTACTGCGTGAAGACCAGGACACCGGCCCCCTCGGCGAGGATCGTGGTCAGCAGCTCGTCCAGCAGCTCCAGCTTCCCGGAGCGCCCGGAGATCACCGGCCGCTCCTCCTTGAGGTACTGGGCCGGGTGGTTGCAGATCTGCTTGAGACCGGTCAGCAGCTTCACGATCAGGCCCCGCCGGGCCATGCTGCCCGCGCTGGAGATCTCCGCCAGCGCCTCGCGCACCACGGCCTCGTACAGCGCCGTCTGCTCCTGGGTGAGCAGGACGGCGTGGTCCGTCTCCGTCTTAGGCGGCAGCTCGGGGGCGATGCCCGGGTCGGACTTGCGGCGGCGCAGCAGGAACGGCCGTACCAGCCGGGCCAGACGGTCGGCGGCCGCCGGGTCCCGGCCGCCCTCGACCGCCTCCGCGTACCGTCGCCGGAAGGTGCCGAGCCGGCCCAGCAGTCCCGGAGTCGCCCAGTCGAGGATCGCCCACAGCTCCGACAGGTTGTTCTCCACCGGGGTGCCGGTGAGGGCCACACGCGCGCGTGCGCCGATGGAACGCAGCTCACGCGCGGTGGAGGAGTACGGGTTCTTCACGTGCTGGGCCTCGTCCGCCACGAGCATGCCCCACGGCACCGCACCGAGCCGGCCCGCGTCCAGGCGCATGGTGCCGTACGTGGTGAGGACGAACTCACCCGGCGCGAGGTCCTCCAGGGAGCGCCGCGCGCCGTGGAAGCGCCGTACCGGGACGCCCGGGGCGAACCGCTCGATCTCCCGTTGCCAGTTCCCCATCAGCGACGTCGGGCAGACCACGAGGGTCGGCCCCGCGGACCGTGCGTCGGTCTGCCGGTGCAGATGCAGGGAGATCAGGGTGACCGTCTTGCCGAGACCCATGTCGTCGGCGAGGCAGCAGCCCAGCCCCAGCGAGGTCATGCTCGCCAGCCAGTTGAGCCCCCGCCGCTGGTAGTCGCGCAGGGTGGCAGCGAGGGCGGCGGGCTGCTCGACGGGCTGCTGCGCCTCGGGATCGGCGAGCCGCGCCTTCAGCATCGCGAGCCACCCCGTGGGCCGTGCCTCCACCCGGTGGCCCTCGACCTCGGCCCAGCCCGTCAGGGCCACGCCCAGCGCGTCCACCGGGGCGACCTTGTGGTCCTGCCGGGAGCGGGCCAGGCGCACCTCCTGCGGGTCGACCAGGACCCACTGGTCGCGCAGCCGCACCACGGGGCGCTTGGCCTCGGCGAGGCGGTCCAGTTCCGCGCGGCTGAGCTGCCGGTCGCCCAGCGCGAACGACCAGGTGAAGGAGAGCAGCGCGTCGGCGGAGAGGAACGACGGGGCCACCCCGGGACTCCGCCCGGCCTGCACCTCGTCGTCCGGATGCGTGCCGCTGTCGGAGGGGCCCACCTCCGCGCGCGTGGTGAGCTTCCGGGTCAGTCCCCTGGGCCAGTGCACCTCCACCCCGGCCGCCGCCAGGGCCCGGGCCCCTGCGCCCAGCAGGTCGACGACCTCCTCGTCGGCGAGCGCCACCGCGTCCGGCACGGCCGCCGACATCAGGGGAGCGAGCGGCGTCCAGGCGCGGGCCGCCCGCCGCAGCGCGAGCAGGGCGTCCATCCGCGCGCGCGGGCCGAAGGCCTCGCCGCCGGCCCAGAGGTCCGCGGCGTCCGCCACGAGCGCCGGGTCACTGACGCTGTGGACCTGCAGCACGGCCCGGAAGGCCACGTCCGCGTCGAGACCCTCCGGGTCGCTCGCCCCGTCCGTCCCGCGGTCTTCGGGTCCCTCCGCCCCGGTGTCCCCGGTGCCCCCGGGGCCGTCCGTCCCGGTGTCTCCACGTCCGTCCGCCTCGATGTCCGGCAGTCCGTCCGTCTCGATCCGCAGCGACAGCCGCACGCCCGCGTCGTGGCCGGCGGCGATGTCGGCGGCCCAGGCGCGCTGCCCGGGCAGGTGCACCGGGCCGAGCGACGCGTAGGCGTCGCCGCCGGTCACCAAGGGAGCGGCGGGGGAGCGGGGCAGGGTGTCGGCCACCGCGTCGAGGAAGGCCCTCAGGAGCGGCTCCGGCCGGGGCAGCCGCAAGGGGCCCGGGCCGTCCAGCGGCACGGCATGCGCCTCCGGCGGCATCGCGGCGGCGAGGCGGCGTACGGCCTCGACGTCCTCGGCGTGCAGCGGGCCGGCGCGCCAGGCGTCGTGGTCACCCGGCGACAGTCCCGGCAGCAGCAGGCCGCGCGACAGGAGCTGCAGTGCGTGCAGGGCCGCCGCGCCCCAGAACGCCGCCGACCGGTGGTCCCCGGTGTCGGCACGCACGCGTGTCAGGACCGGCAGGGCGGTGCGCAACGGCAGCAGGGCCGCGGGCACCGTCGCTCTCTCGACCCCGTCGTCTCCGGCGACGACGACATCGAGATCGACCACGGTCGGGTCGGCGAGGGCCGGTGCCGCCGCGGGCGACGGCGCAGGAAGAGGTGGCAGCGTGCCGTCGGGCCGCCAGAAGGCGATGCCGCCGGTGCGCGGCGGGTCGCCGGGTAGGAACACGGCATGACAGCGGGTCAGTTCGAGGGTCTCGGAGGAGGATTCCCGGGGTGTCGACTGCTCGGTTATGACTCAGTCCTCAAATTTGACTAGCAGAGCGGAGTCGCCGAGAATACAGCACTTCCGCCGCCCATGGGTACGACAAAGCTGTGAACCGGGTCACCATGGAGTCTCAGGGGCGCCTCGGGGTCCGGCCTCAGGGATGTCTCAGGGTCGTGGATCGGAACCGGCGTGGGCGCGGATCCGTTTCCGGGACAGAGAGCGGCATCGGCCGCGAAGGAGGCGACGACATGTCCAACAACGCCAAGATCGCCGTGGGGGGTGTGGCGGTCGGGCTCATCCTGCTGATCTGGCTGCCCTGGTGGGCGGCGCTCCTGATCGTCCTGGGCGTCCCGGCCGCGGCGTACCTCACCCTGGACCCGTCACAGCGGCGCAGGCTGCGCCGTGCCACACGCAAGGAGATCGGCCGGTGAGGCGCCCGGGAACGCGGAGCGTCGGCACCCACTGACGCACCGCGTGGACGGGCCACCGGCGCAAGCCCGTGACGCGCGACGGGTGGTGCGGCCGGGACGCCGGGCCGGGCCCGGACCGGCTCAATTGGGCCGGACGGCCATCTTGTCCAGCGCTTCGAGGAGACCCGGCAGCTCCGGCCCCCTGCCCACGGGCAGGACCTCGCCCGGCTCGTCGTCGAGCAGCACGAAAGCGATGTCGTCGGTCCGGGCGACCAGGGACCAGCCCGGTCCGTCGGCCCGCAGGATCCGGGCGTCTCCCGGCGCGAACGACGAACGGACCCGGCCCAGCGGCGGTGGCGTGTCGAGGTAGGTGCGTGCTTCGGCGAGAGCCCGCCGGATGCCGCTGTGACCGGTCGTCCGCCCGTTCTCCCCGACGCCCTGCGCGCCGCCCTGCGCGTCGCCTGCCGTGCTGCCCTCCTCGCTCGCGGACCCGGTGGGCCGTGGATAGGCCGCGTCGACCTGCTCCCGCCACATCGCCCACTGCAGGGCGATCTCGTCCGCTCCGAGGCGTCGCTGGGCCGGGCCCCAGACGCCGGTGTCCGGCGGTGTCAGCGGGGGTCGGTCGTCGATGTCCGGGCCGGGATCGTGCGGTGCGGGCACGCCGGGCGCCGCGACGGCGACCGCGAGCGGCCAGCCGGGCAGCGCGGACACGACCGTGCGCTCGTCCGGGGACAGCTCGTACTCCATGCCGCAGTCCCACGACGCGATCGCGACGGCCACCAGGGAGACGTCGTCGGTGACCACGGTCCACCGGGCGCCCTCGCCGTCCTGGCCGAGCACCAGCCCGTACCCGTCCGCGAGCGGGGCGAGACCGAGCGCCGCACAGGCCTCGGGGTAGTCGTCGCCGAGCACACTCGGGAACTTCGCCGGCGTCAGCAGCACCGCCGTGAGCACGTAGAGCGCGTCGTCCTCGGCGGTGACGGCGACCTCGTCCGTCCCGGCCATCCCAGCCTCCCCATCGGTTCGTCCAACCGCGCGCACCCTAGTGTGCGCGGAAGCCGCTTGTCACGACCCCGCCGGGCGCGCGAGCTGCAGTTTTCCGGCGGACGGGGGCGAATCGGCCGCCGCGGAGGGACAGGTCACTGCGTCGGCAGCCCCAGCAGCTCCCGGGCCACCGCCTCGGGCGACCGGCCGCGCTCTCGCGCGAGCGCGATCACGGCCCGGCAGGCCAGTTCGTTGACGCCGAACGACAGGGCCTCCGGCGACACCCAGCCGGCCGCCTCATCGGCCCGTTCCTGATCGTCCTCGGCGCAGGCCGTGACATAGGACGCCGCGGCCTCGAACAGGTTGTGCGGGCGTCCGTCCCCGCCGGCCTTCGGTTCCGTGCGCAAGGCGTGCGCGACCCTGTCCCCGGCCCTGCGGACCCTGCCCCACATGTCGACCACCCTTCCCCCGGTGTGTGTGAACTGCCGTGCCGTCATATCGGCTCCTCCAACGTAAAGTTGCGGGACTCGTGGCAGAAGGGGGACCGCACGGTGAAGCGATACGCGCGTCTGGAACAGATCCGGCAGATGGACCCGAACCGGCAGGCCACGGACATCTACCGGCTGAGCGTGGCCTACGAGTTCCCCTGGGACTACACGAGGGCGCTGGAGCTGGCGCTGTACCGCACGTACGCCGTCCCGAGCATCGGCCGGCTGCTCGCCCGCACGGCGGAGCTCACCGAGCGCGCGCAGAAGCGCTACGACGACACCGCGCTGCTCCTGGACGCCGTCGTGGAACACGGTTTCGGCAGCGACCAGGGCAGGACGGCGATCCGCCGCATCAACGGGATGCACCGCAGCTACGACATCAGCGACGACGACATGCGCTACGTCCTGTGCACCTTCGTGGTCATGCCCAAGCGGTGGATCGACGCCTACGGCTGGCGGCGGATGTCACGCCACGAGATCGTCGCCTCCGTCGTGCACTACCGCACACTGGGCCGGCACATGGGCATCAAGGACATCCTCGGGACCTACGAGGAGTTCGAGGCCGTGCTCGACGCCTACGAAGCGGCCCACTTCGCCTGGGACGAGGAGGCGCGGCGCGTCTCGGACGCCACGCTCGATCTGATGGCCTCCTGGTACCCGGCGCCGCTCGCGCCGCTGCTGCGCACCACCACACTCTCGCTGCTCGACGACTCCCTGCTGCGGGCCTTCCGCTACACCCCGCCGAGCGCCGCCACGCGCGCGTGGGTGCGTCGCGCCGTCCGGCTGCGGGGCCGCGCCGTCCGGTTGCTGCCGCCACGCCGTGCACCGCACTTCGCCCGCCAGAACCGTGAGATCAAGGGCTACCCGAACGGCTACCGGATCGCCGACCTCGGCACCCGTCCGGTCCCCGGTCTGCGGGGCTGCCCGGTGCGGCGCGGGGAAGCCCCGGAGACCGGGACCGGGTGAGATCCCGACCGGGGCTGGCTGGGACATCGGGGTCCGGCGTCAGCGTCACCGCGACGGTCGCCGCGCCCACCGCTCGGCGCGTGCGCCCGGCAGCGTCAGATGTCCGACCGCACGGCCAGCGCGAGAAAGCGGTCGTCCTCGTCCACGTACGACGTCAGCCGCCAGCCCGCGCCGGCCAGCAGCGGACGGAGACGAGGCTCGGCGCGCAGGTCGTCCGGGGTGAGCGCGCGGCCGTGCCGTGCCGCGAGGCGCGCCCTGCCGATCGGGTGGAACAGGGCCAGCAGTCCGCCGGGGCGCACCACGCGCGCGAGTTCACGCAGGTTCGCGGCCGGATCCGGCAGGTGTGAGACGAGCCCCGCACCGAACACGGCGTCCAGTGAGCCCGACCGCACGGGAAGCGCGGCGACGTCCGCGAGGAGCAGCGCCCCGTCCCTGTCCCGCCCGGCGCGGACGGCCTCGCGCAGCATGGCCGGTGTCAGGTCGGCCCCGAGCACGACGCCCGAGGGACCGACGGCACCACGCAGCGGCGGCAGGGCGCGGCCGGTGCCGCACCCGGCGTCCAGCACCCGGCCGCCCGGTCGCAATCCGAGTTCCGCCACCGCGGCCGCGTAGGCGGGCCCGTCGTCGGGGAACCGGCTGTCCCAGTCGGCGGCGCGGGTTGTGAAGAACTCCTGGACACGCGTCTGGTCGTCGCTCATGTACGGCATGATTCCCCACCGGCACGAAGGACGCTTCGGTGCACACGTTCGAGCGTGACCCGATCGTTCCCAAGCATCCTTGCGTCACATTGCACCTACTTTCGAAATGCGCCCCCTTCACGCGGCGTGCCCGGGTCTAGCGTCCCGGGGCCATGGGACACCTGGACCACGCCGCCCTGGGGTGGCTGACCCCCGTGCTGTCGTACGTGATGGCCTGCACCGGCGCCGCGCTGGGACTGCGCTGCACCGTCCGCGCGCTCGCCACCACCGGACGCTCGCGCCGCAACTGGCTCCTCACCGCCGCCTCGGCGATCGGCACCGGCATCTGGACCATGCACTTCGTGGCCATGCTCGGATTCAGCGTCGCCGGCACCGACATCCGCTACGACGTGCCGCTCACACTGCTGAGCCTGATGGTCGCCATGGTCGTCGTCTGCGCCGGCGTCTTCGCCGTCGGCTACAGCCGCGACCGCGGCCGGGCCCTCGTCCTCGGCGGACTCACCACCGGCGTCGGCGTGGCCAGCATGCACTACCTGGGCATGGCGGCCGTACGGCTGCACGGTGACGTGACGTACGACCCGCTGCTCGTCGGCCTGTCGGTCCTCATCGCCGTCGTCGCCGCCACGGCGGCCCTGTGGGCGGCGCTCAACATCAAGTCACCCGTGGCGGTCACCGTGGCCTCCCTGATCATGGGTGCCGCCGTCAGCAGCATGCACTACACCGGCATGTTCGCGGTGGCGGTGCGGGTGACGCCGTCGGCCGACGTCCTGCCCGGCGCCACGGCGATGCAGTTCATCTTCCCCCTCGCGGTCGGCCTGGGGTCCTACCTCTTCCTGACCTCCGCCTTCGTGGCGCTGTCACCGACAGTCGGGGAGCGCGAGGCCTCCGCGTCAGCCCAGCGGACGGTCGGCACAGCCCCCTCCTAGCCCTCCCAGCGACTCACCGTGCGGCCCGGCTGTCGCACTCCGCCCCGCCGCGGCCCCCGGCGGCACCCCCGACCACTCCCGAGCGAGGAGTCCATGCGCACACCCCGGAGGACGCCCACAGCCGGCGCCCAGACGCCGCCCCCGCCCGTGCGCGGCCGCCGCGCACACGCCGGGCCACCGGCCGAGGAGGGACCCGAGACACCCGAGGGCGAAGGCACGGACGGCATACCCGCGCGGGCCGAACGCTGGCGGATACGTCCGCGGACCGTGCGGGCCAAGATCGTCTGCCTGCTGATGGTGCCCGTCGTCTCCCTGCTGGCCCTGTGGGCGTACGCCACCGTCACCACCGCCCAGGACGTCTCACGGCTGCGGCAGGTACAGCGCGTGGACGCCGCCGTCCGCGTCCCCGTCTCGACTGCGGTCGCCGCGCTCCAGGCCGAACGTGCGGCGGCGGTCCGACGCGCCACCGACCCGTCGGCCGTACGCGCCGCCGAACTGGACGAACTGGCCCGCCGCACCGACGCGGCCGTCGCGAAACTCCGGCTCGGCCGGGGCAACACCGTCGCCGACGGCGAGGAACTGCCCGCCGCCGTCGCCCCCCGCCTCCGGGAGTTCGTCACCGGAGCCGAACAACTGGAGCCACTGCGCACGGCGGTGCTCGACCGGCGCGTGGGCTGGGAAGAGGCGTACGAGCGGTACACGAGCACCATCGCCACGGCGTTCGGGGCGGTCGGCGCCCTCACCGGCATCCAGGACGCCGCCCTCGGCTCCGACGCGCGCGTGCTGCTGGAGTTCTCCCGGGCGGGCGAGGCGCTGGCGCAGGAGGACACGGTGCTGGCGAGCGCCCGCCTGCGCGGTGCGCTCGACGGTGAACGGCTCCGGTTGTTCGCCGGCGCGGTCCAGGTACGCCGCACGCTCACCGATGCGGCCGTGGCGGACCTGCGCGGCGCCGAACGAGCCGCCTGGAGCAGCCTCGACAGCGACGGTGCCCACGACAGTCTGGGCGCCGTCGAGGACAAGGTGCTCTCCGCCGGATCCGGCGCCCGCGCGGTGGACGCGGTCCCCGCGGACACCTGGACCACCGCCCACGCGCGCGTGCACAGCGGTATGCGCACCATCGAGGGCGACGCGGCGCGCAGCGTGGCGGAGCGGGCCGACCCCTTCACCCGGGGCCTGCTCACGCCGGCCGGTGCCGCCGTCCTGTTCGGTCTCGCGGCCGTCGCCGCCTCGCTCGTCATCTCCGTGCGCATCGGACGCGGCCTGGTGGTGGAACTCGTGAGCCTGCGCAACACCGCCCTGGAGATCGCCCGGCGCAAACTGCCCGACGCCATGCGGAAACTGCGCGCGGGAGAGGACATCGACATCGGCGCCGAAGTGCCGTCGACCCCACCGGCGGAGGACGAGACCGGCCAGGTCGCCGAGGCCCTCGGCACGGTCCACCGCGCCGCCCTGCGAGCCGCCGTGGAACGCGCCGAACTCGCCAGCGGCATCTCCGGCGTCTTCGTCAACCTCGCCCGCCGCAGCCAGATCCTCGTCCACCGGCAGCTCAGCCTGCTGGACAGCATGGAACGCCGCTCCGACGACCCGAACGAACTGAGCGACCTCTTCCGGCTCGACCACCTCACCACCCGTATGCGGCGTCACGCCGAGAGCCTGATCATCCTCTCGGGAGCCGCGCCCGGACGGGCCTGGCGCATGCCCGTCTCGCTCACCAACGTCGTCCGCGCCGCGGTCTCCGAGATCGAGGACTACGCGCGCGTGGAGGTGCGCCAGCTCCCCGAGGCGTCCGTGATCGGCGCAGCCGTCGCCGACCTCACCCACCTGCTCGCCGAACTCATCGAGAACGCGGCCCAGTTCTCACCGCCCCACACGCGCGTGCGCGTCACCGGCGAACCCGTGGGCAACGGCTACGCCGTGGAGGTCGAGGACCGCGGCCTCGGCATGGGCAAGGAGACCCTCGCCGAGGCCAACCGCCGTATCGCGCAGTCCGAGGCGCTCGACCTGTTCGACAGCGACCGGCTCGGGCTGTTCGTCGTCAGCAGGCTCGCCGCCCGCCACGAGGTCAAGGTCCACCTGCGGACCTCGCCGTACGGCGGCACCACCGCCGTCGTCCTGCTGCCCACCGCACTGCTGCACGCGGACCCAGCCGAACGTTCCCCCGCCGGGACGGGCCGCACCAGCCCGTACGGCGAAGCGGCCCACGCGCGTGTGCCCGACGGCAGCCGCCTCCACGACCCCGTCCCCGCCCAGGCCGACCGGCGCGCCCTCATGGCCTCGGTACCCGCCGTCACCGAGGCGGCGAGCCACACGGAGGACACGCACCACGTCACCGCCACGGACCACCCCGAGACGCCGGAGCACACCGTCCCGGAGAGCCACGCCGAGCCGGACGGCCGGACCGGGACGGTGAGCCGTACCGACCTGATGAGCCGCACCGAGGCCCCGGGCCACAGCGAGTCGATGAGCCGCACCCCACCACCAGGAGTCGCCACCTTGCGACTGCACCGACCCCCAGAGCAGCCCGAACACTCCGACGATCTTCCGCGGCGGGTACGCCAGGCCAGTCTCGCCCCCCAACTGCGCGAAGGACGCCCCGAGGAACCGCCCGTGACACCCGCACCGCGGGACGACACGCGCACACCCGAATTCGTACGGGACCGCATGGCGGCCTACCGCGACGGCTGGGCGCGCGGCGGAGGCAGGCGACCCGGGCGCGGAGCGGCGCCCCACCCCGCGACGGGCCACGAAAGCAGCGAAGGAGACCCCGCATGATCCAGGACCCGAGCACGCACACCGCCCGGCGCTCCGGCGAACTCGACTGGCTGCTGGACGATCTGACGCTCCGCGTGAGCGAGATCCGGCACGCCGTCGTGCTGTCCAACGACGGCCTCGCGGTGGGCGCCTCCAGCGACCTGCGGCGCGAGGACGCCGAGCACCTCGCCGCGGTCGCCTCCGGCTTCCACAGCCTGGCCAAGGGAGCGGGACGGCACTTCGGGGCCGGCGGAGTGCGCCAGACCATGGTCGAGATGGACGAGGGCTTCCTGTTCGTGGCCGCCGCGGGCGACGGATCCTGCCTCGCCCTGCTCACCGCCGTCACCGCCGACATCGGCCTGGTCGCCTACGAGATGGCACGCCTGGTCAAGCGCGTCGGCGAACACCTCGGCACCGCACCCCGCGTCGGCACCCACCCGCCGGCCGCCGGATGAACGAGCAGAACGGCCCGCGCAGATGACCGAGGACATGACCGGCACCCCGCACGACCAGGGCAGCCAGTGGTACGACGTCGAGGCCGGTCCGCTCGTCCGCCCCTACGCGCTGACGGGCGGCCGGACCCGGTCCGGCCCCGAGGGCGTGCGGTTCGACCTGATCGCGCTGGTCTCCCTGGATCCGGCCGCGCCGGGCACGGACGACGCCCCGCTCGGCCCGGAACACCGCAACATCCTCGGTCTGTGCCGCACCGAGACCCAGTCGGTCGCCGAACTCGCCGCCGGCACGGACCTGCCGGTGGGCGTGGTCCGGGTCCTCCTCGGCGACCTCCTGGAACTCGGCTGCGTCACCGTCAGCCGCCCGGTTCCTCCCGCCCAACTGCCCGACGAACGCATCCTCCGCGAGGTGATCGAAGGTCTCAAGGCCCTGTGACCGGCGGCCGCCGCACACAACCGCCGCACACGGCCGCCGCACACAACCGCCGCACACGGCCGCCGCACACAACCGCCGCACACGGCCGCCGCACACAACCGCCGCACACGGCCGCCGCACACGGCCGCCGCACACGGCCGCCGCACACGGCCGCCGCACACGGCCACCGCACACGGCCACCGGGCGCCGACCGTCGCTCGCCTCGCCGGTCCTCCACCGCACGCGCACCACGTCATCCCTGCCGGCACTCCCGAGAGAAGTGATCAATGGTCTCCGAGCACTCCGACGCCACGGGCGGCGACACCACCGCACTGGCGTTGAAGATTCTGGTCGCCGGCGGGTTCGGCGTGGGCAAGACGACCCTGGTGGGTGCCGTCAGCGAGATCCGCCCCCTGCGCACCGAGGAACTGCTCAGCGAAGCCGGCCGCTCGGTGGACGACACCGAGGGAGTGGACCACAAGACGACCACGACCGTCGCCATGGACTTCGGGCGCATCACCATCAGGTCCGGGCTCTCGCTGTACCTGTTCGGCACCCCCGGCCAGGACCGGTTCTGGTTCCTGTGGGACGAGCTGGCGCAGGGCGCGCTCGGTGCCGTGGTCCTCGCCGACACCCGTCGTCTGGAGGACTGTTTCCCCGCCGTCGACTACTTCGAGCACCGGCGCATCCCGTTCGTGGTGGCCGTCAACTGCTTCGCGGGTGCCCGCATGCACGGTGCTCCGGACGTCTCGCGCGCCCTCGACCTCGACCGTGGCACCCCGGTGGTGCTGTGCGACGCGCGTGAACGCGACTCGGGCAAGGAGGTGCTGATCCGGCTCATGGAGTACGCCGGGCGCATGCACACCGCCCGGCTGCTCGACTCCGTCGGCTGAGCCGCCGCCGGCCGGCTCCGCCGACGGACGGCCCCGCGCGTTCAGTCGGCGACGTCCGCCTCGGCCAGGACCTTGTCGACGGTCACCCGCACGAGGAGTTCGCCCGGGACACCGTTGCGGGCACCGAACTCCTCGGCGCGGTCGGCGCCCATGTAGCGTGCCCCGATCCGGGTGGCCCAGTGCCGCACCTCGTCGAGGTCCTCCGAGACGCGGGCACGGCCCTGCACCACGACGAACGAGTACGGCGGCCGGTCGTCGTCGACGCACAGGGCGACCCGGCCGTCCCGGACGATGTTGCGCCCCTTCACGGTGCTCTTGCCGGTGTTGAACACCAGCTCGTCCCCGTCCATCACGAACCAGATCGGCGCCACGTGCGGACTGCCGTCGGCCCGGACGGTCGACAGCTTTCCGGTACGGGTGCCGTGGGACACGAACTCCCGCCATTGCGCATCGGTCATCTTCTCTGCCATGGCTTCCATCCTCCTTGCCCCGGCCACGGTCGTGGGGAAGGCTGGCATGGAGATCCTCCGAAAAGGAGGGGAATCGTACGGGGAGAAAACGGGGAGAACGGAAGATGCCGCAGAACCAGGGGCTGGGCTGGCTGCTCGACGATCTGACCGAACGCGTCCACGACGTGCGGCACGCACTCGTCCTGTCCAATGACGGCCTGGTGACCGGGTCGAGCACCGGACTGCGCCGAGAGGACGCCGAGCACCTCGCCGCCGTGTCGTCCGGACTGCACAGCCTGGCCAAGGGGTCGGGACGGCACTTCGGAGCGGGCGGCGTACGCCAGACGATGATCGAGTTCGACGACGCGGTGCTCTTCGTCACCGCGGCCGGAACGGGCAGCTGCCTGTGCGTCCTGAGCGGAGCCGAAGCCGACATGGGCCAGATCGCCTACGAGATGACGCTACTGGTCAACCGGGTCGGCGAGCATCTCGACGTGGACGCGCGCCAACCCGAGCAGAAGCCGACAAGAGACCTCTGACCTGCGGTTCTGTTACCCCCGTGGAGTTATCCACAGACTGAGCGCGCTTGGTAGCCAAACGGATACGGTCTGTTGCACGGCGATCGCGTCCGGCGTCAGCCGCCACACTCCACGGGGGAGACCGACCATGTCACGCATCAGCACCACCACCGACGCCACCTCCTGCGCCCCCAGCCGAGCCGCCCGCGACCTCGATCTCAAGCGCGGCGAGTTCGACCTGGCGGTGAACCTGGGCCTCATCCGTACCGTGCCCGACGAGGGCGGTTCCGGACGACGCGTGGCCCGGGCGGAGATCGACCGGCTGCGTGCCGAGGACGGCTCCTCGGGCGACCTGCGCCGGCGCGTCGCGACGGTGGGCACCCATGAGGGCGCCGAGCTGATGGGGGTTGCTCCGACGAGGTTCACGGCGCTGGCGCGTTTCGGCCTCCTGGTGCCGGTCCGCTTCTACCTCAACCGCTACCGCACCGTCGTCTGGCTCTACCTGGCCGAGGAGCTGGGCCGGTTCGCGGCCGAGACGAGCAACGTCCAGCTGCTGACCGGCCGACGCACACCACCCGAGATGCGGGAAGCGCAGCGGGCGGGAACGGACCGGCGGCCCCGCAACTGGCGTGGACGTCATATCGGGTTCCTGACCCGGCAGGCCGGGGACGACCCATGGGCGCGAGCCGCGGCGGTCGCCTCCCTCCTCGATCCGTCCGATGTGGCGGAGGTCGTGCCGGATCCCGAGGAGCGCGCACGACTGGAGCGGTACCGCCCCCGCCTTCCCTCGCACGGCGCCCCGGGGTCGCCCGCCGCAGACCTGGCCGCGACGCTCATGACCGCGAGCGAACCGGACGAGGTCGCCTGGTTCCGAGCCGACCTGGCCCACACGCTGGAGACGGCACGCGAATGGCTCCCGGCTCCCTCTCCTGCCGAGCGGCGCACGCCGGCGCTCCTGTCGTGGCCGGCCTCGGCCGTCGCACGCCAGGCGCCCGGCACTCACGTGCCGTCCCAGGGCACCACCCGCCCTGGACCTTCCCTCGCCACCCGCCCCGGATCCTCCCTCGCCACCCGCCCCGGGTCTCGCCCCGGATCCCGCACCGGATCCCGCCCGGCCGGCCTGCTGAGCCGCCTCCGCCGCAGAGGCCGGCGGTAGAGGCCGTCGTCAGGGCGCTGCCACAGGCTCCTGCTCCTCGTCCGGGGCGACCAGCGACTGGGTGAAGGGGATACGGGACAGCGCCAGGACCCCCGCGGCGATCAGCGCGACCCCGAACAACTGGGGCACCAGCCACCACCCCGAACGGACCGTCTCCTCGTACAACAGGATGCCGAGGGCGAGACTCACCAGTGCGTCGCCGAGGGTGAGCGCCGGCTGGGAGGCGACCAGTGGGCCGGCCTGCATGGCGTTCTCCAGCAGGAACAGCGCACACACGCCGGTCACGGCGAAGGCGTAGGTCTGCCACGTGGTGAGGAAGGCCACGAGTCCCTGCTCGTCGAGGATGTGGGTGGCCGCCTTCATCAGCGCGGCGGTCACCGCGTAGCTGATCGCCGTGGCAGTTCCCAGACACGCGGCACGGGCACGGCCCTCGGGGCGCTTGAGAGCGGCGACCGAGAGGACCACGACCACCGCCGCGCACACGGCCAGCGCGGGAATCCAGCGATCCAGCGGTACATGGGTGCGGTTCCCGGAGGGGGAGGCCGCGGCCAGGGCCAGGGCGAGCCCGGCCACCACCACCGCGACGGCCAGCCAGCCCGCACCGGGCAGACGCCGGTGCATCAGCAGAGAGGCGACGACCAGAGTGAGCGGAAGTTCCAGGACGAACAGCGGCTGCACGATCGTCAACGGCCCCGTCGCCAGGGCCAGCGCCTGGCAGACGGCGGCGCCGATCACCGCGACGATGCCGGCCAGCCAGACCGGCCGCCGCAGCAAATCGAGCATCAGCCCCACCCGGAAGCCCTGCGCACGCGGCACGGTGAGCGCCGCCTTGCGCTGCAGCACGGTCGCGACGGCGTTGCTGAAGGCCGCGCAGACGGCGAACAGAACGGGGAGCACGGTGTGCAGCGTGGTCACCTCCCGGTTGCGGCGGGCGCGTGACGCCGGCTGGTAGTTCCCCTGCCATGGTCACCGGTCCGGGCCCCGGGCGCGATCCGGGGCCCACCCCCTGGGGCCCGGATCGGTGAAGGCCGGCTCAGCCGAGCTTGCGGAAGAGGCCTTCCTGGACGACGGAGACGACCAGCCGTCCCTCCAGGTCGTAGATCCGGCCCCGGGCCAGACCACGGCCGCCGACGGCGATGGGCGACTCCTGGTCGTAGAGCAGCCAGTCGTCCGCGCGGAAGGGGCGGTGGAACCACATGGCGTGGTCCAGCGACGCCATGTCGAAGCCCCGCGGCCCCCACAGAGGCTCGACGGGAATGCGGACGGCGTCCAGGAGGGTCATGTCGCTGGCGTAGGTGAGGGCGCAGGTGTGCACGAGGGGGTCGTCGCCGAGCGGCCCGACGGCACGCATCCACACGGCGCTGCGCGGCTCGGCGTCCCGGGCCTCCTCGGTGGTCCAGCGCAGCCGGTCCACATAGCGGATGTCGAAAGGCTGGCGGCGGGCCATCCGCTCCAGCTGCTCGGGGAGGGCACCCAGGTGCTCGCGGATCTCCTCCGTCACCGTCGGCAGGGACTCCGGGTCGGGGACCTTGCGGGCCGGCGGCAGCTGGTGCTCGAAGCTGCCCTCCTCCGGCTTGTGGAAGGACGCGGTGAGGTTGAAGATCGTCCGGCCCTGCTGCACGGCTGTGACCCGCCGGGTGGTGAAGGAGCGCCCGTCGCGCACGTGCTCCACCTGGTACACGATCGGCACTCCCGGGCGGCCCGGCCGCAGGAAGTAGGCGTGCAGCGAGTGCACGGGCCGGTCGCCCTCCGTGGTGCGGCCGGCGGCGACCAGCGCCTGGCCCGCCACCTGCCCGCCGAAGACCCTCTGCAGGGACTCGTCGGGGCTGCGGCCGCGGAAGATGTCGACCTCGATCTGCTCCAGGTCGAGCAGGTCGACGAGACTCTCGGCGGGGTTCGTCGTCATGGGATGGGGTCTCTCCTGTGTTCGCTGCTGCCGGTCCGGTCAGAGCTGGCCGACGTCGGTGACGCGGACGACCGCGCGGCCCTCGGCGTCCGAGGCGGTGAGGTCGATCTCGGCGCTGATGCCCCAGTCGTGGTCGCCGTTCGGGTCGTGGAAGATCTGCCGGACCCGCCACAGGGCGTTCTCCGGCTCCTGCTCGATGATGAGCAGCTTCGGTCCACGGGCGTCGGGACCGGTGCCGAGGTCGTCGTACTCGTCCCAATACGTGTCCATGGCCTCGCCCCACGCCTCGGCGTCCCAGCCGGACTCGGCGTCCATCTCGCCCAGTTCGCCGACCTGGTCGAGGGCGGCGAGTTCGACCCGGCGGAACATGGCGTTGCGGACCAGGACGCGGAAGGCCCGCGCGTTGGCGGTGACGGGCTTGACCTCGTCGGCCTTTTCCTGGGCCTCCTCGGCGGTCATCTCCTCCGGGTTGGCGAGCTGCTCCCACTCGTCGAGCAGGCTGGAGTCGACCTGGCGCACCATCTCGCCCAGCCACTCGATCAGGTCCTGCAGATCCTCGGACTTCAGGTCGTCGGGGACGGTGTGGTCGAGGGCCTTGTAGGCGCTGGCGAGGTAGCGCAGCACGATGCCCTCGGTGCGGGCCAGCTCGTAGTGGGAGACCAACTCGGTGAAGGACAGGGCGCGTTCGTACATGTCCCGGATGACCGACTTCGGCGACAACGGGTGGTCGCCGACCCAGGGGTGGCTCTTGCGGTACGTGTTGTACGCGTGGAAGAGCAGCTCCTCCAGGGGCTTGGGATAGGTGATGTCCTGGAGCCGCTCCATGCGCTCCTCGTACTCGACGCCGTCCGCCTTCATCTGGGCCACGGCCTCGCCGCGCGCCTTGTTCTGCTGGGCGGCGAGGATCTGCCGCGGGTCGTCCAGGGTCGACTCCACGACGGACACCATGTCGAGCGCGTACGACGGCGATTCGGGGTCGAGCAGTTCGAAGGCGGCCAGGGCGAAGGTGGACAGCGGCTGGTTGAGGGCGAAGTCCTGCTGGAGGTCGACCGTGAGGCGGACGATACGGCCCTCTGCGTCCGGCTGGTCGAGCTTCTCGACGATGCCGCCGTCGAGCAGCGAGCGGTAGATGGCGATGGCCCGGCGGATGTGCCGCAGTTGCTGCTTGCGCGGCTCGTGGTTGTCCTCCAGCAGGTGGCGCATGGCCTCGAAGGCGTTGCCGGGCCGGGCGATGACCGACAGCAGCATGGTGTGCGTCACGCGGAACCGCGAGGTCAGGGGCTCCGGCTCGGAGGCGATGAGCTTCTCGAAGGTCTGCTCGGACCAGGCGACGAACCCCTCGGGGGCCTTCTTGCGGACGACCTTGCGGCGCTTCTTCGGGTCGTCGCCGGCCTTGGCGAGGGCCTTCTCGTTCTCCACGACGTGCTCGGGCGCCTGGGCGACGACGAAGCCCTCGGTGTCGAAACCGGCCCGCCCGGCGCGGCCCGCGATCTGGTGGAACTCCCGGGCACGCAGCGTGCGGACGCGAGTGCCGTCGTACTTGGTGAGGGCCGTGAACAGCACCGTGCGGATGGGCACGTTGACGCCGACGCCGAGGGTGTCCGTGCCGCAGATGACCTTCAGCAGGCCGGCCTGCGCGAGTTTCTCCACCAGGCGGCGGTACTTGGGCAGCATGCCGGCGTGGTGCACGCCGATGCCGTGCCGGACGTAACGGGAGAGGTTGCGGCCGAACTTGGTGGTGAAGCGGAAGTTGCCGATCAGGTCGGCGATCTGCTCCTTCTCCTCCTTCGAGCACATGTTGATGCTCATCAGCGCCTGCGCCCGCTCCACCGCCTGGGCCTGGGTGAAGTGCACGATGTAGACGGGCGCCTGCCGGGCCTGGAGCAGGTCGGTGAGCGTCTCGGTGAGGGGGGTGTAGCGGTACTCGTAGGACAGGGGCACCGGGCGGGTGGCCGAACGGACGACCGCAGTGGGGCGGCCGGTCCGGCGGGCGAGGTCCTTCTCGAAGAAGGAGACGTCACCGAGCGTCGCCGACATCAGCACGAACTGCGCCTGCGGCAGCTCCAGGATCGGGATCTGCCAGGCCCAGCCGCGGTCGCCTTCGGCATAGAAGTGGAACTCGTCCATGACGACCTGGCCGACGTCCGCGTCCTTGCCGTCGCGCAGCGCGATCGACGCGAGAACCTCGGCGGTGCAGCAGATGACGGGGGCGTCGGCGTTGACCGAGGCGTCGCCGGTGAGCATGCCGACGTTCTCGGTGCCGAAGATCTTGCACAGTTCGAAGAACTTCTCCGACACCAGGGCCTTGATCGGGGCGGTGTAGAAGGTGACCTCGTCGCGCGCGAGGGCCGCGAAGTGCGCGCCCGCCGCGATCATGCTCTTGCCGGAACCGGTGGGCGTCGACACGATCACATTCGCGCCGGAGACCACCTCGATCAGCGCTTCCTCCTGGTGGGGGTAGAGCGTGAGCCCCCGCTCGCCGGCCCACGACTCGAAGGCTTCGTACAGGGCGTCGGGGTCGGCGGTCCGCGGCAGCTGATCGATGAGGGTCACGCCCCCATCTTGCCTGGCCCGGTGCCCGATGCGGGAATCGGCTGCGGCCTCGAAGATCACGAACGCTACGCTGGGGCGCCGACCGCGCGTCGGCGCTCCCGGTCAACTGGACAGCGGCACACGAGGAATGGGGCGGGCAACGGCCATGATGGGACCAGCACACTCACTGTCGGGCGCCGCCGCCTGGCTCGGCGTAGGTGCGGCCGCGGCCGCCGCCGGGCACCCGATGCCCTGGCCGGTCCTCCTGGTCGGCGCGCTGATCTGCGCCGGTGCCGCCCTCGCCCCGGACCTCGACCACAAGGCGGCCACGATCTCCCGGTCCTTCGGGCCGGTGTCACGCTGGCTGTGCGAGATCGTCGACAAGCTGTCCTACGCCGTCTACAAGGCGACGAAGAAGCAGGGCGACCCGCGCCGCTCGGGCGGGCACCGCACGCTCACCCACACCTGGCTGTGGGCGGTGCTGATCGGAGCGGGCACGTCGGTGGTGGCTCTCACCGTCGACCGCTGGGGCGTGCTGGCGATCCTCTTCGTGCACATGGTGCTGGCCATCGAGGGCCTGCTGTGGCGGGCCACCCGGGGCTCCAGCAGCGAGGTCCTGGTGTGGCTGCTGGCCGCGACCACCGCCTGGATCCTCGCGGGGACGCTGGACCAGCCGGGCAACGGCGCGGACTGGCTGTTCACCGCGCCGGGCCAGGAGTACCTGTGGCTGGGGCTGCCGGTCGTGCTCGGCGCGATCGTGCACGACATCGGCGACGCCCTCACCGTCTCCGGCTGCCCGATCCTGTGGCCCATCCCCGTCGGCCGCAAGCGCTGGTACCCGGTCGGTCCGCCGAAGTTCATGCGCTTCCGGGCGGGCAGCTGGGTGGAGCTGAAGGTGCTGATGCCGGTGTTCATGCTGCTCGGCGGGGTGGGCTGCGCGGCGGCCCTCAATGTGATCTGACCCCAGCGGGCAGCGGGCAGCGGGCAGCGGGCAGCGGGATGTCAGCCGCTGCTGCCGTAACGCCGCTCGAACGCGGCGACGCGGCCCTCCGTGTCCACCGTCCGGGCCTTGCCCGTGTAGAAGGGGTGGCTCTCCGAGGAGATCTCCACGTCCACGACCGGGTAGGTCTCACCGTCGTCCCACTCGATGGTCTGGTCGCTGGTGGCGGTGGACCGGGTGAGGAACGCGTACCCGGCGGCGCGGTCGCGGAAGACGACGGGGTGGTAGTCGGGGTGCTTGTCCTGCTGCATGGATGCTCCTCTGGCGACTGAGGTGACAGGCTCGGGCCGGGCGGCGGGGCGGAGCCCCGGGTCAGCCGGGCAGGGTGTCCTCGTCGACGATGTGCACCGCGGCCTCCTCGGCCGACGCCGCGGCACCGTCGATGCCCACGTCCAGGGCGACCAGCGCGGCCTCCTCGTCCTCGTGGGCGCCCTCGTCGGGGGCGACCAGCCGGCCGGAGCGGGCCGCCCCGACCTCGTTGTCCAGGAGTTCCCCGTCGGTGCCCTCGCAGTCCCCGATACCGTCACCGTCGTCGGCCGCGCCGTCCGGCAGTTCCTCCGCGAGCCGCTGGTCGAGTGTCTCCCCGCGCAGCCGTTCGGCCGCCGTGACGCCCAGGTGCTCGACGGCCCAGGGCCGCTCCGGAGGGGACCAGCCCCGGTCGAGAGGATCGTCGACTCCGTCGTAGTCCAGGGTGTCCTCGGAGTCGAGCACCCCGGTGTCCTCTCTCTGCTCGTTCTGTTCCGGCTGGTAGACGTCGTCTCCCCAGCCGTCGGAGCTGCTCACGGGGTACCTCCAGGGGGTGGGGCGGGCCCGCTCGCACCAGGGCCCGCGCCGGGCCGCCGCCGCACCGGACGGGGCACGAGCCGGCGCCCCCGGCGGGATCCGGGTCCGCCCGGGTGCCGCCGGTGCCGCGGCCCCTCGGGCGTTCCCCGAGCCGGTGCCTGTCTCCAGACTTCCACCGAGCCGCGGGACCCCGCAACGCCAGGCGCCGGTGGCGCCGGCGCTCCCGTCGCCCTCAGCCGTGCCAGGACCGCCACAGCGAGGCGTAGGCCCCGTCCGCGGCGACCAGTTCGTCATGGCTGCCCAGTTCGCTGATCCGCCCGTTCTCGACCACGGCGATGACGTCCGCGTCGTGCGCGGTGTGCAGCCGGTGGGCGATGGCGACGACCGTGCGGCCGTCGAGGACCCGGGCCAGGGAACGCTCCAGGTGGCGGGCGGCACGCGGATCGAGCAGGGACGTCGCCTCGTCGAGGACCAGGGTGTGCGGATCGGCCAGCACCAGACGGGCCAGCGCGATCTGCTGGGCCTGGGCGGGCGTGAGCCCCAGGCCGCCCGAGCCGACCTCGGTGTCCAGACCGTCCTCCAGGGCCCGGGCCCAGCCGTCCGCGTCGACCGCGCCCAGCGCGGCCCACAGCTCGGCGTCGACGGCTCCGGACCTGGCCAGCCGGAGGTTGTCGCGCAGCGAGCCCACGAAGACGTGGTGCTCCTGGTTGACCAGCGCCACGTGCTCGCGGACGCGTTCGGCGGGCATCCGGGACAGCTCGGCCTCGCCCAGGGTGATCCGGCCGTCCCGGGGCGCGTAGATGCCGGCGAGCAGCCGCCCCAGCGTGGACTTGCCCGCGCCCGAGGGACCGACCAGGGCCAGCCGGGTGCCGGGGGCGACCTCCAGGGACACCTTGCGCAGCACGTCCACGCCCTCCAGGTACCCGAAGTGCACCCGGTCGGCGTGCACGTGCCGTCCCTTCGGGGCCACGGTGCGATCACCCTGGTCGGGCTCGATGTCCCGCACGCCGACCAGCCGGGCCAGGGACACCTGGGCCACCTGCAGCTCGTCGTACCAGCGCAGGATCAGCCCGACGGGGTCGACGAGCATCTGGGCGATGAGCGCGCCGGTGGTGAGCTGGCCGACGTCGATCCACCCCTGCAGGGCGAACACGCCCCCGATCATCAGCACGGCGCCCAGGACGGTGAAGTGGGTGACGTTGATGACGGGGAAGAGCACCGAGCGCAGCCACAGCGTGTACCGCTCCCAGGCGGTCCACTCCCGGATGCGGCGCTCCGACAGGGCGATGCGGCGGTCACCGAGGCGGTGTGCCTCGACGGTGCGCCCGGCGTCGACGGTCTCGGCCAGGGCGGCGGCCACGGCGGCATACCCGGCGGCCTCCGAACGGTATGCCGCCGGCGCCCGCCGGAAGTACCAGCGGCAGCCGGCGATCAGCAGCGGCAGGGCGACCAGCACGGCGAGGGCCAGTGGCGGAGCGGTGACGACCAGTCCGCCCATCAGCAGGACCACCCACACCACACCGATCGACAACTGCGGCACGGCCTCGCGCATGGCGTTGCCGAGCCGGTCGACGTCGGTCGTGATCCGCGACAGCAGGTCACCGGTGCCGGCCCGCTCCAGCACCCCGGGCGGCAGCCCGACCGACCGGACGAGGAAGTCCTCCCGCAGGTCGGCCAGCATCCGCTCGCCGAGCATCGCGCCGCGCAGCCGCACCTGGCGGACGAACAGGGCCTGCACGAGCAGCGCGGCCAGGAAGAGGCCCGCGGTGAGTTCCAGGCGCAGCTCCCGGGTCCCGTCGGAGACCCGCTCCACCAGGTCGCCCAGCAGCCACGGTCCGGCCATCGAGGCGACGACGGCCACGGTGTTCACGGCGACCAGGGCCGCGAACGCGCGCCGGTGCCGGCGCAGCAGCTCGGTGACGTAGGCGCGGACGGTCGCGGGGGCGCCGACCGGCAGGGTGCTCGCCGTCGTCGGGGCCGCCGGGTCGTAGGCCGGTGGTGCGACGCCGATCATGCCTTCTCCTCGATCTCTTCCAGCTTCCGCAGCATGTCCGCCCCGATCAGTTCCGCCCCCAGCACGGCCGAAGGGGCCGCCGCTTCCCGCGCGGTCTCGTCGTCCGTCTCGCGTGTGACCACCGACCGGTAGCGGGGCTCGCCCTGGAGCAGCTCCCGGTGCGTCCCGGTCGCCACCACCTCGCCGTCGTGCAGGAACACCACCCCGTCCGCCCGGTCCAGCAGCAGCGGGGAGGAGGTGAACACCACGGTCGTGCGCCCCGCGCGCACTTCCCGCACGCCCGCGGCGATCCGGGCCTCGGTGTGCGAGTCGACCGCCGAGGTCGGCTCGTCGAGCACGAGGACCTGCGGATCGGTGACCAGGGAACGGGCGAGGGCGAGCCGCTGCCGCTGACCGCCGGACAGGGACCGGCCGCGCTCGGTGATCCGCGCGTCCATGGGATCACCGGCCTCCAGCGAACCCTGCGCCAGCGCCGCGAGCACGTCGTCGCACTGCGCGGCCGCCAGGGCCCGCCGCGGCTCGACCTCACCCGAGGCGGGTACGTCGAGCAGCTCCCGCAGTGTGCCCGACAGCAGCACCGGGTCCTTGTCCTGGACGAGGACCGCCGACCGGGCGTCGTCCAGCGGGAGTTCGTCGAGCGGGACGCCGCCGAGCAGCGCGGAGGTGCCCTGCTGCGACGGGTGCCCGCCCAGGCGTTCCGCCAGCCGGCCCGCCGCGTCCGGGTCACCGCACACCACCGCCGTGAGGCGCCCGGCGGGGGCGAGCAGCCCGGTCTGCGGGTCGTACAGGTCCCCCGAGAGGGAACCGGCCGACAGAGTGCCCGCGCTGTCCGTGGCCCGCTCCAGCGCCAGCACGCCCGCGGCCCGTCGTGCGGAGGGGCGGGAGAAGGAGTACGCCATGGCGATCTCCTCGAAGTGGCGCAGCGGGTAGCTGAGGATCATCACCGAGCTGTAGACGGTGACCAGTTCACCGACCGTGATCCGGCCCTGGCGTGCCAGGTGCACGCCGTACCAGACCAGGCCGACGAGCAGCAGCCCGGGCAGCAGCACCTGGATCGCGGCGATCAGGGACCACATGCGGGCGCTGCGCACGGCCGCGTGCCGGACCTCCTGGGAGGCGTCCCGGTAGCGGTCGAGGAACAGTTCCTCGCCGCCGATGCCGCGCAGCACACGCAGACCGGCGACGGTGTCGGAGGCGAGTTCGGTGGCGCGGCCCGCTTTCTCGCGCTGCACGTCGGCCCGCCGGGTGGCACGCGGAAGCAGCGGGAGCACGGCCAGGGCCACCACGGGCAGGCCCAGGGCGACGACCATGCCGAGCGCGGGCTGGTGGACCAGCAGCGCCCCGCAGACCAGGACGACGGTGACCACGGCCGCGGTGAACCGGGACAGGGCCTCGACGAACCAGCCGATCTTCTCCACGTCCCCCGTGGAGACCGCCACGACCTCGCCGGCCGCCACCCGCCGCGTCAGCGCCGAGCCCAGCCGTGCGGCCTTGCGGGCGAGGAGCTGCTGGACCCGGGCCGCCGCCGTGATCCAGTTGGTGACGGCCGCACGGTGCAGGAAGGTGTCGCCGACCGCGCTTCCGACGCAGGCCAGCGCCAGCAGACCGCCCGCCAGGGCGAGTTGCGCCCCGGACCGGTCGACGACGGCCTGCACGGCGACGCCCACGCAGAACGGCAGCGCGGCGACGCAGCCGAAGTGCAGCAGGCCCCAGGCCAGCGCCTTCGCTTGCCCGCCGAGCTGGTTCCGGAACAGCCACCACAGGAAGCGGGAACCCGAACGCGCGTCCGGCACGCCCGGGTCGGGGTACGGAAGGTCTTGGATCTTCATGACGTCCCAGTGGCTCGTGTCAGGCGGGAAGGGGTGAGGCGAGGCGGAGGAGGGGGCGAGGGGGTGCGGGCCGAAGGCAGCAAACCGTGACAGGTTCGCGTTGCGACGCGGTCGGAGGCAACCGGTTTTCCGTCCACCGCACGCGACCGGCCGCCCGTGCGACCTCGCCCCGTCGTCACCGGAGCGCGGGTGCGACCATGGGGCGATGAACAACGGAGCGATGCACAGTGGTGGCGTACGACGAGCGGTGGCCGCGACGGCGGTCGTCGCCTCTCTCGTGACGGCTCTGTCCGCGTGCGGCGGCGCGCAGGGCGGCGGGACGGACGCCGGGCGCCCGGCGACTCGCCCCCACGCGGCCACGGCCGATCCGACCCGCATCCCCGGTGTGGGCGACCGGCTCCAGCGGCAGATCCCGTCCGGCTCCCGCCAGGTCGTCGCGGTCTACGGTGACGGGAAGAACTCCGCCGACTCCAAGGTCGTCCTGTACACCAGGCACGGCTCGGCCTGGCAGCGGGAGCGCGACTGGGCCGGGCACAACGGCAAGAAGGGCTGGACCACCGACCACCACGAGGACGACGACCGCAGCCCCGTGGGCGTGTTCACCCTCAGCGACGCGGGCGGCGTGCTGCCGGACCCGGGCTCCCGGCTCCCGTACACGCGCTCCGCGGCCTTCACCGCCCCGCGCTGGTGGGCCAAGTCGCACTGGCACGACTTCGACTACGTCATCGCCATCGACTACAACCGCGTCAAGGGCACCCCGCCCAACGACCCGACCCGGCCGGAGGGTCAGGAGAAGGGCGGCGGGATCTGGCTGCACATGGACCACGGCAGCGGCACGTCGGCCTGCGTCAGCGTGTCCGAGTCGGCGATGAGGTACCTGCTGCGCACGCTCGACCCGCGACAGCGTCCCGTGGTGGTGATGGGCGACAGGGCCGACCTGGCGGCCTAGCCCTCAGAGCGCGGACTACCGCCCCCCGTCCGCGACTGCACCCCCTGCGGCGGCACCGGCACCCCGCCCGGCGGCTGCGTACTCGTACCCGGCCGTGCCCGCACCGGCGCCCTGGTCCTGCGCCGCAGGACAGGACCCGCCCTGCCCTCACCCTTCCGCGCCCGGCGATCGTCAGCAGCGCTCCGCCGGCGCCCCGTCGATCAGCGTGTCCAGCAGTGCGCCCAGCGTCTCGCGCTGATCCCCCGTCAGCGGAGCGAGGATCTCCTCCGCGGCCGACCTGCGCGCGGCGTGCAGCTCGCGCAGTGTGGACCGGCCCTCGTCCGTGAGCTCGATGCGGATCACGCGCCGGTTCGCGGGATCGGGCACGCGTCGCACCGTCCCGCTCGCCTCCAGCCCGTCCACCAGGGTCGTCACGGCGCGCGGCACCACTTCCAGCCGCTCTGCTAGATCGGCCATGCGCGGCGGCGAACCCCAGTGCGCGAGCGTGCGCAGCAGACGCGACTGGGCGGGTGTGACGCCCAGCTCACGCTGCTGCAGATGGCGCTTCTGGATGCGGTGGACCCGGCGGGTGAGCCGCAGCAACTGCTCGGCGAGAAGTCCGTCGGGGTCGGGCATGGTCATGCGGGGAACATTATCAGGATGACGTTCATTGTGAGTCTAGGTAACAATGAACGACGATCCGACCCGCCACGCCCCCGGCGACACCACCCGCGAAGGAGCCCATGCGTCCCGACCACGCCCTCGCCTGGACCCCGCCCGACGGCATGGAGGAGCAGCCCCGGCAGGTCCGCCGCATCCTCGCCCTGTTCCGCCCCTACCGGGGCCGCCTCGCCGTCGTCGGCCTGCTGGTCGGCGCCGCGTCGCTCGTCTCGGTCGCCACGCCCTTCCTGCTGAAGGAGATCCTGGACGTCGCGATCCCCCAGGGGCGCACCGGCCTGCTCAGCCTGCTCGCCCTCGGCATGATCCTCGGCGCCGTCCTCACCAGCGTCTTCGGGGTTCTCCAGACCCTGATCTCCACGACCGTGGGACAGCGCGTCATGCACGACCTGCGCACCGCCGTGTACGGCCGGCTCCAGCGCATGTCCCTGGCGTTCTTCACGCGCACGCGCACCGGCGAGGTGCAGTCCCGCATCGCCAACGACATCGGCGGCATGCAGGCCACCGTCACCTCCACGGCGACCTCCCTGGTCTCCAACCTGACCAGTGTGGTCGCCACGATCGTCGCGATGATCGCCCTGGACTGGCGGCTGACGATCGTCTCGCTGGTGTTGCTGCCGGTCTTCGTGTGGATCAGCCGCCGCGTCGGCGACGAACGCCGGAAGATCACCACCCGGCGCCAGAAGCAGATGGCCGCCATGGCCGCCACGGTCACCGAGTCGCTCTCCGTCAGCGGCATCCTGCTCGGGCGGACCATGGGCCGCTCCGACTCCCTCACGCGGTCCTTCGCCGACGAGTCCGAGGAACTCGTCGACCTGGAGGTGCGCTCGAACATGGCCGGCCGGTGGCGGATGGCCGTCATCACCATCGTCATGGCCGCTCTGCCCGCCGTCATCTACTGGACCGCGGGCATGGCCCTCCAGATGGGCGGCCCCGAGGTGTCCATCGGCACGATCGTGGCGTTCGTCTCGCTGCAGCAGGGCCTGTTCCGCCCCGCGGTGAGCCTGCTGTCGACCGGCGTGCAGATCCAGACCTCGCTCGCCCTCTTCCAGCGCATCTTCGAGTACCTCGACCTGCCGATCGACATCACCGAGCGCCCCGATCCGGTCCGCCTCGACCGCGTCAAGGGCGAGGTCCGCTTCGAGGACGTCACCTTCGGCTACGGCGACAAGGGCGGCCCGATCCTGGACGGCATCGACCTCACCGTGCCGGCCGGGAGCAGTCTGGCCGTGGTCGGCCCGACCGGGGCCGGCAAGTCGACACTCGGCTACCTGGTGCCCCGCCTGTACGACGTGACCGGCGGGCGCGTCACCCTCGACGGGGTCGACGTGCGCGACCTCGACTTCGACACCCTGGCGCGGGCGGTCGGCGTCGTCTCGCAGGAGACGTACCTCTTCCACGCCTCGGTCGCCGACAACCTGCGCTTCGCCAAGCCCGACGCGACCGACGAGGAACTCCGGCGGGCGGCGAAGGCGGCCCAGATCCACGACCACATCGCATCCCTGCCCGACGGCTACGACACCGTCGTCGGCGAGCGCGGACACCGCTTCTCCGGCGGCGAGAAGCAGCGCCTGGCCATCGCCCGCACCATCCTGCGCGACCCGCCGGTCCTTATCCTCGACGAGGCCACCAGCGCGCTGGACACCCGGACCGAGGCGGCCGTCCAGGAGGCGATCGACGCCCTGACGGCCAACCGCACGACGCTGACCATCGCCCACCGGCTCTCCACCGTGCGGGGCGCCGACCAGATCGTCGTCCTCGACACGGGACGCGCGGTCGAACGCGGCACCCACGAGCAACTGCTGGAACAGGACGGCCGGTACGCCGCCCTGGTACGCCGGGACGCCCAACTGCAACCGACAAAATGAAAATATGCCGGGTTTGTGACGATATGCGGGTTACCGTGCCCGCATGCAGAAGAACACTCCGCCACGGAGCACGATTCGACTGACGCGCCGGGGCCGCATCGCCCTCGTCGCGACCGGAGCCGTCGTGGTCGGTACCGCCGTGGCGGTGCCGCTGCTGATGCTGACGCCCGAGGAGGACGCCCGGCCCACGGCCCTGGTCGTCCCGGAGGGCTGGCGCGCGACCCAGGTCTACACGGCCGTCGACAAGGCCCTCGAACTGCCCGCGGGCAGCACGAAGAAGGTCGTCGCCAAGGCCGCGCTGAAACTGCCGAACGACGCCGACGGCAACCCCGAGGGCTACCTCTTCCCGGCGACGTACCCGCTGGGCGCGAAGACGACGCCCGAGAAGCTGCTGTCGCTGATGGTCGACACCGCCAACGAGCGGTTCAACGGCGCGCCCATCGCCGCGGGGGCGCAGCGCAACGCCATGAACGTCTACCAGGCCGTCACCATCGCCAGCATCGTCCAGGCGGAGGCGGCCACCAAGGCCGACATGGGGAAGGTCGCCCGGGTCGTCTTCAACCGCCTGGAGCGCGGCATGCCGCTGCAGATGGATTCCACCCTCAACTACGCCCTCGGCCGCTCCACCCTCCGTACGACGCTGCGCGACACCCGGATGGACAGCCCCTACAACTCGTACCAGCGCATGGGGCTGCCGCCGACGCCCATCGACAACCCCGGCGAGGAGGCGATGCGTGCGGCCGTCAACCCGCCCCCCGGCGACTGGCTGTACTTCGTCACGATCCGCCCGGGCGACACCCGCTTCACCGCCGACTACCAGCAACACCAGCGCAACGTCGCGGAGTTCAACGCCCGGCAGAAGAGCGACGGGGCACGGGCGGCCGGGTGAGGTGACGGCGGACGGACCTACGCCGCGGCCCGCTCCCGGCTCAGCAGCCGCCTGATGTCGCGGACCGCCGCACGGCCCGCGCGGTTCGCGCCGATCGTGCTGGCCGAGGGCCCGTAGCCGACCAGGTGGATCCGCGGGTCGGCGGCCGCGCGCGTGCCCTCCATGCGGATGCCGCCGCCCGGACCGCGCAGCCGCAGCGGGGCGAGGTGGTCGATCGCGGCGCGGAAACCGGTGGCCCAGAGGATGACGTCGGCGTCGACGTGCCGGCCGTCCTTCCACTCCACGCCTGCCGGGGTGATGCGGTCGAACATCGGCTGCCGGTCCAGCACCCCGTCCTCGATGCCCTGCCGGATCGCGTCGTTGAGCGGCAGCCCGGTGACCGAGACGACGCTGCGGGGCGGCAGTCCCTGCCGGACCCGCTCCTCGACGAGCGCCACCGCGGCCCGGCCGGCGTCCTCGTCGAACGGTCCCTCGCGGAACACGGGCGGGCGCCGGGTCACCCAGGTGGTGGCCGCAGCGAACCCGGCGATCTCCAGCAGGTGCTGGGTGCCCGAGGCCCCGCCGCCCACCACGACGACCCGCTGCCCGGTGAACTCCTCGGGTCCGGGGTACTGCGCGGTGTGCAGTTGCCGCCCGCGGAAGGTCTCCTGGCCCGGGTAGCGCGGCCAGAACGGCCGGTCCCAGGTGCCGGTGGCGTTGATCAGCGTCCGCGTCGACCAGTTGCCGTCCGAGGTCTCCACGAGCAGCCGGCCGCCCGTGCCCTCGCGCACGGCCCGCACCCCTACCGGGCGCCTGACCCGCAGGTCGAAGACCCGCTCGTACCGGTCGAAGTACTCGCTGATCACCTCGGCGGACGGCCGAGCGGGGTCCGCGTCCGTGAGCTCCATGCCCGGCAGCGCGTGCATCCCGTGCACCTTGCCGTACGTGAGCGACGGCCAGCGGAACTGCCAGGCGCCCCCGGGACCGGGGGAGTGGTCGAGCACGACGAAGTCGCGGTCCGGCTCGAAGCCGGAGCGCCGCAGGTGGTAGGCGGCCGCCAGACCGGCCTGACCGGCACCGATGACCACGGTCTCGACCTCACGCGGGTTGTTCACGCTTCTACCAACGGTCACGGGGGCGTGGATCTTCCCGACGGGCGGGGCGGCCCGGGGGCGGCCGACGCATGGGCCAGGATGGAGGGCATGTCTGATGCCTTCACCACTCGAGTCCTGAACGTCAGCACCGGATCCGCGGAGAGGGTCCTCGACATCACCGGCGACTGCGAGTCCTTCCTGCGTGAGGCCGCCGCCGGCCGCGACGGCCTGCTCAACGTCTTCGTCCCGCACGCCACCGCCGGGATCGCCGTCCTCGAGACCGGTGCCGGCAGCGACGACGACCTGCTGTCCGCGCTGCACACCCTGCTGCCCGCCGACGACCGCTGGCAGCACCGGCACGGCAGCCCCGGCCACGGCCGTGACCACGTCCTGCCCGCCCTCGTCCCGCCGCACGCGACCCTGCCGGTCGTCGACGGCCGGCTGCAACTGGGCACCTGGCAGTCGGTGTGCCTGGTGGACACCAACAAGGACAACCCGGACCGCAAGGTGCGGCTGAGCTTCCTGGGCTGACCCCGCCGCGTCCTCGCCACCCGGCCGGAGCGGCCGAGGAGGTGTCGCCGCAGGACAAGGCGCCGGGCAGCGGGCGGGGCGGGCCGAACGCCCATCCCGTATCGGCGTTCCTCCCGGGTGGCCGATGACGGCTTCACGTCGAACGCGTGACAAACGGTGCTGGTCGGGGCCGTGCCCGCTCTGCCATGCTCGTGGCAGATCCCGGGACAGGGCGCGAGGGCCCGCGGGGGCCGGGCAGGTACACCTCGATGACCTGCCCGGCCGTTCCTCTGTCCGGGGGCGTTCAGGGGCGCTCCCGGGCACCCGGGGCACGGCGCGGCAAGGGCAAGGGCAAGGGGGCGGGCGCTCAGACCCAGCCCGACTCGGTGGCGATCCGGATGGCGTCGATGCGGTTGCGGCCGCCCGTCTTGCGCGTGATCGCCGACAGATGGTTGCGGACCGTCGCCACGGACAGACACAGCCGCTCGGCGATCTCCCGCGTGGGCGTGCCGTCGGCGGTCAGCCGCAGCACCTCCACCTCGCGCGGCGTCAGCGGGTTCACGCCCGCGTCCAGCGCGGCCAGAGCGAACTCCGGGTCGACGAAGCGCTGCCCCCGCACCAGCTTGCGGACCCCGTACACCAGCCGGTCCGGCGGCGCGTTGGTGCTGATGACACCGGCGGCGTGCAGATCCAGCATGCGGCGCAGCCGCTCGGGTGTCGTCGAGGCCATCACCAGCAGCATCCGGCACTCCGGCAGCCGCTCGCGCAGCTCACCCCGGACGGCCAGTTCCTCGCCCTCGCGGGAGTCCACGTCGATCACGGCCACGTCCGGCCGGCACGCCAGCGCGCGGGCGAGCACGTCCCCCTCGCCGTCGGCCTCGGCGACGACCTCGATGTCGTCCTCGTGCGACAGCAGGGCGGCGAACGCTCCCCGCACGAGACGGGTGTGCTCGACGAGCAGAACGCGGATCACGCTCGGATTATCGCCGCCCGCACCGCGGATTTCAGTTCGGGCCGCCCGCGCGTCCGGTCGAGTGGTGAGGCCCATGGGGCGGGCGTACCGTCGAACGGTGGACACCGCAGGCAGCAGCCCGCAGCCGGCCGCACCACAGGCGACCACCACCAAGGAGACCGGTGGTGGCGGAAACGTCATGGCGCTTCTGGTCATCGCCTCGTGCCAGCTGATGGTCGTTCTCGACATCACCATCGTCAACATCGCCCTGCCGCACATCCAGACCAGCCTCGACTTCTCCACCACGAGCCTGTCGTGGGTGGTGAACGCCTACACCCTCACCTTCGGCGGCCTGCTGCTCCTCGGCGGCCGGGCCGGTGACATCCTGGGCCGGCGGCGCGTGTTCATCTTCGGCGTGCTGCTCTTCGTGTTCGCCTCCCTGCTCGGCGGGTTCGCCCAGAACCCCGGCCAACTCCTCGGCGCACGCGCCCTCCAGGGCGTGGGCGGTGCCATCGCCTCCCCGACCTCCCTCGCCCTGATCAGCACCACGTTCCGCGAGGGACCGGAACGCAACCGCGCTTTCGGGGTGTTCGCCGCGGTCTCGGCGGGCGGCGGGGCGATCGGTCTGCTGGCCGGCGGGATGCTGGTGGAGTGGCTCAACTGGCGGTGGGTGCTGTTCGTCAACGTGCCCATCGGCCTGCTCATCGTGCTCGCCACCCCCAAGTGGATCCGCGAGTCCGAGCGTCATCCCGGGCGCTTCGACATCGTCGGCGCCGTCACGTCCACCGCGGGCATGGTGCTGCTCGTCTACGGGTTCATCCGGGCCGCGCAGGACGGCTGGCGGGATCCGCTCACTCTGGCCTCGTTCGCCGGGGCGGTCGTGCTCCTGATCGCCTTCATCCTGATCGAGCGGCGCTCCAGACAACCCATCACGCCGCTGCACATGTTCGCCGACCGCAACCGCGCGGGCACCTACGGCATCATGCTGTGCCTCGCCGCCGCGATCTTCGGGATGTTCTTCTTCCTGACGCTGTTCGTGCAGAACGTGCTGGGCTTCAGCCCCTTGGCTGCAGGTCTCGCCTTCCTGCCGGTCAGCGCGGTCATCGCCGTCGGCGCCGGACTGGCCTCGCGGTTCCTGCCCGTCTACGGGCCCAAGCCGTTCATGGTGCTGGGCGCGATCCTGGCGGCGGCCGGACTGGCCTGGCTCACCCTGACCGACGTGCACTCCACCTACGCGGGCAGCGTCCTCGGGCCGATGCTCGTCTTCAGCCTCGGCATGGGCATGGAGTTCGTCTCACTGACCCTCATGGCCCTGTCCAACGTGCCCACCCCCGAGACGGGCGCGGCCTCCGGGCTCCTCAACGCGACCCAGCAGGTCGGAGGTTCCCTCGGCCTGTCCATCCTGGTGACGATGTACGGCACGGCCAGCACCAACGAGGCCGACAAGCAAGTCCCCGACTTCCTGCGCCAGGCGACACCGGTGGAACGCCTGCGGTTCGAGCGCACCGGGCAGCTGCCCAAACCCTGGTCCGACGAGATCCTCACCGCGGGCGTCTCGGCCGCGTTCGTGACAGCGGCCGTCTTCACCGCCGTGGCCGCCCTGATCGCCCTGATCGTCATCCAGGTCCGCCCCTCCGACCTGGAACGCCTCAAGGGCGGGGCGACCCCCGGCCCGATGTGAGCCCGGCCGGTCTTCAGCGTCCCGGCGGCGGGGAGGCCTCCAGGGCGTCGGCCAGTCCGGCCGCGTCGGTGCCGAGCTTGCGGTACACCGAGGAAAGTTGCCGCCGCACGCCCTCCTCCGTGATCCGCAGCTCCCGCGCCACCGCCGGTGCCGGGAGGCCCTGGGCCGTCATCTCGGCGGCCCTGCGCTCCTGCGCCGTCAGCAGGTCGGTCTGCGCGTAGCGCAGGGGCAGCGGACGCATCCCCGCCGCCGACAGCTCCTGCCTGGCCCGCGCGGCGAGGGCCTCGGCGCCGCAGTGCACCGCGCCCTCCAGCCCCCGGTACAGCCGGTCGGCGGCCTGCTGCATGCGGCCTTCGCGCGACAGCGCCGCGCCCTGACCGACCAGGGCGCGCGCCAGTTCGTAGCCCGCGGGCGACCGTTCGAGGTGGTCGACGGCCTCGTCGTACAGGTCGAGCGCGGCCGGCCCGCCGGTGACGTCGGCCAGCGTGTGCAGTGCCTGCCCGACGACCGAGGCGGCACCGAAGTCGCGTGCGCGGCGCACGGCGTCACCGGCGTGCCGGAGGGCCTCCTCGCGGGCTGTCGGGGCCAGCGCGGAGGCAAGGTGGAGCTGCCACGGGCACCAGGCCGGGTTCCGCCAGGCCCGCCGGTCCAGCCAGGCGCCGACCCCGGTGAGCAGGGGCACGGCCTCCTCCCGCCGGCCCTCCGCGACGAGCAGTTCCGCGTACACCGTGCGCGGGTCCGGGTAGATGACGGCGTTCGGCACCTCGGTGGCGTACCGGGACCCGTCCGCCAGCCGGCGTGCCTCGCCGACACGCCCGCGGGCCAGCAGGGTCTGGATGAGGACGCCGAGCGCGAACCACCGGGCGGGGACCGCCCCGTCGACCTTCTCGGCGATCCGCAGGCCCTCCCTGACCAGGTTCTCGGCCTCGGCGAGACATCCCCGGCGGTAGCGGATGTAACCCGCCAGCGTCTGCCCCAGCGCCAGGTGGGAGCCGCGCCAGCCCTTGCCCACGCATTCGGCGATGCCCTTGCCGAACAGTTCCTCGGCCCGCCGCGGCTGGTCCCCGTACATGAACACCAGCGCGACGGAGACGGGGACTTCGAAGCCGCGGTTCTCGTCGGTCCAGCTCATGCCGCCGTCGAGGGCCTTCTCGGCGAAGGAGAGAGAGGTCTCCCGCGGTTCGCCGCGCTTCATGGCGTCCCACGCGCGCAGGCCCATGATGCAGCGCTCCTCCAGGCTGCGGCCGGGCAGCTGCGCGGCCAGCCGGGCCAGGGCACGGGAGCGGGCCGGTGCGTCGGCGTCGTCCGTGCGGACCATGCTCCACACGAAGTGGTCGGCCTGCATGCGCAGCCGCACCCGGGGATGGGCGGCCTTGCGCGCCTCCTCGGCCGCGACGGTGGCGGCCTCGGCCAGCTGGTCGGTGTGGGCCAGTGCCTGGGTCAGCGTGTAGACGATGGACGCGTGCAGGTCGGGGTCGATATCCGGCTGCGCCAGCGCCTCCCGCAGATGGCGCACGGTGGCGGTGGGTTCGATCAGGAACGTGCAGCAGGCCAGTTCGTACAGGACCGCGGCCCGGTCCTCCGGCAGCGGCGGTTCCTGCAGCGCGCGGGTCAGCAGGCTGCGCGCCGCCTCGGTGGCGCCCGCGCTCAGGCTCTCGCGGGCGGCCTCGCGCAGGCACGCCACCGCCTCGGGCCGGCCCTCGCACGGCACCTCCAGCAGGTGCCGTGCGGCGGCGGTGGGGCTCTCGCCCGAGGTGCGCAGCGACTCGGCGGCGAGATTGTGCAGCAGGACCCGGAAGCCCGAGCGGATGTGCCGGTAGACGGAGGTGGCGATCAGAGGGTGGACGAACTCCAGCTCGCCCTTCGGGCCCTCGCCCTCGGCCAGGATGCGGGCGGCGCGCAGATCCGCGACGGCCTCGGCCGCGTCCTCGTCGCCGAGCACCGCGATGGCAGCGGCGCGCCGCGGGCAGAAGGGCGAGCCGAGGACCGCGGCGGTCTGCGCGAAGCGGACCGTTCGCGTGTCGAGCCGTTGCAGTCTCTCGTGCAGACCCGGGCCCTTCACCGTCGCGGCGATCTCCCGCATGGCGGTCAGGTCGCCCTCGGTGCCCCGCAGGTTCTGCTCGCCCAGCCGGATGGCGAGTTCGACCGCTTCGAACGGGCTGCCGCCGGTGACCGACCAGCACTCCTTGCAGAACCGGTCC
Organism: Streptomyces sp. NPDC026246; assembly: GCF_055567995.1. NCBI lineage: Bacteria > Bacillati > Actinomycetota > Actinomycetes > Kitasatosporales > Streptomycetaceae > Streptomyces > Streptomyces sp. NPDC026246. The sequence goes on along the minus strand of NZ_JBVHPJ010000004.1, from coordinate 370,882 downwards.
TCGGCGTCCCGTCCGAGCTCGTCCCTGACGATCTGCGCCACGCCGTCCGCGCTCAGCCGCTCCAGACTGAAGGAGTGGCTGCCGTGCCGTCCCGCGAGCGAGCGCAACGCGGCTCCCTCGGGGGGCAGTTCGTCGGGCCGGTAGGCGGCCACGACGAGCAGCGGCAGATCGTCGGCCCGGGGGGCGAACGAGGCGAGCCAGCCCAGGGACTCGGCGTCGGCCCAGTGCAGGTCGTCCAGGAGCAGGACCACGGGCGCCCTGCGGACGACGAGGCGAGTCATCACCCAGTCCAGCCCCTCGCGCACGCAGTCCGGATCCGGCAGCCGGGCGGCACCCTTCGCCTCCAGGCCGAGGGCCGCCGAGACGATGTCGTACCAGCTGCCCAGGGCCTGGCGCAGCTTCTCCGCGTCCAGTGCCGCCAGCGAGGGCTGCACGAGCTGGCGCGCCACGTGGAACGCCAGCTTCTGGTCCTTCTCGCCGCCCCTGCCGGAGAACACGGTGAACCCGCGCGCCGCGGCCCGGGCACGGGCCTGCGTGACCAGCGCCGTCTTGCCCAGCCCGGCCGACCCGGTGAACGCCAGGAGTCCCCTGCTGCGGGCGCGCGGCACACCGTCGGCCGCGTACCGCAGTTCCGCCAAGGCAGTGTCGAGGGCACGCAGTTCGCGTGCACGCTCGAGCAACGGCCGGGTCTCGGGTACGGGTTGCCCAAGATCCTGCTCCATGTGCCGCACCACTTTCTGTCGTCGGCCTCCGGGAGACAGGCCGAGCGTATGCCCGTACAGGTGCGGTAATGGCCTGATATGACGGATCCTGCAACTGGAAAGGATGAATCACTCGGAGTCGGGGAAGTGGGCCTCCCTCCTTCGGGTAACGTCGGTCAACCCTGCCTTCCCCGGCGGGTCGGAATCCTGTATCGGGGCCGCCGCGTCCGCGTAGCGCGGCACGGTGCGGGACCAGTGGTAGCAGCCGCCGATCCAGCCGATCAGGCCGTCCACATAGCCGAGGCCGGCCGGACTCAGCACGGGCACGACGGCCGCCCGGAGCCGCTCGACCTCACGGATCGTGTCGTTGATCTGCCGTACGGCCAGCAGGACGGCCGCGGGCAGGGAGCACCGCCGGCTGCGCGCGTACGCGAGGGCCACGTTGATGACCCCGCCGGAGCGCTGCTCCTTCACCGCCGAGTAGAGGTCGGGTATCCAGACCGCGGCGTCGGCCGACAGCCGGCTCAGCCGCCGCACCACGGGGTGGTGGAGCTCCTCCGGGGGCAGTTCGGCGGGCTGCGCCGCCTCGCACAAGGGATGGAAGGGCTCGACGCCGGCGGTCAGGGACCGTATGGCGTCGCACAGGTCGTTCCTCGGGGGACGGGCGCCGGCCTGCGCGACCGCCTCGTACAGCAGCCCGTGCACGTACTCCCGGCTCTTCCACGCCCAGCGTGCCGCCTGGGCCGGGGTGCAGCGCAGCCGGACCTGCTCGTGGAGGTCGGCCAGGGCGGCTCCGAGTGCGGTGCCGGGCGGCCTGCCGTCCCGCAGGACGCCGACGCTCTCGGCCAGCATCGGCAGCAGCGACTCCGGCGCCTCCCGGCCGATCTCCTCCGCGCGGTCGTCGAAGACGAACTGGTACGCGATCTGGTGCGCCGCGATGCGCAACAGCCCGGCGTCCATGTCCGGGCCGTTGTACGAGGCCAGTTCCGCCGGACGGGTCCGCGCGATCATCGCCGCGACCCCCGGTTCCCCGGCCAGTCCGCACTCGGCCAGCCAGCGGCCGACGCCTACGGCCGCCTCGGCCTCGTGGGGGTTGCGCCGGGCCGGGTAGGGCATGTGCAGGTGGGCGTCGATCAGCTCCGCCAGGCTGGACGCGCAGGCGTCGCCGGGCTGTTCGACGGCGATCTCCTCATGCGTGACCGACATGGTGGTCACCCGCCGTTCGTTCGCTCGCGGTGCCGGAGGAGAACCCGTTCCCGGTCCGCGGTGGGCGGGCACGCGGTTCACAGCTCATCACCAGGGCCCGCTGCCCGAGGGTGATGGCCGGGCGCTGCCGCTCGGCGGCCCCCGGCAGCGGCCGAAGGCGCCGGTGGCCGGCGACGGTGGCGAGCACCAACGTGGCCTCCATCAGGGAGAACTCGTCGCCCAGGCAGGTGCGTCCACCCGCGGAGAACGGCATCCAGGCCCGCCGCTGCTCGGTGGTGGGGCATCCCGGCAGCCAGCGCTCGGGGAGGAACCGCTCGGGCTCGGGAAACGTGCCGGGCGCGTGGTGCAGGAGGTAGGGGCTGTAGAGCACGGTCGCCCCGCGGGGCAGCCGGCAGCCGGCCAGCTCCGTCTCCCGCGTGGCGACACGGGTGAAGAGCCAGCCGGGTGAGGTGTGACGCAGCGTCTCGGAGACCACGCACCGGGTGTACGAAAGGCGCGGCAGATCGGCGGAGGCGGGCCGGGACCGTCCGTCCAGCACGGTGTCGACCTCTTCGTGCAGCCGGCGCTCCGCCTCGGGGTTGCGGGCGAGGAGGGCGAAGGCGTCGGCGAGACACAGCGCGGGCGCCTCGACCCCGGTGAGCAGCAGCGTCACCAGGTGGTCGTGGATCTCCTCCGGGGTGAGGGCCGGTGTGCCCTCCTCGCGCCCGGCCGCCAGGAGGGCGCCCAGCACGTCGTCGCGGGGCGCGCCCGCGGTGCGCTCCGCGACGGCCGCGTCGATGATCGCGCGCACGCGGTCCACGGCCCGCCGGTAGCGGCGGTTGGCGGGGAGGGGCAGTCGGAAGAACGCGTCGACCGGGGTGATCGTGCGGACGAACAGGCCGCGGACGATGACGGTCAGGCAGTCCCGCACCTCTGCGGCGGTGGCCTCGTCCAGGGAGTCGGACAGCAGGACGCGGCTGATCACCCTCGTCGTCAGGGCCGTCATCTCCGCGCTGACCCGGACCTCCTGCTCCGGCTGCCAGGCGCGGCAGGTGGCCTCCGCCTCCTCGGCGATCAGGTCGGCGTACCCGGTGACGCGCGAGCGCCGGAAGGCGGGCTGCAGCATCCTGCGCTTGCGGCGGTGCGCGTCCTGACGACACGTCACCAGACCGTCGCCCATCAGTGCGCCGAGCCGGTCGTACAGCGGGCCTCCCTTGTCGTACGTCCTGGGGTCCTTGAGGACCTGATGGACCAACTCGGGGTGGCAGACCATCCAGGCGCGCCGCGGGCCGAGGCGCAACTCGACGAGATCGCCGTGCCGGGGCAGGGAATTCAGGAATTCCAGCGGTCGCCGGGCCAGGGCGATACCGTGACTGAGAAAAGGGAATATGCCTGGTGCAGTACCAGCGGTCCACGCCCGCTCGGTCCGGGAATTGACGCCGCTCATCGATAACCACCTGTCCTGGTCGACGGGCTGATGCGGTGACGGTGCACCGACTCGATGCTCACCGAGTCCTGCCCGGTCCGCGCCTGTCGCCGATCTGGTGAACCCTTTCTGCAAGGGGGCGCACAGGTGCACGGGAAGCGCTGGGGTCATCACCGTCGCGGCACGTTCGCGCGGGGTACGCGTTCCACACGCCAGGTGAACACCCCGCTCGTGCCGCCGCCCCGCACCGCGAATTCGCCGACCTACGGGAAAATGCGGGCCGAAGGCGGCCCGTCCGTGAATAACCCTCGGGCTAGGCGATCTCGTCGGCGCCGGTCGGCAGCGGTGGCTCCGACGCGATGCGGCGCAGTTCCTCGTCCGTGAGGAGGCGGGAGCGCAGCAGGAAGCGGACTCCCTCGGGGGCCTCCAGCGAGAAGCCGCTGCCACGGCCGGGGACGACGTCCACGGTGAGGTGGGTGTGCGACCAGTAGCGGAACTGGTCGCCGCTCATCCAGAACGGGGTGTCGCCGCCCACCTGGCCCAGCAGGACGTCCGAGGCGCCCACCCGGAACTCGCCGCGCGGGTAGCACATCGGCGCGCTGCCGTCGCAACAGCCGCCGGACTGGTGGAACATCACCGGCCCGTGCGCCGCGGTCAGCCGCCGCAGCAACTCCTCTGCCTCGGCGGTCAGTTCGACACGTCCCGTGCGTACGGTCATGCGGTCCCTCCCGGGCCCGGCGGGTGGCCAGGCGTCCAGTATCGGCCCGCACGGGTGCGGGACCGCAAGCCCCGTGCGGGACCGCAAGCCCCGTGCGGGACCGCAAGCCCCCTGCGGGACCTCAAGCCCCGTGCGGGCCGTGCGCCCTTGGGAGGCACGCGTCGTCGCGAGTGGCGCGCACCACGAGTCGCCGTCCGCGACCTCGACTTCTGCGCCGCCGCGTGGTCCCTGTCGCGTGGCCCCGCCGAACCCGGGGGAGCGCCGGCCGCGTCACGTCCCGTCCGCGGTCAGGGGCTGCTCGGCCCAGATGGTCTTGCCGGTGGCGGTCTGACGGCTGCCCCAGCGCTCGGCGAGCTGTGCGACGAGCATCAGCCCCCGCCCGCCCTCGTCGAAGACCCGGGCCCGGCGCAGGTGCGGTGCAGTATTGCTGCCGTCGGACACCTCGCAGATCAGGCTCGCGTCGCGGATCAGCCGCAGCTCGATGGGAGCGCCGCCGTACCGCAGGGCGTTGGTGACGAGTTCGCTGACGATCAGCTCGGTCGCGAACTCGGCCTCCGGCAGGCCCCACGCGGCCAGCTGCTCACCCGCCATCTTGCGGGCCCGGGCCACCGCTGCCGGCTCCGGTGGCAGCCGCCAGGTGCGCACCTGCGCGGCGTCGAGTGCGGCCGTCCGGGCCAGCATCAGCACGATGTCGTCGGCGGGCCTGCCGTCCAGCACCGTGTGCAGGACCCGGTCGCAGGTCTCGTCGAGGGTGCCCGCCCGCTCGCCCAGCGCGCGGCACAGCAGGGCGGCCCCGTTCTCGATGTCGTGCTCCGGCGCCGTGAGGAGACCGTCGGTGTAGAGGGCGAGCAGGCTGCCCTCCTCCAGCGGCAGCTCCACGGCCTCGAAGGGCAGACCCCCCAGCCCCAGCGGCGGCCCGGCCGGCACGTCCAGCAGGCGCACCGCGCCGCCGGGCGTGACCAGCGCGGGCGGTGGGTGCCCGGCGCGGGCCGCGGTGCAGCACCGGGAGACCGGGTCGTACACGGCGTACAGGCAGGTGGCGCCCACCTGGCCGGACGGCGTGTCCGTCTCGTGCGCCCCGGGGCCCTCCTCCCGGTCGAGGCGGATGACCAGATCGTCCAGCTGGGTGAGCAGTTCGTCGGGCGGGAGATCGACGTCCGCGAGCGTGCGGACGGCGGTGCGCAGCCGGCCCATCGTGGCCGAGGCGTGCACACCGTGCCCCACCACGTCCCCGACGACCAGGGCGACCCGGGCGCCGGACAGCGGGATGACGTCGAACCAGTCGCCACCGATGTCCGCGCCGGAACCGGTCGGCAGATAGCGGTAGGCGACTTCCACGGCCGCCAGCGCCGGCGGCCGCTGGGGCAGCAGGCTGCGTTGCAGCGCCAGTGCCGTGCGGCGCTCCCGGGTGAAGCGGCGGGCGTTGTCCACGCTCACCGCCGCCCGGGTGACGATCTCCTCCGCGAGCAGCAGATCGTCCTCGCTGAACGGCTCCGCCGTCCGGTGCCGCAGGAAGTGCACCAGGCCCAGGGTGACGCCCCGGGCGCTCAGCGGCGCCATCATCACCGAGTGGATCATGTACGTGACCATGGTCTCGGCCCGGGCGGACGACGACCCGAGCCACTCCCGCAGCTCCGGATCACCCGGCCGGTGCCGGGTGGCCCGGCCCGCGGCCAGGGTGCGCAGCGGCAGCGTGCCGACCGGGTAGCGGGTGGTGCCGCCCGAGGGGACCACCGACTCGGGGCAGCCCTCCAGCACCGACCGCTGCGCGGTGCGCCGCACCGTCACCGGTGTGTCCGGCGGCAGCGGGCCCGGCTCGTCGCCCACGGCGACGGACTCCAGCAGGTCCACGGTGACGAAGTCCGCGAACCCGCCGCTCACGGCCACCTCGGCGAGTTCCTCGGCCGTCCGGGTGACGTCGAGGGTGCTGCCGATGCGTGTGCTGGCGTCGTTGAGCACCGCCAGCCGGCGGCGGGCCCAGTACTGCTCCGTCGTGTCGAACACGGTCGCCGACATACCCCGCACCGTGCCGGTGCCGTCCTTGAGCGGCGACATGAACATCGACCAGGCGTGAGGCCGGATCTCGCCGGGGGCCTTGCCGTGCGACTCGTGGAAGATCGTCTCGCCGGTGCGCAGCACCTCGCGCTGGAGGCGGTCGTACTCGTCGTAGGGCGGATTGGGCTCGATCTCCCACAGGGTCAGGCCCTTCATCTCCTCCTCGGTCCGGCCCATCACCTCGGTCATGATCTCGTTGGCGGCGACCAGCCGGGCGTCCCGGTCGTAGACCGCGACCGGGACCGGCAACTGGGCCAGCGCGAGGTCCCACAGGGACAGGGTCGCCTGCTCGGCCGGTCCGGCCCGGTACACCGGCGCCGTCCCGGTCACGAGCCACAGCCGCCCGCCGTCCGCGTCCAGCAGCGGCGTCCCCTGCAGCCGGACCACGACGCGGTCGCCGTCCCGGTGCCGCAGCGCCACCTCACCGGCCCAGCGGCGCCCGTCGGCCAGATGCCGTCGCGTGGACTCCGGGAGCGCGGCGGCGAGCAGATCGGTCACGGGCCTGCCCACCACGTCGGCGGACTCGAACCCGAGCAGCAGGCGGGCACCGTCGCTCCAGACCATGACCGCCCCGCCGGCGTCGACGACGACCGCCAGGCCCTCCGGTACGCGTCCCTCCAAGGTGCCTCCGGTGTGACGCCTCTCGACCGCTCACGGGCTCCTGCCCCGATTGTCGCGCCACCGGCCGCTGCGGGCGCGTTCATGGGCCGGGAGAGGCCGGTGATCAGCGCACGGCCGCCGCAACGGCGGGGGAGTGCGCCGGCGACCGCCCTCCGGTGCCGGAACCGCTCAGGGCCACGCGACCGCCAGGCGCTCGGCCAGCAGCACGGCGCCGATGCCGATCATCAGCACGCCGGAGACGCGGGTGACGGCCCGCGCCGCGGCCGGCCTGGCCCGCAGCACCCTGCGGGCCAGGACGCCGACGGCGAGGTACACGACGGCGCACACGCTCATGTGCAGCGCGCCCAGCAGACCGGTCTGCCCGGCGACGGGCCAGCCGCCGGCCGGGTCGATGAACTGGGGGAACAGCGAGAAGTACAGCAGCAGCGCCTTCGGGTTCAGCCCGCTGGTCCCGGCCCCCCGGAGCATCACCCGAAGCGCCGAGGAGCCGTCCGCGCCGGTCGCCTCCCCGGCGGGGGCGGGAGCGGGGGCGGCGGGCTGCCGCAGCAGGCTCCCGCCGAGCCACACCAGATAGCCCGCCCCGGCGACGGTCAGCGCGGTCAGCAGGGTCGCCGACCCGGCCACGAGCACCACCAGGCCCGCGACCGCCAGCAGGGTGTACCCGGCGTATCCGGCCACCAGCCCGGCCACCGCCGGAACGACCGTCCGGTCCCTCAGACCCGCGGTGACGGCGTAGGCCCAGTCCGCGCCTGGCGTGAACACCAGCAGCAGATCCATGGCCAGGAAGGCCGCCAGCGTCGTCGTGTCCATGAAGCGATCCCTCTCACGTGCCGTGGTGCGAGGGGAAGGCTAGGCCGGATCGGTCCGAAGGTGTTCCCTTCTTTCCTCCTTGATCGCGAGATCTGAGGCAGAATCTTCTCCATGGATGCCCTGGACCGGAAAATTCTCACCGAGCTGCAACGGGACGGCCGTCTCACCGTCACCGAGCTGGCGGCCCGCGTGAAGCTCAGCGTCTCGCCCTGTCACCGCAGGCTGCGCGACCTGGAGCGCGAGGGCGCCATCCGCGGTTACCGCGCGGTGGTCGACCCCGCTGCCGTGGGGCTGAACTTCGAGGCGCTGGTCTTCGTGACCCTGCGCTGGGAGGACGCCGACACGGTCTCCGCGTTCGAGGAGGGCGTCGCCGCCGTCCCGCACGTTCTCCAGGCGCAGCGCCTGTTCGGCGACCCGGACTACCTGCTGCGCGTCGCCACCACCGACCTGGCCGCCTTCCAGCAGCTCTACGACCGTCAACTCGCCCGCCTGCCCGGCGTGCAGCGCCTGAACTCCACGCTCGTGATGAAGCACGTGGTGGACGACCGGCCGCTGCCCGAGTGACGCCGGCAGGTCACCGGGCGGATGTGCATCACGCACGTTCGTCCCGCTCGCCGTGCGGCTTCTCCAGGGCGAGCCGTCGTCCGCAGGGATCGTCGGCGACCGTCCAGGTTCCCCGCGCATCTCGCAGGTACAGGCGGGCTCCGAGCCGTTGACGCGCAACGGGTGGCTGATCGCCCGGGACGGCGAGGACGCCGTCGTCCGCACCCTCCAGCAGCGCGGTCGAGGTGCGGCGCCTCCCGAGCGAGGCGCGCGACCGACCTGGCGTTGCCGCCGCGGCTGATCGCCGCCGCACACCACGTGCCCGTCCGGCCCGGCGCGTGGCACGGGGCGAGAACCGGCCGGCACCGACGGGGCACCCTTTCGACGCGAAGGGGAACACTTACGTCCGCCCCCTCGTTTGCCCGGGGCACACCCTTGTCGTGCCGCTGACTCGAGGAGCCGCATGCCGCACACCGCGACCGCCCCGTCCACCGTCCTCCCCGCGCTGCCCGCCCCGCGTGCCCAGGCGGAACGGCTGATCGAGCTGGGAGTGCACGACATCGCCGGACTGGCCGCCGACGAGATCCGCGACTTCGCCGCCCGGGCCGGCACCGACGGCTCCCTGCTGGCCGTCCACCCCGACCGGGCGCCCGCCTCCGCCCTCGCGCCCCTGCTGCGCCGGGACGGCAAGCCGGGCTTCGTGGTGGTCGACATGGCCGACGTCGACGCGTTCACCCCGTGCGCCGTCGAACTACCCGACGCGCCCCTCTACTTCGTCTCCGGCGTCGACCGCGGTGACCACATGTCCAACTGGAGTCCGGACGAGGCGCTTCCGGCGCTCACCGCGGAGCACCGCACCCCGCTCGTGCTCACCGAGGGCATCCACTGGATCCTGCAGCAGCCGCAGGCCCTGGAGCGCAACCGCTGCTTCATGACCATCGGTTCGCGGCTGCGCAAGACCGGCGGCACCTTCGACGCCCGCACCCCGGCCATCTGGATCAGCAACGGCACCGGCCGTGACGGACGCGAGCGCCGCAACGCCCCCAAGGTGGGCTGGTGCTGGTGGAACAACCGCCACACCTGGCTCGGCTTCGCCTCCGCGGAGGGCCGTGGCTGAGCCGGTCCGGCCGGGGAGGAAGCCGGGCACACGTGCCGGTACGGCACGTGGATGATCCGTCACCCATGCCTACACTCGTGCCATGGCGGAGACAGTGCGTCGGCTGACACCGGAGGAGCAGCGCGCGTGGCGCGGCTTCGTCCGCTTGCAGGAACGGCTCGGCGGACGCCTGGGACGGCTGCTGCAGTCCGAGTCCCAGGTGTCGTCGGCCGACTTCGCCGTGCTCGTCCACCTGACGGACACCCCCGACGGGCGGCAGCGGTACCAGGATCTGGCCCGCGCGCTGGAGTGGGAGAAGAGCCGCATGTCCCACCACATCGCGCGGATGGCCGGGCGTGGCCTGGTCGTCCGGGAGGAGTGTCCCGACGACGGGCGGGGTGCGTTCGTCGTGATCACCGAGGCGGGGCGCGCGGCGATCGAGGCCGCCGCACCACGTCACGTGGAGGCCGTCCGAGCCCTCTTCCTCGACCACGTCACCCCGGCCGAACTCCGGGTGCTCGCCGAACTGTCCGAGCGCGTCCTCGCCCGGATGGACGAGGGGGACTGACGCCGTCAGGCGCGGCGCACGGGGTGCCCGCTCATGACGGAGACGCGGTTGAACGCGCCGATGGTGATCGCCACCCAGACCACCGCGGAGATCTGCTCCTCGGTCAGGACCTCGCGGGCCGTCGCGTAGGCGGACGTCTGCGCGGCCGTGTCCGTGGGGTCGTTCGTCGCCTCGGCGAGCGCCAGGGCCGCCCGCTCCACGGCGGTGAACACGTCCGTCTCCCGCCAGGCGGGCAGCACGCCCAGCCGCTGCGCGGACTCGCCTGCCTCGAGGGCCTTGCGGGTGTGCAGGTCGAGGCAGTAGGCGCAGCCGTTCAGCTGGGACACACGGAGGTTGACCAGCTCCACGGTCGTGCGGTCCAGTCCCGCCCCTGCGGCCGTCGCCCTGACCGCTTCCGAAGTCCGCACCATGGCCCGGAAGGCCTCGGGGCTGCGCTTGTCGACGAAGATCCTCGGATGGGCCGGGCCGGTGCTCCGGTCGCTCACGTCACGCCTCCCTCGGGGCCGTGCGGTCGTGGCACCGGTGTGCCGTGGCCGCCGGCCTGCCTGCGTGGCATCATAGTTGATGCGACAACTAGAGCGGGCGAGGGGTGGTCCCGGTGAGCAACGTGGAAGCCGAACCGGCGGCGCTGAAGTGCGGTGCGGCGGCCGGCGACGCCGGGGCCGGGCGGGGCGCCGCGGTCGAGGTGCTGTCGGCCCGCGAGGTGCCGCTCGGAGGCCCGCGTGCCCTGCTCGTGCGCCGGACCCTGCCGCAGCGCGCCCGTACCCTGATCGGCGCGTGGTGCTTCGCGGACCACTACGGCCCGGTCGACGCCTCCGGCGCCGGCATGGACGTGCCCCCGCATCCGCACACCGGCCTGCAGACGGTGAGCTGGCTGTTCAGCGGGGAGATCGAGCACCGTGACTCGATCGGCACCCACGCCCTGGTCCGGCCCGGCGAGATGAACCTGATGACCGGCGGCCACGGAATCGCCCACTCGGAGGTCTCCACCGCGCGTACCACCGTCCTGCACGGCGTCCAGCTGTGGGTGGCCCTGCCCGAGGCGCACCGGCACGCCGCCCGCGACTTCCAGCACCACGTGCCCGGAACCGTGCGCCGGGACGGAGCCGAGATCAAGGTCTTCCTCGGCTCGCTCGCGGGCAGCACCTCGCCGGTGCGCACCTTCACCCCGCTGCTGGGCGCCGAGATCGTCCTCGGTCCGGGTGCCACCCTCACCCTGTCCGTGGACCCCGCGTTCGAGCACGGCCTGCTCGTCGACAGCGGCGACGTCCGCCTGTCCGGCACCGCGCTGCGCCCGACGGACCTCGGTTACCTCCCCTGCGGCACCGACACCCTGACCGTGGTGAACGACTCCGGCACCCCGGCGCGCACGGTCCTGCTCGGCGGCCCGCCGTTCGAGGAGGAGATCGTGATGTGGTGGAACTTCATCGGCCGCAGCCACGAGGACATCGTCCGAGCCCGCGATGACTGGCAGGCGGACTCCGGCCGCTTCGGCACCGTCGAGGGCTACCCCGGACGGCGACTGCCCGCACCGGCCCTGCCGAACGCCGTCATCACCCCGCGCCGCAATCCCCGGCACCACTGAGTCCCGGCCGTCGACCTCCCGTACGAAAGGCATCCCATGAGCGAGTCCTCCACCGCCCCCGCCGTGCAGCGGGTGGACGAGCGGCAGCGGTACGAGATCCTCGTCGACGGCCGGCGAGCCGGACTGACGGCCTACCGTGACCGCGGTGAGCAGCGCGTCTTCTTCCACACCGAGATCGACGACGCCTTCGCCGGCCGCGGGCTGGCCTCGGAACTGGTCGGCCGGGCACTCACCGACGTCCGCGCGTCCGGGAAGCGGATCGTTCCGGTCTGCCCCTACGTGGCCAAGTACCTGAAGAAGCACGAGGAGTTCGCCGATCTCGCCGACCCGGTGACCCCGGACGTCCTGCAGTGGCTGGACGGCCGACTCGGCTGAGCAACCGCGCGCGGCGTGGACGGCATCACGCGCGGCACGCCGCCGACGACGCGGACGCCCGGGTCGGCCCGCGGCGTCCGCGCGTGCGGCCGTCAGCGAGCGGTGGCCGGACGCAGGGTCAGCAGACCCGGGCGGTAGGGCAGGAGGCCGTAGTCACCGCCCGAGGCCGGACTGCGCCCCTGATAGAGGAACTGCAGGTGGCAGGGGTCGACGGTCATGGTCTGGTCGGCACTGGTGCGGATCAGTTCGCCGTGGCTGATGTCGCTCGTCCAGGTGGCACCGCTGTTGGCCTTGCCCGCGAAGGGATTGCTCTCGCTCGCGGCCTGGGGCGTCCACGAGCCGTTCAGGCTGGTGGCCGTGAACGAGCGGAAGTACCGGCCCTGCGAGCCGATCGCCTCGACGATCATGAGGTAGCGGTTCTGGCCCTGCAGTTTGTAGACCTGCGGGGCTTCGAACAGGTTGTTGGTCGTGTCGCTCATGACCACGGTGGAGGTGGAGCCGAAGCTGCCCGGGAAGTTGCCGAGGGGCATGGCGGCCCGGTAGATCTTGCCGTTGTCGCCGGCGAAGAACAGGTACATGTATGTGCCGTCACCGATGAGTGTCTGGTCGATGGGCCCGGTCCCGGAACCGGAGATGCTCCCGGAGAAGAGCACCTGCTCGGACGACCAGCCGTTCGGGTCGGCGGGGTCGCTCGAGGTGCGGTAGGAGAAGGCGGTCCGGCCCCACTGGTAGGCCAGCACCCAGATGTTCTTCGGCGCGAAGTGGAACAGCGTGGGGGCGACGGCCGAGTTCGACATCGGGTTCTGGCCGGCCGAGGCCATCTGGGACCAGTCGGTGAACGGACCGAAGTTCATCGAACCCCACCGCGTCCCCGTGTCGTGCGTGGTCGCGTAGACGAGCTGCCTGCCGTTGTACGGGGCGACGGTGAAGTCCTTCAGCGAGACCCACCCCTGCCTGGGCTGCGCCAGCGCGCCCGTCGAGCTCCAGCGGTACGTCGACGGGAGTTCGCAGGCTCCGGACCCACCGTCGGCTCCGATCTTCACGAGCCGCCACTGCTGGTTCGCGCCGCCCCAGTCGTCGTACTGGACGACGTCGGCGTTGTCGGCGGTGGAACCGCCCTGCACTTCCAGGGCCTTGTCGCTGTGGCGCGACACGAGCCGCACGTACCCGTCGGAACTGTCGGCAAGCCGCCACTGCTGGTTGACGCCGTTCAGGTCGGCCCACTGCACGACCGGACCGCCGTTCGCCGTGGACCAGTTGTGCACGTCGAGCACCTTGCCCGAGTGACGGGACTTGATGCGGTAGTAGCCGCCGCCGGAATCGACGAACTGCCACTGCTGCTGGTTCTGGTCGTTCCTCGTCCACTGGGTGATGCGGGCGCCGTCCTCGGTCGCCAGGTTGTACACGTCCAGGGCCTTGCCGCTGTTGCGGTTGACCAGCACGTAGGAGGCGCCGGGGTCCACGGTCGCCGCGCCGGCGGGCTGGGCGCCGAGGAAGGTGACCAGGAGCAACAAGGGCGTGAGGACGGCGAGCAGGCGTCCCGGACGGACCGGTAACGGGGGGCGGAACCACATCGGAGCCTCCTTGAGGGCGGTCGAAACTTTCGATCGATCCCCGAATCATTGAGGGCACAAGCTAGGAATCACGGGTGCCTCGGTCAAGGTCTGAGGCCGATGTGTCTGCAAACAGACGCTGTACCGAGGCTGTTGTCAGGCTTCGAATGTTTCGGAATTCAGTGAGAAACTTTCTCTGTTCCAGGTGTTGACGAGGCACGGTCAATCCCGCACGCTTCCCACCGAACGCCCGACCGGGGTTCGGTATGTCGAACCAGTGAGGCGGGCATCCCTGTCGAGCGGCGCGCTCCCCTGCCCATCCGACAGTCCGTGATCTCTACCCTGGAGGCACAGCCATGGGCTTGTACGCCCCACCCGCACCCGTACCCGCACCCCCAGTCCGCCGGACGATCCGCCGGCTGTTACCGGCGCTGGTCGTCGGCGTCCTGTGCGCGATCGCGGCACTGGTCGCGCCGCCGCCCGCACACGCCGCCGAGAGCACGCTCGGCGCCGCGGCGGCGCAGAGCGGCCGCTACTTCGGCACCGCCATCGCCTCGGGCAAGCTCGGCGACTCCGCCTACACGTCGATCGCGGCCCGTGAGTTCAACTCGGTGACGGCCGAGAACGAGATGAAGATCGACGCCACTGAACCGCAGCGGGGCCGGTTCGACTTCACCGCTGCCGACCGCGTCTACAACTGGGCGGTGCAGAACGGCAAGCAGGTGCGCGGCCACACCCTGGCGTGGCACTCCCAGCAGCCGGGCTGGATGCAGAGTCTCAGCGGCAGCCAGCTGCGCCAGGCGATGATCGGCCACATCAACGGCGTGATGGCGCACTACAAGGGCAAGATCGCCCAGTGGGACGTGGTGAACGAGGCCTTCGCCGACGGCAGTTCGGGGGCCAGGCGGGACTCCAACCTGCAGCGCACCGGCAACGACTGGATCGAGGTCGCGTTCCGCACCGCGCGCGCCGCGGACCCGGCGGCCAAGCTCTGCTACAACGACTACAACGTCGAGAACTGGACGTGGGCGAAGACCCAGGCGATGTACTCCATGGTCCGGGACTTCAAGCAGCGCGGTGTGCCGATCGACTGCGTGGGCTTCCAGTCGCACTTCAACAGCGGCAGCCCCTACAACAGCAACTTCCGCACCACCCTGCAGAACTTCGCCGCCCTCGGCGTCGACGTGGCCGTGACCGAACTCGACATCCAGGGAGCCCCGGCCTCGACCTACGCCGCCGTGACCAACGACTGCCTGGCCGTCCCGCGTTGCCTCGGCATCACCGTCTGGGGCGTGCGCGACACCGACTCCTGGCGATCGGACCAGACGCCGCTGCTGTTCAACGGCAACGGCAGCAAGAAGCCCGCGTACACCGCCGTCCTCGACGCACTCAACGGCGGCTCCACCACGCCCCCCGCGGGCTCCGGGCAGCTCAGGAACGCGGCGTCGGGCCGCTGCCTCGACGTGCCCGGCTCCAGCACCACCGACGGCACCCAGCTCCAGTTGTGGGACTGCCACAGCGGCACCAACCAGCAGTGGACCCCCACCGACGCCGGTGAGCTGCGGGTCCTCGGCAACAAGTGCCTGGACGCCGCCGGCACCTCCAACGGCACCAGGGTCCAGATCTACAGCTGCTGGGGCGGCGACAACCAGAAATGGCGCCTCGCCGCCGACGGATCCATCGTCGGCGTCCAGTCCGGCCTCTGCCTCGACGCCGTCTCGTCCGGTACCGCCAACGGCACCCAGATCCAGCTGTACTCCTGCTCAGGCGGCGACAACCAACGCTGGACCCGCACCTGACGACACCTGCCACGAGGCGCCCGGCGCACCACCCTGCCGCCGGGCGCCCCACTTCGCGGTTCTAGAAGAAGCCCAGCTTCTTCGGCGCATAGTTCCTTCCCGGGGCCGAGGTAACACCAGGTGCCGTGTTCCCTCTTCCAGTCATAGGTTCCACGGGGAGTCCTCGTCGGTGAAGTCGGGGTCCGCGTCGTTGTCGAGGTTGATCTCGAGGTTCCGGAACTCGGCGAGTGCGTACACCAAGGATTCGACGTCGCGGTAGAGCGGGATGTAGCCGGAGCGGGCGCCCGGCACAGAGCCCGAACAGTCCCGGCCGAACGGGGCCGGGCTTCATGAGTACGCATCACTCCCCTCGCGCCGGGCGGCAGGTGTCCGGATCTCGGCCAGGCCCGCCAGTGTGTCGGCCAGTTGGGTGCGCGAGGCGATCCCGAGTTTGCTGTAGACGCGCTGCAGATGGTTGTCGACCGTACGGATGGAGAGCACGAGCCGACCCGCGATCTCCTGACTGGTGAGCCCGTCCGCCGCCAGTTCGGCGATCTCGGACTCCCGGCGGGTGAGCGGGCGGGCCGTCCCGACGCCCAGCGCCGGGGTCACTGCTCCACCGCAGCGGGCCAGGGAGCGTCCGGCCAGGACGGCCGCAGCGGCTGCGCCCCGCTGGTCCCCCTCCCGTTCGGCTGCCCGGGACGCCTCGCAGGCGGTCTCGGCGGCCAGCAGCTCCGCGCCCACCAGCAGACACTGGTCCGCCGCGGTGCGCAACGCGTCGGCCGATCCGGTCGCGTGCGCCCGCGCGCTGATCGCCCGGGCCCGCGCCAGATCGCTGTCGCTTGTCCGCGCCAACTCCCCCAGCCGGTCCTGTGCCTGAGCCGCGCCGCCCAGCCGGGCGGCATCGCTGAGCAGCCAGCCCTCGTAGGAGTGCATGCCCACCTGGCCGGCTCGGTGGGCGGCGGAGGTCAGCAGGGCGCGGGCCTGCGGAAGGTGTCCATTGGCCGCCTCGATCCAGGCGGCGGCGAGCTGGACCGACAGGTTCGACGCCTGTTGCAGATCCGGTGCGCTCCGGGCGCCCTCCAGTGCCGACCGAGCGTCCGCGACGGCGCCCATCTGGGCCTGAACCGCGGCCAGTCCGGCGCAGCTCAGCACGAGTGGACGGGGGTAGTCGTTCGCCCGGGCCAGCGAGATGGCCTCGGCGTACCAGTCCCGTGCCTGCTCCAGCCGCCCGGCCATCAGCTCGCAGCGCCCCATATGGGCCGCGATCCATGCTTGCACATAGACGGCCTGGGCACCCACCGCGCGGGTGAAGGCGTCCTCGCCGATCGTCCGTGCCTCGTCCGGACGCCCGGCTTCGGTGAGTGCGACCACCCGGTAGATGGCGGGACCGCTGCAGTGCGAGGAGGGATCGTAGCGCCCTTCCTCGGCTGCCGCGCCGGTCAGCTCCTCGTGGACCCGTCGGCTCAGCTCCGCGGCCTCCCGGGTGCGGCCCAGGTACGACAGAGCGAGGGACATCTGCAACTGCCCCCACATCCGCAGCCGCGGGACATGCACCTTCTCCGCATCCTCCAGCAGATGCAGAACGGTGCGGATGTCCCCGCAGTACATGAGGTAGCCCGCCTCGTTGATGCGCAGGACCCGTCGGCCGCTCGCGCCGAGCCCCGCTTCCGAGGCAGCGTTCACTTCCAGGGTCCGCCGGGTGTCCCCGAAGCCCCAGAACAGGTTCTGGGTCCGCTCCATGACCGCGGTCAGCAGCTCGGCCTCACCGCGGGCCGACTGCTGCGCCCTGGACAGGCACTGCTCGGCGCGCTCCCAGTTGCCGGTGTGGTGGTAGGCCTCGCCGCGCATCAGCCACACGGCGAACGGTGCCTGGGAATCCGGGTGCCTGGACAGCAGTTCCAGTACGGTCGGGAAGTCGCGTACGTGCCGTGCCATGGCCGCCGCGGACACCAACAGCTCCGTGTCCACGGGCAGTTCGGCGGCAAGTTGCCAGGAGGCGAGGCGCAGCGCGTCCTCCCGGCGTCGCACGCCGTGTGAGCGCAGTCTCCGCACTTGCGCGGTGTAGACCTCCCGGCGTCGGCGGGGCGAGATGTGGCGTCGCACGACCTCGCCGTACAGAGGGTGGCCCAGGGTGCAGTACGTGCGTCTGCCGTTGGCGTGGACCTGGATCAGACCCTGCTTCTCCAGCCATTCCACATCGCCGGCCCCCGAGCCCGCCGGGCGCAGTGCGGAGAGGGGGATCGGCTCGCAGAGCGCAACCAGTTCGAACAGTTCCTCGCGCCGGCCGGACAGGCCCTGGAGGCGCTGCCGGATGATGGCCGAGAGCCGGCGGGTGCCGGTGGGACGGCCGTTCAGGCGCCACAGGCCGTCGCCCAGCTCGAGTGTGCCGTCGTCGACCGCCCCGCTGACGAGCTCGTAGAGAAACAGGGCGTTGCCCTGGGAGGAGGCGACCAGGGCATCCAGGGCGGCGTGTTCGATGGGGTGGTCGAGGCAGCGGCGCAGGACATTGCGGACCTGGGCGCGGCTGAAGGGCCGTACCGCGATGCGGCGGGTCGATTCGCTGCGGTCGATCGCCTCGACGGCGTCGGAGGGGGGCGCGCCGTCGCGGACGGTGGCGATGAGGAACACCGCGCGGGCCCACAGCAGATGGCCGAGCAGCACCGCCGAGGCATTGTCCAGCAGGTGCAGGTCGTCGATGAAGAGGACCGCCCGCCGGTCCGGTGCACCCGGCCGGTGCTTCGGCTCCGGGCATAGACCGAACGCCCGGGCCGCCGCGTGGAAGGCGGCGACGGGGTCGTGCGAGACGGCGTCGGCGGGCAGTAGATGTGCCAGTGCCCCGAGCGGCAGTGCGGCGACGGAGGGCGTGGCCACCGCCTTCTCGACCCGGTGACCTCTGCGCGCCGCCAGCCTCAGGCACTCGTCGGCGAGGCGGCTCTTGCCCACCCCCGCCTGGCCGTGGACGATGACGGCCGTGGTGGCCGGGTCGTCGAGGGCGGCGGTGAACGCGTCGAGCTCTTCCGCTCTGGCCGTGAAGGGCCAGCGTTGGCGGCCAGAGGATGACGGCTCCGGCGGGTCGCCGGAACCGGCCCCCGGCCGACCGACGGGTGGGGAGGTGAACCGGTTGGGCTTCACGTACTACTCCATGCCGTCCGGGTACGAGACCCGGGATCACGGTGCTACCAAACCTGAAGAGCATGACGGTTCCGTCCGTCGTGCACATGAGCACTCGTTACTCATCCGGCCCGCCCGCCCGCTGCTCATCGCCGGACGATCGCTGCCCCTGCCGACCGGCGCCGGCTGCGGTTCACGCCCTCCCCGGGCAGCGCCGGCTGGCGCCGCAGCGCCTCATTGAGCAGCTGCCGGCCCCGTATGCCGATCTTTGAGTAGACGCGCTGGAGGTGGTTGCCGACGGTGCGGACCGACAGCGCCAGCTGTTCGGCGATCTGCGCGTTGCCCAGACCGCTGGCCGCCAGCAGAGCGATCTCCATCTCCCGGCCTGTCAGACTGTCGCGGACCGCGTGCGGGGTCAGGCCCGGGGTGCTGGCCCCGCAGTGCGCGGCAAGCCGTTCCGCCTCGGCCCGGCATCGCGCGGCCTTCCGGTGCGCTCCGGACGCGGTGTGCGTACCCGCCACCGCGGTCCAGGTCTCGGCTGCCACCAGCAGGGCGCCCATGGACTCCGCGTCCTCTGCGCACCGCTCCAGTTCGTGCCCCGCGTCCGCGGCCAGCGCCCGGGCCGTGCGGGCACGGAGGGCGATGAACGGGTTGGGGCAGCGGTCGGCGAGCTCGGTCAGCTCCGTCTGTGCTCCGTGGGCGTCCCCCAGGCGGGCGATGTCGAAGAGCAGGTGGGAAGCCAGCGTCAGCAGTCCTGTCCCGGCGGCCGACTGCGCCCCGGTGCGCAGCACGGCCCGCGCCTCGCCCAACCGTCCCAGAGCAGCGGCCCGCCAGGCCTCGACGAGCAGGCATTCGGGGCGCTGCCACCGGTCGGGCAGAATGCGCCTGGCCTCGGCCCAGGCGTCGTCGGAGTCGTCGAGGTGGCCGGTCACGGCGTCCACCAGCGCCCGCCCGGCCAGACCGGCCCAGAGCCCGGACAGGAATCCCTGATCCCGGGAGCACGACACCACGGAGGCGAACCAGTACCTGGCCCGGGTCGTGCTGCCCTGCAGATAGCAGATCCAGCCCAGGTCGGTCGCCGATCGGATCTGCGCCGTCACCGCACGGGTGTCGACTGCGTGGTCGTATGCCTGGTGGGCCAGGCTCTCGGCCTCCTTCAGCCGGCCCGCCTCGGCCAGTGCCCGGGCGGCGGCGCTCTGCAGCAGCGCGGGATGGGCCACGCTGTCGGCGCGCGCGCACTCGGGCCGTTCGCGGCGCCGGTCCGCGGCGGCCAGCGCCTCGTCGGGGCGGCCCGCTTCGGACAGGCAGTAGACGCTCGGTACCGCGGCGATCAGAGCCGATCGATCACCGCCCTCGGCCGCGACGCTCTCCAACAGGGCACCGGCCCGGTCGATGTCGCCGATGAGCGTCCACAGCGCGGCCTCGTTGGCACGGAGCACGGCCTGGATCGCGGGGTCGCGGGCGTTGCGGAGCTCGGCGGCATTGACCGCGAACGCCTCGCCGGTCCGCAGCAGGCCCTGGGCCAGGTTCTGGGTGCGCAGCACCACCCCGAGCAGCCGCTCGTCGGGGGTGGTCGCCAGCTCCAGGCCGCGGGCCAGTGCCTGTTCGGCATCCTCGGGGTAGCCGCACGCATGCCGGAACTCTCCCAGCAGCAGATGGGACAGGGCATCCGGGCGGACCCTGACCAAGGCGCCGGCGAGGCGCAGTGCAGCCGGGAAGTCGTGTACCGCGCGGGCGAGTTCGACAGCCGCGGTCAGACGCTCGGGTGGCACCCCGGCCGCCGCGTCGAGCCGCCACAGCGTCGAGCGCAACAGCTCCGCGTCGGCCGGGCCGCCTCCCGTCTCGGTGCGTTCGGCCCGCGCCAGCATCGTCCGGCGCGACCGGTGCACGGGGACGGTCGTCCGCAGGACCTCGCCGTCCAGCGGGTCCGCCAGCTCCGCAATGGCTTCCCGCCCGCTGCCGTGGGTGCGGACCAGCCCTGCCGCGCGCAGCGATTCCACGATGTCCTGCGGGAAGTGGATCACTGCGTCGGGTCCGCACAGGGCGAGGTCCTCCAGTACGGCGCGTCCCGGCTCGTCGATGGTCGAGAGCCGGTACCGGACGAGTTCCACCAGGCGGGGCGGTGGTGCGACGGTGGCGACCAGCCGCCACAGACCTGTCTCGCACACCAGCTCGCCACCCGTCAGAGCCCCCGTTACGAGCTCCTTGAGGTAAAGCGGCCGTCCCCCGCTGGCACCGTGCAGAAACCGCGCCGTACGCCGCTCGACCGGGCCGCGCAGAACGTCTTCGAGCAGGGACTGCACGACCTTGCCGGACAACGGCCGGAGGTTGACCGGGTGCAGGTCCTCCGCGATCCGGCCGCCGGCGGTCCCCCGGCTGCCTTCGGCGCTCGTGGTCGCGATCAGCAGCAGTTCCCGGGATGCCAGAAGCGGTCGGAGCAGTTCGGCGGAGGCGTCGTCCAGCAGGTGGACGTCGTCGATGAGCAGTACGGGCCGGTGCTGTTCCGGGCCCCCGGCAGGCCGAGGGCGCCTGACGTGCAGCGCGACCCGGTCCCGCGGGCGGGGGGACAGCAGCGGCGCCAGCGCTCCCAGCGGTACGGAGCGCGAGGCCCGGGTCGCCGCCGCGCGGACGACGGGGTGCCCGCGCCGTCCGGCCCATTCCCAGGCCTCGTGCGCGAGGCGGGTCTTGCCTGTGCCCGTCGGTCCGGAGATGACGATTCCGCGGGTGTGCGGAGTGCTGAGGAGCCCGGTGACTTCGCCGAGTTCGTCGGCCCTGCCGACGAGGGGCCACGGCGGCGCGAGGGGGAGTGTGGTCATGTGCTCCTCCAGAGCGACGGGGCGTGCGCCAGTTCGCCGCACGGCGTCGTCGCCCGGTGACGTGGGGGTCGTGGCAGTAGAAAAGGCACGCGGGGTGGCAAGGGCGGGCAGAACGGAGAGGGGCCCGGGGGGATGGAGCGGCGGTCCCCGGCCCGCGGGCGCGAGGGGGGACGTGGTGCAACCGCGGCGGGATCGGCTCGGGGCAGGCGCCAGGGCCAGTAGCCGGTGAAAGCAGCTAGACCCAGCCGATCGCGTACCGAAAGGCGATCGACTCCAGAATCGGAGCACGCCGGGGGCGAGTTGCGGCGAGGGGTCCCCGCGTGCCCGATGCCGGGAGTCGTCCCGAGCACAAGGACATGATCAGCTCCTCTGCGCCATGGTGGCTCAGTGGCCCAGCCACTGGGTGGTCTGTTCAAGTCACGCACACATCCACGCGGAGCGTCAAGATTCCTGCTTGCTCCTGTAGTGGACTCCGCACGCTGTCCCGGAGTCGCTTGTGCGGTGACTCGGCCACTGCGAAAATCGCAGCTCAACCCGCCTTGGACAACCGGGAAGAGACCGTGGTGGCTGGATCCGATCCCTCGGGATTCTGCGGTCGACCAGCTCGAAGGCCGCCTGCAGGAGGACATTCTCGAAGGCCGGTACGCCGTCGGCAGTCTGCTTCCGCCGGAGCGTGAACTCGCCGCCGGGTACGGGGTGAACCGGACCACGCTCAAACACGCCTTCGTCCGTCTCGTTCATGCAGGTCCGGTCGAGACCCGCCACGGTGTCGGCACCCGGGTGCGGGACTTCCTGCGCCTCGGCAGCGCGGACCTGCTGCCCGCCCTTGTCATGAAGAATCCGACGTGGATGGCCGAGGTGTTCGAGGCGCGGCAGAGCGTCGGCGCGCTGATCGCGGCCCGTGCCGGGGCGGAGGCATCCGACCGGGATCGCGGTGAACTGCGACGGCAGGTGAAGATCGTCGAGGCCGCGGGGTCCGTGGACGAGGCCCAGCTCGCCGACGCCGAGTTCCACCGCATCCTGGCCGTGGCCTCTCACAACCGGGTGTACGTGCTGCTGACGAACACACTGCTCAACGCCTATCTGCCGGTCCGAAGCCTGCTGGCGGAACCGTTCCGGGACGCGGAAGCCGGCCGCAGGCCGGCTGCATTCTCTCGCGGAGGCCGTGTGCGCGGGCAAAGCGGAGGCGGCACGCGACGCGTCCGAGACGTACATGGCGGACACCGCACGCATCATGACGGCGGCCCTGCCCGCCTTGTCTGGACTCACTGCTGCGGTGGACCGCAGCCCCCCGCTGAACAGCGGCAACGCGGAAAACCCAGGCGCCCGGCCCCTGACGCGGGACCGGGCGCCACCACCGTGGACCGCTGTCGGTGGGGGGTACGGTCGGGTCCACGGAGCTGAAGGCCCACCGCGAAAAGCAGCTGCGGGCCGGAACGGATCGGAACGGACGGCGTGGTCAATCGGGACGCGCAGCTGTGGGGGATCAGGACGCGCGGCGCGGGAGCCGGACGGTCCCGGGCGGGCGGGACCGGGGCCGCCTGTCCCGGGGCGGAGAGTTCCGGGAGACGGGTGTACGTCGGAACGGTGGTGGGTCAGAAGGGGGAGGCGAAGCCTCGGAAGGTTTTCCCGGCACGCTCGGGGCCCGCTCCGTACCAGGTGTAGTTATGCTCCGACACGCTGTCGCTGTGATCGCCCGTGTTCCCCTCGACGGTGACGACCGTGGTGCCGTCGACCTCCACCACCACCCCGACATGGCCGTGGCTGCTGTCGCCCCTATCCGTCCAGACCAGGACGTCGCCGGTCTCCGGCAACTCGCCCGGTGCATAGGCGTGGAAGCGGCTGCCGAGGTCCGTGCGCCAGGACTGCGATCCGGGGTAGTTCGCCGGCGTGCCCCGGTGGTCCCACATGGCTGCGGCGAAATAGCCGCACCAGGGGAGGCCGTTGTAGTTGTTGTAGGCGTTGCGGTCGGTGTTGCTGCCGTCCCGGCCGAGGTAGTTGGTTCCGGGGGCCGGTTCGCTGAGCAAGGTCTCGCCACCCGCGGTGAGACGGAAGCCGGTGGGCGTCGTGAGTGCGGATCGCGACCGGTCGGCGATCGCGGTGCGTTCGTCCTGCTGGGCATCCGCAGTGACCGCGGCCACCGTGCTGTGCGCCGGATTCTGCGCCGCCGCGCAGGGGGCGGCGGAAGCGCAGAGCAGGACCGCGCATCCCCAAGTCGTCAGTGTGCTGCGGGAGAGCCTGCGGGACACGGTTCGCCCTTTCAGGTGGGGGAGAGGTCGCCGTCCGGTGATGGGTATTGCAGGACGGGGCGCGGTGCCGGTGGCACGCGTGCCACCCGCTTTCGTTACGGCTTGCCGAACGTATCTGTCCCAGTGGCACCGCACATGAGCCGTCGTTACTCAGAACGATCAAGGGGACTGGCCGGTCTTTCGTCGGCGGCGAGTCGCGCCTCCTGCGGCTGATGGCCCGTCACCTCTTGTGTCAGACAGAGGTGTTGATCGGCGAAAGGGCACGGAGGAGTGGGCAGGGAGGGGACTTCGGAGTGATCAGGAGTTGAGTAGCGGTTGCTCTCGTGCCTGCTTTCCCGTCTAGGTGAGCATCTTTCTCGTCAGATCAGATCAAAACTGCGGTGAGGGATACACATCACCGTAGATTTCCCAAGGGGGGAATATGAAGACGAGTACCGCTTTCGTCGGTTTGGCGGCCACTGCTGCTCTGGCGGTCCTGGGTCATCCGGGCATCGCATCGGCTGCCGACAAGCCTGGGGGCGCCGAGGTCGAAACCGCGATCCGGCATGCCGTCAACGGCAAGGCGACGCCCGCCGATCTCGCCATCATCAAGAACGACCCGCAACTGGCCCGTACGGTGCCGGTGTCGGTCGAGGTCGGCAAGGCGGTTTACAAGAAGGCCGAAGCGCCGTCCGGCAAGGCCGGGGCCGGTTCCCGGTCGTCGGCCGCAGCCGGGCCGGCGGGGCTCTCCGGGTTCCAGGAGGTGTGCCGGAGCGTGGACCGTCCGATCACGCTGAAGAGTTACCTGGGCGACACCCTCTACACCTGGCACCACTCCTTCTCCTGGTGCACCGCGAACCAGGTCAACACGGTGGAGGCCACTCGCGTCATCACCGCGTCCCCGTACAACCGGAGTGACTACTTCACCGAGAAGTCGTCCGTTGCCTATCCGCAGGCGCTGGTGACCGATGTGACCTTTGCTCCGGTGGGTGGGCCCATCGGGTTCAACCCCACGGGTGCGGGTTCGCCCTACTACTCGCACATGGCCCGGTCGGTGAACCTCTGCATCGCGCAGTACAGCTGCTACGCCAGCAATCTGCCGCAGAGCAAGCTGACGATCGGGCGCGACACCGCGACAGTCGCCTTCGAGAGCACCCTGTGAACAGCGGGCGCCGATGAACCGGGAGCCCCGGTGAGGAGGTGACGCCCGGCCGCACCGCCCCGGGGCGGTGCGGCCGGGCGTGCTGTGTCACTTCGCCTGCAGAGCCCCGGCGACATCCCCGGGCATCCGCGCGGGGGCCGCGGCCATCGCGACGGCGTTCAACCCGCCCCCGGACGAAATGCGTAGTCACTACTCATGCCAGGCCCGGCGGAGATCGACACGATGAGACATCACAGGGCAACGACCTGACGCCCCGAGGGTGCCGTGTGGCGCCCGGGATTTCTGCCACCACACCACAACACACGCAGTCTGGCCGGGGGGAGCCGCAGATGAACGATCCGTTGAGCAAGGACGGGGAGGCCGGGTGGTCGGCACCGGGTTACCACCCGGTCCGGGAGCTCGGGACCGGGGGGACCGGCCGGGTGGTCCAGGCCGTGCACGAAGGGACGGGCCTTCCGGTTGCCATCAAGTACCTCAGTGCCGGGGTCCGCGACGACGAGCAGCTGCTCGACCGCTTCCGTGGGGAAGCACGGACGCTGGAGAGTCTGAACACCCCGCACGTGGTCGCCCTGTACGAGTACCTGGAGACGCACGAGGGCGTCGCCTTGGTGATGGAGCTGGTCGAGGGCGCGGAGCTGCGGGCCATACTGCGGACGCATGCGCCGTTGCCCGCCGAGGCTGCCTTCGCGGTCCTCAAGGGGTCGCTGCTGGGGCTGGCGGCGGCCCACGAACGGGGCCTGGTGCACCGGGACTACAAGCCGGGGAACGTCCTCGTCACCGAGGACGGCATTTCCCGGCTGGTGGACTTCGGCATCGCTGTGCGGCAGGGGGACAGCGCGAACGCTGCCGGCACGCCCGCCTACATGCCGCCCGAGCAGTGGCAGGGACTGCCGCCCTCCCCGCAGGCCGATGTGTACGCGGCGACGGCCACCTTCTTCGAATGCCTCACAGGAACGCCGCCGTTCCGCAGTACGACGGTCTCCGAACTGGCGGTGCAGCACATCGAGGCGCCGGTGCCCGTGGACCGAGTCCGGGAAGAGGTACGGGGTCTGGTACTTCGGGGGTTGGCAAAGAATCCCGGTGAACGCCCCGCCTCGGCCGAGGAGTTCATCGCCGAGCTCGAACCTGTGGCGCGCTCGGTGTGCGGCGGTGACTGGGAGGAGCGAGGGCGCCGCGCCCTCGCCGCACTGGTCTCACTCCTCGCCCTGCTCCCGGAGCCCGGCACGGGCGGCTCTGGGGGGTCCGACAGTTCCGCCACGCTGCTCACCGGGCCCGCAGGCATCTCGGCCGTGACGGCGGGTGCCCGCAGGCGCAGAATGCCCGGTAAGCGGACGCAGATAAGTCTCGCGGCCGGTTCCGCAGTCCTGGCTCTCGGCGCGGTCGCCTCGATGGCAGCCCAGGGCAATGACGGCGGGAGCCACCGCCCGCAGGCCGCCGAACAGGTCGCCGGGCCGGTGGACACGCCGCCCGCCGAGCCCCCTCCGGCATCCGGTTCCGCCTCGGGGCGGCCGGCCAAGGGCACCGGCAGCCCGACCGCGGGCGTCGCCACCACGCCGGGGGCCACCGAGGAAGCGGTCACCGTCCAGGACGATCCGGGGGCCGCAGAAACCTCTTCCGCAACCATCACCGGTGCCCCGGCGGAGACCGGGACCGGCCCGTCGGCCGATCCGCAGGGGGAATCCGAGGACCCCGCACCGGAGTCGGAGCAGCCCACCACCGACAGTGTGCCTGAGGCCCGCGTCGGCTTCCTCGGGGTCACCGGCTTCACGGCGGGGGCCAACAGCCGGGCCACCGCCACCATCAGCGTCACCACCGACAGTTCGGAGCCGGTGAGGCTGACGGTGAACTGGTACGACGCGTACCAGGGCAGTACGGCCCGGGCACCCGGCGACCGGGACGGTGGCTCGCAGACCTTCGTGCTTCAGGGACGCACCAGTTACACGATCGCCGTCGAGCACTTCTTCGACGCTTCCAACTGCACATCGTTCCGCGGGGTTCTGGCCACCACATCGCCCGGCGCCCAGGCCGCAAGGCCGTACAGATCGGGCTGGACCCAGGCATGCCTGCCGCGGTGAACGGGCCCGAAGACGCCTCTGTGGACCCGGTCGGACGGGGGAGCGGGGCCGGTGCGGTAGGTCCGGGGGCTCCGCAGCCGGGGGACCGCGGCCGGCCCGACCCCCGACTGCAGATCTTTCCGCGGGACACGGCGCCGTTGACCCTGCTGGCGGACTCCTCGCTCGACGTCACGGTCGAACTGGAGACCCTGGGCCGGGAGCAGCCCTTCCCGCGTGCGAGCACCCGTGCGGCGGAGATCCCAACGGCCGACCTGGCGGACGGACCGTCACCCGGTCCTCTCCGCACGGATCATGGGACTCTCTCCGCGACGCTGGTCGACACCGGGCCGCCGACGGTCGGGGAGACCCGGACCGGATTCGGCCCGGGCGTCCCCGACGGCGCCGCCGTCCGGGAGCGACAGCGGCTCGCGGTCCGCGGTGCCCGTGGCCGCGGCCGCCGCCGGGCGGAACGCAGACCGCTGCTCCCCGGCCTGAGTTGGTATCTCGTCGCCGTCCTCGTCGCCGGTGCCGTCGTATGGCACTTCTGGCCGCGCCACCCGGCGGACCTCTACGTCGGCGACGTGCGAGTGACCGCCGACATCCGGAATCCGGGCTGCGACCAGACGGTGACCGTACACGGGACGGTCCGCACCAACGGAGGCGGTGGAACGCTCACGTACCGGTGGAAGCGCAGTGACGGCAGCAAGTCGCTTCCGCTGCACGAGGCCGTACGGGAGGGGGAGAGGGCCGTCTCCGTGCAGACGACGTGGTCCTTCCACGGACCCGGCCGGTTGCGTGCCCGTGCCCTTCTCGAAGTGATCTCCCCGCCCGGCCCCACCGCCTCGGTGGACCTCGACTACAGCTGCCACCGTCCCGCGCGGCGGGCCCGGACCGATGGCGGTGAGTAGGTACCGGTCGCTCCCTCCATCCGGCCTCCGGCGCGACCAAGGACGTACGCGGTGTGCCTGGACGACGACTGGCCCGGCGGGGACGCCTACATCAAGCACATCTCCGTGCCCGACGTGACGACGGTGTGACGGCACGTACGGGACCGCACGAACTGGACCGACCTCATGACTCATGCACCTGACCACCGCGCCGACGACCCTCTCTGCAGGCCCCCGGCGCTCGGCTTCCGGATCCTGGGGCCGCTCACCATCGTGGACGGCACCGACGAGGTCATCCTCCAACCCTCCAAGCCCACCTCGCTACTGGCCACCCTGCTGCTGCATCCCAACAGTGTGGTGTCCACGGACCACCTCCGGCAGAGCATCTGGGGTGAGCGTCAGCCGTCCACGGCGAATGCGGCCCTGCACACCTGCATTCGGCGGCTGCGACGGGTCTTCGTCCGCTACGGGATAGCCGACCACACCATCGAGTACGTCCCCGGCGGCTACCGCATCGCGGCCGTGCCGGAGAGCCTGGACCTGCTGCGGTTCCGTTCCCTGGTCCGCACGGCGCAGGCCCGGAAGGCATCGCCGGCCGAGGTTGGTCTGTTGCGTGAGGCCCTCTCGCTGTGGCGCGGTCCGTTGCTGGCCAACGTCCCCTCGGACGCCCTGCACCGGGACGAGGTGTCGCAGCTCATGGAGGAGCGGTTGTCCGTCGTGGAGCGGCTGGCCGACCTCGAACTCTCCGCAGGACGCTGCCTGGAAGTGCTGCCCGACCTGCGGGCGGTGGTCCGCTCCCACCCCGGCCGGGAACGCTTCTGGGAGCAGCTCATCGAGGCTCTGCACCGCAGCGGCAGGCAGGTGGACGCGCTGACCGAGTACCACAGGGTCAAGGGATATCTGCGGGATGAACTCGGTGTCTATCCGGGTGCCCGCCTGCAGAGGCTGGAAATGGCCATCCTCCGCGGCCACGACCTCGGCTCCCCGGCCCTCTCCCGACCTGTTCCGACCGCCGTGCCGGCGGGTCCGGCGCCGGGTCGGTCCCGATGTTCGCCGTCGCTGCCGCTGGTCCCCTCCTTCCGTGGACGCGAGGCTGAAAGCAGCGCGATAGCAAGGGAACTGACGGGCACGCAGGCCGAACCGGCTCTTGTCGTGCTGTCGGGTGCGCCGGGAATCGGCAAGACCGCTCTCGCGCTCCACACGGCCCACCAGGTGCGCGAGACCTTTCCCGGCGGCCGGGTGCTGCTGCGGATGAGCCGGGACGACGGGGCACCGCTTCCGACGGCCGAGGCCGCGCATGCCTGGCGGGAGGCCCTGGCCGGCACAACCGGCCCTCGGCATCCAACGGGTGGAGAGGCCCACGAGCCGCTGCCACCGGTACCCGCGGGCATGCTGCTCCTTCTCGACGAGGTCGTACGCACGGAACAGGTGTTGCCCTTCCTTCCCACCGAACCCGGCAGCGCCGTCGTCGTGACGACCCGGCTGCGGCTGGCAGGCCTCGCGGCAGGACACGGCTGCCGGGTGCACCGGCTGGGCACTCTCGCGCCGGACGACTCCTTCGCCCTGGTGACCGCGATGCTGGGCGGCGCGCGGGCGGAACGGGAGCCGGGGGCCGTACGGGCACTCTCGGAGGTCTGTGGCCACTACCCCCTCGCTCTGCGGATCGCGGCGGCCTTCTTGCTCACCCGCCCGGAGCTGACGGTCGAGGAGGGCGCCGACTGGCTCCGGCAGGACCCGGTCTCCCGGCTCTCGCTGCCGGACGACGCCGCGCTGTCCGTACGGCATGTCTTCGGCGGTGCCCTGGCCCGCGTCGACCGGTGGTTCGCCGAGCAGTTCCTGCTGATCGCCCGGTCAGCGCGGCAGCGGTTCTCGGCCGACGACTGCGCTTCCGCGCTGGGCGTCGCCGACCGGACTGCCGGAGCTGTCCTGGAGCACCTGGCCGAGGCCGGGCTCCTCGAAGGCGGGCCGCGCCACTACACCATGCACGGTCTGCTCCGTGCCTTCGCCTGCCATCCGGACACCGTCGGGCCGCCGGAGGCGAGAGACGTGTCCCCCGCCGGCTCGGACAGCGGACCGACCAGTGCCTGGCCGGTCCACCCGCGCCGTCCCTGAATCGGGCGGATGCGATACGCCCACGAGAGAAGTGTGACAATCCATGGCTGCAGCCTACGAAGCGGTCGCCGACACCCGGCCGCGGATCCAGCGGGACGTGCTCTACACCGAGACGCCACGGGGCGTGCTGTTCCACAACGCCTACGGCGGTTTCCATCTGCAGGCCGCCTCCGCCTACCGGTTCACCTCCCTGATCGTGCCGTTCCTCAACGGTGAGAACCGCGTGGCGGATATCTGCGCGGGGCTTCCCGAAGACCGTCGCGGCATGGTCGCCCGGCTGGTGAGGACGCTGTACGAGCACGGGTTCGCCCGCGACGTACCACCGGGCGACGACAACCCTGCAGGGATGGACCCTGCGGTGGTCGGCCGCTTCGCTCCCCAGATCGCGTACATCGACCACTACGCGGACGGCGCGCACCGGCGCTTCCAGCAGTTCCGGAACACCGCGGTGGCCGTGCTGGGCGACGATCCGGTGGCCCGCTGGTGCGTGGTGAGCCTGCTGCGCAACGGATGCGCCACCGTCGGGGTGCTCCCGGACATCGACACTCCCGAGAACGCGTTCGCCGAAGTGCGGGCGGAGGCCGTGCGGCTGACCCGCGAAGCCTGCCCCGCCGAGCTGGCGACGATCGTCACCGGAGGCGGCCCGCTGTCCTGGTCGGACCTCGACGGGTACGACACCGTCGTGGTAACGGGCGGTCCGAGCGGCCCGCGCCGGATCCACGCCCTGCTGGAGGCCGGTGTCCCGGAGGGGCGAACCCTGCTTCCCGCATGGACCTTCGGGGACCGGATCGTTGTGGGGCCCACGATGGGCCGGGGTACCACGGGGTGCTGGGCGTGCGCGATGCTGCGGCTCGGCGGCAACGGAGGGGCCCGGGAAGCCGCGGACGTCTGGAGCAGTGTCTGTCTGGGCCGGGAGACCGGGCCCGACCAGGCCGCTCCCAGCGGACCCCTCGCCGCCATGATCGGCAACCTGCTCGGCTATGAGATCTTCCGGGCCTCCAGCGGAGCGCTCCGGGCGGAGACGGCCGGTCAGGTTCTCATCCAGGACATGGCCTCCCTGGATGTGGTCTCCGAGCCGCTGCTACCGCATCCCCGGTGCCCCTTCTGCGCCTGTGCACCGGCGTCACCTGACCCCTCGGCCTGGACATCCGGCGCACCGGACCCGGCCGTGGCCGCCGCGTCGGGGCCGGGATCCGCCGAGAAGAACAGCGGGGCCGAGACGGTGATGGAGGAACTGAACGCCCGAGCCGCGCTGGTGCAGCCGGGCACGGGGGTGTTCAGCTCCTTCGACGACGAGTCGCTGACGCAGACGCCGCTCAAGATCAGCACACTTCGGCTCTCGGTCGGCCACCGGTCCCTGCGCCGTATCGCCGCCTTCGACGTCCACCACGTCGCGGGCGCCCGGATGCGTGCGCTGCTCTCCGCGGCCGAGCTGTACGTCGACCATGTGGTCCCCAGCCACGGAGTGCTGACCCGGGCCGGGACGGAGGCGGAACAGGAGCCGCCGATCCGTGTCGAGGTCCCGGCACTGGCCACCGCGCAGGGCGCCACCATGTCGGCCGCCCCGGAGGTATCGGCGTGGACGCGGGCCACCTCGCTGGTCACCGAGCGGCCGGCGCTGCTGCCCACGGCCGCCGTGCACCCTTTCGGCCCGTACAACCGCGACGCGGTGTTCACCGCCACCCGGGCCGGGACCGGAGCGGGCACATCGCCCACAGAAGCCGCCCGACGGGGGCTGCTCTCGGCCCTGTCCCACGACGCTCTGCAACGGGCCGTCCGCGACGGCAGCGAGGTGCGCCGGGTCTCCTTCCGGCCGACCGAGGCGGACCCCGAACTCACCTTCCTGAGCCGGACGGCGGACAACCTCGGAGTGGAGGTAGAGCTGCTGGACCTCGGCGAGGCCGGCCGTTCCTCGGCGCACGTCCTGCTGGCACGGACCAGGAACGCCGACAACGGGCTCTGGGAATGGGCCCTCGGGTCGGACTTCAGCCTGCATGCCGCGGCGGTCGGTGCCGTACGCGACCTCCTCGGGGGCGTGCAGCTGGCACGCGAACTGCCCGACGGGGAGCGAGTCGACACCGGTGATCCGCTGATGGCCGCCTTCGACGCCGGCACGCTCGTCTGCGGGGGAGAACAGGAAGCCCTGTCGGCGGCCGACGGTTCGTGGCGGAAAGCGCTGCGAGGACTGCACGGGAGCGGCCGCGACGCGTGGATCGTTCCGACCACGTCCGCCGACCTGAACGGGTGCCGGATCACCACCGTCCGGGTGCTGCTCAGCCGTGGGGACGGCCGTGACTGCTGACCCGCTGCCCCGCCGGACGGCAGCGTCCGAGGCGGGCCCGCCAGGCGGCCCGTGGGCCGGTATGTCCGCCCTGCTCGGCCCGAGTCTGACCGCACACGGCCTGGTCCCGGGCGCTGCGGGAATCTCCCTGCTGGGCGTCCGGGACGAACTGTCCGTACCTGCTGACGAGTCAGCACCACCGTCCGGGGAGCAACCCGTCGCGATCCACCTCTACGGGCACCACGCCGTCGTGGGTCCACTGCCCCGGCCTGGCTCGGACGGCCCCGGCTGTCCGCGCTGTCTGGCGCGCAGATGGCAGGCGGTGCGCTCGTTCTCCCTGCGGGACGCCCTGGAACAGGGCGGGAAAACAGCCGCTGCCGGTCCGTCCCCGTACCGTGTCCCGTTCGCCGCCGACACCCTCGCGGCGCTGATCGCGGCCCACCTGGGACGCGGGGGAGGGCCGGGCGGGAGCGCGCTGCCGGGGACCGGGGCCGGGGCGAGGGAGGGGAGCGCGGAGGCGTCCGAAAGCGCCGCTTTCCCGAAGATCTGCCTGGTCGACCTGGAGCGGCTGACCGTACGGAGCTACCCGCTGGTGCCCGATCCGGAGTGCCCCGCGTGCGCACGCAGCGTCCCGGACACCGCGCAGGGGGCACGTCTGACGCTCAGTGCCGCGCCGAAGCACGCCCCCGGTTCCTTCCGGCTGCGGGGGATCGACGACTACGACCTGGATGCGGATGCCTTCGCCAACCCTGTCTGCGGGGCGCTCGGGCCGTCCGTCGTCCACGACGTCGCCTCCAGGACCACCTCGGCCACCGTCGGCTGTTTCACCCTGCGGTCCGGCAACTATCTGCGCGAGACCTTCTGGGGCGGGCACGCCGACAGCTTCCGCCGCAGCACACGGATCGGCGTCCTGGAAGGGCTGGAGCGCGCTGCCGGGATGCGGCCGCGGGCGAAGCGGACCGAGGTGGTCGCCTCGCTGAACGCCCTCGGCGACCGGGCGCGGGTCGACCCGCGGGAGTGCGGCCTGTACTCCGACGCCTTCCACCGCGACAACCCGCAGGTGAAGCCGTTCTCACCCGACCGGGAGATCCCCTGGGTGTGGGGGTGGTCCCTGCGCGACGAACAACCGGTGCTCGTGCCCGAAGTCCTGACGTACTATCACGCGCCGGGCGGCCTGGAGAACCGGTTCGTCCAGGAGAGCTCCAACGGCTGCGCTTCCGGCGGCTGCCTCGAAGAGGCCCTCTATTTCGGGCTGATGGAAGTCATCGAGCGCGACGCGTTCCTCCTCTCCTGGTACGGGCAGGCGCGGCTTCCGGAGATCGACCCACGGACCAGCGCCCGCCCGGCCACCCGTCGGATGGTGGACCGGCTGGCCATGTACGGCTACGAGGCCCGGTTCTTCGACACGAGGATCACCTTCCCGGTTCCGGTGGTCACCGCGGTCGCCGTCCGCCGGGACCGGGGCATGGGCACTCTGTGCTTCGGCGCCGGTGCGGGGCTCGACCCCGAGTCCGCACTCGACTCGGCCCTCTGCGAGATCGCCACCGACGCGGTCAACCTGGTCGACAGGACCCTGCAGAACGAGGCCCGGCTGCGCCGGATGGCCGCCGACTTCGACCGGGTCGAGGTCCTGCACGACCATCCACTGCTCTACGGGCTTCCGGAGATGGCGCGGTACACGGACTTCCTGCTGGCCGACCCCGGCAGATCCCGCCGGCCGCGCCGGTCCATGGCGGACCTCTACGGCAACGGGTCCGTACCGCCGGTCTCCACGGACCTCCGGGACGACCTGCGGCAGTGCGTGTCCTGGGTGACCGGGGCGGGCTACGACGTCGTGGCCGTGGACCAGACGCTCCACGAGCAGCGGGACCTGGGACTGCACACGGTCGGCGTCATCGTTCCGGGCCTGATCCCCATCGACTTCGGCCGACGGCGGCAGCGCGCTCCCCATATGCCGCGGATGCGTACGGCCCTGCGGGAGGCGGGGCTGCGGGACCACGACCTCGCACCCGACGAAGTCAACCCCGCTCCGCACCCCTTCCCATGAACCGGCGGCCGCACGGCGCATGACCCGAGGGATCCACCGCCCACGAACGAGAAAGGAGGGACGTCATGGGATTCGCTCATGACTATCTGTCCGCTGTTCTTCAGCGCGCCAGAGTCCCGATGGAGCCCGCCCGGTTCGAGCCGGACTGGTCCGACCGCCCGCGCAAGGGCAAGTTCTACCCGGGGGTGGATTCCTTCCCCCTGCCCGACGCCGGACCACTCACCGGTGCGCCCCTGGAACAGGGCCTCTACCCGCCGCCCGAGATGCCGGAGAGCCGTTTCAGTCTGCCGCTGCTCGGCGACATGCTGCTGCACTCATACGGACTGACGGGCCGTCGGCTCGGCGTGCAGAGCAACTCGGACCTGCCCGCCCTGCCGTTCTACACGGAGGCCAACTGGTCCCGCGGTACCGCTTCCGGAGGAGCCCTGTACCCCGTCAGCACCTACTGGGTGTCGGGGCCCGGCGGCCCGATGACGCCCGGTGTGCACCACTACTCCACCACGCATCACGCCATGGAGCGGCTGCTGACCGGGGATGTGTCCGGGATCGTCCGGGAGACGCTGGGCGGGCTGGAAGCGGCCCAGCACACCGACCAGTTCCTCGTACTCGGCGTCAAGTACTGGACCAACTCCTTCAAGTACAACAGCTTCTGCTACCACGTCGTCAGCATGGATGTCGGTGCCCTGCTGCAGACCTGGCGGCTCTGGGCGCGGGCCCGCGGCCTGCGCATCGAGCCCGCTCTGTGGTTCGACGAGCGCGAGTTGGGGCGGTTGCTGGGGCTTCCGGACGGCGAGGAAGGGGTCTTCGCGGTCGTCCCGCTGGCCTGGGAGGACCCCGGAGCCACCGGCGGGGCGGAGCCGGTGCAACGCCACATCCCCCCCACCGGGGCCGGGGCGCCGGCGGCCCGGCGGCCTGCTCCGGCACTGAAGTCGCGCCGCGGCGACAACCGCCCTGCCGCGGCGACCGTCCGGCATCGTGACAGCGAACGCTCCCGCCGGACTCAGCGGTTCGAAGCGGTCCAGCGGATGCACGAGGCGACCCTCGACGGTGCGGCGGACCGGCCGGAGCCCACCGCACTCGCCCCCGCCGCGGCGACGGGTGCTGCCGCCGGAATGGGACGCAGGTCGCTGCCCGCGCCCCTCCGCGTCGGCATGGAGGTTCGGCAGGCACTGCGCGAACGCCGCAGCAGCTTCGGGCGGTTCGACGCACGCCGGCCCATGAGGGCGGAAGAGCTGTCGACCGTCCTGTCCGCGCTCGCGGCGGTGTCGCTGGACAGCGACGCGACCGGTGCCGGCGGCCCGGCCCTGCTGAAGCTCTACGCCTTCGTCAACCATGTGCGGGACGTCGAGCCCGCCGTGTACGCCTACGACAGCGTGGACCGCGACCTCCGGATCGTCCGCCCCGGAGACTCGGGCGACTTCCTCCAGCGCAACTACTTCCTCTCCAACTACAACCTGGAGCAGGCGGGCGCCGTCATCGTGCCCACCATCCGAGCGGAAGCAGTGCTGGACGCCGTCGGCGACCGCGGATACCGGCTGGTGAACGGAACGGTCGGGGCCCTGGCGCAGACCCTCTACACGGTCGCCGCCGCCCTGGGCCTGGGCGGCGGTGTGGCCCTGGGCTTCGACAACTGCTCCTACATCGAGGAGCTGGGGCTCTCCGGAACAGGGGAGGCACCGCTGCTGATCACCATGATCGGCCGCGAGGACCCGCTCGCTGCCGACGTCCGCTACGAGATCGCCTGAGCCGATGGACCGAAGAGGAACAGTGACACACGACGTTTCCGCGGTATCCCGGGAGCCGGTCGGCGCCGGGGGGCGCAGTCCTTCCTGGGCGCTGTCCCGCCGCTGCATGCTGCGCCTGGCGGGCCTGCCCATCGAGATGGTGCAGGCTCTTCGCTGCCCCGACACCCGGCGCTGGGCGGACCTGGTGCTCGACGAGGAGGAGCGGCTGACCGCCGCTGGGGCGGACCTGAGCGAGCTGCTCCACCCCCTCGTCACCAGACACCCGGACGACCGGGCCCGCCGGGACCTGCTGCGGTTGCGGCGGGACCTGTTCAACAACCGGATGCCGGCCACCCCGGACGCGGACCTGGCGCTTCTCACCTTGATCAGCGCGTCCGCGGCGGACGAAGTGGCGCACTGGCTCGACGCGCGGCGAGCCCTGGACGAACTGCGCGCACAGGGCGCAGGTCTGCTCGAGCGCGAACTGACCGCCACCCGGGCCGAACTGCGCGTGCTGGCGGGCGAGGAGCGACTGCGGCTCGGACTGCTGCTGGCGTCGCCGACCCTGGAGGCCCAGCTCGACCGTTTCGTCCGCAGCGATCCCGCGCGGCCGGACAAGCGCGGACGAAAGATCGAACGCTCTCTGCTGGCGTACCTCTACCGCACCGCCTGCAAGACCAGCCCCTTCAGCACCTTCACCGGGGTGGCACTGGGGGAGTTCGCCCGGCCCACCTCGGACGATGCCTTCGGCCTGGAACTGCCGTCCACCTGGTCCAGCCATCCGCGGCTCAACACCGTTGTGCTGGGCCGCTTCGCCGACCGGATCGCCGCGGACCCCGTGCGGCGGGCGGATCTGCCGCTCGCACCGGCCTCCGGCTGGGTCCGGGACGACGACCGCGTGCGGTATGTCCGCCGCTGGGTGGCCGCGGGCGACGACACCGCGGCCGTCACCTTCGACGCGGTACGGGATCAGCTGTTCTTCCTTCGCCGCAGCGGCGCCCTGGAGCGGATGCTCGCCCGGTTCGAGGAATGTCCCACGATGCGGTACCACGAGCTCGTGAACTGGCTCGGGACCGACGCGGGAGCGGAACCGGAGGAGTGCGAGCGCTATCTCGCGGCCCTGCTGGACCTGGGCATGATGCAGGTGCCCACCCTGCACACCGACGTCCACAGCCCGGATCCGCTGAGGTCCTTCCGCGACGCCGTGAGTGCGCTGGACCGGCCCTGGAGCCGGCAACTCGCGGCCGCGCTCGATGCGCCGATCGCTTGCATAGACCGCTATCCGGCGGCCGACGCCGCGACCCGCCGGGCGCTGCTCTGCGACCTCAGAAGCGGACTGGGCGCCGCTCTGGAAGCCGCCGGGGAAGGCGGCGCAGCGCTTCCGCAAACCCTGCTGTACGAGGACGTACGGGTCGGCGACGAGCCGGTGCCGGTGACCGGCAGCGCTTGGGAGAAGGCGGTCGCGGACCCGCTGCGCCGTCTGGAGGCGGCCATGCCGGCGTTCGACCTGACCCTGGCGCAGCGCATCACCTTCACCGGCTTCTTCGTCGCACGCTACGGCCGCGGCGGCCGGTGCGACGACCTGCTGAAGCTGGTCCACGACTTCCACGAGGACTTCTTCGACCAGTACCTCACCGTGGTCTCCCGCCGGAAGAGGTTCGACGACGACGGCATCCAGCTGGCCGAGGAGAACTGGCTCGGGCTCCCCGGGATCACCGCCTTGGACCGGGCTCGTGAACGCTTGGTCGAGGGCATGCGGCGGGCGTGGGACGGCCATGAGGACGGTGGCGACGAGCTCCTCCTCGAGGCGGGCCTGCTGGCTGAAGTGGCGGCCGAACTGGGCCCGCAAAAGGCGGAGTTCACGGCGCAGACACACTTCCTGCAGCCCGCCGCGCAGGACGGGGAGCCGCTCCTGGTGCTCAACCAGTCCTTCGGGGCGCTGTCCTTCCCCTTCAGTCGCTTCACCCACTGCTTCGACCCGCCGGCCGGCGCCGGCGGCCCTGAGGACGCCGGGGTCCGGAGTCCGTCGCTGAGCGATGCACTGCGCCGTTCGGCGCGGGAACTCCAACCGGAGGGGACGGTGTTCGCCGAACTGACCGGCGGCCCCGTCAGCAGCAACCTCAATCTGCACGGGCGGCTGGCCGACTACGAGATCGTCTGCCCGGGCGAGACGAGTTCGGTGCCGGAGGAGAACCGCATTCACCTGGACGACCTCTGCCTCCGGCACGACGAGGAGTCGGACCGCCTCGTCCTGCACTCGACGAGGCTCCAACGGACGGTCGTACCGCTGTACTTCGGGTACCTGGTGCCCATCGCGCTACCCGAGATCCCGCGGACGCTGCTCCTGCTCTCGCCCACCTCCCGTGCCCGGCTCGACCTCTGGGACGGTGTGCCCGAGGGGAGGCCCGACCGGGGGGTGACCTTCCGGCCGCGGGTGCGCCACGACTCCATCGTGCTGAGCCGGCGGAGCTGGACGGTGACGGTCCGGGACCTCCCCCTGCCGACCCCCCACACGGCGGAGTGCGAGGCCTTCCTCGACTGGAACCGCTGGCGTCGCGGTCACCGGATCCCCCGCCGGGTGTTCGCTTCCTTCACCCAGGGAGGGGCCGGCGGCTCCAAGCCCCAGTACGTCGACTTCGACAGCCCTCTGTCGCTGGGCGCCTTCCACAGCCTGGCCAAGGACCCCGGGGCCACCGTGGTGCTCCGGGAGATGCTCCCCGACGAGGACAACCTCCCCGCCCGCTCCGGACGCGGCCGCCACGTGGCCGAAATAGCCGTCGAGACCTTCACGACTCGGACTTCCTGACATGACAGCGACGCACCAGCCGACCACGCGCACCGGCGAGCCCGGCGCCTGGCAGGCCTTCCACATCTTCTACGCCGCCAATCCGCAGCCCCTCCTCCTCCAATGCGTGAGACCCCTGGTGGAATCGCTCACGGCGGACCGGCTGCTCGCCGGCTACTTCTTCATCAACTACTGGCTGGAGGGACCGCACGTTCGTCTGCGGCTCCGGCCGGTCAGCGAGGCGGCCGCCGACGAGGTGCGCGAGCGCACGGAGCGGGCCGTCGAGTCCTTCCTCCGGGCGCGTCCCGCGCTCTACGAGGTCGGCCCCGGATTCCTCAACGAGCTGTACAACACCCTGTTCGACCTGGAGATCCCCGAGGACGACCGTCCCAGGTTCCTCGGCGCCGACGGCCGGATGCGGCTGCGGCCCAACAACACCTGCCACCGCGAGGTCTACGAGCCCGAGTTCGACAAGTACGGCGGCCCGGCCGGGATCGACCTCGCGGAGTGGCACTTCCGTCACTCCAGCGACCTGGTCATCGAAGCGCTCCGCACCAAGAACCTTCATCTGCGGACCGTGCTGCTCGGCACCTCGTCTCAGCTGATGATGGTCATGGCCGCCACCTTCGTGGACGGACCGGACGCGCTGGCGGAGTACCTGGACCGCTACTACACCTTCTGGCACGAGGCGTTCCCCGACACCGGTTTCATCGGGACGCAGGAGTACGACCGCACCTACGACCGGATGGCCGAGCAGCTGCGCCACCGCTTCACGGTCATCCGCACCTGTATCGCCGACGGTGCCACCGCGCATCTGCCGTCTTTCCTGCGCGGCTGGGCAGCGCACTGCGCGGAGCTCCGCGAGCGGGCCACGGCTCTCGCGCTCCGCGGCGACCTGGTCTTCTCCCCGCGCGACGGCGCCCCCGGCGGGATGCTCACCGACCCGCGGGCCGTGCTGCCGCGGCTGCTGTCCCCGTACATGCACATGACGAACAACCGGCTCCATGTCACCATCCGCGACGAGGCGTACCTGGCCCACATCCTCGGCCGCTCGCTCCGGGAGACCCTGGAAGAGGCCGGTGGCTCCGGTGGCGGCGATGGATGAGGCCGGGCCCGCCGGGGGCGTCGCGTACGCGGGCGGGCAGCCCGCACTGCGGTCGGACATCCTGATCAGCCCGGCCCTGCGGCGTGGGGCGGTCCGGGTGCACATGCTCAAGGACCCGTGCAACGGGCGCGCCTTCCGCGTCGGCGTGAAGGAGCACTTCATCATCACGCGACTCGACGGGACGCGGAGCCTCGCGGAGATCGAGCAGGACTACGCCCGGGAGTTCGGCTTCGCGCTGTCGCAGGCCCACTGGCGACGGATGCTCGGCCTGCTCCACAGTCGCGGACTCCTGGCTGGTTCGCCGCCGGGCCGGCCGGGCAGCGGGACGGTGCGGCCCGCGAGACGCGGAGGCGCGCACCGGCGCAACACCCTCCTGCGGGGTGACGTTCGTCTCGTCGCCGACCCGGTGGCCTGCGTGGACCGCCTGCGCCGGCTCACCGGCTTCGCCCGGACCCCGCTCTTCCTCGTCCTCGCACTGGTGCTGGTCTCCGCGATGGAGGTCGGGATGGCCCTGCGGGGGAGCGAACTCGGCAGGGAAGGGCTGCGGGCCGTGCTGCACCTGCCGTCCCTGGCGGCGGTGGCCGTCCTGCTCTGGGTGAGCCTCGCCCTGCACGAACTCGCGCACGGGGTGGTGGCCGGCTGGTTCGGCGGTTCCGTCTCCGAGATCGGCCTGCGCTGGCGGCTGCCCATGATCATCATGTACTGCAAGGTCGAGAACTACATGTATCTCCCGCGCCGCCGACACCAGGTGGCGACCGCCGCCGCCGGCGCCGCGGCGAACTTGCTCTTCCTGCTTCCCTTCTACCCGCTCTGGGCTCTCCTGCCGCCAGGCCACCCCGTACGCGACGCCACCGCGGCCCTGCTCCTGGCCGGTACCGGCCAGGCGCTGCTGAACCTGGTCCCGCTGCCCCCGCTGGACGGTTACCAGATCCTCAGCCATGTCCTGGGGATGTCGGACTACGCGGCCGAGAGCCGTACGTACCTGCTTTTGCTGACGAGACGTCAACAGGCCTCCAGGTCCATGGTGTCCGACTATCCACGCCCTGTCCGGCTCGCCTATCTGGGCTACGCGATCGGCTCCGCGCTGCTGGTCCTCGGTGCCTGTACGGCAGGGGTGCTGCTTTGCCGGCACTTCCTGACCGACCGGTTCGGTGCGGCAGCGACGGTCGTGCCGACCGTGCTGCTCGCGCTGATGGTGGCGGCCACGGTCGCAAGGCCACGAGGAAGGACGGTAGAGCCCGGGTGAACCCGCAGTACCGCGCAGCAACGGAACGAATGGATGAGGTGAGCGAAGTGGACACCACTTCGGGACCGGCCCTGATGCTCGACGGCGTCAGCAAACGGTACGGGAAGGTGCAGGCCCTCGAACGGGTATCGCTGGAGGTCGAACGCGGCGAGTTCTTCGGCGTACTCGGCCCCAACGGCGCAGGGAAGACCACCCTCGTCGAGCTCATGGAAGGGCTGCGCATCGCGGACTCCGGAGAGATCTCGGTCCTGGGACGGAAGCCGTGGCCCCGCAACCCGGCCCTGCTGCCGCGGATCGGGGCCCAGACGCAGAAGTCCGCCTTCTTCCCCCGGCTGACGGCCCGGGAGCACCTGGTCACCGTCGCCGGGCTCTTCGGCTGCGAGGCCGCCGCCGCTGACGGAGCGCTGTCCCTGGTCGGGCTGGAGAGCAAGGCCGAGGAACGGGTCGAGGACCTCTCCGGCGGCCAGCGCCAGCGGCTGGCCATCGCCTCCGCCCTCGTCCACGGGCCGGAGCTGGTGTTCCTCGACGAACCGACCG
Organism: Streptomyces sp. NPDC026246; assembly: GCF_055567995.1. Taxonomy (NCBI): domain Bacteria; kingdom Bacillati; phylum Actinomycetota; class Actinomycetes; order Kitasatosporales; family Streptomycetaceae; genus Streptomyces; species Streptomyces sp. NPDC026246. The sequence continues at coordinate 329,770 of NZ_JBVHPJ010000004.1, read as the reverse complement.
CCGCACTGGACCCGCAGGCGCGCCGCGCCCTGTGGGAGACGCTGCGCACGCTCAAGGCGATGGGCCGCACCATCGTCTACACCACCCACCACCTGGACGAGGCCGAGGCGTTGTGCGACCGGGTGGCCATAGTCGTCGATGGCTCGGTCGTCGCCCTCGGAGCCCCGCACGACCTGGTGGGCGAACACTCGGGTGCCACCAGCCTCCTGGTTCCGGCCGAGCGGCTCTCGGTGGAACGCGCGCAGGCCATTGCCGGTGTCGAGGAAGTCACCGTCGAAGGCGGCGCGGTGGTCCTGCGGACCCGCAGCAGCGGCGCCGTGCTCGCTGCGATCGGCGAGATCGCGGGGCTGGACGGAGTCCGGACCAGGTCCACGACGCTCGAGGACGTCTATCTGCAACTCACCGGAACGAGGAACGCATCATGAGCGCCTACTCCGTCCTGACCCGGGCCACCTCCCGCGCCGCCTCCCGCGACTGGACCGCGCGGTTCTTCACCTTCGTCTTCCCCCTCGTCTTCCTCTGCATCTTCGGGCTGCTCTACCGGGGGCAGGAGGTGTCGGGGAACGGCGGCGCATACATCGACAACATCGCTTCCGGCGTCCTGTCCTGGGGCGTGGCCAACGCCGCTGTCTTCGGTGTGGGCTTCACGCTCATGCAGTGGCGCAACAACGACCTGCTGCGGCTGATCAGGATGTCGCCGGCACCGCTGCGCTCCGTGCTCGGTGCCCGCTACACCGTGGCACTCCGGGTCGCCGGCTGGCAGACCCTGCTGACCGTTGCCGTGGGCGTTCTGCTGGGTCTGCGTATCGACGGACCCTGGCCGTTGCTCGTCCCCGTGATGATCCTTGGTGTCACCGTTTTCCTCGCCATCGGTGCCGTGATCGGCTCCCTCGCCAACACGCCCGAGGCGGTCGCGGCGGTCGCCAACTGCCTGATGGTGCCGATGGCCTTCCTCTCCGGATCGTTCCTGCCCCTGGAGTACCTGCCGCCATGGGTGCGGACGCTGTCGAACATCCTGCCGTTGCGTCCCATGAACGATGCGGTGGCAGGTGCGCTCACCGGCCGCCACGACCTTGCGGGCATCGCCGTGTCCTGCGGTGTCCTGGCGGTATTCGGGATCGTCTTCTCCGTGATCGCCGCCAAGACCTTCCGCTGGAGCAACTCCACATGAACACTGACTCGTCGACTCTCGAAGCCGATCTCCCTTTGCCGGCGAACGACGCGCAAACGCCACTGGAGACAGCCCGGCGCACCCTGCAACGGGCGCTGGCCGATCGTTTCGCCGCCTCCCCGGCAGCCCGCCCGCCCGGCACATCACCGCCCCGGGTCGCGGCCCTGGGCGCGGCCGACGCGCTCGACGCCGCGGCAGCGCAGGACATCGCGCTGCGCCGCGCGGCCGACGTCCATCTGACGGCCCAGGCCGTGCTTGTCGGCCCCTGGGGCGGTGGCGCGTCCGAGGCATGCGGCCAGTGCCTGGCGATGCGCTGGCAACGGCTGCGTTCCCGCTCCGAGCGGGACGCCCTGGAGACGGGCGGCCGGACCCGACTCGCCGCCCCGCACGCCGCCGCGGGGCAGGGGTGGCAGCCGGCCCCCTGCACGCCGCCGGCCGGCTGGCCGCTGTTCCCCGGGTACCTCGTGGACGCGGTGTGGGACCTGTACGAGGCCGTCGTCCTGGCGCCGGCCACGCCGGCGGAGGAGTTCGCCGGGCCGTGGGGACCGGGGGACGCGGAGCTGCCGCGGGTCTCCCGGATCGACCTGGAGACACTGCGGGTCCGGACCTTCCCCCTGCTGCCGGAACCCCTCTGCCCGGCCTGCGCTCCCCTGCACCCGGCGGCGGAGGCGACCGAACCCGTTCTGCGCTCCCGGCCCAAGCCCGCGGAAGACACCTACCGGTTGCGCCCGGTGACCGCCTACGAGTTGCCCAGCCTCGCGCTGGCCAACCCCGTCTGCGGCGCGCTCGGCGCCGGCACCTGGATCAATGTGACGTCGCCGACCACCTCCCCGGTGGCGGGCAGCGTGTTCGTACGCGGCTACGCGGGCCTGTCCGACGTGACCTGGAGCGGCCAGGGCAACTCCTTCGACACCAGCAGGGGGTTGGCCTTCCTCGAAGGCCTGGAACGGTACGCCGGCACTCATCGCCGCCGCAGGGAGCCGCTCCTGGTGGACTCCTACGACAACCTGGCGGACGCGGCCCTCGACCCGAGGAGCTGCGGGGAGTACAGCGAGGAGACCTACCGGGACGACCCGATGGTCAGCCCCTTCGACCCCGCGGCAGCCATCCCGTGGGTGCGGGGGTACTCGCTGCGGGACGAGCGGCCGATCCTGGTGCCTGCGCGGCTGGCCCACTACAGCGCCGGGATCGCCGCGGACAACTTCGTCTTCGAGTGCTCCAACGGCTGCGCCATCGGCAGCTGCCTGGAGGAAGCCGTGCTGCACGGGCTCCTCGAACTCATCGAGCGGGACGCCTTCCTGCTCGCCTGGTACGGCCGGGCGGAACTTCCCCGGATCGACCTGGACACGTTGGACAGCGCCGTCATCCGGGGCATGGTGGACCGTGCGGCGCTCCTCGGCTACGACATCCACGTCTTCGACAACCGGATCGACCTGCCCGTACCGGTGGTCACCGCCCTCGCCTCGCGCCGGGACGGCGGGCCCGGGAGGCTCTCCTTCGCCGCCGGCTCCGCCCTCGAACCCGAACACGCCGTCGAGGCGGCCCTCTCCGAGGTCCTCACCTACATCCCGCATCTTCCGGGGCAGGTCCAGGAGGAGCGCGACGCGCTCGAAGCGATGGCGAACGACTTCTCCCTCGTCCGGAATCTGAGCGACCACCCCCGGCTGTTCGGGCTGCCCGGGATGGCCGGACACGCTCCGGAGTACCTCGCACCCGCGCGCACGCTGCCGATGGCGGAGCTCTACGGGACGGGACGGACGCGCCGCGGCACCGGCGGCCGGCCGGATCTGCTCGACGACGTACGGCACTGCCGTGACGCCCTGGTGGACGCGGGGTTCGACGTCGTCGTCGTCGACCAGACGACACCGGAGCAGGAGCGCATCGGGCTGCGGACCGTCTGCACGATCGTGCCCGGGCTGCTGCCCATCGACTTCGGATGGCCCCGGCAGCGCGCCCTGCGGACGCCGCGACTGCGCTCCGCCTTCCGCCGGGCGGGGTGGCGGGACACCGATCTCTCCGACGCCGAGATCCGTTGTGTACCGCACCCCTTCCCCTGACCGGGGAAGGGATCACCGGTCAGGTACGCGGCCCCGTCCGGCGGAGCATGCCAGACGGACGGGTGCGCCGGGAGACGGCGGACGGGCGCCCGGCACCGGTTTCCCGACCCCGGACGCCCGTGGCGTCACTGCTCAGGCGCTGCAGCTGGTGGTGCTGGTCGTGCTGCTGGTGGTGCTGGTGCTGCTGCAGCTGGTCGACCCGGCGAGGAGGACCTCGCTCTCGTCCGAGTAGTCCGAGATCTCGAAGGTCTCGGACTCCAGCTCGAGGATCTCCTGGGCAAGGGAAGCCAGCTCGTTCTTCGGTGCCATGTCGTCTCCATCGGTTGTGGACCGGCCGCAACGGTGTGCCGCCCGTCGTTGATTGACGACTCCATTCCACCGGGCCCCGCTGTCACGGAAGCAGTCATTCCGCTGTCACACCTCTGTCCTTCACCACCCGATCGACACGGCATCGGCAAGGGCCGTGAGAACGGAAGTTGTCGATGCCGCAGCAGAAAAGCCCGTACGAAACCGCGCTGACGGCCCTTCCGGACATTCTGCTGTCCGCGACCACCTTCTACCTCGACACGCACCGGCACCCCGAACTGTCAGGCTGCGAGGAGCGGACCGCGCGGGAGTTCGGTGTGCGGTTGCGGTCCGAGGGCTATGAAGTGACCACGGGGATCGGCGGCCACGGGGTGGCCGGCGTCCTGCGCAACGGTGATGGCCCGGTGGTGCTGCTCCGCGCGGAACTCGACGCCCTGCCCGTCGAGGAGCGCACCGGGCTGGCGTATGCGAGCTCGGTGACCGCTCCCGGGCCCGACGGCGGGCGGATCCCGGTGATGCACGCCTGTGGGCACGATCTGCATCTGGCCGCCGCGGCCGGAGCGGCGGCCCTGCTGGCCCGGTCGGCGGATCGGTGGCGAGGCACGCTGATGGTCGTGGGCCAGCCGGCGGAGGAGACCCTCAGCGGGGCGCGGGCCATGCTGGAGGACGGTCTGTACACCCGCTGTGCGGCTCCCGACGTGGTGCTCGCCCAGCACGCGGCGCCGTACCCCTCCGGCCTGGTGGCGCACGGGGCGGGACCGCTGATGGCCGGCAGCGTGTCGTTGGAGATCGTCGTCCACGGCCGCGGAGGGCACGCGGCCACCGCCCATCTGGCAGTGGACCCGGTGCTCACCGCCGCGGCCGTCGTCCTGCGTCTGCAGGGCGTGGTCTCTCAGGAGACCGCCCCTGCCGAGCCCGTCACGCTCACCGTCGGGTCCCTGCATGCGGGAACCAGCGTGAACGTGGTGCCGGAGTGCGCGACCCTGGGGCTCACCGTCCGAGGATTCTCCGAAGCCGTGCTCGACCGCATGACGAATGCGGTCCGCAGGATCGTACGGGCGGAGTGCGCGGCCTCGGGGTGCGAGAAGGACCCGGACATCCGCGTCGTCTCCCGGTCACCGGTTAACGCCCCCGATCCCTCGGCCTCCGCGGTCGTGCGAGCCGCCCACGAAGCCCACTTCGGCGCGCGACGGGTGGCCACTTCGCCGCCCTCGATGGCGACCGAGGACTTCCCGCTCTACGGGGACGCGGGACACTCCCTGCATGGGAGGAGCGGGGTGACGAGCGCCTACTGGATGCTGGGTTGCGCCGCACCGCCGCCTGCCGCCGGTCCCGCTCCGCCGGAGCGGGCCTGGGAGCACGGCCCGCAGCCCAACCACTCCCCGAGGTTCGCACCGTATGTGCGGACCGCTCTGCCCACCGGGATATCGGCCCTGGCGGTGGCCGCCCTGGCTCATCTGGACGCGCGCCGACCGCCGAGCGGAGTGGGTGATCCGGCGCTATCTCCTTCGGATGCCAGACAGTAGCTCGAAGAACCCGATTGATCACAGTGGGTACCCGTGATGTCGGGTTGCCTGGAGCGCAACATACCTCCAAGCAACCCGAATGCAGGCTCTAGAAGAACCCAAGCTTCTGAGGGCTGTAAGAACAGAGAATGTTCTTGGTCTGCTGGTAGTGGTCCAGCATCATCTTGTGCGTCTCGCGCCCGATGCCCGACTTCTTGTAGCCGCCGAACGCCGCGTGCGCCGGATACGCGTGGTAGCAGTTGGTCCACACGCGGCCCGCCTTGATCTCGCGGCCCAGACGGTAGGCGGTGTTGCCGTCCCGGCTCCAGACACCGGCGCCCAGACCGTACAAGGTGTCGTTCGCGATCTTGAGTGCCTCGTCGACCGAGTCGTAGGTCGTGACCGAGACGACCGGGCCGAAGATCTCCTCCTGGAAGATCCGCATGTCGTTGGTGCCGCGGAAGATGGTCGGCTCGATGTAGTAGCCCCCATCGAGGCCGGGCACCGCGCGGGGCCTGCCGCCCGTGACGACCTCCGCGCCCTCCTTCCTGCCGATGTCCAGGTAGGAGAGGATCTTCTCGTACTGGTCGTTGCTCGCCTGTGCGCCGATCATGGTGGCCGGGTCCAGCGGATCGCCGCCGACGATGGCCTCGGTGCGGGCGACGCAGCGAGCCATGAAGTCGTCGTAGATCGACGACGGGACCAGCGCGCGGGACGGGCAGGTGCAGACCTCGCCCTGGTTCAGGGCGAACATCACGAATCCCTCGACCGCCTTGTCCAGGAAGTCGTCGTCGGCGGCCATGACGTCGGGCAGGAAGATGTTCGGGCTCTTGCCGCCCAGTTCCAGCGTCACGGGGATGATGTTCTCACTGGCGTACTGCATGATCAGGCGGCCGGTCGTGGTCTCGCCGGTGAACGCCACCTTCGCCACCCGCGGGCTGGAGGCCAGGGGCTTGCCCGCCTCGACACCGAAGCCGTTGACCACGTTGAGCACACCCGGCGGCAGCAGGTCGGCGATCAGGTCGACGACGTAGAGGAGGCTCACGGGTGTCTGCTCGGCCGGTTTGATGACGACGCAGTTGCCGGCGGCCAGCGCGGGGGCCAGCTTCCACGCGGCCATCAGGATCGGGAAGTTCCAGGGAATGATCTGGCCGACCACGCCCAGCGGTTCGTGGAAGTGGTAGGCGACCGTGTCGGCGTCGATCTCCGCGATGCTGCCCTCCTGGGCGCGGACCACCCCGGCGAAGTACCGGAAGTGGTCGACGGCCAGGGGGATGTCGGCGGCCAGGGTCTCGCGGACCGGCTTGCCGTTCTCCCAGGTCTCCGCGACGGCGATCCTCTCCAGGTTCACCTCGATGCGGTCCGCGATCCGGTTGAGCATCCTCGCGCGCTCCGCGGTGGAGGTGCGGCCCCACGCGTCGGCGGCCCGGTGCGCCGCGTCCAGGGCGAGGTCGACGTCGGCCGCGGTGGAGCGGGCGACCTCGCAGAACACCGTGCCGGTCACGGGAGTCGGGTTCTCGAAGTAGCGGCCCTCGACGGGGGCTGTCCACTCGCCTCCGATGAAGTTGTCGTAGCGGCGGGCGAAGGTGACGATGCTGCCGTCCGTTCCGGGCTGCGCGTACACCATGGCGGCTCTCCTCGGTGAAGGGCTGGCGACGGCCCGTGCCGTCGTGACACCCCGCACTGTGCTCCGCGGAGGTTGGCGCAAGGTTGGTGCGCCGGAACAGCGCCCGGTGCCCGGCCGGAGGGTCAGTCGCGCAGGGCCGCCGTCAGCCGGCCCGCCGCGATCGCGCGCCGGGCGTCCCGTGGACCGAGCAGCCTGAGCGCGTGCTCGTGGATCTCCGTGTCGTACGGGGCCCGTTCGCCGTGGCGCAGCGCGTGCTCCGGGCGGGGACTCGCCAGGACGGCCTCGCGGACGGCCACCTCCAGGCGCATGCGCCACTCGCCGATACCGGGGGCCTCGGAGCGGGGGAGGAGCGGGCCGCCGTAGTGGCGCAGCGCGCCGTCGATGTCGCCCTGCTCCAGCGCGCGCAGCACCTCGACGGCGTCGCAGGCCACCGGGACGGTCAGGGCGTAGCGCCGGGCGGAGACGCCACCGCCCAGGGCCCGGCGCAGATGGGAGATCTCCGCCTTGACGGTGGAGGAGGTGACCGGCCGGTCTCCGTAGAGCGCGGCGCGCAGCCGCTCCGCCGAGAAGCCGCCCGGCTCCAGCGCGAGCAGGGTGAGGATCTCCAACTGCCTTGGCCGCAGGGCCAGTCGGCGTTCTCCCCGCACAGCATGCCCGGCACCCAGGCAGCTGATCCGCAGCCGCCCCGGCCGGGGCTGCTCGGCTGTCAGGCGGGCCTCGACGGTCGACACCAGGGTCCGCACGGTCGACATCGCCAGCGGGTGCGAGCGGTCCCAGGTGGTGGACAGGTCGAGCACGCCGAGGACCCGGCCGTCGGGAGCCCGTACCGGCGCGCAGTAGCAGACCCAGCCGTGCAGGGCCGACACCAGGTGCTCGGCGGAGAAGACGGAGCTGGGACGTCCCGTGCGCAGCGTGAGCGACAGGGCGTTGGTGCCCATCGCCTGCTCGTCCCAGCGGCCGCCGGGGGCGAAGTTGACCCGCTCGGCCCGCCGCCGCATGGTCGGGCCGCCGCAGGTCCACAGGATGGTGCCGGACTCGTCGGTGACGGCGGTGACGAACCCGGCGTCCTCGGCGATGCTGCGCAACTCCCCGGCGAGGCCGGTGACCGGGCCGTACAGCGGCGAGGACGTCCACCGCTGGTGCACCGCCCCGCCGTCGGCGATCGGGGCGCTGTCCCGGCCCGGATCGACACTGCCCAGCGAACGCGCCCAGGACTCCGTCACCTCGTGCCGCAGGCTCGGGCTGCCGCCCGGCCGCGTCCCCGGGACGCTCAGCCGCGGCACCCAGCGTGACCACTCGTGCTCCAGCACACTCCTGCGCTCCCGGAGGTCAGGGCGCTGTGACATGGCCTCTCCCTGCCGTCGTACCGTCGTCCCGGCGTCAGGTCAGTGTTACCGGACGCGCCCGCCCCGGTCGAGCGGTCGGGCAGCGCGGACGGCGAATGGTCCGGCAGCGGCAACAGCGACTGGTCCGGCGGCACTTGGGCCCGGCTCCCCGGGTGCCGCCGTCCGGGTGACGGGTTCACCCGGACCGACGGATCGGGGCCGGCACCGCGTACCACCGGCGCGCGCTGCCGCGTTCACCGAGCATGGACAGCACGCAGACGGCGCGGCGCCCGCCCGGTGACGAGGCCGCGCCCCGCTCGTACGCCCAACTCACCAGCGGATACGCCCGGCATCCGGCACTTCGCGCGGCACCGGCCGCCGAAGGGCCGGTCACTCACGACGCCGCGCCAGGACACCGCGACGGGCAATGGGTCTCCTTCGCCGCCCCGGCCGACAGCGAGATCTGACCCGCGGACGGCGCCGGGACGGCGGGCCGGCACCCGGGCCGGGCCGCCCCCTCCGGAGCGCTCACCAGCCGTCCGGCACGGCGGGTTCCGCACTGGCCGGAGTCAGCACGGCGAGCGTGCCGGTGGCCTTCCGCAGCGCCGCTTCGAGGGTGCCGGGCGCGTGCAGCGCCCCGGAACCGTCCGGCGGGACGAGCCACTCCAGCCGACCGGCGGGCCGGTACGGCGGGGGCACGGCGATCCAGGAGCCCCGCCCCACGTGCCGGACCCCGTCCCCGACCCACTCGCTGACCGGGTCGGGCGGCAGGAAGAACCCCACCCTGCGCGCGGCCGAGTCCACCAGGGTGGGGCCGGGCAGCCTCAGCGGATCGCGCCACAGGATGTCCAGGGCGAGCAGCCCCAGCCGGTCGGGAACACTGAGCACGTCCCAGTACCGCCCGGCCTCCACGAGCATCGTGCCCGTGCCGTGGTCCCACTCCCGCTTGCACGCCTGCGGGTCCGTGGCGGCCGCGGCGAGCCACTCGACGGCTTGTTTCCCCATGACGCTCCGCATGCTCACCCCAGGCACGGTCGGCGGCTCCGCGTCCGCGGGCGCGCGGGACACGGACCGGGGGCCCGCGGTGTTCCGCGTCCCGCCCGGCCACAACCATGCTGGTAGATATTTCTACGTCCCGGAAGGGGTGGCGCGGCCTGGCGTCCCGGCCGGTCGGGCAACGGTCGGAAGCGGGCGGCCGCGTGCGCGATCCGTAAGGCGCCGGTCAACTCCGGACCACCGGGTGCCCCTGTCCGGACCGGCACATCGGCGGACCGTGGCGTCACGACGACGGCCCCGACCGGGCGGACCGGTCGGGGCCGTACGGGAGCGGGCCGGATCAGCCGCGCTCGGCGTGCTTCTTCTTGATGCGGGCGGCCTCCTTGCGGACCTCCGCCTGGGTCGTGCGCTCCCGCTGGAGCCACTCGGGGTTCTCCTGCTTCAGCGCCTCGATCTGCTCGGTGGTGAGCGGCTCGGTCACGCCGCCGCGGGCGAGACCCGCGATGGAGACGCCCAGCTTGGCCGCGACGACGGGGCGGGGGTGCGGGCCGTCGCGCCGCAGCTCCCGCAGCCACTGCGGGGGGTTCGCCTGCAGCTCGTTCAGCTCGGCGCGTGAGACGACACCCTCCCGGAACTCGGCGGGGGTGGCCTCGAGGTACACACCCAGCTTCTTCGCCGCGGTGGCGGGCTTCATCGTCTGGGTGCTCTGGTGCGACGTCATGCCGTCCAGCGTATCGACCGCGCGCCCCGCCTCCGACCACGGCCACCGCCCACGGCCGGACGGGGACGGTTCCGTGGCGTCACGGCCGCTGACCAGGGCCGGTAACCTGGCCGGGTGACAGACTCGGCAGCATCCCCCTCGTTCCGGCTCGCCTACGTCCCCGGGGTGATGCCCGACAAGTGGGTGCGCGTCTGGAGCCGGCGGCACCCCGAGGTCCCGCTGACGCTCACGCAGGTACCCGCGCCGGACGCGGCCGGACGGCTGCGCGCGGGGGAGGCCGACGCGGGCCTCGTCCGGCTGCCCGTGGACCGCGCGGTCTTCAGCGCGATCCCCCTGTACACCGAGCAGACGGTCGTCGTCGTGCCGAAGGACCATCTGGTCACGGCCGTCGACGAGGTCACGCCGGAGGACCTGTCCGACGACATCGTGCTGCACCCCCTCGACGACGTCCTCGACTGGGAGCAGGGCCTGCCCGGGCGGCCCGCCCTCGAACGGCCCGCCACCACGGCCGACGCGGTCGAGCTGGTCGCGGCCGGCATCGGCGTCCTGATCGTCCCCCTGTCCCTGGCCCGGCTGCACCACCGCAAGGACCTCACCCACCGCCCCCTGGAGGATGCACCGGGTTCGAGCGTGGCCCTCGCCTGGCCCGAGGACGCGAAGACGGACCTCGTCGAGGACTTCATCGGCATCGTCCGCGGCCGGACGGTCAACAGCACACGGGGCCGTACGCAGCCCCCGGCCCAGGAGAAATCCCGGCGGGCGGAGCAGGACGGGGCACGGCGGAAGCCGGCGGCAGGCGGACGCCCCGGAGCCGACCGCCGGGGGAGCGGCGCCGGCGGCGGCGCGAAAGGCAGCGCGAAGGGCGGCGCGAAGGGCGGGGCATCGAAGGGTGGCACGTCCCGAGGCGGCACCTCGAAGGGCGCAGGAGGCACGCGGCAGGCCGGCTCAGACGCCGGAAAGGGGAGCGGCAAGCGCGGCAAGCCCCGTCGGCGCTCCTGACACACGAGGCCGGGCACCCGTCCCGACGACCGGCCCGGATGCCGTTCGGCCCGTGACCTGGGCGCACCTGGGCCGTCCGCACGGATGGGGGCCCGGCCCGGGCCGGACGCCCTGACCTTCCCTTCCCTTCCCTTACCGCTCAGCCCGCCGTGGGGGACGGCTGCGGCGCGAGGGTCGGGTTGGGGGCGACCGTCTGGAAGTCCTTCAGGTTCTCGGGGACCGGCAGCACCCGGACCGGCGCGCCCGCCTGCGGCGGCGGGGGCGTCGTCTGGTCCTGCGGAAGCTTCGCCGGGGCGGTGATCTGGAAGGCCACCTGCTCGTGATTGACCAGTCCGGTCTTCTCCAGGATCGTGATGTGGTCGAGCACGGTGTCGTTGGTCTGGTCGGCGAGTTCCCGCACGAGGCTGTTGCGGGTGGTCGCCCGGATCTTGGCGATCGTCGGGAAGATGCCCCCGTGCGCCACCCGCATGATCGTCACCGCCGTGGAGTCGAACTCCTTGCCCGAGGCACTCTCCGCCGTCGCCACGAACTGCTGCTGCTGCGGGGAGGGTTCGTTCGGCAGCGTGATGCCCAGGTCCGTACCGAGCTTGCGGCACGACGCGTCGAGGCGGCCGTGGCCCACCAGCAGGTGCTTGGCGACCTCCTTCATCGCCGGCGTCGTGCCCTTCTCCATCGCCATCTGACCCAGCGGGTACTCCCACAGCCCGGCCGCACGCACCCGGACCACGAAGTCGCGGTCCGCCTCGGTCAGCGGGCCCCACTGGGTGTTCGCGATGATGCGGTCCTGGCTGGAAGCCGTGTTCTGCACGCCCAGCATGCTGGGATAGGCGAGCGCGGTGAGCGTAAGGATCATCGCACCGCCCACGAACGCGGTTCCTGCCGTGCTGCGCGAGATGCGCATCGTGCCTCCTGGAGATGAACGGCCCAACACCAGGAGGTACGGACGGCGCAGGCGAAACAATCACCTCCGCCGCAAAAAACTTCGTACACCCGCCCGGTCGTCAGGAAAGGGCCGCCGACCGCACGAGCCAGTCGTACGCGATGCGCGCCGTGAACTCCCGCTGCCCGCCCCGCAGCAGGAGGCCGGCCGTGGCGAACTCGGGGGCGTCCGCCTGCGCGGGGACGTACGGGACGGCGATGCAGCGCATGCCGGCCGCGTGCGCGGCGGCGGCGCCCGGCGCCGCGTCCTCGACGACGACGCAGCCGGCCGGGGCCGCGCCGAGACGGCGGGCCGCCTCGAGGAAGACATCGGGTGCCGGCTTGCCGTGCGCGACCTCGTCGGCCGAGACCACCGTGCGCAGGTGCGCGTCGAGGCCGGTGCCGGCCAGCACCGCCGTGATCGCCTCCGGCGAGGACCCCGAGGCCACCGCCATGGGCACGCCCTCGGCGGCCAGGAGGTCCACGAAGGCGCGCATCTCCGGGTAGACGCGGGTGGCGCCGCGCGCCAGCTCCAGGTAGCGCCGGTTCTTCGCGGCGAGCAGTTCCTCCACCGTGGCCGGCAGGGCGTACCGGTCCTTCCAGTCGGCGACGGTCTCCTGCGTGCTGATACCGACGTACCGCTCGTGGTCCGCCCAGGTGAAGTCCGGGACGCCGTGGGCGGCGAGAGTCTGTCGGCCGGCCTCGTAGTAGTTCGGCTCGCTGTCCACCAGCGTTCCGTCGAGATCGAAGACGACCGATATGCCGCGGAGCCTGCTCATGCCGCCATGCTCTCAAAGGTCATTGCCGGGCAGACCGCCCGATCGACTCCACCAGCGGGAGCAGCCGGTGCGCGACGCGCTCGCGCAGGGCGACCTCCGTGCGGGTGCGTACGACCCCGGGCATGCTGATCAGCTTCTGGACGACGTCCTCCAGGTGCGCGTTGTCCCGCGCCACCACCCGCGCCAGCAGGTCCCCGCCGCCCGTGATCGAGAACGCCTCGACGATCTCCGGGACGGCCGCCAGCGCGTCACCCACCTCGTCGAGATGTCCCTGGGTGACCTCGACGTGCACGAACGCCAGCACCGGGTGCCCGAGCGCGGCGGGGGAGAGGGCCGGCGCGGTGCCGGTGATCACCCCGGTCCGTTCCAGCCGGTCGAGCCGCGCCTGGAGCGTGCCCCGGGCGACGCCGAGGATCCGGGCGTACTCGCGCACGCTCGTACGGGGCTGCTCCAGCAGCAGCCGCAGGATGCGGGTGTCGAGCGCGTCCACGGGCATCGCACGTCCTCCTCGTCCGATGGCTCTGCCATGGCCGCTCCCATGCGGTCCTGGCTGTGCCAATGGCCCAGTCTAGAAGGAGCCGGTTGAGCCACTGGCGGACGGGATGCTGATATAGGTGAGTCGATGGCGCTGCGGACCCCGCGGCGCCTTTTCCATGCCCGGGCCACGTGCCGGGACGAAGGGGGCGGTAAGCGGTGCTGAAGAGGGTGTTCACGGCTCCGGATCCGGGGCGGACGAGGTTGCGGTTCGCCACGCGCGCGGTGCTCGGCATCGCACTGGCGGTCGCGCTGAGCGGCCTCGCCGGGCACTCCCTGACGGGCGCCGTCACCGGCGGCCTCGCCGCCCTGCTCGCCCTGTTCACCGTCACCGACGCCACCGTGCGCGGTCAGGCCGTCACCACCGCGCTGCTGCCCGTCGTCGGCCTGCCCGTCCTCACCGCGGCGGCCGTCCTGCACGACCACCCGGTCGCCCGGGACCTCACCTTCCTCGCCGTGGTCGGCGCGGGCGTGTACGCGCGCCGGTGGGGCCCGCGCGGCCACAGCCTCGGCGTCTTCGCCTTCATGAACTTCTTCGTGGCGCAGTTCCTGCACGCCACGACCGGTCAGCTGCCCGAGCTGTACGCCGCGGTCCTGCTGTCCGTACTGGCCGCCGCCGCGGTGCGCTTCGGCCTGTGGTGCTACGAGCGGCGCCTGCCCCTGCCCGTCCCGCCCGCCCCGCCGGGCGGCACCGGTCTGGCCCGCGTCACCACCCGCCAGGCGGTGCAGGCGACCGCGGGCGCCGGCTTCGCCCTGATCGTGGGGCAGCTGGTGTCCGGCCAACGCTGGTACTGGGCCGTCGGCGCCACCTGGTGGATCTTCGTCAACACCACCTCGCGCGGCGAGACCCTGGTCCGCGGCTTCCGGCGGCTGCTCGGCACGGTCATCGGCATCGGCCTCGGCCTGCTGGTCGCCGTGCCCGTCCACGGGGACCCGGTCGGCACCGCCCTGCTCGCCGCCGTCTGCGTCTTCGGCATCTTCTACACGGCGGCCGTCTCCTACACCTGGATGATGCTCTGGGTGACGCTGCTCGCCGGGCTGCTCTACGGCCTCCTCGGGGTGCTCGGCCCCGGCCTGCTCGCCCTGCGGCTCGCCGAGACGGTGGTCGGGGCGCTGGGCGCGGTCCTGGCCGTGATCCTGGTCCTGCCCGTCACCACCCACAGCGTCACCGACGCCTGGATCCGGCGGGCGCTGGGCTGTGTGCACGCCTGCGCCACCGAGACCGCCCGGCGCCTGGCGGGTGCGCCCGACGCCGACCCGGCCCCGCGGGTGGCGGAACTGGAGCAGCTCCTCGCCCGGGTGCGGCTCTCGGTCGCCCCGTTGGTGCACCCCCTGAACCCCGTGCTCGGGCGCAAGCGGCGGGCCCGGCACGTACTGGACCTCCTCGACGACTGCGCCCGGGAGATCCGCGGCCTGGTCGCCGTCGCCGCCGACCCGGAGGCCTCCCACGACGCCCGCCTCGCCGCGGCCTGCGCGCGCGTGGAGACGGCGGTCGAGGCCCTCACCGAGGGCCGCGACATCGCCCTCGACGCGGACGGGCCGGCCGTCTCGGAGCCCGCTCTCGCCCACCTCCACGGCCTGGAGAGGGCCCTCGCCGAACTCGCCCGGCCCCTGCACGCCCCCTCCGGCTCCCCACTGGTCGGGGCCTGAGGACACCAGGGGCCCCCTTGACCCGTTGGTCTAGACCGCGCATGATCGGCTGCGCGGTCCTTCCGGACGGCTCGCGATGAGAGGGGACAGCGGTGACGGACGGCAGCCGGGCGTACATCGGATCGTTCACGACGGCCGGCGGCCCCGGCCTCGTCACCGCGCGCGTCGACGCCCACAGCGGCGCACTGACCGTCCTGAGCCGCCTGGACGACCCCGCCGACCCCTCCTATCTCGCCCTCTCACCCGGCGGCGACATCCTCTACGCCGTCAGCGAGACCTCCGAGGGCACGGTGACGGCGTACCGGGTCGGCGGGGACGAACCGGAGCCCGCCGGGCCCGCCGTCCGGGTCGGGGACGGGCCGACGCACCTCGGCGTGTTCGCCGGACACGTCCTCACCGCCGACTACGGCTCCGGAAGCGTCACCGCGGTCCCCCTGCACCCCGACGGCGCCCTCACCGGGCCGGCGTCCGGCGCGCTGCGGCACACCGGATCCGGGCCCTGCCCGCAGCGCCAGCGAGAACCGCACGCCCACCAGGTGCAGCCCGACCCCAGCGGCCGCTGGGCCGTCAGCGTCGACCTCGGCACCGACTCGGTGCGGGTGTGCACCCTGGCCGACGGTGTCCCGGTCCTGCACCGGGAGACCGCCCTGGAGCCCGGCTCGGGGCCCCGGCACCTGGCCTTCCACCCGGACGGCACGCGCGCGTACGTCGTCAACGAACTGCGCCCGTCCGTCACCGTCTGCCGCTGGGACGCGGTTGGGGGCGTGCTCACTCCCCTCGCGGAAACCGGCGTCCTGCCCGGCGCGCCGGCGGGCGACGCCTACCCGTCGGGCATCGCCGTGTCCTGCGACGGCCGCTTCGTGTGGACCGCCACCCGCGGCGAGGACGTGCTGTCCGTCCTCGCCGTCGAGGGCGAGGACCTGCGGCTGGTCACCACGGTGCCCTGCGGAGGCCACTGGCCGCGGGCCCTCACGGCCCACGGCCGCCGGCTGTACGTCGCCAACGAGCGCTCCGGTGACGTCACCTGGTTCACGGTGGACCCCGACACGGGCGTTCCGCACCGCGAGGGCTCGGTCGAGCTCCCGGCCGCCTCCTGCGTGATCATCGGCTGACCGGCCTGCGTGATCATCGGCTGACCGGCGTGCGTGATCACCGGCTGACCGTCCAGCGTGATCAGCGGCTGGCCGGTCCCGCACGCACGACGAAGGCCCGCTCCGCGCCGGAACGGGCCTTCGTCGTGCTGTGCCGTGCGGCGCGTCAGCGCGCCGGCGTGCTCTGCGCCTGCTGCGGCGTGATGCCGAGGGCCGTCGTGTACTTGGCGAGGGCCAGCTTTCCGATCGCCGGGTAGGCGCCGAGCGACTCCGCGGCCGAGCAACCCGCCTCCTTCGCGGCCTCCTGGACCAGCCCCGGCTCGATCTCCGGGCCGATCAGGTAGGGCGCGAGGGCCAGCTGCTGCGACCCGGAGGAACGCAGCTGCTCGGCCACCGACGCGATGGAACCCTCCTGGTCCAGGGCCGCCGCCATCACCGGCACCGCAAGGCGGGCGGCGAGCAGCATGCCGGTGATCCCGGCCGCCTGCACCGCCTCGTCACCGCCCACGGACGCCAGGACGATGCCGTCGGCGGCGGTCGCCACGGTGAACAGCCGGGCACGGTCGGCACGCGCCAGACCGGCCTCCGACAGCCGCACGTGCAGCGCCTCGGCGAGCAGCGGGTGCGGACCGAGCACGTCCGTCAGCTCCGCGGCGATCCGGCTCTCCATCACGGCCTGACGGACCCGGCGCAGCAGCGCGCTGTCCGGACCGGCGAGCAACGGCACGACGACGGCGACCGGCCCGTCCGGCTCGCGCACGTCCAGGCCCGCGGCGCGCGCCTGCTCGAAGCGGGCGGTGCGCTCCTCGGCGGCGTACGCGAGCACCGACTGCAGGGTCGGGAACTCCTCGTTGTCCCCGTCCAGGTACCCGATGCGGGCGTCGAGGCCGGGCAGCTCGGAGCGGGCGATGCTCACGACCTCCTCGGCGAGGCCTCGCGTGGCGCTGCTGGGCGTGCCCGGGACCGCGAGGACGAGCGCCGGCGCGCCCTCGGGAGCCACCAGCGGCTCGGGGCGGCGGTGCCGTCCGGGCTGGCGGGGGCGCGGCATTCGTACTGGCAGGCCGGACGCGGGCCCAGTGGGGGAACTCATGGCGTCGCATGTTACTGGCTTCCTGGGCTCCCCTGTTCGGGGAGGGTCCAGGTGAGCGGTATCCGTCCCGTTTTGTCGGATGAGTTGCGGACGGTTCGGGTGTGATGGGGTCAATCGCCCGTCAGGGTGGTGACGCTGAGCAGGGCCTCGTCACCCGGCAGGGCGAGGGAGCCGGTGCTCAGCTCGGCCGCCAGACGCACCGCGCCGTGCAGGGGATCTCCCTCCGCGGGCACCCTGCGCACCCGCGGCAGCCGCTGCGCCAGTTCCTCGTCGAGGGGGCCGAGCAGCACCTCGCCCATCCCGAACAGTCCGCCGGTCGCGGCCACGTAGGGTTCCCCGCCGCGGGGGCACACCGCTGCCACGGAGTCGGCCATGTGCCGGGCCGCCGCGCGCAGGATGCCCGCGGCGACCGAGTCCTCGTCCGCGCAGTCGGCCACCCGGGGTGCGAAGGACGCGAGGACGGCGGGGCGGTCGGGACGCGGGTACAGCGCGCCGGGCAGGCCCGCCGCGGGCCCGAACGCCTCCTCGGCACGGGCCAGCAGCCGGGCGGAGCCGCCCTCCCGGCCGTCGTGCGCCCGCAGCGCGGCCTCCAGCCCGGCCCGTCCGATCCACGCCCCGCCCCCGCAGTCGCCCAGCAGGTGCCCCCAGCCGTCCGCCCGGCGCCAGCCGGTCAGATCCGTGCCGATCGCGATCAGACCGGTGCCGCCCGCGACGACGGCACCCGGACGGGCACCCAGGGCCCCCGCGTACGCCGTCACCGCGTCGGCGGCCAGCGCCACCCGTCGCACACCCAGTTCGCGCGCCAGGGCGCCCGGCACCTCCGCGCGCAGTCCCGCGCCCAGGGTGGCCAGCCCGGCCGCGCCCACGACGGCGGCGGTCAGCCGTACCGGGCCGGTCTCCGCCGTCAACGCGCGCACGAGCGAGATCAGTTGCGCCATGAAGTGCTCGGGGTCGATGCCCCTGGCACCGGTGCGGACCGGTTCGGCGGAGGCCCGCCGGGCCAGCGGTCCGCGCTCGGCGGTTCCCACCACCACCCGAAGTCCGGACCCGCCGGAGTCCACGGCGAGGAACCCGCAGTCCACGGGACGCGACACGACCCCTCCTTCACGGCGGGCGCGGCCGCGCCTTCCGCCCGGCCGCGCCCGCGAGCTCGACGGGGAGGAACACTAGCGGCGTGGCCCCGGCACGGGGCGACGACCCGTGACCGGCGCCGGTGCACGGTGTCTGCCAGTAGAGTGACGCGTCGTGGCACCACGACCGTTGCACGAACTTGTCGAAGCAGGGTGGGCGAAGGCCCTGGAACCCGCGGCCGAACGCATCGCCGCCATGGGGGACTTCCTCCGCGCCGAGATTGCGGCGGGCCGGACCTACCTGCCGGCCGGCGCCAACGTCCTGCGCGCCTTCCAGCAACCCTTCGACGACGTCCGCGTCCTGATCGTCGGCCAGGACCCCTACCCCACGCCGGGGATGGCCATCGGCCTGAGCTTCGCCGTGGCGCCGGAGGTGCGCTCGCTGCCGGGGAGCCTGGAGAACATCTTCCGCGAGATGCACTCCGACCTGGGCCTGCCCCGCCCGTCCAACGGCGACCTGACCCCGTGGACCCGGCAGGGCGTCCTGCTGCTCAACCGGGCCCTCACCACCGCGCCCCGCAAGCCGGGCGCGCACCGCGGCAAGGGCTGGGAGGAGGTCACCGAGCAGGCGATCCGGGCGCTGGCCGCACGCGGCAAGCCGCTGGTGTCGATCCTGTGGGGCCGCGACGCGCGCAACCTGCGACCCCTGCTGGGCGACCTCCCGGCGATCGAGTCGGCCCACCCCTCACCGATGTCGGCGGACCGCGGCTTCTTCGGCTCACGCCCGTTCAGCCGGGCCAACGACCTGCTGATGAAGCTGGGCGGCCAGCCGGTCGACTGGCGGCTTCCGTAACCCTGCCGCGCCGCCGGGACCGCCCGCCTGAGGAGTCCCGCAACCCGCGCTCGGCGGGGGTGCCCCGCACCACGGGCAGGGCCCGCAGACCCCCGCAGGACGCGGGCCGACCCTGGGGTGACCCGGCGACCTGGTGGCTCGGCGACCCGGTGGCCCGGCGGCTCGCGCACGCCGGACACCCGGACACCGGACGCCGGACGTGGACGCCCTGTTCAGCTCAGCCGACGACCGCCGCGCGTACGCACAGCACATCCGGCAGGTGCGAGGCCAGCTGCTGCCAGCTGTCCCCGTCGTCCGCCGAAGCGAACACCTCGCCGTTGCGGTTGCCGAAGTAGACGCCCGCCGGGTCTGCGTCGTCCGTGCACATGGCGTCCCGCAGCACCGTGCCGTAGTGGTCGTCGCGGGGCAGGCCCGCCGACAACGGCTCCCAGCTCTTGCCCGCGTCCGCCGTCCGGTAGACCCGGCAACGGCGGTCCGCCGGAACCCGGTCGGCGTCGGCGTTGATCGGGAACACGTACGCCGTGTCGCCCCGGTGCGGATGGGCCGCCGCCGCGAAACCGAACGTCGAGGGCAGGCCCTCACCGATGTCCGTCCAGTGCGCGCCCGCGTCGTCACTGCGGTACACGCCCCAGTGGTTCTGCAGGTACAGCCGGTCCGGGTCCGCTGCGTCCCGGGTGACCTTGTGCACGCACTGGCCGAACTCCGGGTTCGGGTCGGGCAGGAACACCGCCGACACACCGGAGTTGGAGGGTGTCCAGCTCGCGCCGCCGTCCAGGGTGCGGAACACTCCGGCGGTCGAGACGGCCACCGTCACCGCTCTCGGGTCGCGCGCGTCGGTGAGCACCGTGTGCAGCCCCTCGCCGCCACCGCCCGGCACCCACTTCGAGCGCGTCGGGTGCTCCCACAGCGGCCGCACAAGGTCGAACGTCTCGCCCCGGTCCTCAGAGCGGTACAGCGCGGCCGGTTCCGTGCCCGCGTACACCACGTCGGGTTCGGCCGCCGCCGGGTGCAGCTGCCACACCCGCTCCAGGGAAGCGCCGGTGTCCTTGGGGAACTTGACGGCCGGCCGGGCCGGTTCGGTCCACGTCCGGCCGAGGTCGTCGGAGTGGAACACGGACGGGCCCCAGTGCGCGCTGTCGCCGCCGGCCAGCAGCCGCGGGGACGCGGTGCGGGTGTCGATGGCGACCGAGTACACGGCCTGCGCGTTGAAGTAGGGACTCTCGTCGAACTCCCAGGCCCCGCCGTCCCGGCGGCGCCCGATGAACAGGCCCTTGCGCGTGCCCACGGCGAGCAGTACCTCGGTCATGCCGATCACCTCCGCGGCGTCACCGTCGACGCCTTCTCCTCCGACATCGGCCAGTCTGCACCCCACCACTGACAGTCACCTCCGGACCGGGCTGCGGCGCAGGTCAGCGGGGTGTCGCGACCTGAGCCGCGGCAGTGTCACGCGTGCCACCCGGGTACATGCACTGAGCATCGGCACGCCCCGGCGCGTATGGGGAGGACGGCGGCTTCGCCGGCCGCCGGTGAGGAGGTGCCTTCCATGGCGTTGCGGGGTCCGACGGTGTGGCTGTGGCGCTGGCGCCGAAATCCGCTCAAACGCCCGGCCGACAGGCTGGAGGCCTGGGTCCTGCTGGGCGTGTGGACGTTCACCGTCGTCGCCGGGGTGCTCGCCGGGACGAGGGTGAGCCGCTCGGTCGAGGAGGGGCTGGCCCGTGAGCGCGTCGAGTGGCGCCCTGCGGTGGCCCGCCTCGACGAGCGGGCTCCCGGTGCGGCGGCCCGGGACCGCGGCGCGTCGCGTGCCGACCAGGTCTGGGCGACGGCGCGATGGACGGCGCCCGACGGCTCCGGGCACACCGGCAGCCTCCGGGTCCCGGCGGGCACCCCCGCCGGGACGCCCGTCACCGTGTGGACGGACCCGGAGGGCCGCCAGGTGACCCGCCCGCTGTCCGCGTCCCAGGCACGTTTCCGCGCGGTGCTGACGGGCGGGGTGGCGGGCGTCTGCGCCGCGACCGTGCCGCTGCTCTTCGGCGGCGCGGTGGGCCGCCGCCTGGAGCGCCGCCGCATCGACTCCTGGGACGCCGAGTGGGCCCGCTTCGGCCCGCTGTGGGGCCGCACGACGGGGTGAGGACCCGTCCTGCCGGGAGCGGGTCCGAAGCGCCGCCGACCCTCGCCCCGTCGAGGTCCGGACGAACCCGTGACACGCCGCAGCTCCCGTCCCCCTGACGCCGCGGCGACCCGTGACGCACAGCGGAACCTCTCCTCTCCCAGGGCCCGACAGCCCGTGACGCGCCGCGCCCCGGCCCCCGACGCGATTACATCGCCGCCCCCAACGCCTCCTCGCAGAGCCGCAGCAGCACCAGGTCCTCGTGGAGGGCGCGGCCGCCTGCCAGGTCGGTCCTGTGCCGTCGGGGAGACGCGATTTCCTCGCGGAGCAGGTCGTGCAGAGGCGTGCCTCCGGGCCCCAGGGCGGCGGCGCACCCGGCGATCACCACGCGCGTGTGCGGGTGGTCGGTCCATCCGGCGCGCAGGACGGGCAGGACCCGGTCCGCTTCACCCGTGGTCCGCCACACCGCGCACGCTGCGGTCGCACGGTCCAACGGGTCGCCGGAGCCTGCCATGCGGCGCAGTTCCGGCAGGGCCGGACGGGCCGCCGGTCCGAGCCGGGCGAGGACGGCCGCCGCGCGTCGCCGCCGGTCCCGCCCCGGCCCCGTCACCTCCCGCAGCAGCGTGGGCACGACCGCGTCCGCGTCCCCCGTGACCGACCACAGCGCCTCCGCGGCGGCGCCGGCACAACCGGTCACCAGCAGCGCCCGCAGGTCGGGGACCGCCTCCCGCGCCGGCCCACCGAAGGCACCCAGGGCCGCGACCGCCGCGTGCACGACAGCCTCACGGCCCCGCGCCCGCTCCGGCATGCCGCGCAGCAGCCGCAGAACCTCCGGCAGGGACGAGACGTCGCCCAGGGACCCGAGTGCCGTCAGCAGGGGGACGGCCTGCTCGTGGGTGCGGGGGCTGTCCGGCGGCACGCGGGCGAGCCGCCGTCGCAGGGCCGGGGCAAGGGGCGCGGCCGCCCGGCCCAGGTGGGGTATGACCCGGCCGAGATCGTGCGGCACGACCGGGCCGGCCAGCACCTCGGCCAGCACCGGCGTGGCCCGCACGTCCCCCGCTCTCGCGAGGGCCTTGAGCGCACCGCCCAGCGCGGGGCCGCCCCGCTCGCCGTGCCGTACGCGGAACTCGGGGCGGGACGTCACCAGGGCGTGGAGAGGCCCTGCGGCGGGCGCCGCGAGGGCGTGCAACTCCGCCAGGACGGTCACCGCGGCATCGTGCAACCGGTCCTCGCGGCACCCGAGTTGCGCACCGATGAGGGCGACCGGCCGCTCGTGACCGTCGCGCCACTTCCGGAAGAACCCGGCCGCCATCCACACCCCGTTGCACCGGTCGAGGGCGTCGGGGCTGGTCAACTGCCCGCACAGCAGCTCGGACCGGTCGGCCACGCGGCTCCCGAGCGCGCAGTGCAGTGTGCGCAGCAGCCGGGAACCCTCCTCGTCGGAGGGACGCAGCCGCCGCAGCCGCCCGGCGAGGGTCTCGGGACCGGGATCGCCGCAGGCAGGGCCGGCCACCGCCCGCCGACCGGATCTCTCCCTGAGCAGCCCGACGGCGACCTGGACCAGGTCGCCGGGCAGCCGCTCGGGGGCGCACCCGGCGAGCTGGCCGAGGGCGGCGAGCCGCAGGGCCGGGCCGTACGGGGGCCCGCTCAGCGCCTCCAGCAGGCGCACGGCCTCGGCGCCGTGATCGGGGCCGAGGCGTAACCGGTGCCGACGGGGCCACCGGGCCGCCGCGGCGTGTCCGTGCCGCCGGACGAACAGGCCGAGGGCCTCCGCCAGGGCCGTCAGCACCCGGTCGTCCCGCTCCACGAGGATGCGCTCCCGCAGCAGCGACAGCACCCGGGCCGGCCCGTCGAGGAACCGCACGAGCGCCCCCGGCGCCACCCGGCGCACCCCGCTGTCGGCGTCCCCCGCGAGCCGTACGAACAACTCGGCACGCGCGCGGAGCGCGGCCCGGGCCCGGGCCGCGAGCGCGTCGCCGTCACCGCCGAGGTCCCCGATGCTGACGAGGAGTTCCACCACCTCCGCCCGGTCCGGCACCTCCTCGCGGACGGCGAGCGAGAGGAGGAACGGGACGCACGCGAGCGTCGCGTCGTACATTTCCCCCCGTCGGTGCACGGCGCCGTACATCCCGTCGAGCGCGGTCTCCCGCTCGGCGGGATCGGCGGAGGCCAGTCCCCGCAGCAGCCCGGGCACATCGCCCGCACTGCCGTCCGCGTGCCGCAGCGAGGCCCAGTCGACCTCGTCGATCCCCCTGAACACGTTGTCCTCCCCAGGCGCGAAGTGCCGACTGACGGGGAGTCTGCACCACGGCACCGACAACGAAGCGGAAGCAGGGGGTGACTGTGCGCAATCTGTCTGCTGGTTGGCTGACTGTCGGTCAGTGCCCGGGCAGCGCCCGCTCCACCACCGCGTCGAGAGCCGCCCCCTCCGGCAGTGTCCCGAAGGCGTGCCCCCAGTCGCCGCCGAGCCGGGTCGCACAGAAGGCGTCGGCGACCGCGGGCGGGGCGTGCCGCACCAGCAGCGAGCCCTGGAGCGCCAGGGCCATCTCCTCGACGAGGCGGCGTGCCGTCGTCGGTGTCGCCTCCGTCAGCTGCTGCCTCAGCCGTGCCACCGCCGCGTCCAGCCGGGCGTCCGCGCCGCGTGCCAGGGCGAGTTCGTCGAACAGGGCGTCGGCCGTGCCGGGTTCGCGGCCCAGCGCCCGCAGCACGTCGAGCGCGTTGACGTTCCCGGAGCCCTCCCAGATGGACAGCAGGGGGGCCTCGCGGTAGTGCCGGGGCATGCCCGAGTCCTCGACGTAGCCGTTGCCGCCGAGGCACTCCAGGGCCTCGGCGGTGAAGGCCGGACCCCGCTTGGTCACCCAGTACTTGCCCACCGCCGTGGCGATCCGGCGGAACGCGCTCTCCCGCGTGTCCCCGCGGACGGCCCGGTCGGCCGCCCCGGCCAGCCGCACCGTCAGCGCCGTCGCGGCCTCCGACTCCAGCGCGAGATCGGCCAGTACGTTGCGCATCAGCGGCTGGTCCAGCAGCCGTGCGCCGAACGCCCTGCGGTGCCGCGCGTGGTGCCCCGCCTCCACGAGGGACTTGCGCATCAGCGCGGCCGACATCATCACGCAGTCCAGACGCGTGCAGTTGACCATCTCGATGATCGTCTTGACGCCCTGTCCCTCGGGGCCGACCAGCCAGGCCACCGTGCCGTCGAACTCGGGCTCCGAGGAGGCGTTGGACCGGTTGCCCAGCTTGTCCTTCAGGCGCTGGATGCGGAACGTGTTGCGGGAGCCGTCCGGCAGCACGCGCGGTACCAGGAAGCAGGACAGGCCCTCCGGGGCCTGGGCCAGCACCAGGAACACGTCGCACATGGGCGCGGAGGTGAACCACTTGTGCCCGCGCAGGGTGTACACCCCGGGCTCGGCCGTGGGTGTGGCCGTCGTGGTGTTCGTGCGGACGTCGGAACCGCCCTGCTTCTCGGTCATCCCCATGCCGGCGAGCAGCCCCCGCTTCTCGGTGGGCTCGCGCAGGGCGGGGTCGTACTCGCGGCTGGTCAGCAGCGGCTCGTAGAGCTTGGCCAGCTCCGGCTGGCGGCGCAGGGCGGGGACTGCCGCGTACGTCATCGACGTCGGGCAGCCGTGTCCGGCCTCGGTGTGGCCCCAGACCAGGCCGCCGGCCGTCCGGGCGACGTGCGCGCCCGGCCGGCCGTCCGCCCAGGGCGCCCCCGCCAGCCCCTCCGCGACGGCCGTCCGCATCAGGTGGTGCCAACTCGGGTGGAAGCGGACCTCGTCGACGCGGTTGCCGTACCGGTCGTGCGTGCGCAGCTCCGGCTCGTGCCGGTTGGCCAGATCCGCCCACTCCTGCGCCTGGACGCTGCCGGCCTGCCGGCCGAGCCGCCGCAGGTCCGCCTCGGCCCAGCCGGCGCCCTCCCGCCGCAGCCCCTCCAGCAGGGCCGCGTCCTCGGAGGCGTCGTACGGATTGAGGGGCGGGGCCTGGTTGGTGACGTCGTGCGTGGCGGGTGAGCCGTACGCCCGCGGTTCCTCCGGTGTCGAGACCATGCCCGAGTGTTGCACTTCGTCTGCGGTCGCAGCAATAGTGCAACAGCGGAGGTCGCCGCGTACAGTACGTGACCATGCCCAGGAACGTGCCCGCGCGGTCCGGCGCGCTCGGTCTGCGCCCCCTGTCCGCGCGGTCGGTCGTGCTGAGCCTCCTGCTCGGCACGCACCCCCCGGAGCTGGCGGCCCGGGAGCTGGTGCCGCTCGTCGAGGGGTTCGGCGTCGGGGGTTCCACCCTGCGCGCGGCGCTCAGCCGGATGGTGGCCGCCGGCGATCTGCGGCGCACCGACGCCGGTTACCGGCTCAACGACCGCCTGCTGGACCGTCAGCGCCGCCAGGACGACGCCGTACGGCCGCGCACGCGCGCGTGGGACGGCGACTGGGAGATGGCCGTCGTCACCGCGACCGGCCGGGGGCCCGCCGAGCGCGCCGACCTGAGGGCCCGGCTGACCGGCCTGCGGCTGGCCGAACTGCGCGAGGGCGTCTGGCTCAGGCCCGCCAATCTCGCCCGGGAACTCCCCACGGACCTGGGTGAGGTCGTCCAGCGGTACACGGCCCGTCCCGAGCGCCCCGCCCGCGAACTCGCCGCGTCGCTGTGGCCGCTGGACACCTGGTACGGCACGGCCCGGGACCTCCTGGCCCACATCGCCGGGGCGGACCGGCCCGCTGACCGCCTCTCCGTGTACGCCGCGGTCGTCCGGCATCTGCTCGCCGACCCGGTGCTGCCCCCGGAACTCCTGCCGGCCGACTGGCCCGGGGACGAACTGCGCGCCGCCTACACCGCCTACCAGTGGGAGTTGACCAGGGCGGTGCACGCGCGCGTGCGCGGCACATGACCCGTACGGCTCGTCCCGCACGGCTCGACCCGCACAGGCCGACCCGCACGGCTCGACCCGGACGGTCCGACCGGTCGGGACGGGGCGGAGGCAACAGCGTGGACGGCCGTGCGCAACGCCCGCCGGGGCGCTCCGCACGGCCGCCGTCACCGTGGGGGGAAGTCTCCCCGGACTAGCGGTACGTGATGTCCGAGGTGGAGTACAGGCAGTTCTTGCTGTCCGGGCCGGACCCGACCGCGGTGTTGTTGTTGTACTTCTGGCAGGGGACGACCTTGCGCGCGGAGTCGTTGCGGATCGTGATGCCGCGCAGGGTCGCCACGTCGTTCCGGTTGACGTTGATGCCGACGAGCCGCGCGGTGGACCCCGTACCGGTCACGTCGATGGTGTTGAGGTTGACCTTGCGGGTGTACTGCGTGGAGCAGTCGCCGCAGGAGCGGTAGAGCGTCTTGAACTCCTGCACGGCGAAGTTGGAGATGTTGAGCGTGCCACCGCCGTTGTGCTGGAAGACCTTGTCCGCCGCCTTCTTCGCCCCTCCGCCGATCACGTGGTAGGTGGCGCCGGTACCGCCGCGGAAGGTCGCGGCGTCCTCGCCGACGTCCTCCCACCAGACGTTCTGCAGCGTGCAACTGCCTTCGCAGTGGATGCCGTCGGCGGCCGGGGCGCCCAGGACGACGTTCTTCAGCACCGCGCCGTCCGCGAGCCGGAAGATGGGGTCCTGGCCCTCCTCCTGGCCGTCGCCGGCCAGGTCGCCGGTGCCGTAGTACCGCTTCATCCCGTAGTCCTTGGTGCCGGACACCGAGATGGTGGAGGAGGTGCCCTGGCTGCCGTTGGGGGTGGGCCAGGTGGCGGCGCTCGCCTCCGGGGCCTGCGTGGTCATGATCATGCCAACCGTGAGGCCGAGCGTGGCCAGTGTGCCGGTCAGTGCGCGCCCGCGGGCGCGTGGTCGGGTCGCAGACGTCATGGTCCCGATTCCTTCTGTCGTGGGGGCGGATCAGGTTCGGGTGCTTCATGTACATGAACGATGGTCATGCTGTCGTCCGTTGTGCGGTTGCGCGTGTGTCCCGGCGTGCGCCTGCCTAGGCCACGATGTGCAGTTCCTGGGGTCGGGCAGGGCGCGACAGGTGCCCCGCTGAGGCACATCCGGGTCAACCCGCTGAACGGAACGTAGACGGTAAGCGCTTTCTGGTCAACGCTTCGCACAGACCACATCCGGCCGTCCGTCCGGCCGGTCCCGGTCGGGTGTCCCGGTGGTCGAACGCTCGCTGGGGAACGCCGAAACCGGCCGCGCCGGCGCCCCGGGGGGCGTGCGCGGCCGGTCGACGGCGGGTGCGGAGGCCGGCTCAGACCGAGCGGTGGTACTGGTCCGGCACGTGCACCTCACCCCCGAGCTCCCGCGCGGCGTGCCGGGCCCACGAGGGGTTGCGCAGCAGCTCGCGGCCCAGCAGGACGGCGTCCGCCTCGCCGTTGGCCAGGATCTTCTCCGCCTGCTCCGCTTCGGTGATCATGCCGACCGCGGCGACCGGCAGACCCGTCTCGTTGCGGACCCGGGCGGCGAAGGGCACCTGGTAACCGGGGCCGGTGGGGATGTGCACCCCGGAGGCGTTGCCGCCGGTGGAGACGTCCAGCAGGTCGACGCCGTGCGCGCGCAGATCGCCGGCGAGACGGACGGTGTCGTCCGCCGTCCAGCCGCCCTCGTCGAGCCAGTCGGTCGCCGAGACGCGGAAGAACAGGGGCTTGTCGTCCGGCCAGACGGCGCGGACGGCGTCGACGACCTCGAGCGCGAAGCGGGTGCGGTTCTCGTAGGAGCCGCCGTAGGCATCCGTGCGGTGGTTGGAGTGCGGCGAGAGGAACTCGTTGATCAGGTAGCCGTGGGCGCCGTGGATCTCCGCGATCTCGAAGCCGGCGGCCAGCGCGCGGCGGGCCGCGTCCGCGAACTGCCGCACCACGTCCCCGATCTGTTCGGCCGTCAGCTCGGCCGGGACCGGGTGCCGGTCGTCGAAGGCGATCGCGCTCGGGGCGACCGGGTCCCAGCCGTGGCCCTCCGGGCCGACCGGGGCGCCGCCCCTCCAAGGGCGCTCCGTCGACGCCTTGCGGCCGGCGTGGGCCAGCTGGATCGCCGGGACCGTGCCCTGCTCCCGCAGGAAGCGGGTGATCCGGCGGAAGGCCGCCACCTGCGTGTCGTTCCAGATGCCGAGGTCGTAGGGCGAGATGCGGCCCTCCGGGGACACGCCGGTGGCCTCGACGACGACGAGGCCCGTGCCGCCGGTGGCGCGGGCGGCGTAGTGGGCGAAGTGCCAGTCGGTCGGAGCGCCGGCCTCCGGGCCCTCCGGAGCGGCCGAGTACTGGCACATCGGGGGCATCCACACGCGGTTCGGGATCGTCACATCGCGCAGGGTGAGGGGCTCGAAGAGCGCGGTCACGGCGGACTCCGTTCGTCAGGGGCCGAGGTCGACTCGTACGATAGACCTCGTAGTACGGCGAGTGTCAAACTACGAAGGTTCTCGTACCATGGGAGGCCCCGAGGAAGTGAGGCCGCCGTGACGACCCCCGCCGTGAGTAGCCGTGCTCTGCCGCATCCCGCACGGGACGAGGTCCGGCTGGAGGGTGTGCTGCACGCGCTGTCCGATCCGATGCGGCTGCGCATCGTGCGGGAACTGGCCGCCGCGGTAGGGGAGTTGTCCTGCTCCCACTTCGAACTGCCGGTGACCAAGTCGACCACGACCCACCACTTCCGGGTGCTGCGGGAGAGCGGGGTGGTCCGGCAGGTGTACCGCGGGACCGCCAAGATGAACGGACTGCGGCGCGATGATCTGGACGCCCTGTTCCCCGGCCTGCTGGACGCGCTGCTGGAGGCCGCGGACCGGCAGACCGCCCGCCTCGCGGACTGACGGCGCGAAGGGTGTCCGGGCGTCCGGCGGCGCGCGTGCGGCGCCGTCGCGGCTCCGCTGACAGGGTGCAGTGCGTCGCCGGGGGCGCGTGTCCGATCTGTAGGGAATGTGATCATGCGGTTACGTTCCGTGTGTGCTCGAAGCATCCTTTCTTCATCTTTCTGATCGCTCTCCGGCGGACGGTGCGGTGTCCGTGCGCCCCGCGTGGGAAGTGCGGGAGAGCGCGGGCGCCACGCGCTGGTTCGAGTTCCGTCTGGCCTTCGCGGACGGAGCCCGTGTCGACGCGCTGGTACTGGTGGCCGGCGGAACCGTCTGCGTGGAGGAGGTGCGCGCCCAGCCCGCGCTGACCCTGGACGATCTGGCCGTGCTCGCCGACTGGATCGAGGAGTCGGTCGCCGGGGCGTGCGCCACCGGGCCCGAGGGCGGGGGAGACGGCCCGGGCCGCCGGGCCCGGCCGGTGCCCCCGCGCGGCGCCGAGGGCCGGCAGCTCGTCGCCCGGGAGTACCGCGCGGCCCAACGGTCCGGAACCGACCCGGTCCTCGCCGTGATGTCCGCGACCGGCCACGGCCGCCGCACCTCCCTCCGGCTGATCGGCCAGGCCAGGGACGCCGGACTGCTGCCGGCGCGCCGCGCCAGGCGCTGACCTGCCGGACCGCACGGCAGCCGGCCGGGCCCTCACCCGGACGGGCGCCGGGCGAGCCGCTCAGAGCATCTTCCGCATACGTGTGATCTCGCTCGTCTGCTGCGCGATCACCTCGTCGGCCATCTCCTCGACGCGGATGTTGTTGCCCTGCCCCTTCACCTCCGTGGCCATGGTGATCGCGCCCTGGTGATGGGTCGTCATCAGGGTGAGGAAGAGGTGGTCGAACGCGCCGCCCTCGGCCGCGCGGAGCTTCTTCAGCTGGGCCTCGGTCGCCATGCCGGGCATCGCCGCGTGGTCGTGCCGCTCGGCCTTCAGCGGTTTGCCGTACGACTTCAGCCAGCCCTTCATGGCCTCGATCTCGGGCTTCTGCCCGGCCGCGATGCGCTCGGCGATGCGCGCGACGTCCTTCGACTCGGCCCGTCCCCGCACGAGCCCGGTCATCTCCAGCGCCTGCGCGTGATGCTCGATCATCATGCGGACGTAGGAGACGTCGGCCGAGTTGGGGGAGTCGTTCTCCGTGCTCCGGTCCGCCGCCTCCTCGGGGGAGAGGGTGCGGTTGGCCTCACCGGGCTCGCCCGGCGCGATCACCGCCGGACCGTCCGCCGCCGCCTCACCGTCCGAGTCCGAGTCGCAGCCTCCCGCGCCGAGCACGGTCAGGACGACCAGCCCCGTCACGACGGCGGACGCGCGGGACGTACGGGACGCACGGCGGAAGAGCACAACGACCTCCTGGGGCGGGCGGGTTGGGGCGCACCTCGTGTTGCGGACGGCGTACTGGCACGCTTCCGCGGGTCATTGATCGCAAAACTTCATTGCGATTCTGTTGCCCCCTATTGGTATGTGCATGGCGAAGACGATACTGCGTGGTGCGTGAACCGTTCCGCAGTGAACGGAACCAGGGAGGAAAACAGTGATCCTGTTGAACGACCGCAGAACACGCCGCAGACGACTGGGAGTCGTCGCAGCCGCCGGCGGCTTGCTGGCCGCGCTCCTCACGGCTGCTCCGGCAGGGGCCACCCCCGACCCCGGGGACGCGCCGCCCGCGCCGAAGGAGGTGTCCAGGAACGCCCAGGCCGAGGTGCGCGACGCCATCCGGAACGGCGACATACCCGGCCAGGACGAGATCGTCCGCTCCGACAACATCCGGCATGTGGCGCACGTCCCCAAGGACGTCCTGAAGGGCACGAACTCGGACCTCGCCTTCCAGGGCAGGTACGCGTTCGCCGGGAACTACGACGGCTTCCGCATCTTCGACATCAGCAACCCCCGGGCACCGCGGACCGTCGCCGAAGTCCTGTGCCCCGGCTCGCAGAACGACATCTCCGTCTCCGGCGACCTGTTGTTCCTGTCCACCGACTCCTCGCGCAGCGACAGCAGTTGCTCCAGCACCACCCAGCCGGCGACCGAGAAGTCCTCGTGGGAGGGCATGAAGGTCTTCGACATCAGCGACAAGCGCAACCCGAAGTACGTCGCCGCCGTCGAGACCGCCTGCGGCTCGCACACCCACACGCTGGTGCCCGAGCGCCGCAACGTGTACGTGTACGTCTCCTCGTACTCGCCGAACGCCGCCTACCCCGACTGCCAGCCGCCGCACGACGGCATCTCCGTCATCAAGGTGCCGCGCCACGCCCCCGAGAAGGCCGCGGTCGTCGGCTTCCCCGTGCTGTTCCCCGGTGAGGGCCCGGACGGCGGCGGCAACCCGGGCGGCCCGGTCAACCCGGGGGTCTCCAAGACCACCGGCTGCCACGACATCACGGTGCTCCCCTCCGAGGACCTGGCGGCGGGCGCCTGCATGGGCGACGGCATCCTCTTCTCCATCAAGGACCCGGAACGCCCGAAGGTCATCGACCGGGTCCAGGACAACGTGAACTTCGCGTTCTGGCACTCCGCGACGTTCAACCAGAGGGCCGACAAGGTCGTCTTCACCGACGAGCTGGGCGGCGGCGGCGCGGCCACCTGCAACGCCGAGGTCGGCCCGGACCGCGGTGCCGACGGCATCTACGACGTCGTCGGCAAGGGCGACAAGCGCAAGCTCGTCTTCCGCAGCTACTTCAAGATCCCCCGCCACCAGGCGGACACCGAGAACTGCGTCGCCCACAACGGCTCGCTCATCCCGGTCAGGGGCAGGGACATCATGGTCCAGGCCTGGTACCAGGGCGGTGTCTCCGTCTGGGAGTTCACGGACTCGGACCGGCCGAAGGAGATCGCCTACTTCGACCGCGGCCCGCTGACCACCGACACCATCACGACGGCCGGCTCCTGGTCGGCGTACTACTACAACGGCTACATCTACTCGAACGAGATCGCCCGGGGCTTCGACGTCCTGAAGGTCGACGACCGGCGCACGGATCCGGCCCGCCGGGTCCACCAGCGTGAGCTCAACGTGCAGACCCAGCCCGACTACTTCGACTGATCCGCCGGGCCGCACCGCGGTGCGGCCCCCGTCGCGAAGAACCGCGACAGATCGTCGTCGCCGCTCCCGCCGGAGGCTCCGGTCTCCGGCGGGAGACCCAGTTCCCAGTCGAGCCGGTAGCGCTTGAACAACTCGGCCCGCAGCACCGGGACCGGCATCGGCGCGCCCGGCACCAGGGCCGCGTACACCGCGCCCATCAGCAGGGCCCGCATCATCGGGTAGTCGCTGTCGACGTCCCGCGAACCGTGCCGCGCCATCGTGTCGCGCAGCAGCTCCGCCAGCCGGCGCTGCTCCGGGCACTGCATGAAGCCCTCGGTGTCCAGGATCCCCGCCATGTGCTGGCGCATCAGCACCGGCCGGTCGCGGGCGAGGCCCAGGACGGCGTCGATGGCCCGGGCCATCCGCTCCCGGCCGTCGTCGGTGCGCGGCTCGCGCTCCAGCGCCTCCTCCAGCGTGCGGTGCATCAGCCGGTGCACGGCGGACTGCACCAACTGCCGCTTGCCCGGGAAGTAGTACGACACCAGACCGCGCGCCGAGCCGGCCCGGTCCGCGATGTCGCCGAGTGTGGTGGCCTCGTAGCCGCGCTCGCTCACGAGCTCGACCGCCGCCTGCAGGAGCCGCTCCCGGGAACGCCGCCGCAACTCTTCATTGACCGAGGCGCTGCGCGGGGACATCCTGTAACTCCTGCGTTGACTGGCTGCCAGCCAACTATACTCGGAGGTGTCCGGCCGGACCCGCTCGGTCCTGGCCGGCAATGCCGTCTGCCTCGGGCGACGCGGGGGATCGTCCGAGGCAGACGTGCGAACGCCCCAGTGGTCGCCTCGGGCTACCACCTCTCGGCCGAACACCGGGCCCACGCCCGCGGGGGGTCAGCTCACCAGCTCCAGGACGGGCAGCAACCCGGCGGGCCGGTCGGCCACCGGCAGATGGTCCACGAAGTGCACCGCGCAGCCCAGGGCGCCGGCGCCGCCGTCCGCCACGCGGTTGTCCCCGACCATGAGCGTCCTGCGGGGATCGGCGCCCAGCGCCTCGCACGCGGTCGCGAAGAGCCGCGGATCGGGCTTCTGGATGCCGTGCTCGAACGACAGCACGTAGGTGTCCACGTAGCGGTCCAGGCCGTGCTCGCGGAAGACCGGCCGGAGGTCCCAGCCGATGTTGCTGACCACCCCCACCGGAATGCCGCGCTCCCGAAGGGCCCGCAGCACCTCCGGGGCGTCCGGGTAGGGGGTCCAGGCGGCCGGGGTCATGTGCCGGTCGTACAGCGCGTCGTGCAGCGCCGGATCGGGCAGCGGAACCTGGCGGGACAGGCCGGTGTAGGCGGCCCGGTGCAGTGCGGCGCTGCGGTCACGGACCTGCCAGGCCTCGGCGAGTTCCTCCGGGATCCGGGCCGGATCCCCACCGCCGGGGAGCGCCCCGACCGCCTCCAGAGCCCGTGCGGCGGCGGTCAACTCGGCCTCGGAGAGCGGGGACCGGTTGCCCGCCGTCGCCCCGCGCAGCCAGGCGTCGGTGGACTCGACCCGGAAGAGGGTCCCGGAGAAGTCGAACAGCACGGCGTTCATGGGGCGATCCTACGAGGCACTGCCCTACGCCCGTCGGTCATTCCGGGAGCCCGGCGGCCGACGCCCTCGGGGCGTGACGGGGCCGGGCGGTCGGTGACCAGCGGGGCGGGGACCCGCTCAGTCCCGCTCGTCCAGCCGCCCCGGCTGCCACCGGGTGTGCGCCCACACCGCCAGGGCCACGACCGTCGCGCCCAGCAGCCAGCCGCCCATCACGTCCGACGGCCAGTGCACGCCCAGCCAGATCCGGGTCATCCCGACGCCCACCACGGAGACGACGGCCACGGCCAGGGCCGTACGCCACACCGCGCGGGTGACGCCGTGGCGGTGCAGGAGCCACAGCAGCAGTCCGCACACCACGGTGGCGGTCATCGCGTGGCCCGACGGGAAGGCCGCGTAGTGGGCCGAGTCGACCGGATCGGGCCACACGGGGCGAGGCCGGTCCACGGCCGCCTTGACGCCCTGCTGCAGCAGCGTGCCGAACGCCACGGCCACGGCCAGCCACACCGCCGTCCAGCGCGCCGCGAACCGCACCACCAGCGCCACGACGACGGCCGCGCACAGCAGCCTCATCGTCCACGGGTCCCAGACCCAGTCGGTCAGGATGCGGCACGCCTGGGTGACACCGCCCTCCTCGACCGCCCAGCGATGGGTGGTGGCCGCGATGTCGCCGTCCGCCGTCACGAGCGGACTCCATCTCGCCGCGACGAGGGTCAGCAGCAGGGCCGAGCACACGGCCAGGGCACCGGCGAGCGTGGCGGTGACGTGGTGCTGCGGGCGGGGCGGGGAGTCGACGGACGAGGTGTGCATACAGCGATAGTCGCCGAACCCGGGGTTCCGAAACCAGCGCGGGGACGATCTCCCGCCACCCGGACGACCGGTCCCGGACGCCTCCCGTCCACCCGGCCCCGCCCCGGCCGGGCCCCGGTCAGCCCAGCGCGCGCAGCCCCGGCACGAACGCCACCAGCACCGGCACCACCGGAACCAGCGCGGCCGCCGCCGTCAGGCGCAGCCGCCGCGAGGGGGACAGGCGGTCCGGGGGCGTGAGCAACCGGTGCACCCGGGCCGGGACATGGGCCTGCGGCGTCGGGCACGGCCCGAACACGCCCCGGTGCTCGTTCAGTTCGACCAGGGCCAGGGCCGTGGTCAGCCGGCCGAAGCGCCGCGAGGCCGTGTCGTCGGCGGCGAGTTCGACCAGGCGGTGCATCTCGTCGCGGAACGCGGCGAACACCGGCACCTGCGGGAAGCCGCCCGCGAGGGCGGAGGAGCAGTTCAGCAGCCAGTCGTGCCGGGCACGGGCGTGACCCTGCTCGTGGGCCAGGACGGCGTCCAGTTGCCGGCCCTTCAGCCGGTGCAACGCCGCCGTGGTCACGACCAGTTGGGCGGGGGTTCCGGGAACCCACCAGGCGTCGGGCCGCTCGCTCTCCAGGACGACGAGCCGGCCCGGGACCGCCACCTCGCCCGGCATCAGCGGGGCCCGGACCAGGAGGTCGGCGCGGCGCCGGCGGCGCCGCGCCCGGGCCCGGACGATCTCGCGGACCAGCATCGCCGCGCTCCACAACCCGGCACAGGCCAGCGTCACCGCGGTGCTCGCCGCCCAGGTGCCCGCCGTGCCGAGTGCGTAGGCCTCGACGACCGGGCCGGGCGCCGTCGCGAAGACGTGCCCGCCGACCGCGTGCCAGGCAGCCGCCGCGCTCAGCGTCATCGACAGCGCGCAGCACACCAGGACGGCCGCCACCACGCACTGCCAGACCCACAGCGCCACCACGGGCTCGCGGTCCGGCCAGTCCGCCCGGGCGAGCAGCCGGGGAGCGGCCACGGCCGTCAGGGCGCCGAGCAGCAGCAGCGCCGCGGGGAGCATCATGGCCGCAGCCTATGAGGGCGGTGCCTGCCGGCGGTACGGCTCGTGGGGCCGAAGTGACGCAGGCAACGAAATCCGCAGCCGTCGGCGCATGCCACAACCGTCGGCCCGGGCCTCCGGGTACTCGGAGCCGCGAGGTCATGGAGGGCGTGGGGCCTGGGGCCTCGTGAGGGCCTGGGGCCTCGGGAGGGAGTGGGGCCTGGAGCCTCGGTGCCGCCGAGCCGGAAAGGCCGGCGAACCGGCGTCGGGCGGCCGTACC
This sequence comes from Streptomyces sp. NPDC026246, assembly GCF_055567995.1. Classification (NCBI taxonomy): domain Bacteria; kingdom Bacillati; phylum Actinomycetota; class Actinomycetes; order Kitasatosporales; family Streptomycetaceae; genus Streptomyces; species Streptomyces sp. NPDC026246. Next base: position 294,475 of record NZ_JBVHPJ010000004.1, on the reverse strand, counting down.
CGTCTCCGTCGCGCCCGACGGCGGCCGAGTCCGTGCGCGCGTGGCTGTCGCCGGACTCGGGCCCGCCGCCAGGGAGCAGCGGCCGGCGCGCACCGGGTGCCGCCCGCGGACACCGGCGCCCGCCGTCCGGGCCGGACGCACCGGCGCGGTGTCACAACGTCAGCAGCATCGCCACCATCGCCATCCCCATGGACAGGCGGCAGGCCCGCGCCAGCTCCGGCCGATCACCCCAGCCGCTCGCGGCCGTCCCCCGGCCCGCGCCGCCGCTCCCCGCCACGGCCGCGACCGGCACCAGCCGTGCCCCGGCCAGCAGCACGTAACCGGCGAAGTACAGCAGCAGCACCCCCGTCAGCAGTGGAATCCCCGAGCCGCCCCCGCCGTGCGCGTGGCCGGGGGACCCCGCCATGACGACGGACATGTAGACCATCGCCCCGGCTCCCACCAGATGGTGCAGGTGGTGCGCCCCGGCCCGCGCGGCCCACAGCGCGTGCAGGCCCGCCGCCCCGAACACCGCCGCGTACGCCGGCCAGGCCCACGCGGGCGGAGTGAACACCGCGGCCGGAACCGCCATCACGGCCATCCCGAAACCCATCAGCGCCTCACCGCCCGCGGTGCCGCGCTCCCCCTCGGCCCCGCTGCGCATCCGCACCAGGCAGTAGGCGCCGGTCACCGCGCAGAGCGCCACCAGCAGCCAGCCGGACGATGCCGGTCCGTGCACGCGTACCTCCCCCGTTCGGCGGTCGGTCATTCGATGCCCGGGCCGGGCGGTGCGCACGCGAGCGCAAGGGTGTACACGGGGAGCGTTCCGGGGAGCACGGCGAGAGGAAGGATAAGTTTCACGAGTAAAACACCTGTTAATCTGAAGGCCATGAGCACTGCGCCCCCCACCCCCACCGCCTCGACCACTCCACGGCGTCTCCCACTGGCGGGTGTGCTGCGCCCCGGCCGGCCCTCCGAGATCTGGTTCAAGCCCGCGCTGAGTGTGGTCGCCTCGATGGCGCCGCCCAACCTGACGCTGCTCGCGCTCGGGCGACTCGACCTGGCGATGTACACGATGGCGGGGTCCCTGTGCGCCCTGTACACGCACAACCGCCCCTACGCGGCCCGGGCCCGGGCCCTGGTCTGGGTGGTGCTCGGCATGGTCGGCGGTCTGGCCGTGGCCCTGGTCGCGGCCTCGCTCACCGACAGCACCGCCCTCCTGGTCACCGTCGGCGCGCTGCTCGCCGCCGCGCAGAAGGTGCTGTGCGACGCCACCCGCGTCGGCCCGCCGGGCAACGTCGTCCTGGCCTTCGTCACCTCGGCGTCCCTGTTCGTGCCGCAGAGCCTCGCCCAGGTCCCCGGCCACCTGGCGCTCGCCGCCGCCACGGGTGCCTGGGCGTGGCTGGTCTGCATGGCGCCGGGACTGCTGCGACCGCACGGCCCGGAGCGGCGGGCCACCGCCGCCGCACTGAAGGCGGCCGCCGCCTGCGCCGCCACCGCCACGACGGGCACCGACGGCGACCGGGCCCGCACGGCCGGGTACGCCGCCGTGCAGGCCGCCTGGCAGTCGCTGCTGTCCACCAGGGCCCCCTCGCGCACCCGGCGGGCACTGGAGCGGCTCGTCGTCCGCGCCGAGGTGGCCCTCGCCGCACCGGCGGAAGCGGACGCCGCACGGCTGCGCGCCTGGGCCGGCGAGCTGCGCGGCAACGGGCCGGTACCGCACGCCGGGCTCCCGCCGGCCGCCGCCGAGGAACTCCTCGGCGTCGAGGCGGCCCGGCCCCTGTGGGCCCGCCTCGGCCCGCTGACCCCGCTCGCCGCCCGCACGGCACTCGGCTGCGCGCTCGCCGGCTACGCCTCCCTCGTGCTGGGCGTCGGCCGGCCGTACTGGGCGCTGGTCACCGCCGCCTCGCTCTACCAGGCCAACATCACCCTGACCTGGAGCCGCGCGGTGCAGCGCGTGGTGGGCAACGTCGCCGGCGTCCTCGTCTTCCTGGCCGTCGTCCCCCTGGCGCACCTGGGTCCGGCGGCCCTCGTGCTGAGCTGCCTGGTGTTCAGCTTCGGCGCCGAGGTGCTGATCAGCCGGAACTACTGGCTGGGCAGCGTGTGCGTGACGCCGATGGCCCTGCTCATCACGGAGTTCGCCGGGTACCAGGCGCCGGGGGAGCTGATGAAGGAGCGGGTCGTGGACACCGTCGTCGGGGCGCTGGTCGGTCTCGCCGCCGCCGTGGCGGTGACCGACCGCCGCGCGGGCGACCGGGTGGAGCGCGCGCTGGCGGCCGCCGACCGGGCCCGTGAGGACGCCGCCCGCCTGCTGGCCGGGCCCGACCCCGCCCCGGCCGCGCTGGAATCGGCCCGCCGAGCCCTCGCGGTCGCCCTGGCCGCCCTCCGGGCCACCGCCGATGCCGCGGCCGGGGAGTGGTGGCAGCGGGCGCTGCCCCACGAGAGGGTCGTGCTCACCGAGCAGTCCGGACACCGTACGCTCGCCGCTACGGCACGACGCCAGGGGCTGCTCCCGCGGCGGAGCGCGGGCACGGAGACGGAGGACGCACGGGCATGACGCCGACCGAGGGATCGTCACCCGCAGGGAACGGCCCGGGGGCCGGACCCCGCGAGGGGGCCGGAGCGGGGCCGGCCGCGCGGGACCGGCCGTCCACGGCGGACCGGGCCGCCGGGACCGCGCGGGCCGGCACCGGCGGCGAGGGTCCGGTCGCCGGCAGCCCGCCCGCGGGGATTCCCCGAGCCGGCGAGGGCACCGCGTCCGGCCCGGCCCCCGGCCGCCGGGGCGACACCGTGGCCGCGGTCGTCCACCAGTGGCGGTCGGTGCATCCCGAGCTCGACACCGGTCCGATGGAGGTCATCGGGAGGATCAACCGCTGCGCCGCGCTCCTCCAGCAGGCCGAGGACGCGCCCCTGCGCCGGGCGGGGCTCAGCCGGCCGGAGTTCGACCTGCTGGGCGCGTTGCGCCGGACCGGGCACGAGCTCACCCCCGGAGAGCTGGCCCGGGAGACGTTCTCCTCCGGTGCCGCCGTCACCAAGCGGCTCAAGCTGCTCTCCGAGCGCGGCCTGGTCGAGCGCCGCGGCGACGACCGCGACCGCCGGGTCGTCCACCTCCGCCTCACCGAGGCCGGCCGCGACCTGGTCGACGCGATCCTGCCCTCCCAGCTCGCCTACGAGGCCGCCGCGCTGTCCGGACTCGACGCCCGCGACCAGGGCGAACTGGCGGCACTGCTGGGGGACCTGCTCGGCCAGCTGGAGGGCCGTCTGGGCGCGCTGCGGCCCTGAGCGGACCACCGGAGCACGGGGCGCGGGAGCGGGGGCGACGCGTCCGGCTCCCGCGTCCCGCGCCCCCTCGCCCAGAACTCGTACTCCGCCGGACACACCCCGAACATCGCCCCCTGCGGGTCCCGCAGCACCGCGATGCGCGGACCGTCGGGCACGGACGTCGGGACCATCAGGACGGTGCCGTGCCGCTGGACGACGGCGGTCGCCCCGTCCACGTCGGCGACGGCGAAGCAGGGCAGCCGGTGCGGCGGCACCTCCGGCGGGGACCTGTCGTCCCTCGTCACCATGCCGCCGAAGTCCGCGCCGTCCAGTCCCCACTGCGTGTAGCGGTGAGGCGCTGACGCCCCAGCCGAACGCGCGGCCGTGGAAGGCCACGGACTGCTCGGGGTCGCGGGTGAACAGCTTCACCCAGCCCGGCGCCCCGGGCGCGTTGAACAGCCCGGCGCCGGGGAGGCCCGCGCCTGCCAGAGCTCGAACACCGCGCCGCCCGGATCGGCGGCGACCGCGAAGCGGCCCGTGTCGAACACGTCCACCGGGCCCAGCAGCACCACCCCGCCCGCCTCCGTCACCGCACGGGCCGCGGCGTCCGCGTCCGTCACCGCGAACGACACGTTCCACGCCACCGGCTGGTACGGGGGAGCGAGGGCGGCGACGGCCGCGTCCTCGAGGTGGGCGACGGCGTAGCCGCCCGCCTCCTGGCGGGGGTCGGTCTCGGGCCGCCAGCCGGACAGGCGGGTGCAGAACCGCCGGGCCGCCTCCAGGTCGCTGGTGCCCAGCTCCGCCCAGCAGGGCCCGCCGGTCACCGGTGCGTCGAGCTTCAAGGCGTTCCTTCCGCGGGGGACGACCCCCTCCAGCACGCTGAGCGGCCGCCGGGAGCGTGTGCCATCCGGGAACGCCGGTGGGGCGCACCGGGTGCCGGTCGCCTCAGATGCCGGGCCGGTGACGCATCGGGTGGTCCGCCGGGACCTCGACCAGGACGATCGGGGTGCCGTCCGGATCGGCGATCCACATCTCGATCAGCCCCCACGGTTCGCGCACCGGGGGCCGCACGATCTCCACGCCCTTGGCCCGCAGTTCCTCCTCCGCCGCCGCCGCGTCGTCCACCTGCAGCCACAGCCGTGCCGCAGGTTCCGGGCGGGAGGCGGCCCGGCCGGACACCTCCAGGAAGCCGCCGCCGAGGAAGTAGACCGTGCCGCGCTCGGGGCCCGTGCCGAACTCCCGGTACACGGCGAGGCCCAGTTGCTCGCCGTAGAAGGCCCGGGACCGCTCGGGGTCGGTGGGGCGGAGCAGGATGCGGCTGCCGAGTACATGCACCATGCAGCGGAGCCTACCGGCGGGGTTACGCTCGTCCCTGCCCGAGCCGCGCCAGCAAAACGGAGACGCACGCCCATGGAGACCGCCGCCACCGCACTGACCTTCCGGGACGCCACGGACGCCGACGTGGACGAACTGGTCGCGCTGATCGAGTCGGCGTACCGGGGTGACTCCAGCCGGGCCGGGTGGACCACCGAGGCGGACATCCTCGAAGGGCAGCGCACCGACCCGCAGGGGGTGCTGGAGGTCGTCAAGTCGCCCGACAGCCGGCTGGTCACCGTCGAGCGCGACGGCCGGATCGTCGCCTGCTGCCAGCTGGAGCACCAGGGCGAGCACGCCTACTTCGGGATGTTCGCGGTCAGCCCCGCGCTCCAGGGCGCCGGGCTGGGCAAGCTGATCATCGCGGAGGCGGAGCGGCAGGCCCGGGAGACCTGGGGCGTGACGGAGATGCAGATGACGGTGATCTCCGTGCGGGAGGACCTGATCGCCTGGTACGAGCGGCGCGGCTACCGCCGCACGGGCCGGACGACCCCGTTCCCGTACGGCGACGAGCGGTTCGGCGTCCCGCAGCGCGACGACCTGGAGTTCGAACTGCTGGTCAAGCGGCTCGGATAGCGGCCCCGGGCCCGCCGGTTCCCGGCCCTAAGCCGTGAAACGGCCCGTGCGCTTGATGTCCGGGTGGTCTGTGGTCGCGCCGTCGAGGCCGAACGCCCGGACCAGACGCAGGTGATCCTGCGTGTTCACCACCCAGCCGAGGATCCGCAGGTCGGCCGCGCGGGCCCGCTCCACGATCTCCAGGGTGAGCCGGCGGATGTTCAGGCAGACGGTCGCCGCCCCCACCGCCACCGCGCGGTCCACGACGTCGGTGCCGTAGCGGCTGGCCACCAGCGCGGTGCGCACCCCGGGCACCAGACGGGCGATCTCGGCCACCGCCTCGTCATGGAACGAGGAGACCTCGACGCGGCCGGCCAGCCCGCGCGCGTTCATCACCTCCGCCAGGGCGCGCGCCGCCTGCGCGTCCTTGATCTCCGCCTGGAGGGGCGCCCGCACGGCCTCCAGGACCTCCTCGAAGACCGGCACCCGCTCTCCCCGGCCCGCGTCCAGCGTCCGCAGCTCCGCAAGGGTCTTCTCGGCGATCGGCCCGGTGCCGTCGGTGGTGCGGTCCACGTCCGCGTCGTGCATGACGACGAGCGCGCCGTCCTTGCTCAGGTGCAGATCGAGTTCGATGGCGTCGAGCCCCGCCTCCTGGGCGGCGACGAACGACCTGAGGGTGTTCTCGGGCTCCACACCCATGACTCCGCGGTGACCGATCGTGAGGAAGTTCAAGACGCGACTCTCTTCCGTCGACAGGCGGCTGTGGGGGCCTGACGGCCCACCCGACCGTATCGCCTGCACCGGCCCCCTGCGCAGAGGTGCGGGCATGCCCGGCTCGGGCGCGGGCACAAGCATCGTCGACAGGAAAAAGTGCGGTGAAGACCAGGGTGAGGCAGGATAATTTCCCGAGGCGGCCCTTGCTGGACGGAACCTCGTGTGTATACGGTCTGCATACGTGAGATTCTCCCGTGGAGGGTGTGACATGACGGAAATTCTTGTGCAAGTGGGTTCGGGGGAAACGGTTCCTCCCGTGGCCAGGGTGGTGGAGCACCCGGCGTGGCCCGTGCTCAAGGATGCCGTGGAGCGGATACGGCCCTGGCAGTCCAAGGACGGGTCGATCGACTTCGAGGCCGAGGGTGCGCCCGGCGCAGCCGACGCCGAGCTCGCCGTCCGCGAGGTCGTCGACGCGGTCCTGGAGCTCTCCCCGCTGCTCCCGCACGACCGCGCCTACCACGAGGCCCTCGCCAAGGACCTCACGCGCTGGGCCGACGGCGGTTTCCAGGTGCCGGACTTCCTCGACTCGCTGCTGGCCTTCCAGCCCGCCGCGAACCGGGCGGACGGCCTGCAGCACCTGGTCGTCTTCCCGATGTACACGCAGAACGGCAACCCGGACCGCAACCTGGAAGCGGTCGTGCTGCGCATGGTCTGGCCGGACTGGCTGGCCGAGCTGGAGCGCACCCGCTACGACAACCCGCTGTTCTGCGGCATCACGTTCGAGGACTTCACGACCGGCTACGACACCAACTCGGCCGTCCTCTTCCCCGAGACGATCGCCGTGCGCGAGGCCCCGGAGCGGTTCACCTGGGGCGGCATCTTCTGCGACCGCGAGGCGGCGCGCTTCCGGCGCGTCACCGACGCCGCCGTCGACATCCTGGGCCTGGAGCTGCCCGAGGACGTGGCCGCGATGGTCCACGACCAGAAGCGCTGCGAGGAGGCCTTCGTCCTGTGGGACATGGTCCACGACCGCACCCACAGCCACGGCGACCTGCCCTTCGACCCGTTCATGATCAAGCAGCGCCAGCCGTTCTGGATGTACGGCCTGGAGGAGCTGCGCTGCGACCTCACCGCCTTCAAGGAGGCCGTGAAGCTCGCCCAGGAGGGCGTCCCGCAGGCCCGTGACGTCCAGGTCGCGGTCCTCTTCGACCGCATGTTCCGCTTCCCGGTCACCGGCGAGCGCGTGCGCAACTACGACGGCCTCGGCGGCCAGCTCCTCTTCGCGTACCTGCACAAGCGCGACGTCGTCCGCTGGACCGACAACAAGCTCACCATCGACTGGGAGCGCGCCCCGCAGGTCACCAATGAGCTGTGCGGCGAGATCGAGCAGCTGTACCGCGACGGCATCGACCGTCCCAAGCTCGTCCACTGGTTCGCCGGCTACGAGCTCGTCTCCACCTACCTCTCCCCGCACCCGGGCTCCACGTGGGCCAAGGGCCCCGACGCCCTGGACCTGACGCAGCCGCCGCGCAAGCTCGTCGATGACGTGCTTCCGGACGAGTTTCCGCTGAGCATGTTCTATGAGGCACTGTCCAAGAAGCTGAAGAACGTGATCGCCTCCACCAAGGGCATCACGGCGGACAGCACCGAGCGGATCGCCGCGTGAGCGATCGGCGTACCGAGAACACTGCTCAGGAGGCGAAGAACATGGCGGGGAACGGGGCGCTCAGCGGTGCGGTGATCGCGGTGGCCGGAGCGGGCGGGCCCGCGGGCCGGGCCGCACTGCTCAGGCTGGCCGAGGCGGGAGCCACCGTCATCGGCTCCGACAACGATCCGGAGCGACTGGCGGAGGCCGTCGACGCGGCGGGCTACGCGACCGGCGGCGCGACCGTCACCGGTGACACGGTCGACCTGCTCGACCTGCAGGCCACCCGCGACTGGTCCGACCGCATCGAGAAGGACTTCGGCCGCGTCGACGGCCTGGTCCACCTCGTCGGCGGCTGGCGCGGCAGCGAGACCTTCACCAGGACCAGCCTCGACGACTGGGACTTCCTGGAGATGCTGCTGGTGCGCACCGTGCAGCACACCTCGCTCGCCTTCCACGAGGCGCTGCAGCGCAGCGACCGCGGGCGCTACGTCCTGATCAGCGCCGCGGGAGCCAGCAAGCCCACCGCGGGCAACGCCGCCTACGCCGCCGGCAAGGCGGCCGCGGAGGCGTGGACCCTGGCCATGGCCGACTTCTTCCGCAAGGCCGGGGGCCCCGAGGGCCCGACCTCGGCGGCTGCGATCCTGGTGGTGAAGGCACTGGTGCACGACGCCATGCGCGCCGACCGCCCCAACGCGAAGTTCGCGGGCTTCACCGACGTCAAGGATCTGGCCGAGGCCATCACCGAGGTCTGGGACAAGCCCGCCGCCGAAGTGAACGGAAAACGTCTGTGGCTCACCGAGAAGCCGTGAACCCGCCGAAGACCGACGCACGACGCCACCACGACCCCGACACCCGCGGTTTCGCCAGCGACAACTACGCCGGCGTCCACCCGGAGGTGCTCGCCGCCCTGGCCGTGGCCAACGGCGGGCACCAGGTCGCCTACGGCGAGGACGTGTACACCGAGAACCTGCAGCACCTCGTGCGCAGCCACTTCGGGCCGACGGCCGAGGCGTTCCCGGTCTTCAACGGCACCGGCGCCAACGTCGTCGCCCTCCAGGCGGTCACCGACCGCTGGGGCGCGGTGATCTGCGCCGAGAGCGCGCACATCAACGTCGACGAGTGCGGCGCGCCCGAGCGTGTCGGCGGGCTGAAGCTGCTCACCGTCCCCACGCCCGACGGCAAGCTCACCCCCGAGCTGATCGACCGGCAGGCGTACGGCTGGGACGACGAGCACCGCGCGATGCCGCAGGTCGTGTCGATCACCCAGGCCACCGAGCTGGGCACGGTCTACACGCCCGAGGAGATACGGGTGCTGTGCGACCACGCCCACGCGCACGGCATGAAGGTGCACCTGGACGGCTCCCGGCTGGCCAACGCCGCCGCCACCCTGGACGTCCCCATGCGGACGCTCACCAGCGCGGCCGGCGTCGACCTGCTCTCCCTGGGCGGCACCAAGAACGGCGCCCTGTTCGGCGAGGCGGTCGTGGTGATCAACCAGGACGCCGTGAGCCACATGAAGCACCTGCGCAAGCTGTCCATGCAGCTCGCCTCGAAGATGCGGTTCGTGTCGGTGCAGCTGGAGGCTCTGCTCGCCCGGGACCTGTGGCTGCGCAACGCCCGGCACGCCAACGAGATGGCCCAGCGCCTGGCCGAGGGCGTGCGCTCGGTGCACGGGGTGGAGGTCCTCTACCCGGTGCAGGCCAACGCGGTGTTCGCCCGGCTGCCGCACGACGTGAGCGAGCGTCTGCAGAAGCGGTTCCGCTTCTACTTCTGGGACGAGACCGCGGGCGACGTCCGCTGGATGTGCTCCTTCGACACGACCGAGGACGACGTGGACGCGTTCCTCGCGGCGCTCAAGGAAGAGATGGCCCGCTAGCGAGGGCCCGCTGGCGACCGCACGGGGATCCGCCGTACTCACGGATCCGGGCGTCCGCCGCGCACCTCCCCGGAGGGCGCGGCGGACGTCTTGTGCGAGGGCAGGGGCGCTGCCGACGGAGCAGGGTCGTCCTGCACGCCCTCTGGCGTCCAGTCGACTGAACTGCGTGGTCTTGTATGCTGCACCGCAGCGGTCGTCGGGGGGATTGCGCGCCCCGCGCGCGGCACCCGGCCGGCCGTTCCCGACCGCACTCCCGAGGCAAGGCCCCCCACCATGACACTCACCCTGACCGTGTCGGACGGCGTGCGCGCCCTCGCGCCCGGCTTCACCCATGTCGCGATCGAGGCCCATGGTCTGGTCAACGGGCCGAGCACCGAGGCGAGTTCGGCCCTGCTGGACAACGCGGCCCGACGGCTCGCGGCCCGCCTGGACGGCCGCGCCCCGCACGAGGACCCGCACATGGCCGCCTGGCGCGAGACGTACACGGCCTTCGGCTCGAAGCCCTCCCGCACGCGCAACTCCGCCGAGGCGCTGGCCAGGCGGGCCCTGTCGGAGGCCGGGCTGCCCCGCATCAACCTGCTCGTCGACCTCTACAACGCCGTGTCCGTCGCCCGTCTGATCCCTGTGGGCGGCGAGGACCTCGACCGGATCGAGGGCGAGATGCGCCTGGTCCGCGCCACGGGCGAGGAGGAGTTCGTGACCGTCGCAGGCGGCGAGGAGGCCGTCGAGCACCCGGACCCGGGCGAGGTCGTGTGGTGTGACGACCGGGGCGTCACCTGCCGCCGCTGGAACTGGCGCCAGGGGCCGCGCACGCGTCTGACCGAGCGGACGACGTCCGGTGTCTTCCTGCTGGAGGCCATGGCGCCCCTGCCCGTCGCCGAGGTGCGGGACGCCGCGGGGGAACTCGCCGAGCTGCTGGCGAAGTTCAGCCCGGGCGCCGACATCGACGTCCGCGCCCCCGGGCCCGCCTGAGCGGGGGCGGCGGGGGTGTCAGTGCGCCTCCGCCGCCCGGACCTGCTCCGGCGTCGGAGCCGTGCCGCCGAGGTGGGCCGGCATCCACCAGGTGTCGTCCGGGCCCTTCGGGCGGACCGGATAGGCGCGCTGGGCGGCCTCCAGGAGCTCCTGAACCCGCTCGCGCACCTGCCGGGTGAGGGCGCCCGCGTACTTGTCGCGGGAGGCCTCGATCGCCTCGCCCACCCGGATCGTGATCGGGGTGTGGCTGCGCTTGAAGTTGCGCGGGTGACCCTTGGTCCACAGCCGCTGCGTGCCCCACACCGCCATCGGGATCAGCGGCACGCCCGCCTCCTGGGCCAGGCGCGCGGCACCCGACTTGAAGCTCTTCAGCGTGAACGACGGCGAGATCGTCGCCTCGGGGAACACCCCGACGATCTCGCCCGAGCGCAGCGAGTCCAGGGCGTGCGCGTACGCCGCCTCGCCCTGCTTGCGGTCCACCGGGATGTGCTTCATCCCGCGCATGAGCGGACCCGAGATCCGGTGCCGGAAGACCGACTCCTTCGCCATGAACCGCACCAGGCGTTTCTGCGGCAGCGCGGCCAGGCCGTTGAAGACGAAGTCCAGGTAGCTGATGTGGTTGCTGACCAGCACGGCGCCGCCCGAGCGCGGGATGTTCTCCGAACCCTGACAGTCGATCTTGAGGTCCCACACCTTGAACAGCGTGCGGGCGAAGCCGACGACGGGACGGTAGACGAGCTCTGCCATGGGCGGTTCGGACCCTTCCTGCTCTGCCTGGGAAGGGATTCCCAGCGGACAAGTTACGCAGCCGTAGGTTTACGGCTTGTCGCAGATGGTGCCCCAAGAACGGCCGGGTAGCCAGTCCTCGTGCCCGCGGCAGGAGAGATTCTCGTCACGTCGCCCGTGGATCTCACCTCGTGCTTTTACGTGCGCATTACCCGGTGCGCACCGTCACGCGCCGCACGAGCAGGTACAACTCGCAGCCCAGGCAGTACCCGAACGCCGCATTGAGGAAGGCGGCGGCGAGCGCCGCGCCGGTCGCCGCGAGTCCCAGCCACCCGGGTCCCACCGCGAAGCCGACCAGTCCAAGCCCGGCGAAGAGCAGCCCCACCGCCTGGGCGAACCGCGGCGGCTCGGGCGCCTCGAACGCGCTCGGCGGTCCCAGCCGGGGCCGCACGACCCGGGCGAACAGCACGCCGTACGGTGAGCGGCGCACCCCGCCCGCCGCGCCCAGCAGGAACGCCAGCGTCTGCCATGCCAGCAGCCATGCGCTGCCCGTGATCAGGACGACCGCCAGCACCACGGTCGTGACGGCCGCGCCGAAACGCGGCCCTCTTGCGTCGATGTCCATGGGAACCAAGCATTCCGCAGCTCGGCGCACGTGTGGGCGCGGGAATCTTTGCGGTCTCGTGAACGCTTGCAGCAGGTGATGACCGGACTGGTGGTGTGCGTGGCGGTGCTCGCGGCGGCGAGCGCCTTCGGAGTGCTGCACAAGCGGCGGAGCGGGAGGGTGCGGGTGCGCGGGCGGGACGACGGCAAGCGGCTCGACGCGGCGGACCTGGGTGCGGAACTGGGGGAGCGGGCGACGCTCGTGCAGTTCTCCAGCGCCTTTTGCGCGCCCTGCCGCGCGACCCGGCGGGTGCTCGGCGAGGTCGCCGGGCTGGTCCCGGGTGTGGCGCACGTGGAGATCGACGCCGAGGCCCACCTGGACCTCGTACGCCGGCTCGACGTCCTCAAGACCCCGACCGTGCTGGTCCTGGACGCCGGTGGCCGGGTGGTGCGCAGGGCCGTCGGGCAGCCCCGCAAGGCAGACGTGATCGCCGCGCTCGGCGAGGCGGTGGACGGGGCGTGAGGCCGTCAGTGAGTCATCTCCCACAACAGGGAACGAACTTGACTGCGCCGACCATTTATCGTCAGCCTGACCGCATGCCTGCGGACCTCCTGACCACGACCGGCCTGCTGCGCTCGGTCTTCCGGCGCCACGCCGCGGGCGTCGCCGTCGTCACCGCCCGTGGCGAGGACGGCCCGGTGGGCTTCACCGCCACCTCCCTGACCTCCGTGTCCGCCGAGCCGCCCCTGTTCTCCTTCGGTGTCGGCACCGGCGCCTCCAGCTGGCCGGCGCTGGCCGTAGCCGAGCACGTGGGCGTCCACGTGCTCGGCGAGCACCAGCAGGAGCTGGCCGCCACCTTCGCCCGCAGCGGGGCCGACCGCTTCGCCCCGCCGACCATCTGGTGTGAAGGTCCCGAGGGCGTTCCCGTGCTCGACGGCGTGTCCGCCTGGCTGGTGGGCCGGATCGCGGCCCGGGTGCCCGCCGGGGACCACCGGCTCGTCATCGCCGAGGTGGTGCACGGGGACGCCACGGGCACCGGCCGCCCCCTGCTCTACCACCAGGGCTCCTTCCACCGGCTCGGCGGCTGACCGGCGCTCCCGTCCCCGCGGCACCGGGCTGCGCGACCGTCGAGTTCCGGTTACGCTGCGTTGCGAAGGTCACAGTTCAAAGCGCTTGCTTAGCGGGAACGAACTCTGTGTACTGACGAGTAATATTTCGCTCGGAGCGTGGGTCGCCCCGACCGGGATCGGCCGCTTGAGGCGCCTATGCTGCCTGCAAGAGGCAGCCGAGAAATGACGATGCAGTAGGAGAGCCGGCGTGAGCTTGAGGATCGTTGTCACTGTGAAGTACGTGCCCGACGCCACTGGCGACCGGCACTTCGCCGATGACCTGACCGTCGACCGGGACGACGTGGACGGTCTGCTCTCCGAGCTCGACGAGTACGCGGTCGAGCAGGCGCTGCAGATCTCCGAGAACTCCGACGACGACGTGGAGATCACCGTCCTGACGGTGGGCCCCGAGGACGCCAAGGACGCCCTGCGCAAGGCGCTGTCCATGGGCGCCGACAAGGCGATCCACGTCGAGGACGACGACATCCACGGCACCGACGCCATCGGCACCTCCCTGATCCTGGCCAAGGCGATCGAGAAGGCCGGCTACGACCTGGTCGTCTCCGGCATGGCCTCCACCGACGGCACCATGGGCATCGTGCCCGCGCTGCTCGCCGAGCGCCTGGGCGTCCCGCAGGTCACGCTGCTCTCCGAGGTCTCGGTCGAGGACGGCACGGTCAAGGGCCGCCGCGACGGCGACGCCGCCTCGGAGAACCTGGAGGCCTCCCTGCCGGCGGTCGTGTCCGTGACCGACCAGTCGGGCGAGGCGCGCTACCCCTCCTTCAAGGGCATCATGGCCGCCAAGAAGAAGCCGGTGGAGTCCTGGGACCTGTCCGACCTGGACCTCGAGGCCGAGGAGGTCGGCCTGGAGGGCGCCTACACGGTCGTCGACGGCGCGACCGAGCGCCCGGCCCGCACCGCGGGCACGATCGTCAAGGACGAGGGCGAGGGCGGCAAGCAGCTCGCTGAGTTCCTCGCGGGCCAGAAGTTCATCTGAGCCCGATCGCCGACCGTCCCTCATCTTTCGCAAGCAGGAGAGAAGAAGTCCCATGGCTGAAGTTCTCGTCTACGTCGACCACGTGGACGGTGCCGTCCGCAAGCCCACCCTCGAGCTGCTGACCCTGGCCCGCCGCATCGGCGAGCCGGTCGCCGTCGCGCTGGGCAACGGCGCCGGTGACACCGCCGCCGCCCTCGCCGAGCACGGCGCGGTCAAGGTCCTCACGCACGAGGCCGCCGAGTACGCCGACTACCTGGTCGTGCCGAAGGTGGACGCCCTCCAGGCCGCCCACGAGGCCGTCTCCCCGGCCGCCGTGCTGGTGCCGTCCTCCGCCGAGGGCAAGGAGATCGCCGCCCGCCTGGCGCTGCGCCTGGGCTCCGGCGTCATCACCGACGCCGTCGACCTGGAGGCCGGCGACCAGGGCCCGGTGGCCACCCAGTCGGTGTTCGCCGCGTCCTACACCACCAAGTCCCGTGTCTCCAAGGGCACTCCGGTCATCACGGTCAAGCCGAACAGCGCCGCCGTGGAGGCCGCCCCGGCCGCCGGCACCGTCGAGGCGCTGAGCGTGTCCTTCTCCGCCCAGGCCACCGGCACCAAGGTCACCGGCCGCACGCCGCGTGAGTCGACGGGCCGCCCGGAGCTGACCGAGGCCGCGATCGTGGTCTCCGGCGGCCGTGGCGTGAACGGCGCGGAGAACTTCGCGATCATCGAGGCCCTCGCCGACTCCCTCGGCGCGGCCGTGGGTGCCTCGCGTGCCGCGGTGGACGCCGGCTGGTACCCGCACACCAACCAGGTGGGCCAGACCGGCAAGTCGGTCTCGCCGCAGCTGTACATCGCCAACGGCATCTCCGGCGCGATCCAGCACCGTGCCGGCATGCAGACCTCGAAGACGATCGTCGCGGTCAACAAGGACGCCGAGGCGCCGATCTTCGACCTCGTCGACTACGGCGTCGTGGGCGACCTGTTCGACGTCGTCCCGGCCCTGACCGAGGAGATCAAGGCCCGCAAGGGCTGATCGCCTCCCGGCGGCAGCAGGGCCCCCGTGACCGGCCGGTCACGGGGGCCTCGCTCATCCCAGGGTCATCGAGGCCTGCACGGGCAGATGGTCGCTCGGGTAGGTCCCGTGCAGGCTGAAGGTGTTCATCCCGGCCCGGTGCGTGGTCACCCCGGGGGTGGTGAGGATCCAGTCGATGCGCCGCCCGCCGGGCACGGGCGCCCGGTAGCGGTGGTGCGTCCCGTACGCGGGCCCCCGCGAGGCGGCCGCGTCCCAGGCGTCCACCAGTCCGATGCCCAGCATGAGGTCGTACACCCGGTTGTGGTGGGCGGCCGCGTTGAAGTCGCCGGTGACGACGACGGGCAGCGACCGGTCCCAGCCGGCGATCGTCTCGCCGATGAGCCCCGCTGAGCGTTCGCGGGCGTACTGGCTGACGCTGTCCAGATGGGTGTTGAGAACGTAGAAGTCCCGGCCGCCGTCGGCGAGATCGGCGAAACGGACCCAGGTCACCATGCGCAGCCAGTCCGCGTCCCACGTGTTCGACGCGATCGTGTACGGGGTGTCGGACAGCCAGAAGTGATCGAACTCGATCGGGTCGAGTCTGCGCGTGTCGTAGAAGATCGCCATGAACTCGTCCTTGCTGCCGCCCCCGCGTCCGGTGCCGATCCAGTCGTAGTGCTCGCCGAGATCCTTCTCGATCATGCGCACCTGCCGGTAGAGCCCTTCCTGGGTGCCGATGACGTGCGGTCGCTCGCGGCGCAGCAGTTCGCGCATCACCGGCCGGCGCACGGACCACGGCGGTGTCGCGTCGACGACGGTCGCGAAGCGCACGTTGAACGTCATGACGTCCAGGGCACCCGGGTGCTCGCCGGCGGTGGCGGACCGGGTGGGGCCCGCGGTGGTGAGCAGCGGTCCCGCGACGGCGACGGCGGTCGCCGCCTTGAGCCCGTGGCGGCGCGTCACTCCGGCCTCGTTCGGCACGTGATCTACTCCCTTGCACGTCAGGATGATGGTTGTCTGCTGAATACGGAAGAAGGGAACGGGATTGCAGGGACTGCGGGGCACGGATGCGCCATCCCGGTCACGACGGTGTTGACCGGGCCGGAGGTCGGCCGATAACTTCGCTCTACGGATTGTTGATTCCGCAGAGTGGAAAATAGGAGGGTTCCGGAATGGGCCAGGGCCAGCAGGAGAAGGTGGCGACGAGCCTCGCGGGCGCCGTCAGCGAGGAGATCAGCGCCGCCCTCGCGCCGGTCGACGCGGAACTGGAGCGCCGCTACCCCGGGGACCCCGGCACCCGCCAGCCCGTGCACACCGTCTACGTGCCCGGTGACGCCTTCGCCGCCGACACCGTCCGCACCTGGGGCGACCGGGCCCTGGCCGCCCTCGACGAGCACGCCCCGGACGCCGCCTCCTTCGCCGCCGTCCTCGGCCTGCCCGAGGAGCTCGCCGAGCCCGTCCACGCCCGAGTGCGCGCCAAGCTGGAGCGCGAGCCCATCGAGGACCTGCGCGTCGACTTCGAGGACGGGTACGGCAACCGCCCCGACGCCGAGGAGGACGAGGCCGCCGCCCGCGCCGCCCGGCTGATCGCAGAGGCTCACGAGGACGGCACCGCCGCCCCGTACATGGGCATCCGCATGAAGTGCATGGAAGCGCCCGTGCGCGCCCGCGGCATCCGCACCCTCGACATCTTCCTCACCGGCCTGATCGAGGCCGGCGGCCTGCCCGCCGGGCTGGTCCTCACCCTGCCCAAGGTGACCTACGCCGAGCAGGTCACGGCCATGGCCCGGCTGCTGGACGCCTTCGAGAAGACCCACGGCCTCGAACCCGGCCGGATCGGCTTCGAGATCCAGATCGAGACCAGCCAGTCCATCCTCGCCGCGGACGGCACCGCCACCGTCGCCCGCATGATCCAGGCCGCCGAGGGCCGGGCGACCGGACTGCACTACGGCACCTTCGACTACAGCGCCTGCCTCGGCGTCTCCGCAGCCCACCAGGCCGGCGACCACCCCGCCGCCGACCACGCCAAGGCCGTCATGCAGGTCGCCGCGGCCGGCACGGGCGTACGGGTCTGCGACGGCTCCACCAACGTCCTGCCGGTCGGCCCCACCGAGAAGGTCCACGCCGCCTGGCGCCTGCACTACGGCCTCACCCGCCGCGCCCTGGCCCGCGCCTACTACCAGGGCTGGGACATGCACCCCGGCCACATCCCCACCCGGTACGCGGCCGTCTTCGCCTTCTACCGCGAGGGCTTCGAGC
Organism: Streptomyces sp. NPDC026246; assembly: GCF_055567995.1. Taxonomy (NCBI): domain Bacteria; kingdom Bacillati; phylum Actinomycetota; class Actinomycetes; order Kitasatosporales; family Streptomycetaceae; genus Streptomyces; species Streptomyces sp. NPDC026246. Next base: position 277,407 of record NZ_JBVHPJ010000004.1, on the reverse strand, counting down.
AGGCCGCCGCCCGGCTCACCCGCTACGCCAACCGCTCCGGCGGCGACGTCATGGACGAGCCCGCCACCGCCAAGGCCCTCGGCGGCTACCTGCTGCGCGGCCTCGACTGCGGCGCGCTGGACATCGGCGAGGTCGCCCGGCTGACCGGCCTGACCCGCGCCGACCTGGAGAGCTTCGCGGTGCCCCGGCGCGGGAACCTGACGGCGTCCGCCTGAGGCAGCAGGACCGCGGCCGTCGGGAGACCGACGGCCGCCGGACGACCACCTCGTGGCCGGGGACCCACGACGACCGGCAACCGGCACCTGTGGGTCGGCGACGCCTACGTCCAGGGCGGCGGCAACGACGCACCGGTCCCCGGGCTGCCGTACTGCTGAGCCCGCGCCGACCACACCGCCGCGTACCGTTCGAGCCCCGACGCCGTCACCAGGCCCTCCTCGGCGAAGAGCCGCGTTCCCCGCTCGCACAGCCGCCGGTCGGCCCGCGCCATCGCACAGAACTCCTCGGGCAGCGAGCCGAACAGCTCCCGCAGCCGCGGGAGCTCCGCCAGCAGGCCGTCGAGCAGCTCCCGCTGGCCCGGGTGGACCCGCCGCGCGCCGGTGCCGTCGTGCAGGACCCCGTGCCGGTTGACGTAGGCGAACACCCCGGGCAGGCGGCTGCCGTCGGCGAGTTCGACCGTGACGCCGGGGTCGGGCAGCCACGCCCGGTCGAAGTTGCCGCCCGGCATGGGCACGCCCTCGCTGGCGTCGATCGCCGCGAGCTGCCCCCCGTCGAGCCAGAGGACGAACAACTCCCGTACCGTGCCCGGCGCCAGGACCGGAGAGGCCGAGACGTAGCCGGCGAGGCTGACATGTGCCGACACTCCCGCGTCGACACCGGTGACCCGCGCCTTCACCATCGGCAGCGGCGACGTGGCCCCGGCCTCCCGCAGCTTGTGCCGCAGCTGGCCCGGGCAGCCGTTGGAGCCGATGGCGAGGACCGGCGTGCGGTCCTCGTGGCGGAGGCGGTCCAGCGGCAGGAACCGGTCGCCGTCGAGCAGCCCGGAAGCGGCGGGCCACGCGCCCGGATAGAGCAGCGGCTCCTGGCGCGGCACCCCGTCCAGCCCGAGTGCCCGCAGCGTGCGGTCCGCCTGCCCGTCCACGGCCGCTCAGTCCGCCGGCGGCAGCTCGCCCGAGCCGCGGGTGATCAGCCGGGTCGGCAGCTCGATGCGCTCGGGCGTGACCGAGGAGCCGTCGAGCTGCCGGAAAAGGCGTTCCGCCGCGGTGCGTCCGATGGCCGCGGCGTCCTGGGCGACGACCGTGACGCCCGGCTGGAGCAGGTCGGCGAGCTCGATGTCGTCGAACCCCACGAGGGCGACGCGGCGGGTGTGCCCGGCGAGGACCCGGATCACGGTGACCGTCACGCGGTTGTTGCCGGCGAATATCGCGGTGACCGGCTCCGGGCCGGACAGCATCTCCTCGGCGGCTCTGCGCACCCGCTCCGGGTCGGTGACGCCCAGGGACATCCAGGGGGCCGCCACCGGTATGCCCGCGTCCTCCATCGCGGCCCGGTAGCCGCGCAGCCGCTCGGCGGCCGTGTGGATGCGGGGCATGTCGCCGATGAAGCCGATCCTGCGGTGCCCCTGGGCGATGAGGTGGGCGACCCCGTCGCGGGCACCGCCGAAGTTGTCCGAGAGCACCACGTCGGCCTCGATGTGCCCGGCCGGGCGGTCCACGAACACCGTGGCCACACCCGCCTTCAGCTCCGGTTCCAGATACCGGTGGTCGTCCCCGGCCGGAATGACCACCAGCCCGTCCACCCGCCGCGCGCACAGGGCCAGCACCAGCTCCTGCTCCCGGTCCGGGTCCTCGGCGCTGGAGCCGTTGATCAGCAGGGCCCCGTGCGCCCGGGCGACCTCCTCCACGGCCCGGCTCAGCGGTCCGTAGAACGGGTCGGCGAGGTCCTCCAGGACCAGTCCGATGCTCGCGGTGCGGCCCTTGCGGAGCACCCGCGCGCTGTCGTTGCGGCGAAACCCCAGGGCGTCGATCGCCTCCTGGACCCGTCGCTCCGTCTCCGGCGTGACGCCGGGCTCGCCGTTCACGACCCGGGAGACCGTCTTCAGGCCGACCCCGGCCCGGGCGGCCACGTCCTTCATGGTCGGACGGTTGCCGTAGCGCGTGGCGGATCGGAGGTGGGTCTGCGGCACGGTGCGGTGTCCTGTCCTGTCGTCCACGGGATGCGTAGGTCCGGGATGTTGTATGAGGATGTGGCGTCGAGCATAGAGCCTGGACAACGTTGTCAGCCTCGGGAGAGACTGTCCACCGCGCCCTCCGGCCCGCCTTCCATGGCGGAGCCGGTACGTGGTTTGCCCTGCTCGATGGCTGTTCTCGGCATTTTTCACACGGTTCACGGGGAGATCCGACACTGATGCACACCGACCTAGTGGCCGCGCTCGACATCGGCGGCACCAAGATCGCCGGCGCTCTCGTGGACGGGGACGGCCGGATCCTGGTCCGCGCCCAGCGGCCGACGCCCGCGCGCGAGGACGGCGCCACCGTGATGCGGGCCGTGGAAGGGGTGCTCGGCGAGCTCACCGCCTCCCCGCTGTGGGGGCGGGCCACGGCGGTCGGGATCGGCAGCGCCGGACCCGTGGACGCCTCGGCGGGAACGGTGAGCCCGGTGAACGTGCCCGGCTGGCGCGACTACCCGCTCGTCTCCCGGGTCCGCGCCGCCGCCGGCAACCTGCCCGTGGAGCTGATCGGTGACGGTGTGGCGATCACGGCCGCCGAGCACTGGCAGGGCGCCGCCCGCGGCCACGACAACGCGCTGTGCATGGTGGTCTCCACGGGTGTCGGCGGCGGTCTGGTGCTCGGCGGGCGGCTGCACGCCGGACCCACCGGCAACGCCGGTCACATCGGCCACATCAGTGTCGACCTCGATGGCGATCTGTGCCCGTGCGGCTCGCACGGGTGCGTGGAGCGCATCGCGAGCGGCCCCAACATCGCCCGGCGCGCGCTGGAGGACGGCTGGCGGCCCGGCCCCGACGGGGACACCTCCGCCGCCGCGGTGGCCACCGCGGCCCGGGCCGGAGACACGGTCGCCCTCGCGTCCTTCGAGCGGGCCGCACAGGCCCTGGCGGCGGGGATCGCCGCCACGGCCACCCTCGTGGAGATCGACATCGCGGTGATCGGCGGGGGCGTGGGCAAGGCGGGCGAGGTCCTCTTCGCCCCGTTGCGCAAGGCCCTGGGTGCCTACGCGACGCTGTCCTTCGTCCGGAACCTCACCGTCGCCCCCGCCCAGATGGGCACCGACGCCGGCCTGGTGGGCGCCGCCGCGGCGGCCCTGGCCAAGCGGGCCGACCCGGCGGCCGCGGGCGTCTGAGACCGGGCAGGAACGTTCAGGCACCCGCCGGGCCCGCGAACCGGTCCTCGCGGCCGGCCGGGCAACGGCCCTGGGCGCGATGCTCCTGCCGCCGTGCCGCCGTGCCGCCGTGCCGCTGTGCCGCTGGCAGGTTGTTCCTCCCCGCCGTCCCGCCGGTGTGCTGCTCCTCTCGCTGTGACGCCGGTGCCCGGTGCGTGCCGGCCGCGGGACCGGCGCACACCGGTGGTGGTCCGGCCGTCCGGTTGCTGCCGCCGACCTGCGCATGCGCGCGGCGACCGGATGCTCGCGGTCACGCTCCAGCCCGCCGGCCTCCAGCCCGCCGGCCTCCAGCCCGCCGGCCTCCAGCCCGCCGGCCTCCAGCCCGCCGGCCTCCAGCCCGCCGGCCTCCGGCCCGTGGAGGCGGCCCTGGCTCTCGGGTCGGAGGGGGTCTTCACCGGGGACCGGGCGGGCTGCCCCGGCATGCCGATCCCACGGGCCCGGGCCGCCAGGCGGGTGCGCAGAGCCTGGTGCGCTCGACGGGCACGGGACCCGCGCCGCCCCGCCGCCCCGCCTCCCGCGCAGAGCGCGGCGGACCATCGCCGGGGTGCCGCTGCGCGTGCTGTCGGCTGCGGCGTTGCCGCCGGGGACGTTCGGCTCGTGCGGCGCGTGACGGGACGGCGAGCTGTCCGGCCCGGCACGACGGGTCCGTCTCCAAAATCGACCGCGTGTCCGTGCGATGTGGCACGATCGCGCGTGTGAGCAGCAGCAGACCCGTCCCGGAGCAGCGCCTGCGCGATCTCGCCCGGCTGCGCCGGGTCAAGGACCGGATCGACCGGGAGTACGCACAGCCCCTGGACGTGGAGGCGCTGGCCCGGGGAGTGCACATGTCGGCCGGGCACCTCAGCCGCGCGTTCCGGCAGGCCTACGGGGAATCGCCGTACAGCTACCTGATGACCCGGCGCATCGAGCGGGCGATGGCGCTGCTGCGCCGCGGCGACCTCAGCGTCACCGAGGTGTGCTTCGAGGTCGGCTGCTCCTCGCTCGGCACCTTCAGCACCCGCTTCACCGAGCTGGTCGGCATGCCGCCCAGCACCTACCGGCGCGAAGCCGCCCGCGCCACCGCGGGCATCCCGTCGTGCGTGGCCAAGCAGGTCACCAGACCGGTCAGGAATCGAGAAGCGCCCACCGCGAGCCGAAACTAGCGTGATGGCCATGGACCTCACCATTCACGCCAGCTTCCTCCCGCACGACGACCCGGACGCCGCCCTGGCGTTCTACCGCGACACCCTCGGCTTCGACGTGCGCAACGACGTCGGCTACGGGGGCATGCGCTGGATCACGGTCGGGCCCGCCGGGCAGCCCGACACCAACATCGTGCTGCACCCCCCGGCCGCCGACCCCGGCGTCACCGAGGAGGAGCGCCGCACCGTCGCCGAGATGATGGCCAAGGGCACCTACGGCGGCATCGTGCTGGCCACCACCGACGTCGACGGCGTCTTCGAACGGCTTCAGGCCGGTGACGCCGAGGTCGTGCAGGAGCCGGTGGACCAGCCCTACGGGGTCCGCGACTGCGCCTTCCGCGACCCCGCGGGCAACATGATCCGCATCCAGGAGCTGAAGCCGCGGTAGCCACCCGGCACGACACGTCCCACCGCGCTCCCGTGGCAGCACGGGAGCGCACCCCTCGCGCCCTGCCGGTCGGTCCGGCGCGGGGGCCGAGATCGCCCGAGCGCGGCAGGCCCGCCCGACAGATGGAGACACCATGAGCAAGGCCAGGGAGACGGACGGACAGCCGTCAGGGCCGCACGTCGCCGACAGCCACGACGTGATCCGCGTGCACGGCGCGCGCGAGAACAACCTCAAGGACGTCAGCATCGAGATCCCCAAGCGCCGGCTGACGGTCTTCACCGGTGTCTCCGGATCGGGCAAGAGCTCGCTGGTGTTCGACACGATCGCGGCGGAGTCGCAGCGACTGATCAACGAGACCTACAGCGCCTTCCTGCAGGGCTTCATGCCCAACCGGGCGCGCCCCGAGGTCGACGTGCTCGACGGACTGACCACCGCGATCGCCGTCGACCAGCAGCGCATGGGCGGCGACCCGCGCTCCACGGTCGGCACGGCCACCGACGCCAACGCCATGCTGCGCATCCTCTTCAGCCGGCTCGGCGAGCCGCACATCGGCCCGCCCAGCGCGTACTCCTTCAACACCGCCTCCGTCAGCGCGTCCGGCGGCATCCGCGTCGACCGCGGCGCGGAGAAGACCAAGACGGTCAAGGCGACCTTCTCCCGCACCGGCGGCATGTGCACCCGCTGCGAGGGCCGCGGCAAGGTCTCCGACATCGACCTCACGCAGCTCTACGACGATTCGAAGTCGATCTCCGAGGGCGCGTTCACCATCCCCGGCTGGAAGTCGGACAACGTGTGGACCGTCGGCCTGTACGCCCAGTCCGGCTTCCTCGACCCGGACAAGCCGATCCGCCGGTTCACCAAGAAGGAGATGCAGGCCTTCCTCTACGGGGAGCCGACCAAGGTCAAGGTCAACGGCGTCAACCTCACCTACGAGGGCCTGATCCCCAAGATCCAGAAGTCGTTCCTGTCCAAGGACAAGGAGGCCATGCAGCCGCACATCCGGGCCTTCGTGGAACGGGCGGTCACGTTCACCACCTGCCCCGAGTGCGACGGCACCCGGCTCAGCGAGGCCGCCCGGAACTCGAGGATCGGCGAGATCTCCATCGCCGACGCGTGTGCCATGGAGATCCGAGACCTGGCCGAGTGGGTCCGGCAGCTGACCGAGCCGTCGGTGGCGCCGCTGCTCACCGCGTTGCAGGGGACGCTCGACTCCTTCGTGGAGATCGGCCTCGGCTACCTCGCGCTGGACCGGCCGGCCGGCACCCTCTCCGGCGGCGAGGCGCAGCGCGTGAAGATGATCCGCCACCTGGGCTCCTCGCTCACCGACGTCACCTACGTCTTCGACGAGCCCACCGTCGGCCTGCACCCGCACGACATCCAGCGGATGAACGACCTGCTGCTGCGGCTGCGGGACAAGGGCAACACGGTCCTGGTCGTGGAGCACAAGCCGGAGGCCATCGAGGTCGCCGACCACGTCGTGGACCTCGGCCCCGGCGCCGGCACGGCGGGCGGGGCCGTCTGCTTCGAGGGCACGGTCGAGGGCCTGCGCCGCTCCGGCACCGTCACCGGGCGGCACCTCGACGACCGGGCCAGGGTCAAGGGAAGCGTCCGCAAGCCCACCGGTGCCCTGGAGATCCGCGGAGCCTCGGCGAACAACCTGCAGGACGTCGACGTCGACGTCCCGCTGGGCGTCCTCACGGTCGTCACGGGTGTCGCCGGTTCCGGCAAGAGCTCGCTCCTGCACGGGTCGATGCCGGCCGACGCGGGCGTGATCGCCGTCGACCAGAGCCCGATCAAGGGCTCGCGGCGCAGCAACCCCGCCACGTACACCGGACTGCTCGACCCCATCCGCAAGGCGTTCGCCAAGACCAACGGTGTGAAGCCGGCCCTGTTCAGCGCCAACTCCGAGGGCGCCTGCCCCACCTGCAACGGCGCCGGGGTCGTCTACGTCGACCTGGGGATGATGGCCGGCGTCGACACCCCGTGCGAGGACTGCGAGGGCAAGCGGTTCCAGGCCTCGGTGCTGGAGTACCGCCTCGGTGGCCGGGACATCAGCGAGGTGCTGGCGATGCCGGTGTCGGAGGCCGAGGAGTTCTTCGCCGCCGGAGAGGCCCGCACCCCGGCCGCGCACCGCATCCTGGAGCGGCTCGCCGACGTCGGGCTCGGCTACCTCACCCTCGGCCAGCCGCTCACCACGCTCTCGGGCGGCGAGCGGCAGCGGCTGAAACTGGCCACGCACATGGGCGACAAGGGTGGCGTCTACATCCTGGACGAACCGACGACAGGCCTGCACCTCGCGGACGTGGAGCAGCTGCTCGGCCTGCTCGACCGGCTGGTCGACTCCGGCAAGTCGGTCATCGTCATCGAGCACCACCAGGCCGTGATGGCCCACGCCGACTGGATCATCGACCTGGGGCCGGGCGCCGGTCACGACGGCGGACGCGTCGTCTTCGAGGGCACCCCGGCCGACCTGGTCGAGGCCCGCTCCACGCTGACCGGGCAGCACCTCGCGGCGTACGTGGGAGGCTGAGGGCCGGGTGCCGCGGTCCCTGCCGGGCTCCGCGGTCCCTGCCGGGCTCCGCGGTCCCCTCCCGCCGGGTCGGCCGAACGGCCCCCTCCGAGGGGCGTCGGCCGCCCCGCCCGCCGACCCTGGGGGCATGGCTTCCGCGAAACCCGTCGTGGTCTACCCGCCCGCCGCGGACAACGGCCGGCGGGTCCGGGTGGACGACCAGTTCCTCGGGATCGCCTACGGGCTGCTGGACGTCGCCGAGTTCCTCCGCCGGGCGGGCATCGAGGACGCCGACGAGGCGTACGTGGCGGCGTCGGGGCTGATCGAGTGGCGCGGTGGGGGACCGGACGCCTGGGGCGGCTGAGCGCGCACGGGCCGTCTCACCGGGCGCGGGCGACGGCGTGACCCCGCGGTGGGTCGGGGCGTTGTTCCGGGCATGAAGAAGCGCAGCATGCTCGCCATCGCCTCCCTGGCCACCGGTTTCGTCGTCGCGGCGGTCAGCCCGTCGCACGCGCTCGGGGACGGCCTCGGCACCCTGAACGTGGACGAGGCCCTCAAGACCCTCGACGACACCGTCGTCGCCAAGGACAGCCTGTCCCTGGACCGCGAGGACGGTCACCAGGTGAACAGGAAGGGCTGACGAGCCGCCCCCGGCCCACGGCGCCGGCGCCCCCCGATCCGGGGGCGCCGGCGCCGTCGTCATGCGCCCTCAACTGGGGCTGGTTTCCGTGGCAGGGTGGAGCGGGCAAGCCTCAGGGGGCCAACAGCAGAGGGGGACCTGTGACCGTCGTCTGGATCAACGGCGCGTTCGGTGCGGGGAAGACGTCCACCGCGCAGGAACTGATCGAACTGATCCCGAACAGCACGCTCTTCGACCCCGAGGTCATCGGCGGAGCACTGCGGTGTCTGCTGCCACCCAAACGCCTCGCCGAGGTCGGCGACTTCCAGGACCTGCCGATCTGGCGGCGGCTCGTGATCGACACGGCGGCCGCGATGCTCGCCGAGCTCGGCGGGACCCTGGTGGTCCCCATGACCCTGCTGCGCCAGGAGTACCGGGACGAGATCTTCGGTGGGCTGGCGGCCCGCAGGATCGCGGTCAGCCACATCCTGCTCGCCCCGGCCGAAACGATACTGCGGGAGCGCATAGCCGGACGCGAGATCCCGCCGGGCCTGCCCGACGGGGAGGAACGCACACGCCAGTGGTCCTTCGACCACATCGAGCCCTACCGGGCCGCACTCGCCTCCTGGCTCACCGCCGACGCCCACCCGGTCGACACCGGTCACCTCACCCCGCGCGAGGCCGCCGCCCGGATAGCGGAGGCGGTCACCAGCGGCGCGGCGCCCCTGTGCGACATCGTGCAGACGCCCGAGCCCACCGCCGAGACCCTCGCAGCCGGTGTCCTCCTCTTCGACGAACGGGACCGCGTGCTGCTCGTCGACCCCACCTACAAGGCCGGCTGGGAGTTCCCCGGCGGGGTCGTCGAACCCGGCGAGGCACCGGCACGCGCCGGGATGCGCGAGGTCGCCGAGGAGACCGGCATCCGCCTCGACGAGGCGCCCGGCCTGCTCGTCGTCGACTGGGAACGCCCCGAGCCGCCCGGATACGGCGGTCTGCGGCTGCTGTTCGACGGCGGGCTCCTCGAATCCGCCGACGCCGCCCGGCTGCTGCTGCCCGGCCCGGAGCTGCGCGACTGCCGCTTCGTCACCGAGGAGGAGGCCGCCGGACTGCTGCCGCCGGTGCGCTACGAACGACTGCGGTGGGCCCTGCGGGCCCGGGAACGGGGAGCGGCGTTCTACCTGGAGGCCGGCGTGCCGGTCGGCTAGCCGCTCGTCCCGTCCGAAGGGCGTTTCACCCCGTCGCCGCGGATCTCGAGCGCATCCGGCAGCCCGGCGACCACCTCACCCGCAGCCACTTGCCGGAGAAACGGACGCTCGGTGCGCGCGGCGGACGTCGTCCCGGACCCGGCACTCGGCCGGGGCCTTCGTCCGGCGCGTCACAGGGAAGCGACCGTGCGGGTCGGCCCCGCGTCCGAGGAACAGCCCGGGACGACATGTCCCGGACGCGAGGGCGATACGCGCCGAACGCGGGCAGGGTCAGGGCGCCGGATCGGCCGGACTCGCCGGGGCGCCGGTCACCGGGGCTGCCCCGGGTGCCGCGGGCCGTCACGGCCGAAACACCTCGCGCAGGGCCCGCCCGGCCCGCCCGCGGACGGGGTCCCCGTGGCCGAAGCAGGCGACGTCGGTGTCGAGTTCCGCCAGTCGCCGGCACGCGGTCAGGACGGCCGCGCCGTCCCGGTTGAACACGCCCGGCATCACCGTGCCGTCCACCGGCGACGCGGCCACCGTGTCGCCCGTGAACAGCACGCCGTGGCGCGGCAGATGGAGGGCGATGCTGCCGTCCGTGTGCCCCGGCACGTGCAGGACGTGCGCCCCGCCGCCCAGGTCCAGTACGTCGCCGCCGGACACCTCGGTGACCTGCCCGGGCCGGGGGAAGTCCCCCTCGGGCAGCAGCTCCAGCGCCCGGGCGTGCAACGGGCGCTCCCACTCCTCGAACACCGGCTCGGGGCCCGGGACGTCACCCCGGACGACGGGGGCCTCCAGCCGGTGGGCCAGCACCCCGGCACCGCTCAGCGCGGCGAACTCGGCCGCCCCGCCCGCGTGGTCCTCGTGGAAGTGGGTGAGCACGATCCGCCGTACGTCCCGCGGCCGGTGGCCCAGGGCGGCCACCGCCTGGGCGATCGCCGTGCCCGAACCCGCCGGGCCGGCGTCGACCAGCGTCAGCCCGTCGCCGTCACGCCACAGGTACGCCTGGCCGACCGAAAAACGCAGCAGGTGCAGACGGGGCAGCAACTCGACGAGGTCCATGCGACGACCGTAGGGAAGGCCCCCGTCCGCGGACGAGGGCCTTCTGCCGAGGGCAGAGCGGTCAACTCGCCGCGTAGTTGCGCAGGAACAGCGCCTCCGCCACCGACAGCCGCTCCAGCTCGTCGGGGGACACGCTCTCGTTCACCGCGTGGATCTGCGCCTGGGGCTCGCTCAGCCCGATGAGCAGGATCTCCGCCCGCGGGTACAGCCCGGCCAGCGTGTTGCACAACGGGATGGACCCGCCCTGCCCCGCGTACTGCATCTCCTGACCGGGGTAGGCGACCGCCATCGCCGACGCCATCGCCCGGTACGCCGGGCTGGAGGTGTCGGCGCGGAACGGCTGCCCCTCACCGACCTGCTCGGTGCTCACCCGCGCCCCCCACGGCGTGTGCGCCTCCACGTGCGCCTGGAGCAGCTTGGTCGCCTCGCCCGCGTCCATCCCCGGCGGCACCCGCAGGCTGATCAGCGCCCGGGCGCTCGCGTGCACGGACGGGGTGGCGCCGACGACCGGCGGGCAGTCGATGCCGAGGACCGTGACGGCCGGGCGCGCCCAGATGCGGTCGGCGACCGTCCCCGACCCGATCAGCTCCACCCCGTCCAGCACCTTGGCGTCCTGCCGGAACTGCTCCTCCGTGTACTCCAGTCCGTCCCAGGCCGTGCCCGGGGCGAGTCCCTCGACGGTCGTCGAACCGTCCTCGGCGCGCAGCGAGTCCAGCACCCGGATCAGGGCGGCCAGCGCGTCGGGAGCGGCACCGCCGAACTGGCCCGAGTGCAAATTGCCGGCGAGCGTGTCGATCCGCACGCGGATCATGGTCATGCCGCGCAGCGTCGACGTCACGGTCGGCAGGCCGGCCCGGAAGTTGCCCGCGTCGCCGATGACGACGGTGTCCGCCTCCAGCAGCTCCGGGTGCTGCTCGGCATAGCGCTCCAGCCCGCCCGTGCCCATCTCCTCGGACCCCTCGGCGATCACCTTGACGTGGACGGGCACACCGCCGTCGGCCTTCAGCGCGCGCAGGGCCAGCAGGTGCATGATGACGCCGCCCTTGCAGTCGGCGGCGCCGCGCCCGTACCAGCGCCCGTCCCGCTCGGTCAGCTCGAACGGCGGAGTCGTCCAGGCCGCCTCGTCCAGGGGCGGCTGCACGTCGTAGTGGGCGTAGAGGAGAACGGTCCTGGCGCCCTCCGGGCCGGGCAGGTAGCCGTAGACCGACTGGGTGCCGTCGGGGGTGTCGAGCAGGGCCACGTCCTGGAAACCCTCGGCGGTCAGCGCGTCGGCGACCCAGCGGGCGGCGCCCTCGCTCTCACTGCGCGGGAACTGGTCGAAGTCCGCCACCGACCGGAAGGCCACCAGTTCGGCCAGCTCCTCCTTCGCCCTGGGCATCAGAGAGGCGACGGTCTCGGCGACCGGATTCGACGACATGGGCACGCTCCTCGTGGGTGCGACGTTGTACGGATGCGTACGTCTTGGTACGCGGTGATCGAGCGGTGCGGGCGCGTCCCCGTGTAAGGGGCACCCACAGCGCCGATCCTCCCACAGCGGCCTGCGGTGACCGCCGCCGTAGGATGCGGGAGACAGCGGCAGGCGGCTTGATCGGGAGCAGTAGACCATCGTGAGCAGCGAGAACTCTTCGGCGGACGACGTGCAGCAGGTGTGGGACGTCGTCGTGGTGGGCGCGGGACCCGCGGGCGCTTCGGCCGCCTACGCGGCGGCGGTGGCCGGCAGACGTGTGCTGTTGCTGGAGAAAGCCGAGCTGCCGCGCTACAAGACCTGTGGCGGCGGCATCATCGGCCCCTCGCGCGACTCCCTGCCGCCCGGCTTCGAGCTGCCGTTGCGGGACCGCGTGCACGCGGTGACCTTCTCCCACAACGGCCGCTTCACCCGCACCCGCCGCTCCAAGCGCATGCTGTTCGGGCTGATCAACCGGCCCGAGTTCGACCAGCAGCTCGTCGAACACGCCCAGAAGGCGGGCGCCGAGCTCCGTACGGGGGTCACCGTCCAGCGGGTCGAGCAGCACGGCTCGGCCGTCCCGGACCGGCGCACGGTGGCCGTCGTCCTGCAGGGCGGCGAGGTCCTGCTCGCCCACGCGGTCGTCGGCGCCGACGGCAGCGCGAGCCGGATAGGTGCGCACGTCGGGGTCAAGGCGGACCAGGTGGACCTCGGCCTGGAGGCGGAGATCCCGGTGCCGGAGACCGTCGCCGAGGACTGGAAGGGCCGGGTCCTCATCGACTGGGGCCCCATGCCCGGCAGTTACGGCTGGGTCTTCCCCAAGGGCGACACCCTCACGGTGGGGGTCATCTCGGCGCGCGGTGAAGGGGCGGCGACGAAGCGGTACTTGGAGGAGTTCATCGGACGGCTGGGGCTCGCGGGCTTCGAGCCGAGCATCTCCTCCGGCCATCTGACCCGCTGCCGGGCCGAGGACTCGCCGCTGTCGCGCGGCCGGGTGCTGGTGTGCGGTGACGCGGCCGGGCTGCTGGAGCCGTGGACCCGCGAGGGCATTTCCTTCGCGCTGCGTTCGGGCCGGCTGGCGGGGGAGTGGGCGGTGCGGATCGCCGAGGCGCACGACGCCGTGGACACCCGCCGCCAAGCCCTCAACTACGCCTTCGCCATCAAGGCCGGGCTGGGGGTGGAGATGAGCGTCGGCAAGCGGATGCTGACCCTGTTCGAACGCCGTCCCGGGCTGTTCCACGCGGCGCTGACCAGCTTCCGCCCGGCCTGGAAGGCGTTCAGGGACATCACGCAGGGCTCGACCTCGCTGGGGGAACTCGTGCGTACGCATCCGCTGGCCCAGCGTGCCCTGTCCGTGATGGACCGCCGTCCCGCGGCCGCCGCCGAGCGCGGGGCGGAGACCGGACCCGGGGCCGGCGCGTCGGAGTGATCCCGAAGGCCGGGTGGTCGGGAGCGACACGGCGCGGCTCGTCGTCCGGTCAGTGCGGGGCGCACGCCGTCGAGGAACGCCCCGGCCCCCGCCTTCCGGCGCTCCAACCGGGACGGGCCGACGGGTGGCCGGCCGCCGGCGGCGGCGTCGGCGGCGGTGCCGGCGTCCACGCGCCCGCCGGGGTGCTGCCGGGTACCCGCCGGTCATCGGGATGAGGCTCGACCGCCACCGCCACAGCAGCCGGGCTTCGTCGTGCGGGCGTGTGCCGCCCTGGCGGCGGAACCCCCGGACCGGCTGCACCCGATGCCGGCCGCGCCGGGCCGGGGCCCCGGCCGTACTCCGCGGGGAGTAGCGGTGATCACCGCGTTCGGCGGACGCCGGAGCCCGCGGCCGGCGTCTAGCGTGGCCGGTATGGAAGAGCAGCGCGGGCGGGGCGGCCCGCCGCAGTGGTGGCGGTACGGCCCTGCCTGGTGGGACCGGCAGGAGGAGCGGGGGCCGCGGTGGCCCTGGCGGTCGACTCTCGTCGTGACCACCTTCGTGCTGGCCGGTTCGCACTTCGCCGACCGTGCGCAGCACGGCGAGCGGGCGGGCCTGGACCCGTACGCCCGGGTGCTGCTGTTCCTGGCCGGGGCGCTGCTGCTGTGGCGCAAGCGCCATCCGGTGGCGGTGGTGTTCGGCACCGCGGCGGTCGTCATGCTCTACCTGGGCGCCGGATACCCGTACGGGCCGGTGTTCCTCACCGTCGCCGTGGCGTGCTTCAGCGCCGTCGTCGCCGGGCACCGCGCGGCGGCGTGGGCCGCGATGGGGGCGCTGTGGGCGGGACACGTCCTGCTGGCGCACTGGCTGTTCCGCTGGCTGCCGCCCGCGGGGGACTCCGCCGCCTCCTGGAACGAGGAGGCCGTCGTCGCCACGTGGGTGGTGGCGATCGCCGCGGTGTCGGAGCTGGCCCGGCTCCGCCGTGAGCAGTGGGCCCGGGAGCGGGCCGAGCGGGCCGAGGCCGCACGGCGCAGGGCCGACGCGGAGCGGCTGCGGATCGCCCGGGAACTGCACGACGTGCTCGCGCACAGCATCTCCGTGATCAACGTGCAGGCGGGGGTCGGCCTGGCGCTCCTCGACAGCGACCCCGAGCAGGCGCGCACGGCGCTCACCACCATCAAGGACCAGAGCAAGGAGGCGCTGGGCGAGGTGCGCCAGGTGCTGGACACCCTGCGGGCACCCGGGGCCGCGCCGCGCGCGCCCGCGCCGGGGCTGGACCGGCTGCCGGAGCTGGTGGACCAGGCCGCGGGCGCGGGCCTCGCGGTCGAGGTCGAGGGAGAGGCGCCCAGGCTCGCGCCCGGCACGGACCTGGCCGCCTTCCGGATCGTGCAGGAGGCCCTGACCAACGTCGTGCGGCACTCGGGATCGCGGCATGCGCGCGTGCGTCTGGCGTACGACGCGGCGCAGCTGCGGCTGCGTGTGGACGACGACGGGCCGGCCACCGGCGCCGACGCGGGCGGCAGCGGCAACGGGCTGGCCGGGATGCGGGAGCGGGCCGCCGCGCTGGGCGGCACCATCGAGGCGGGACCGCGCCCGGACGGGGGGTTCCGGGTGCTCGCCGTCCTGCCGCTGGCACCGCCTGGCGGTAGGGCGGGGGCGCAGGAGCGGTCCGTGAACCGAAGCGTGCGACGACCTCGGGAGGACCAGTGATCCGCGTACTGCTCGCCGACGACCAGTCCCTGGTCCGGGCCGGATTCCGGGCGTTGCTCGACGCGCAGCCGGACATCGGGGTGGCCGGTGAGGCGGCCGACGGCGCGGAGGCCGTGCGCCGGACCCGCGAACTGCGGCCCGACGTCGTCCTGATGGACATCCGCATGCCCGTGCTGGACGGACTTGCGGCGACCCGCGAGATCACCGGGGACCCGGCCCTGGGGGACGTCAGGATCGTCATGCTCACCACCTTCGAGCTCGACGAGTACGTCTTCGAGGCGATCCGCTCGGGCGCCTCCGGGTTCCTGGTGAAGGACACCGAACCGGACGAACTGCTGCGCGCCGTGCGGGCGGTGGTGGCGGGCGACGCCCTGCTGTCACCGGGGGTGACGCGGCGGCTGATCGCGGAGTTCGCGGCGCGTTCCAAGGAGCCTGCAGCGGCCGGCGCGCTGAGCCGGCTCACCGAGCGGGAGCGGGAGGTGATGGCGCTGGTCGGGATCGGCCTGTCGAACGAGGAGATCGCCCGGCGCCTGGTGGTCAGTCCGCTCACCGCCAAGACCCACGTCAGCCGCACGATGGTCAAGCTGGGCGCCCGTGACCGGGCCCAACTGGTGGTCCTGGCCTACGAGTCCGGGCTCGTGCGGCCGGGCTGGCTGGGCTGAGCCGATGCCCGGAAGCGGACCAGCACGCTGATCACCCGCGCGGCGAACAGCAGCGGCGCGAGCACCGCGCCCGCCCGCAGCAACAGCAGCCGGGCCGTGTCCGGCAGGTCGAAGAGCAGGGCGGGACCCGCCACCGCCCCGAACACCACGGCCGCCGCGAAGGCCGCACTGCACAGCGCGTAGCCGATCTCCACGGTGATCGCGTCACGCTCGGCCGGGGTGCGCCGCCTCCCGTTCGTCGTCATGGAGGGGAGTCCAACAGGGGTGTGCCCGGCGGGCAAGGCGGCCCGCCGGGCACACCGCGGAGGCGTTCCCCCCCCGGTCGCGCTAGTAGCGCACGGCGACGCGCTCCGCCTCCCTCGGGGTGGACTTGGCGACCACGACGGACGGTTCGGCGGCCGGCCGCTTCCGACGGGGCCGCAGACCGGTGAGCGTGATCAGCAGCCCGGCGAGGGCGATCACCGCCACGACCACCAGTCCGGGCCGGTAGCTGTCGAGGACGGCCTGCGGCGAGGCGTCGCCGTGCGCGGGGGAGTTGGCGGTCACCACCGCCGTCACCACGGCGAGGAAGAGCGCGCCGCCGACCTGGACCGAGGTGTTGAGCAGCCCCGAGACCATGCCCTGCTCGTGTTCGTCGACGCCGTTGGTGGCCTGGACGTTGAGCGAGGGGAAGGTCAGGGCGAAACCGGAGCCGACCAGCAGCATCGTCGGCAGGATCACCGCCGCGTAGCCGGGATCGAGGTCGATCCGCAGGAACAGGGCGTAGCCGGTCACCATCAGGGCGAAGCCGGCCACGATCAGCCGGGCCGTGCCGAACCGGTCGATGACGGCCCCCACCTTCGTCGCGGACAGGGCCACCAGCGCACCGGCGGGGAGGAACGCCAGCGCCGTGTGCAGCGCGGACCAGCCGAGCAGTTGCTGCATGTAGAGCGTGACCAGGAACTGGAAGCCGATGTAACTGCCGACGAACGTCAACGCCCCGAGCTGGGCCCGCACCTGCGGTCCGGAGCGGAGCACGCCGAGCCGCACCAGCGGGCTGGGGCTGCGCCGCTCGACGGTCACGAAGGCGGCCAGCAGGACGGCGACGGCGGCGAAGGAGACGACGGTACGCGCCGAACCCCACCCCACCTCGGGCGCCTCCACGACGGTGAAGACCAGCAGCAGCATCGAGGCGGTGCCGAGCACGGCGCCCGGGATGTCGTAGCCGCCCCGGCCGCGCTCCCGTTCGGTGCGCGGCAGGAGCCTGAGGCCGGCGAGCAGGGCGATCAGCGCGATGGGAGCGGGCAGGAGCATGGTGAGCCGCCAACTGGCCTCGGTCAGCAGGCCGGAGAAGACCAGGCCCATCGAGTAGCCGGTGGCGCCGCAGGTCGTGTAGATGGCCAGGGCCCGGTTGCGCAGCGGCCCCTCGGGGAACGTCGTGGTGATGATCGACAGCCCGGCGGGGGCGGTGAAGGCCGCGCTGAGGCCCTTGACGAACCGGCTGGCGATGAGCAGCGGCCCCGAGTCGACGAGCCCGCCCAGCAGGGAGGCGAGCGCGAAGACGCCGAGGGCCACCAGGAAGACCTGGCGGCGGCCCAGCAGGTCGGCGGCGCGTCCGCCGAGGAGCAGCAGACCGCCGTAACCCAGGATGTAGCCGCTGACGATCCACTGCAGCGCGGAGGTCGACAGGCCGAGGTCGGCCCCGATGGACGGCAGCGCCACACCGACCATGGACACGTCGAGGGCGTCCAGGAACATCGCGGCGCAGAGCACGAGCAGGGTGCCCCACAGCCGGGGAGTCCAACGTCCCTGAGACGTGGGGGAGATGAGCGGAGAGGTCATGCCCGGACTCTACATGCGCATGCATGGAATGCAAGTGCATTTAATTCGGATGCAACGAACCGGGTTCTCTGTTACGGTGCCGCGCATGGCGGTGACCCGGGCCGAGCAGGCGCTCGTGGAACAGTGGCGGGACCTTCTGGCGCTGCATGCGCGGACGCAGTGCGCGCTCGACCGCGCGCTGCACGAACACGGCCTGTGCGCCAGCGACTTCGAGGTGCTCGACGTCCTCGCGGGACGCCGTCCGTCGAAGAACGCCGCCGCCTACCGCGTGCAGGAGATCTCCGAGCGGGTCCACCTCAGCCAGAGCGCGCTGTCCCGGCTGATCGCCCGGCTGGAGAAGGAGGGCCTCGTCGAGCGGTGCATGTGCCCCGAGGACCGGCGGGGAGTCCGGGTCTCGCTCACCGCAAAGGGACGCGCGCTGCACGGAGAGGTGCTCCCCGTGCAGCGCGCGGTGCTGACCCGGATGCTGGCGGACGCCTGACGCCTGACGCCTGACGCCTGACGCCTGACGCCTGACGCCTGACGCCTGACGTACAGCGGCGTGCGTCCGCTACGGCAGCGGCGTACCGCCCGTCGCGTTGACGATCTCGGCGGTGATGTACGAGGCGTCCTGCGAGGCCAGGAAGACGTACGCCGGAGCCATCTCGGCCGGCTGCGCGGGGCGCCCGATGGGGGCCTGCTTGCCGAACTCCTGGGTGTCCGGGAGGGTCGCCGGGATCAGTGGCGTCCACACCGGGCCGGGCGCGACGGCGTTGACCCGGATGCCGCGCTCGATCAGCATCTGCGCGAGACCCTGCGTGAAGGTGACGATCGCACCCTTGGTCGTCGCGTAGTCCAGCAGGTGCGGACTGGGCTTGTACGCCTGCACCGACGTGGAGTTGATGATGCTGCCACCCTCCGGGATGTGCGGCAGGGCCAGCTTGCACAGCCAGAACATGCCGTACAGGTTGGTGCGCATCACCCGGTCGAACTGCTCGGTGGAGATGGCTTCGATGCCGTCGGGCTGGGACATCTGGTACGCGGCGTTGTTGACCAGGACGTCGATCCGCCCGAACTCCTCCACGGCGCGGTCGACTAGCGCCCGGCAGTTCTCCTCCTCGCGGATGTCGCACGAGACGGCCACGGCACGCCGCCCGGCGGCCTCGACGAGCCGGACGGTCTCGGCGGCGTCGTCCTTCTCGTCGTCGAGGTGGGTGAAGAGCACGTCGGCCCCCTCCCGGGCGAAGGCCAGGGCGACCGCGCGGCCGATACCGGAGTCACCGCCGGTGATCACGGCCTTGCGGCCCTCCAGCTTGCCGCTGCCCCGGTAGGACTCCTCACCGTGGTCCGGCGGCGGGTCCATGGGCCCCGTCCAGCCGGGGTGCGGCTGGTCCTGGGAGGGGAACTCCGGGGTGGGGTGCTGCTGGCCGGGGTGCTGCTGTTCGGTCACGGATCTTCCTCCTGGTCCATGGCATGCGGCCCGGTGATCTCGGGGGCCGCGGCCCCGGGTACCCACGATCGGTGCGATGCGACCTGCGGACCCGGGCGGACTTCCCGAGGGGGAGGGCGTTCACCCGAACGGCGGTGCCCGCCCTCGGGAACCGCCGCCGCGCGGTGCGGCCGTTCTGGAGGGGTCCGGGCTGCGGAGCGCACCCGAGGCGCAGAGGTCCCGGATCCCGGACGCATGCGAGGCGGAGGGAACCCGGGCCCGGAGGGGTCTGAGGCCGAGGCCGACGGTTCCGGACCTGTTCGTGGCCGAGGCTCCCGGGTCCGGGCGCGTCCTGGGCCGAGAGTCGACGGTTCCGGCCTGTTCGTGGCCGAGGCTCCCGGGCCCGGACGTGTTCGAGGCCGAGGGTCGACGGTTCCGGACCTGTTCGTGGCCGAGGCTCCCGGGTCCGGGCGCGTCCGAGGCGGGAGTCCTGGGTCTCGCCGGGTGCCTCCCGCGGCCGACTGCCCGGGTCAGTTCCCGGGGCTCCGGGTCCTCGCGCCCACCAGCGCCCCGACCACCGCCGCCACGCCCGCCAGTACGGCGACGCTCGTCAGCGCGGCCGGGAGGGTGAGCCAGTCGGCCATGAAGCCGATGGCCGGCGGGCCGAGCAGCATGCCGCCGTAGCCCAGGGTCGAGGCCGTCGCGACGCCGCTGGGCCCGGCCAGGGCCCCGGCGCGCTCCACCGCGACGGGGAAGAGGTTGGCCAGACCGAGGCCCGTGACCGCGTAGCCGAGCAGGGCCGCCCACAGGGACGGCGCGAGGGAGCCCAGCAGCATGCCGGCGGCCGCGGTGGTGCCGCCGGCGACGACGGTCCGGGTCTGCCCCAGCCGTTCCAGGAGCGTGGTGCCGGTCAGCCGGCCCACGGTCATGGCGAGCGCGAAGCAGGAGTAGCCGAGGGCGGCCGCCCCGGAGGAGGCGTCCAGGTCCTCTTCGAGGTGCAGGGCACCCCAGTCGGCCAGGGCACCCTCGCCGTACGCGGTGCACCCGGCGATCAGGCCGAAGACGAGGACCAGGGTCCGGGTGCGGCCGTCCAGCCGGCGCGGGGCGCCGCCACGGACCCGCTCGCGCCCGGGCGGCAGGGGCGGTTCGTGCCGCAGCAGGACGGGTCCGGCCGCCGCCGTCACGATCAGGCCGACGGCGGTGAGGAGCAGCAGGTGCCGCGTGGGGCTGAGGAAGCCGGCGACCAGCCCGCCCAGGCCCGCGCCGAGCATGCCGCCCAGGCTGAACGCGGCGTGGAAGGTCGGCATGATCGGCCGTCGCAGTGCGGCCACCAGGTCGACGGCCGCGCTGTTGAAGGCGACGTTGATGCTGCCGTACGCGGCGCCGAACAGCAGCAGGACCAGGCCCAGCGCCAGGGCCGACCGGGTCAGCGGGGGCAGGGCGACGCTCAGGGAGAGCAGGACCGCGCAGACGACGGTGACGCGGTGGTTGCCGTACCTGCGGCACAGGCGTCCGGTGAGGGTCATCGTGACGACGGCCCCGGCCGAGACGCCCAGCAGGGCCAGGCCCAGGGCGCTGGCGGAGGCGTTCGTCTGCTCCTTGATGGCGGGGATCCGGACGACCCAGCCGGCGAAGACGAAGCCGTCCAGGGCGAAGAAGACGGTGAGGGCGGTGCGAAGTCGGGTGAGGGAGCGGTCGTGGCCCGGCACGGCACTGTGCGAACGGGCTTTGTTTATTTGCGGCACAAACTCAGGCTAGGTGGGTGCGGGGGAGAGGACAAGGTGCGACGCTGGGACGAGACAGCATCCGCCGCCGGAGGGCAGGAGGGGCGATGGGACGTGACGTGCCGGCCCTGGTGTTCACGCGGGAGGACCGCCGTCGGTACCGGGAGAAGATGCACACCGACCTCGAAGTGCTGGCGCGGATGCTCCGCGAGTCCGGCTTCGAGAGCGAGCGCCCCCAGGTCGGGCTGGAGATCGAGCTGAATCTCGTCGACGACCACGGGCTCCCGGCGATGCGCAACACCGACGTCCTCCAGTCGATCGCCGACCCTGCCTGGTCGAGCGAGCTGGGCCGCTTCAACCTGGAGATCAACATCCCGCCCCGGGAGCTGACGGCCGGCGGCCCCGGCGCCTGGGAGCAGGAGATCCGGGACGCCCTCAACCACGCCGAGGACGGGGCCGCCGCCGTGGGCGCCCACCTGATCATGGTCGGCATCCTGCCCACTCTCGGGGAGCAGGACGTGAGCGGAGCGGCCCTCTCCGGCGACCCCCGCTACCGGCTGCTCAACGAGCAGATCTTCGCGGCGCGGGGCGAGGACCTGCGGATCAAGGTCGACGGCGTGGAGCGCCTCGCGACCTACGCCGACACCATCACCCCCGAGGCCGCCTGCACCAGCACGCAGTTCCACCTCCAGGTCGCGCCCAGGGAGTTCCCGCACTACTGGAACGCGGCGCAGGCCGTGGCCGGGGTGCAGACCGCCCTCGCGGCCAACTCGCCCTTCCTGTTCGGCAAGGAGCTGTGGCGCGAGACCCGCATCCCCCTGTTCGAGCAGGCCACGGACACCCGCCCCGAGGAGATCAAGGCCCAGGGCGTGCGGCCCCGGG
Organism: Streptomyces sp. NPDC026246; assembly: GCF_055567995.1. NCBI lineage: Bacteria > Bacillati > Actinomycetota > Actinomycetes > Kitasatosporales > Streptomycetaceae > Streptomyces > Streptomyces sp. NPDC026246. Next base: position 256,012 of record NZ_JBVHPJ010000004.1, on the reverse strand, counting down.
TGTGGTTCGGGGAGCGCTGGATCACCAGTGTCTTCGACCTCTTCGAGGAGAACGTCCGCTACTTCCCCGCGCTGCTGCCGCTGTGCGAGGACGAGGACCCGCAGCAGGAGCTGAACAGCGGGCGCGTACCCGAACTGGGCGAACTGACCCTGCACAACGGCACGATCTACCGCTGGAACCGGCCCATCTACGCGGTCACCGACAGCGGCCCGCACCTGCGCATCGAGAACCGGGTCCTGCCCGCCGGGCCCACCGTCGCCGACATCATCGCCAACGGCGCCTTCTACTACGGCCTGACGCGCGCCCTGGTCGACGAGGACCGGCCGGTGTGGACGCGGATGTCGTTCGCCGTGGCCGAGGAGAACCTGCACACCGCGGCCCGCGACGGCATCGACGCCCGTCTGTACTGGCCCGGGGTGGGCGAAGTCCCGGTCACGGAGCTGGTGTTGCGGCGCCTGCTGCCGCTCGCCCACCGCGGGCTGGAACTGGCCGGGATGGACGCGCCGTGGCGCGAGCCGCTGCTGGGCATCATCGAGCAGCGCTGCGTCACCGGCCGCAACGGCGCGACCTGGCAGGCCGAGACGGTCCACCACCTGGAGAAGGCCGGCGTCTCCGACCGGCGTGAGGCGCTGCGGCAGATGACCAGGACGTACATGGACTACATGCACATGAACGCCCCCGTGCACACCTGGCCCGTGGACTGACGGTCCTCACACCGCGCCGGGCGAGGCCTCGCCGCGCCAGACGCGGGCCCCGGTCAGCGGGACCGGCGTCGGCACCCGTGCCGACGTCGTCAGCTCCACACGCCGCCCTTCGGCCGAGGAGCGCAGCAGGGCGGTCATGATCTCCAGGACGTGCAGGGCGAGTTCACCCCCGGCCCGCCGCCCGCCCGGCGTGAGGAAATCCAGCAGGCCGAGGCCGCGCGCCCCGTCCTCGTACCCGGCCGACGCCGGCAGCGTGTGCCATCCCGTCCCGCCGAGCGCGTGCAGCCGTACCGCGCCGTCGAAACGGTTCGGGTCCGGGACGGCCAGGGTCCCCTCCTCGCCGTGGACCTCGATCGGCGCGGCGGTCGTGGCCACCCCGTCGAAGCTCGTCGTGAGAGTGGTCAGCGCGCCGCCGGCGTGTTCCAGCACCCCGGAGACATGGCTGTCCACCTCCACCGGTATGCGCTCACCCGCGCGGGGCCCGGAGCCGATGACCCGCTCGGCGCGCAGCCGGCCGGCCGCACCGATCACGGCCCGTACCGGACCCAGCAGATGGACGAGGGAGGTGACGTAGTAGGGACCCATGTCGAGCAACGGGCCGCCGCCCGCCGTGTAGTAGAAGTCGGGGTGGGGATGCCAGTGCTCGTGGCCCGGCGTGACCATCACGGCCGAGGCGGACAGCGGGCGCCCGATGTGCCCGGCCTCCACGGCGGCGCGGGCCGTCTGGACTCCCGTGCCCAGCACGGTGTCCGGCGCGCAGCCCACCCGCACGCCGCCCCGCCCGGCGGCCGCCAGCACGGCCCGAGCGTCGTCCAGCTCGGCCGCCAGCGGCTTCTCCCCGTAGACGTGCTTGCCCTCGCGGATCGCCGCGAGGGCGATCCCGGCATGGGCCGCCGGTGTGGTGAGGTTCAGGACGGTGTCCACCCGCGGGCTGCTCAGCAGTCGCCCGACCGGCAGCGCCCGGGCGCCGGGCAGCCGGCCGGCGACCGCGGCCGCGCGTCCGGCGTCCAGGTCGGCGACCGCGGTGATCCGCACGGCGGGATGTCCGGCCAGGGTGTCCAGGTAGGCGCCGGAGATGACGCCGAGTCCTACGACACCGACGCGGTGCGCGCCGCCCACAGCATGCCCCTCTCGACGATGGTGCGGACCTGGCGGTTCTCCAGCACGCCGACGTCGTGCCCCGGGGTCGTCACCACGATCCGCCCGGTGCCCCACCGGCGCGTCCACACCGCCGGCGACGTGACCGGCCTGCGCCAGGGCTGCCAGGACCGGGCCGGGTGCGTGGTGGTGGCCAGCACCTCGATCAGGTCGTCGTGCAGCACCCAGTACTGCTCCGTCTCCAGCTCGAAGTCGCCGATGCCCGCGGTGACGGGGTGCTCCCGGCCCGCCTCGGTGACGCGGACCGTGTGCGGCAGGAAGTTGTCCGCCGCCTCGCCCCGTCGTGCGCACGGCTCCTTGCCGGGATGCGCCGCGAACTGGCCGCCCACCAGGTGGAGATACTCGGCCGAGGCGCGGAAGGAGTCGACGATGCCGCCGTGCCAGCCGGTGAGGCCGGTGCCGGCCGCGACGGCCGAACTCAGGCCCTCCACCTGGGCGGTGGTGATCTGCGACATCGTCACGCACTGCACCACGAGGTCGGTGGCGGCCATCTGCGCGGCGTCCGCGTAGACCTCGGTGGACTCCTCGACCCGTACGGTGAATCCGCTGTCCCGCAGGAAGGGCAGGAACAGTTCCGTCGCCTTCACCGGCTCGTGGCCTTCCCAGCCGCCCCGGACCACCAGTGCTCGTCTCCGCGTCATCGTGACCCACTATGCGCGGAGGGGCCGGTTTCGAAAAGAGGGCCGGACGTCACGAAACTTTCGTGGAGGAGGCGCGCGCCGAGATCTCCCAACAGGCCGCCGTATAGCGGACCTCGGTGCCCTGCACGAAGGGGTCGAAGGCGGGCCGCACCGCGTCGACCACCTCGGCCCGGGTCCGCTCGTCGGCCTGCGGCAGGACCGTGCCCAGGGGGCCGAGCCGGGTGAAGTAGCGCACGAGATCCCGCTCGGGCAGGGTGCAGACCGGGTCGACCGGCCGCAGGGAGACGCCGGACCACCCGCTCGCCTCCAGGATGCCGCGCACGCGGTCCGGGTCCGCGAAGGCGAACTGCCCCGGCTGGTCGGGCCGGCGGACGGGCAGCTCCGGCACGAACGGCGCCGCCGCGCGCTCCGCCGCCGTCATGAACGGGTTCTCCTCCGGCCCCCGCCACACCACCAGCCGCAGTCCGCCCCCGTCCGCCACGGCGGTGCGCAGGTTGGTGAACGCCCTGACCGGATCGGGGAAGAACATGACACCGAAGCGCGAGACGACGGTGTCGAAGGCGCCGGGTCCGAACGCGTGTTCCTGCACGTCGGCGTGCACGAACGACGCCGGCACGCCCTCCTGCTCGGCCAGGACCCGGGCCGCCGCGATCATCGGCTCGGAGACGTCCGCTCCGACACAGTGCCCGGTCCGCCGCGCGACGGCCCGGGTGACGGCACCGGTACCGCAGCCGACGTCGAGCACCCGGGCCGCCCCCTCCTCGGACACGGCACGCACCAGCAGCTCCTCGATCGGCCGGAACATCCCGTCCAGCAGCTGCTGCAGATCCACCCAGGCGTGGCCCGAGGGCCCGTTCCAGCGGGCGGCCTGTTCGTCGTAACCCCTGCGTGAGGCGTCCATGGTCTCTCCTTCTGCTTGCCTTCGGGGGGAGCGCGATGACAGCGTTCTACTTCAAGCCGACTTGAGGTCAAGACAATGACGCACCTGGACATCGCGGACGTGGCGCGCCGCGCCGCAGTGCCCGCCTCGACGCTGCGCTTCTACGAGGACAAAGGGCTGATCACCCCGGTCGGCCGCCGCGGGCTGCGCCGTCAGTACGACCCGTCGGTGCTGGAGCGCCTGGCCCTGATAGCGCTGGGCAGGACGGCCGGGTTCTCCCTCGACGAGATCGCCGGGATGTTCGCGCCGGACGGCAGGCCGCGCATCGACCGGGGCGTGCTCACCGCCAAGGCCGACGAACTGGACCGCAGGATCCGCGAACTCGGCGTGCTGCGCGACTCGTTGCGGCATGCGGCCGCCTGCCCCGCGCCGAGCCACCTCGAGTGCCCCACCTTCCGCCGCCTCCTGGACGAGGCGAGGGCGCCGGGCCGCAGGGCCCCGTCCACCTGACGCCCGACCGCACCCCCCACGCGCCCGTCGGGCGAGGCGCCCTCACGGGGACCGGTGGCCCAGGTCCCGCCCGACGGGCAGTCCGGAGCGGAGTGCGACCGAATCCGCGGCAGCAGGGCGTTCGCCACCGGCATCGCGGCGGGCCCCGGCGCAGGCACGGCGGCCTCGGTGAGCAGCACCGGCGTGGACACCGTCACCGGCCCGGGCAGCCACGCCGTGCGGCGATGCACACGAGGGCGTTCAGCAGACGGAGCCGCCCGGGCAACGGCACGCCTCACCGCCCCCTCGGCGCACCGTCACCCCCAGCCTGGCGCCGCCCTCCGGCCCCGCCATCCGTGACGGCACCCATCTCGTACCGAACAGCGGCCCCACCGCGCCGCGTTCGCCGAGGGCGGCCACCGGGAAGGATGAGGGTCGGGCCTGATGGTGCGTGCCGTCGGAGGGGGAGAAGCTGGAGCCCTGGTGGGAGCGGCCGGCCGGGCACCGGTGAGCCGTCTCCCCGCGCACCCCGACCCGGACCCCACCACGTGCCCTGGCTCCGGTGTGCCCTGCCCACGGCGCTGCCGGCCGCCGGAGAGGAGAAGCCGTGACCCAGTCCGACGACGCGCGCCTCGTGGACCTGCGGACCCGTCTGGAACGGCAGGACCCCCGGTTCGCGCGCGCCATGAGAACCGGCCGGCCGGTGCCGCCCCGCGAGTACCGGCGCACCGGGCCCCGCTGGGGTCTGGCGATCGGCGTGGTCCTCCTGGGCGCGGGCATCGTCCTGGCCCAGGGGCTGCTCATCGCGAGCGGGCTGGTCGTCCTCGGCATGGCGGCCCAGCTGATCGACCCGGACCCCGAGCGCACGGGGAGCCGGAGCCCCGACCCCCGCTGACCCCTCCGGCTCTCGGCCCTCGACCCACCCTTCGCGTACGGGACCGCCGACCACTCCTCGGGCACCGGCCCCGCCCGCCTCTGTCACCGGCCTCCCGCAGGACCGCACGCACACCGACGGTGTCGTCACCCACCCGGCCACCCCTGCGGCAGCCAGTCGCGCCCTCCGGGACCGTCGTCACCTCCGGGGCGAACTACCGACGGCCGTCCACCCCCGCCCGTCAGGGCGGTGAGCGCCGTGCCGGGAGCCGCCGACGCCGTCCGCCGCACCCCGGCCGCACGCGTGGTCGCGGCCCCCATGTGACCCGGTTCGTCCGCCCCGCCGCCGGCGGCCGGATTCGGCCGTCAGAGTGCGCCCGTAACCCGTGTGAACGTCCCGGATGGTGGGAGCGCCCGGTCTGACTGACGGTGGTTCACGTCGAGACCGGGTCTCGTGAGTCGGCGAGGCGCCGACTGCCCGGTTCGCGACGGAAGGACTCACCGATGCGCTCTGCCCGCATGCTGCTCGCCACGGCCACGGCCACGGCGGCCCTCGCGATCGCCGCCCCCGGCGCCTACGCCCAGGTCATGGGCGACTGGGACGACGACTCCACTTCCTACAGCAAGGAGCACGACAAGCACGACAAGCACGACAAGCACGACAAGCCGCACGGCGGCATGCACACGGGTGGCGGAGCGCTGACCGCCGTGACCTCGGACGGCGACTGGGACTCCGGCGACGACGAGGGCAAGCCCGAGGACGAGGGCGGCGAGGAGCAGGGCAAGCCCGAGGACCAGGGCGGCCACGACGAGCAGGGCAAGGACGACGAGCAGGGCAAGGAAGAGGAGCACGGCAAGCACGAGGACCACGGCAAGGACGAGGAGCACGGCAGCCACGAGAAGGACTCCTCCTGGGGCGGCAAGCACGAGAAGCCGCGCGGTGGCATGCACACCGGCGGTGGCGCCCTGGCCCTGGTCAACTCGGACGACTGGGACAAGGAGGACGGCGACAGCGGCTGGTCCGGCAAGCACGAGGACGACTCCTACGCCGACAAGGGCGACGAGGGGTACAGCGGCAAGCACGACAAGGGCTCGTGGGAGGGCAAGCACGACAAGCCGCGCGGTGGCATGCACACCGGTGGTGGCGCGCTGGCCAACACCTCGGGTGTGACCGCCGGCGGGATCGCGGTGCTGGCGGTCGCCGGCACCGGTCTGTACGCACTGCGCCGCCGGAAGGCCGCCCAGGGCGTGGCGTGACCGATGCCCGACCTCATACCGGCCGCCGCACGCGCCCCGCGCGTCGCGGCGGCCCGGCTCGTCCCGGTGCGGGCCGTGCCCCCCGCTGTGCCCTGAACAAGGTGGTTACCGATGGCAGTCAGCCCCCCTGCCCTTCCCGACCCCGAACCCGCGCCGTCCCGCAAGCGGCTGCGCGCCATAGTGGCGGTGCTGTGGTCGGCGGCCGCGCTCGCCGTGCTCCTGAACCTGACCGGCGGCCGGGGCGGCTCCTTCGACGCCGGCGGAGCGCCGCACGCGCCGCCCGCCCTTCCCGCCGCCTCGGCCGCTCCCTACACGCCGCCCGGGGCGTCGGCGTCACCGTCCGCCGAGGGCCCGCGGATGTCCCGCTCCCGGCCGGTCCGCCTGCTCATCCCGAAGATCGGCGTCGACGCGCCCTTCACCGACCTCGCCATCGGCGCCTCCGGCATGCTCGACCCCCCGCCTGCCGACGACACCAACCTCGTCGGCTGGTACGCCGAGGGCCACTCGCCCGGCGAGCCCGGGACCGCGATCATCGCCGGGCACGTCGACACCAAGACCTCCCCGGCCGTCTTCGCCGGCCTGGGTGAGCTGAAGAAGGGCGACAAGTTCCACGTGACGAGGGCCGACGGCAGCAGGGCGGACTTCGTCGTCGACGGCAGGGAGTCCTTCCGCAAGGACGACTTCCCCAGCGAACGGGTCTACGGCGACACCCCCCAGGCGCAGGTCAGGCTGATCACCTGCGCCGGCGCCTACGACCGCCAGGCCCGGGACTACACCGAGAACCTGGTCGTCTTCGCCCACCTCGTCTGACATCCGGGGTCCCTGCCCTGACTTGGTGTTTTACAGTGACAGCCACCAGTTCAGGCGACTGTGGGACCTGTGAGGGATTCGCGAACATGACGACCGAAACGTTTGAGTTCCAGGTAGAGGCGCGTCAGCTGCTGCAGCTGATGATCCACTCGGTCTACTCGAACAAGGATGTCTTCCTGCGCGAGCTCGTCTCCAACGCCTCCGACGCGCTCGACAAGCTGCGTCTGGAGAAGTTGCGGGACGACGCGCTCGACGCCGACGTGTCCGATCTGCACATCGAGATCGACGTCGACAAGGAGGCCCGCACCCTCACCGTGCGGGACAACGGCATCGGCATGTCGTACGACGAGGTCGGCCGCCTCATCGGCACCATCGCCAACTCCGGCACGGCGGCCTTCCTCCAGGAGCTGCGGGAGGCCCAGGAGGGGGGCGGCGCCGAAGGGCTCATCGGCCAGTTCGGCGTCGGCTTCTACTCCGGGTTCATGGTGGCCGACGAGGTCACGCTGGTGACCCGGCGCGCCGGCGAGGAGCAGGGCACCCGCTGGACCTCCCGGGGCGAGGCCACCTACACGCTGGAGAAGGTCGACGACGCGCCGCAGGGCACGTCCGTGACCCTGCACCTCAAGCCGGCCGACCCCGAGAACCAGCTGCACGACTACACGTCCGAGTGGACGATCCGGGAGATCGTCAAGCGGTACTCCGACTTCATCACCTGGCCGATCCGGATGGTCCCCGCCGGGGACGACGGCGACGGCGCGCCCGCACCCGAGACGCTGAACTCGATGAAGGCGCTGTGGGCGCGCTCGCGGGACGAGGTGTCCGACGACGAGTACCACGAGCTGTACAAGCACATCAGCCACGACTGGCGCGAACCGCTGGAGACGATCCGGCTCCAGGCGGAGGGCACCTTCGAGTACCAGTCGCTGCTCTTCATCCCCGCGCACGCCCCGCACGACCTGTTCACGCGGGACTTCAAGCGCGGCGTCCAGCTGTACGTCAAGCGCGTCTTCATCATGGACGACTGCGAGGCGCTCCTGCCGCCGTACCTGCGGTTCGTCAAGGGCGTCGTCGACGCGCAGGACCTCTCGCTGAACGTCTCGCGCGAGATCCTCCAGCAGGACCGGCACATCCGGATGATGCAGCGCCGGCTCACCAAGAAGGTGCTGTCCACGGTCAAGGACCTCATGACCAAGGACGCCGAGCGCTACGCCACGTTCTGGCGGGAGTTCGGCACCGTCCTGAAGGAGGGCCTGGTCACCGATCCCGACAACCGGGAGGCGCTGCTGGCCGTCGCGTCCTTCGCGACCACGCACTCCGAGGACGAGCCCACCACGCTCGCCGGGTACGTGGAGCGCATGAAGGACGGCCAGGACGCCGTCTACTACATCACCGGCGAGTCCCGGCAGAGCATCGAGAACTCACCGCACCTGGAGGCGTTCCGGGCCAAGGGCATCGAGGTGCTGCTGCTCACCGACCCGGTCGACGAGGTGTGGGCCGACGCCGTCGGCGAGTACGAGGGCAAGAAGCTGCGCTCCGTCACCAAGGGCGAGATCGACCTGGACTCCGAGGGCGAGGAGAAGACCGGCGAGGAGCGGGAGAAGCAGGCCGAGGAGTACGCCGGGCTGCTCGGCTGGATGCGCGAGCAACTGGACGAGGACATCAAGGAGGTGCGGCTGTCCACGCGGCTGACCGTCTCCCCGGCCTGTGTGGTCTCCGACGCGCACGACCTGACCCCGGCGCTGGAGAACATGTACCGGGCCATGGGACAGGAGGTGCCGCGCACCAAGCGGATCCTGGAGCTCAACCCCGGTCACCCGCTGGTGAAGAGCCTCAACCAGGCCTACACCGACCGTGCGGACCGCAGCGAGCTCGCCGAGTCCGCGGAGCTGCTGCACGCCCTCGCGGTGCTCGCCGAGGGCGGACAGCCCAAGGACCCGGCCAAGTTCGTCCGGGCCGTGTCGGAGCGCCTGGAGCGCACGCTGTAGTCAGGGACGGATCGGCGACGGATCAGGGATGGTCCGGGGTGCCCGCAGGGCGGGTGCCGGGCGGGGTCGGGCCGGTGCCCGGCGGGACGACCTCGCCCTGGACCACCCGCGGCGCGGGGGCCGTGCCGGCCTCCTCGTCCCTGGCGGCACGCGCCTCGGCCTTGAGGATGCGGGCCGCCTTGCCGGCCGAACGGGTCAGCTCGGGAAGCTTCTTGATCCCGATGACGGCTACGACGACGATGAGCACGATCGCCAGCTCGCTCAGTCCGAACATGGTGTCCTGTCCTTTCTCACCCGGGCCGGGCACGGCGCGAGCGTATCGGGCGGGGAGCACGGCGAGATCCCCGGCCCGGGGTGGGGGAGCACGTGCCGGCGCAGGTGCGGCAGCACGCCGCGCGCGAACAGGGCCTGCCGCCAGGCCGGCCCCGGCGGCGACCGTCGCCAAGGCCCAGCCGCAGCACTGTGGAAGATGCGGGGTGGGTCCGGCCGGTCTATACGATGTCCGCACGGGCAACGCAGGGCGGCGCGAAGGAGGCAGGGCGGTGACGGATCCCCGGCAGCGGCCCCGGCGGGGGCAGGGCGAGCTGGAGGCGCTGGTGCTGTCGGCACTGCGGGAGGCGGACGGGCCGGCGACGGCCGGCTGGGTGCAGGAACGCCTCGGCGGCGGCCTCGCGTACACCACGGTGATCACGATCCTGACGCGGCTGCTGGGCAAGGGCGCGGTCACCCGGGAGCGGGTGGGCCGGTCCTTCGCCTGGACGCCCGCCTCGGACCAGGCGGGTCTGGCGGCGCGCAAGATGCGCAAGGTGCTGGACGCCGAGAACGACCGCGGGGCCGTCCTGGCCAGCTTCGTCACCGGACTCGGTCCCGAGGACGAGCGGCTGCTGCGGGACCTGCTGGAGCAGGAACACGGCGACGGGGAAGACTGACGCCGCATGGGGGTCTTCGTCTTTCTGCCGCTGGTCCTGCCGCTCACGGCCTGGCCGGTCGCGCGCCTGGCCGAGCAGCATCTGCACCCGCGCACCGCGACCCGGCTGCTGACCGTCCTGGCCGCGGTGCTGGCGCTGTGCAGCACGGTGTGCCTGGCCCTGGTCATGGTGGTCGGCACCGCCCAGCTGCCGGGCAACCCGCTGCCCGACGGCTGGTCGGATCCGGAGGTGCGGGCGGCCGTGCCTTTCGACGAGGTCGTCGGCAAGGCCGCCATCCCGGCCCTGTGCGCGGTGGTCGCCGCCTGCGCCCGGGCGCTGTGGCGGCACGGCCGGGTGCGCAGGCAGGCCCACCGTGCCCTGGCCGGACTGCCGGACACGGAGGTGGCGGTCCTGCCGGACGCCGTCCCCTACGCCTACGCGCTGCCCCCCCGGCGGGCGGCGGGCCGGCGACGGGACCGGGCATAGGGGAGCGCGGCGCTTCGACGCGGCCCGGGGCCCGCGAGCCGCCCGCCCGGGCCCGGGACCGGGGCGCGCACCACGGCGGGGCAGGGGCCGGGTCGTGGTGACGACCGCCCTGCTGGAGCGGCTCCGGCCGGCCGAGCGGCGTGCCCTGTTCGCCCACGAACGGGCCCATCTCACCGCGCGCCACGATCGGTTGCTGCTCACCGTGCAACTCGCCGCCCGGGCCAACCCGTTCCTGCGTCCGCTGCGCACCGCCGTGGCCTACACGGCCGAGCGGTGGGCGGACGAGGAGGCGGCGCGGGTGGTCGGCAGCCGGCGCACGGTGGCGCGGGCCATCGGCGCGGCCGCTCTGGTCTCGCGGGGCACCCCGGCGCCGACCTTGGCGGGCCTGGCCGCGCCCGGGCCGGTGCCGCGCCGCGTGGCGGCCCTGCTCGGTCCGGCGCCCGCCGTGCGCAGCTGGCCGCCGGTGTTCACGGCCGTCGGCCTGGCGGCCTGGGGCGCGGCCGCCGGGACGGCGGTGTCGGCGATGTCGTCGGCCAACGCGGCCGTGACGATGGTCCTCATCCTGCACGCCGCGACACCGTTGTGAGGTGCGGGCGCCGCGTCCTGCGGCGCCCGCACACCCGCCCGGGCGACTCAGCCCTCCTCTTCCTCCTCGTCCTCGAAGAAGTCCCCCACCTCGTCGACCACTTCGCTCGCGACCATGCCGCCGACGACACCGACCGCGAGACCGGCCGCACCCGCGGCGGCCACGGTCCCCATGCCGGGGCCCGGCCGCCGCTCCCCGTGGTGGTGCCCCGCGTGATCGTGGGCCGGCAGGGCGCCGTGACCGGCCAGGACGCCGTACCCGGTCCGGTGCTCGACCAGGTGACGCAGCCAGCCGTCGACGACCGCCGTCCAGTCCTGGTGCCCGACCCCGTCGTGGGAGACGGTGAACCGGGTCAGCGCGTCGTGGCCGGGCGCCAGGAAGCCGCCGCGCTCGTCCGCCTCCAGCACCACCTCCATGCCGTCCGGCCCGGCCAGGAAGGTCACCTCGATCTCGTGCACCTGCTGCGCGTACCGCGGCGGCGGTACGAGCTCGATCTCCTGGTGGAAGGGCAGCCGCTGGCCCGTGCCGCCGATGTGTCCCAGCTCCAGGTCGGCCGACCGGAAGCCGAACCCGAGAGCGCCGAGGGCTTCGAGGACCGCCTCCTGGACAGGCAGCGGCGTGACGCGCAGCGGGTCGAGGTCGCCCTTGTCCTTCGCACCCGCCACAGACAGCTCCGTGCGCACGCCGAGGACGACGCCCAGGCTCTGGCCGTGCAGTTCGGTGACCGGGGTCTCCCACGGCAGGGTCACCTCGAACGGCAGGGTGCGTCGCTCGCCCTCCGCGAGCCGGAAACCGCCGCCCACGGTGAACCGGTCGAAGGTGACGACGCCCTCGCTCTCGCCGTCCTCGTGCTCGGCCTCCACCCGGGCCACCAGTTCCAGGGTGAGGTGCTCGATCTCGAAGTCGGCCCTGCCGCCCTCCAGTTGGATCCGGCCGCCGAGCGTGCCGCCGGGCCGGACGGGGCCGGGGTCGAGGACCGTGTCGACGGTCGGTCCGCCGACACCGATCGCCCCGAGCCGTCGTTTGAACACCATGGTGGCGTCCACTCCTTCACGTGCGTGTACGAGATTGCTTCTACAAACGTGTAGAAGTATAGTTCTCCCCGGCCCGTACGGGCTCCATGACGCCACGTACGGGCGGGGATTGGCCGAAAGAGGTGGCACTCGGCCCGGGGGCGAGGGTCAACTCACGGGGCAGTCGGCGCCGTTCAGCGTGAAGCCCGCCGGGCCCGGGTTGGTGGCACCCCGGGTGGCGGTGAAGCCGAGCGTGACCGACCCTCCGGCCGGGATCGTCGCGGAGTAGGGGGCAGCCGTCACGCTCACCCCGGACCCGCTCTGCGTCACCGTGCCGCCCCACAGGCTGCCGACCCGCTGGCCGTCGGTGAACGTCCAGCGCAGCGTCCAGCCGTCGACCGCGGTGGTTCCGGTGTTGCGCAGGACGATCTCGCCCTGGAAACCGCCGGGCCAGCTGCCCGTCACGCGGTAGCCGACGCCGCAGGACGGCGACGGACCGCCCGGCGCGGTCGTGACCGTCACCGTCGCCGAGCGGGCCGAGCGGTTGCCCGCGGCGTCGCGGGCGTAGACGGCGAACGTGTGGGAGGTGGCGGGGGACAGCCCGGTCAGGGTGACGGTGGTGCCGGTCGTGGAGGCGACTGCGGTCTCGGTGCCGGCGCCGATCCGCACGACGTCGTAGCCGGTGACGCCGCCGGCGTCCGTGGCCGGGGCCCAGCTCAGAGTGGTGGAGGTGGAGGCCACGTCGGAGGCGGTGAGGGCGCCGGGCGCGGTCGGGGGTGTGGTGTCGCCTCCCCCGGACGAGTACACCGCGGCCTCCTCGGCGGTGGCGGCGATGCCGTTCACGCCGTCGAACAGGCGCTGACCCCAGGGGGTGAGCCGGTCCGGGTCGAAGCCCGTGACCATGTCCAGGTATCCGACGTCACCGCCGTTGCCGCTCCAGGACCAGCCGAGGTATCCGAGGCGGAGTTGCTCGGCGACGGCCAGGATGGTGTCCTCGTCCGGATCGCCCTCCGAGTGGTCATGGCCGAACTCGCCCACCACCAGCGGCAGTTTCGCGCTGACGAACCGGTTCAGATAGGCGGTGATCTCGGCGGCCGTGTCGAAGACGCCGTACATGTGGATCGAGAAGACGGTGTTGGCGTCGGGGTCGGCGGCGAACACCGAGGCGGCGTTGTCGCGCATGGTGAACGCCCAGTCCTGGCCCCAGTTGGGCGCGTCCACCATGATCGTGTGGTCGAAACCGGCGTCGCGGAGCCGGGCGATCGCCGCCTTGGTGTCCGCCGTCCACGCGGCGTGACCGCTGTTGCCGTACGGCTCGTTGCCGATGTTGACGATGACGTGATCCTCCTGGCCGGTGAGCGCGCCGCGCACACTGATCCAGTAGTCGACGGCGCGGGAGAGCGGGACGGCGCCGCTCTGCTCGCCGTATCCGGTGGTGTCGTGCACCTCCAGGACGCAAATGAGACGGTTCCGCTTGCACTGCTCCACGACGTTCGCCACGTCGGCGGTGTCGTTGCGGGTCCACCGGTCGCCGCTGGACAGCACCACCCGCACGGTGTTGGCGCCCTTGGCCTTGATGTGGGCCAGGGAGCCGATCCGGTCCGGGTACCAGGTGTGGGCGTGGTTGACCCCGCGCATCACGAAGTCGTTGCCGCCCGCCTCCAGGAGGCGGCCGTCGCGGACGTGGAAGCCGGTGGGGGCGGCCAGCGCCGGAGGAGCGGCGGTGAGGAGGGAGAGCAGCAGGGTCAGGAACGCGGCGGCCGCGAACGCGACGCGTGGGGCAGGGGTCGAGCGGGGCTTCATGAGAGCTCCTGGGCGTGGGGGCGGGAACGGGGCTGTCCGTGATGCATGGGAGCGCTCCCATGCATGTAGCCACCGATCCCGCGGACCGTCAAGAGGCCGGCGGGGAAGGGACGCGAAAGGGGCGCGGCTCGTCCGAGCCGCGCCCCTGCGTGAACGTCCCCGCGGGGTCAGGCCGCCGTACGCCCGCGCCGCACCACCCTCCTCAGCAGCGGCCAGCACAGCAGCAGCACGATCACCCCGTACACCGTCACCGCGAACGGCGTGTCGACCAGACCCGTCACGCTGCCGTCGCTGATCTGCAGGGCACGCCGCAACTGCTGCTCGGCGTTGGGCCCGAGGATCACGCCGATGACGGCGGGCAGCACCGGCAGGCCGTACCGGCGCATGCCGAAGCCGATCAGGCCGATGATCAGCAGGATCACCAGGTCGACGACCTCCCCGCCGACCGCGTACGCCCCGACCGCCGCGAAGAACATGATCCCGGCGTACAGGTACGGCCGCGGGATGCGCAGCAGCTTGGCCCACACGGGGGCCAGCGGCAGGTTGAGCGCGAGCAGCAGCACCATGCCGACGAACAGGGACGCGATCAGGCCCCACACCAGGTCGGGTTCGCGCTCGAACAGCAGCGGGCCGGGCTGGATGCCGTACTGCTGGAAAGCCGCCAGCATGACGGCCGCGACCGCCGTGGTGGGCAGGCCCAGGGTCAGCATCGACACCAGGGTGCCCGCGGCCGAGGCCGACGCCGCCGACTCCGGACCGGCGACGCCCTCGATGGCGCCCTTGCCCCACTCGTCCCGGTGCTTCGACAGGCGCTTCTCCGTCACGTACGACAGGAACGTGGGGATCTCCGCGCCGCCCGCCGGGATCGCGCCGAACGGGAAGCCGATGAACGGGCCGCGCAGCCACGACCTCCAGGTCCGCTTCACGTCGTCCCGCCCCAGCCAGGGCCGGCCCACCGGGATCGGCTCGGGCGGCCTGCGCCGCAGATGCGCGGCCACCCACAGGGCCTCGCCGATCGCGAAGAGACCGACCGCGACGATCACCACGTCGATGCCGTCGGCCAGTTGGAGCGCACCGAAGGTCAGGCGCTGCTGACCGGTCATCTGGTCCAGGCCCACCAGGCCCAGGGTGAGGCCGATGAGCAGCGAGGCCAGGCCCCGGATTCGCGACGAGCCCAGGACCGAGGTCACCGCGATGAACGCCAGCACCATGATGGCGAAGTAGTCCGGGGCGCCGATGTCCACGGCCAGTTCGGCCACCGTCGGCGCGAGGGCGACGAGCAGGAGCGTGCCGACCATGCCGCCGGCGAAGTGCCCGATCGCTGCCGCCGCCAGGGCCTGCGCGCCGCGCCCTGACTTGGCCATGGGGTTGCCCTCCATGGCCGCCACCACCGCCGCGCTCTCCCCGGGGGTGTTGAGCAGGATGGAGGTCGTCGAGCCGCCGAACATGGCCCCGTAGTAGATGCCGGCGAACATGATGAACGCGCCGGTCGGGTCGAGCCCGTACGTCACCGGCAGCAGCAGGGCGACCGCCATCGCGGGCCCGATGCCGGGCAGCACGCCGATGGCCGTGCCGAGCAGCACACCGACGGCGGCCCAGAGCAGGTTGATCGGGCTGAGGGCCGTACCGAAGCCGTCCAGGAGGGAGTTGAAGGCGTTCATCTCACAGCACTCCCATCAGTGGGCCACCGGGCAGGGGCACTCCGAGCAGGTTGTTGAAGACCACGTAGGTGAGCAGGGAGAGCCCGGCCGCGATGAGCGGATCGCGGTCGGTTCTGCGGCTGCCCAGCGCGAACGCCGCACCCCAGAACAGCAGCGCGCCCGCGACGGGGAAGCCGAGCGGCTCGATCAGCACCGCCGCGCCGAGGAACACCCCGGCGAGCAGCGACACCGTGCGCCAGTCGGCGGGTTCGGACAGGTCGACGTCCTCACCGCCCTCGGCCTCGCCCCGGCCGCCGCGCAGCACGTCCACCGCGAGCAGGGCGGCGATCACCAGCAGACCGGCGCCGACGACGACCGGTACGGTCCTCGGGCCGACGGGGCCGCGCTGGGCGATGTCGACGTCCATGGTGAGCGTGTCGGTCAGCACGAGCACACCCAGCGCCAGCAGCAGGACGCACACGCCGAGTTCGGAGTGCTCCCGCAGCCAGGAGCGGCGCCCACCCTGCTCGGCGGGGGGTGCGCCGGTGGTCGGCGTCGTCGTCACAGTCCCAGCTCCTTCAGCACCGACACCACGCGCTTGTCCTCCGCTTCGAGGAACGCGCCGAACTTCTCACCCGTGAGGAAGGCGTCGTCCCAGCCGTTCTGCTCCATCGACGTGCGCCACTCGTCGGAGCCGTGGAGTTCCTCGATCAGCCGCACGAGCTTGACGCGCTCGGCGTCGTTCAGGCCGGGCGGGGCGACGATGCCGCGCCAGTTGGTGAAGTTCACGTCGTAGCCCGCCTCGGTCAGCGTCGGCGCGTCCAGTCCCTCGACCCGCTCCGGGCCGGTCACCGCGAGCAGGCGCAGCTCGCCCGCCTTGATCTGGTCGAGGTACTCGCCCACTCCGGAGACGCCGAAGGCGACCTTGTTGCCGAGGATGGAGGCCAGCAGCTCACCGCCGCCGTCGAAGGGGATGTAGTTGACCTGCTTCGGCGGTATCCCGGCGGCCTTCGCCATCAGCATCGGGGCGAGGTGGTCGGGCCCGCCGGGCGACGACCCGCCGCCCACCGGCAGCTTGCCCGGGTTCTGTTTCCAGGCGCCGATCAGATCGTCGATCGTCTCGTACGGCGAGTCCTTCGCCACGACCACCACGTCCTGCTCCTCGGTGAGCCGGGCGATCGGGGTGGTGTCGGCGAGTGTCCTGGGGGCGTCGTTGGACCGGACGGCGCCCACCACCCCGAGACCCATGGACATCGCGAGCTTGCCGTTGCCGTGCTCGCTCACCAGGCGGGTCAGGCCCACGGTGCCGCCCGCGCCGGGCAGGTTGAACACCTCGACGTTGTGGGTGAGTCCGGCGTCCTCGGCGTTCTTCGCGGCCGTCCGGGCCGTGATGTCGTAGCCGCCGCCGGGCGTGTTGGGGACCATGAAGCGCAGGCCCGGGATCTGTGTGCCGGTCCCGGAGCCACTGCCGGCGGTGAGCAGCGGCGGCCCGGCGAACACGAGCACGGCGGCCCCGAGCAGGGCGAGGGGGGTGCGCAGGCGCACGAGTGCCACCACCTGTCGGTACGTCGTTGCGGGTAGGGAAGAGCCCTGTGGGGGAGGGTGAGGTGGGCCACATGGTGCCCGGACGCCGACGGGCTGTCTCGCTTGCGCAACCAACGGATGTTGTGGTCATTGCGGTCGTGGCACGGCCGCCGCCGCTCCTCGGCGGCTGGGAAGACGAAGGGGCCCCGGCGTATGCGCGCCGGGGCCCCTCGCTCGGGACGGACTAGTCGGTGTGCACCTCCAGGGCGGCCCGGACGGCGGACTCCAGGGCCCCCTCGATCCAGGCCGGCTTCACCGACGTGTGGTCCCCGGCGAAGTGCAGCGGCCCCTCGGCCGCGGGGATCGCCTGCAGCAGTTCCGTGTGCTGTCCGGGCAGCAGCACGGACGCCTCCCCGTAGGCGTACGGGTCGCGCAGCCAGCTCTGGGTGCGGCCGGCGCCGGTGTAGAAGACCTCGATGCGCCGTCCGTAGACCTGCTGCAGACCGCACAGCGCGTGCGGGTAGCGCGCCTCGTCGTCCAGGGAGTCCCAGCGCAGGGCGTCGTCGGCCCAGCTGTAGGACGCGAGGACCACACCGCCCGCGCTGCCCGGGACGGGGTGCGAGGGGTTGAACATGAAGCGGTTGGCGTTGTCCGACACCGAGCCGCCGCCCACCACGCCGGCCGCCTCCGGCTGGTCGCGCCCGATCGCGCGGTTGGCGGCGTAGTGCGTGCGCTGGGCCGCCGTGATGTGCCCGCCCGGCACGGAGGGGTGCGCGCCCAGCAGACTGCCGTCCGCGGGCGCCCGGCCGGTGCGATACGCCTCGTACAGGCCCGGCTTCACGGCGTTCAGTTCACGCTTCCAGTCCGCCTCGTCGAACTCCCACCAGCGGCGGCTGAACTCGAGCAGCACCTTGGTCGCGCAGTCGTAGTGCAGTTCGCTGACCGCGCGGCGCTTGCGGTACGACAGCGGCGGGTCCACCTGCACGTGCCGCAGCCCGGAGAACGGCACCGTCACCACGGCGACGTCGGCGGTGAACTGCTCGCGGACGACCGGGCCGTCGCGGCCCTCGGAGACGGTGTCGACCCACACGTGCGGGCCCTTGCCCCGCACATGCCCGCCCTCCGGCGCCGGACGGTCGGGGTGGTGGTACTGGATACGGGTCACCCGGCGGTCGAACCGCACCTCCTTGCGCACCCGTTCCAGCAGCGCGTCCGGCAGGACGGCCGTGCCGCCCTCCAGTTCGTAGAAGGGGGTGTCCGGGCTGATGAGCGAGGAGCCGATGAAGCTGTGGATGAAGGACAGCGGCAGGCGGGAGGTGAGGTTCTCCAGGGTGCCGATCAGGTCGACGGTGCGCTCGTCGAGGCCGGCGTGCTCGGTGAGGAAGCGGAACATCGACCAGTCACCGAACCGCTGCACCACGCGGGCCCAGCCGCGCAGCCGCTCGGGCAGGGGCTTGTCGACGCGCTTGCCGTCGGGCCCGACCCGGCTGAACTCGTCGCGCACCGGGTCGAGGGCGGCGCGCAGGATGGCGGCGGCCGGGGTGTCCCAGTGGGCCTTCGGGACGCCGAAGGAGCGGTTCACGCGCCGGGGTGAGCGGGCGTAGTCGGCGCGCCGCACACGGATGCCGTTGACGTGGATCCAGGTGCGCGCGGCGGGGCGTCCCTCCTCGTCCACGTCGACGTAGTGGAAGCGCCGCTTCTTCAGGTCGAGCTGGTCGATGAGCTGCATGACCAGCGGGTGGCTGCCGGGCAGGCGCATCGCGCCCGCCTCGGCGTACTGACGGGGGTCGGCGAACGGCTGGGCGGCGCCTTCGTGTCCGCCCTTGCGGAACGTCTTGACGCGGCCGCCCGCCCGGTTGCCGTTGGCCTCCAGGACCGTCACCCGGTGCCCCGCCCGCTTCAGCAGCCAGGCGGTCACCAGCCCCGCGGGGCCGGCGCCGACGACGAGGACGTCCTTCGGGCGGGTCCGGCGGGCCGGCAGCCCTTCCCGCAGGACGCGCTGGTAGCGCGGGACGAGGGGACGGTTGTCGGAGTCGAGGACGAGCAGGGCGCGGGCGACCGCGAGGCACCGCTCGGGGTCGGCGCCGCGGGCGGCGCCGGGAGCGGGTGGCGCGGCCGGTGCGGGCAGGGCCGTGGCGGTACCGCCGGTGAGGGCCGTCGCCACGGTGGCCGTGCCGGCCACCGCCGCGAAGCTCCGCCGGGAGAAGCCGCCGTCCGGGCGCGCCACCGCGTGATCTTCAGTCATGGCGATCTTTGTAGCGGTCGCCGACCCGGGGCGCCGCCTTTCGCCCGGGCGTTGCCCCCAAGGAGCGAATCTGGGGCAAAACCCGCACGTCACAGGAGAGATGGCGCTCTCGGCACGCTCGGTGAACCCGAAGGGATGAATGCGCGACGGAACCGCGCTCGCCGCCCGGTGCGAGCCCTCAGACTGCGACATGCGTACTCACACCCGCGCTCTCCGTCCGTCCGCGCGCCGCACGCGCACGGCGGCGCCCACCGGCGCACGGCAGGGCCGGGGCGACGGAAGGGGAAGGGTGGCGCAGCGGCGCACTTCGTTCGGTGACCGGGCCCGTTACTGGTTCGACAGCACACTGGCCCGTGGTGCCTCCGCCCTGGTCGGGTGGATGGCACTGCTGTGCCTGGCGGTCGTCGTCCCGGCCAGCGCGGTGGTGGTGTGGACCGACCCGGACGCGCCCGAGGCCCTGCCGGACCGGCTGGGCCAGGTGTGGCACCTGACGGGGGAGACCCTGCGGCTGGGCGGCGCGACCGGCACGCCGCTGCGCGTGACGATGTCGGTGCTGCTCGCCCTCGTGGCGCTGCTGTACGTGTCGACGCTGGTCGGTCTGATCACCACGGCCCTCACGGAACGGCTCACCGCGCTGCGGCGGGGCCGCTCGACCGTGCTCGAACAGGGCCACGTCGTGGTCCTGGGATGGTCGGAGCAGGTGTTCACGGTGGTCGGCGAACTGGTCGCCGCCAACGCCAACCTGCGGCGCGCCGCGGTGGCGGTGCTCGCCGACCGCGACAAGACCGCGATGGAGGAGGCCCTCGGCACGAAGGCCGGGCCCCTCGGCCGCACACGGCTGATCTGCCGCAGCGGCCCCACGACCGACCCGGCCGTGCTGACCCTGACCAGCCCGGCGACGGCCGGTGTCGTGCTGGTGCTGCCCCGGGACGAGCCGGACGCCGACGCCGAGGTCGTCAAGACGCTGCTGGCGCTGCGGGCCGCCCTGGCCGGGGCCAAGAGCCGCCCGCCCGTCGTCGCCGCCGTCCGGGACGACCGCTACCGGCTGGCTGCCGTGCTCGCCGCCGGACCGGGCGGAGTCGTCCTGGAGAGCGACACGGTCACGGCCCGGCTGATCGTCCAGGCCGCCCGCCGCCCCGGGCTCTCCCTGGTCCACCAGGAGCTGCTGGACTTCGCGGGCGACGAGTTCTACCTGGTCGGTGAGGCGTCCCTGACCGGCCGGACCTTCGGTGACGCGCTGCTGTCCTATCCGACCTCCAGCGTGGTGGGGCTGGTGCGCGGCGACACCCCGCTGCTCGCTCCGCCGCCGCAGACGGCCATCGCCGCGGACGATCTGCTCATCGTCATCTCCCGTGACGACGACACGGCCTGGCCCGGCGACTGCGGGCAGTGGGTCGACAAGGCGGTGATGGCGTCCGGCCCGCCGACACCGGCGCGGCCGGAACGGGTCCTGCTGCTGGGCTGGAACCGCAGGGCGCCGCTCATGGTCGACCAGTTGCGCCGCCGCGCCCTGCCCGGGTCGGCCGTCGACGTGGTGGCCGACTGCGGCGAGGAGACGGTCCGGCAGGTGCACGAGTCCGGAGCGCACCACGACACCGGCCTGGCCCTGACCCTCCACCAGGGGGACGTCACCCGTCCCGAGACCCTGCGCCGGCTGGACGTGCACTCCTACGACAGCGTCATCGTCCTCGGCCGGGACCCCGTGCCCGGGGAGACCGCGGACCACCCCGACAACCGCACGCTCGTCACGCTCCTGCTGCTGCGCCAGCTGGAGGAGGCCACCGGACGGGAGCTGCCGGTCGTCACCGAGCTGGTCGACGACCGCAACCGGGCGCTGGCCCCCATCAGCCCGGGCGCCGACGTGATCATCAGCGGCAAGCTCATCGGTCTGCTCATGGCGCAGATCTCCCAGAACCGGCACCTGGCCGCGGTCTTCGAGGAACTGTTCTCCGCCGACGGCACCGGCATCCGTCTGCGGCCCGCGGGCGACTACGTACTGCCCGGGTGCGAGACGGCCTTCGCCACCGTCGTGGCCGCCGCACGCCAACGGGGTGAGTGCGCCATCGGCTACCGCAGCCACGACGAGGCGTCGGCCGGCCCCGGCCACGGGGTACGGGTCAACCCGCCCAAGGCCGAGCGGCGCCGCTGGACGGCCGGGGACGAGGTCGTCGTCGTCGGCCGGGACTGACGGTTTACCGTGCCGTCGAATCGGTCCGTCTGCCCGCCATCCGCCTGGAAAAACGATGCAATTCGGCTGTGTGTCCGGCAGAAGGCCGGGCACCAGGAGTGGCGGAGGTAGACAACGATGATTCCTCTGCTTCTTGTCCTGCTGCTGGCCCTGATCCTTTTCGGCGCCGGATTCGCGCTGAAGGCGCTGTGGTGGATCGCGGTGATCGTGCTGGTGGTCTGGCTGCTCGGTTTCGTGCTGCGCAGCGCCGACAGTGGCGGCCGCCGTGGCCGCTGGTACCGCTGGTAGACCCGGCCGGTCCGTTCCCCGGGCACAGAACGCCGGGAACGGGGTAAAGGGAAAAGGCCTGATTCTCCGTACGAAAGGGGTTCCTGTTCATGGCCGACACGAACGACGTCGTCGAGCTCATTCTCCAGGACCATCGGCGCATGGAAGAACTCTTCCGTCAGATGCGCAGCGTCGAAGCCGACCGTGAGGGTGCCCTGCGCGAATTCTCGGACCTGCTGATCGCGCACGCGCTCGCCGAGGAGTCCGAGGTCTACCCGGCGCTCAAGCGGTACAAGAACATCGACGACGACGAGGTCGAGCACGGCGAGCACGAGCACGAGGAGGGCAACGAGGCGCTTCTCGCCCTCCTCCAGGTGGACGAGGTCGGCTCCGACGAGTGGGACGAGAAGCTCGAGGAGCTGGTCGAGGCCATCACCCACCACGCCGACGAGGAGGAGCGCACCATCCTCAACGGTGCGCGCGAGAACGTGGCGATGGAACGGCGCGAGGAGCTGGGCGTCGCCTTCCTCCGGGAGCGCGAGCGCCGGCTGCAGGCCGGCTGCGGTTCCGTGGACAACGTCCGCAAGATCGTCGAGTCCTGACCCGTAGGGACCGGTACGGCGACCGGCCCCACCCGAAGACCGCGCAGGAGCCCGGACCCACCGGAGGTCCGGGCTCTCGGCGTGCCGGGATCTGACGGGGCGTCCGGTCGCCTGCCGTTTCCCCGGGATCGAGTCGCCTGCCGTTTCCCCGCGATCGACCGGAGTTCAAGCGCTGTTGCGGCGCCGCAGGTGTGAACGTCCAGCGGACGTGGTCATCCTCTTGTCATGAACCTGCGGCCCGATGGACGGGCCGCGGCTGATGGAGGTGTGGGATGCACCGAAGACTCGCCACCGGTCTCGCCACTTCGACCCTGGCCCTCGTCACCGTCGTGGGTACCGCCACGACCGCGAGCGCCGCCCCCGCCGACAAGCCCCAGGTGCTCGCGAGCTGGACGCAGACCAGCGCGTCGAGCTACAACACCTGGGCCGCCGCCCGGGCGAACCAGGCCGCATGGTCCGCGTACGCCTTCGACTGGTCGACCGACTACTGCTCCTCCTCGCCGGACAACCCCTTCGGCTTCCCCTTCTCCATGTCCTGCGCCCGGCACGACTTCGGCTACCGCAACTACAAGGCGGCCGGCACGTTCAGCGCCAACAAGTCCCGCATCGACAGCGCCTTCTACGAGGACCTCAAGCGGGTCTGCGCCGCGTACGGCGGCGCCACGAAGACCTCCTGCAACAGCACCGCGTGGACGTACTACCAGGCGGTGCGCGCCTTCGGCTGACCAGGCGTCGGTCCGAGGAGCCGACCTCGCGGCGGCCGGGCGCACGTGCCCGGCCGCCGCGTCGCCTCAGCGGCGCAGGGCGATCCCGATGCCGAGGCGGGGCCACGAACGGGCCGCCGCCAGCAGGGCCTGCGTCCTCGTCGTCGGGGTGGCCGCCGCCGCGGCCAGGGCGGCCGCGGCACTGGCGATGCCGAGGACCGCGCCCGCCGCCACGTCGCCCGGGTAGTGGACGCCCGTGTGGACGCGTGAGTAGCCGACGGCGCCGGCCAGCGCGCCGAGCGGTACGGCGGCGGGAGGCAGGACGACGCCCACCGCGGTGGCGAACGCGACGGCGGACGCGGTGTGTCCGGACGGGAACGACGCCGAGGTCGGCATCCGTACGTGCCGGTCCACCGTCACCCGGGCCGCCTCCCGGTCCGGCCGGGCGCGGCGCACGAGCCGCTTGCCGAGGAGGTTGGCCGAGGCCGACGCCACGGCGATGGCGCCGACACCGGCGAGGGCGGCCCTGCGCGGCCGCTTCCCGGCCAGGGCCAGCGCGGCGGCGATGCCGAAGGAGATCTTCGAGTGGTCGGCCGCGTGGGACAGATGGCGCAGCGTCCGGTCGAGCGTGGGCGTGGGGGTGGCGGCCACCGCCGCGTACAGGGCCCCGTCCACGGCCCTGAGGTCACCGAGCACGGCCTTCGCCAGCCGTACGGGCCGGCGCGGGGACGGGGCGTCCCCCGGGAGCGGACGAGGGGCGTCCGCGGCTGTGGTCGTCGGATCGGTCATGTGCTTCTCCCCGCAGTGGCCTTCTTCAGCAAGGTACCGGCTCACTCCTGGCGCACGCTCGGCGCCCCCGCGGGCCGGTACCGAACGAGTGCCCGCTCGGCGGACGGTCACCCCGGTGACCGGCGAGTCCGCCCCGTCCTCATCCCGCCGCCCGGAACGTCCTCAGGCGCAGCGAGTTGCCCACCACGAAGACCGAGGAGAAGGCCATGGCCGCCCCGGCCAGCATCGGGGTGAGCAGGCCGGACGCGGCCAGGGGGAGGGCCGCCACGTTGTAGGCGAACGCCCAGAAGAGGTTGGAGCGGATGGTGCCGAGGGTGCGGCGGGCCAGGCGGATCGCGTCGGCGGCGGTGCGCAGGTCGCCGCGCACCAGGGTCAGATCGCCGGCCTCGATCGCGGCGTCGGTGCCCGTGCCCATGGCGAGCCCCAGGTCGGCCTGCGCGAGCGCCGCCGCGTCGTTGACGCCGTCACCGACCATGGCGACCGACCGGCCCTCGGCCTGCAGCCGCTTGACCACGTCGACCTTGTCCTGCGGCAGCACCTCGGCGACGACCTCGTCGATGCCGACCTCCCGCGCGACGGACCGGGCCACCGCCTCGTTGTCACCGGTCAGCAGGATGGGCCTGAGCCCCAGCGCGCGCAGCCGGGTGACCGCCTCCGCACTGGTGTCCTTCACCGCGTCGGCGACCTCCAGCACGGCCCGTGCCGCACCGTCCCAGGCGACCACGACGGCCGTGCGCCCGGCCACCTCGGCCGCCGCCCGTGCCCCGGCCAGCCCGGGCGGCAGTTCCATGGCCCACTCAGCCAGCAGCCGCTCACGCCCGACGAGCACGGCGTGGCCGTCGACGACGCCCTGCACGCCGAGTCCGGGCACGTTGGCGAAGTCCTCCGGCGTGGGCAGCGTGCTCAGCTTCTCCAGCGCCGCGTCCGCCACGGCCCGGGCGACCGGGTGCTCGGAGGCGTGCTCCAGGGCGCCGGCCAGCCGCAGCACCTCGGCCTCGTCGGTGCCGTCGGCGGTGTGCACGGCCAGCAGGGTCGTCCGGCCCGTGGTGACCGTCCCCGTCTTGTCGAGGATGACGGTGTCGACGCGGCGGGTGGACTCCAGTACCTCGGGGCCCTTGATGAGGATGCCGAGCTGGGCGCCGCGGCCGGTGCCGACCAGCAGCGCGGTCGGGGTGGCCAGGCCGAGCGCGCAGGGGCAGGCGATGACGAGGACGGCGACCGCGGCGGTGAAGGCCGCCGTCAGTCCGGCGCCGTTGCCGAGCCAGAAGCCCAGCGTGCCGAGTGCCAGGGCGATCACGACCGGCACGAACACCGCGGAGATCCGGTCGGCGAGCCGCTGCGCCGCGGCCTTGCCGTTCTGCGCGTTCTCCACCAGCCGCGCCATACGGGCCAGTTGGGTGTCCGCGCCGACGCGCGTGGCGCGCACCACGAGTCGTCCGCCGGCGTTGACCGTGGCGCCGGTGACCGCGTCGCCCGCCCCCACCTCCACGGGCACGGACTCCCCGGTGAGCATCGAGACGTCCACGGCGGAGGAGCCCTCCAGGACCGTCCCGTCGGTGGCGATCTTCTCCCCGGGCCGGACCACGAACCGGTCCCCGGCCCGCAACCCTGCCACGGGGACCCGCCGTTCACGGCCGTCCCCGCCCAGCACGGTGACGTCCTTGGCGCCGAGTTCCAGCAGTGCCCGCAGCGCCGCCCCCGCCCTGCGCTTGGCGCGCGCCTCGAAGTACCGGCCGGCCAGGATGAAGGCCGTGACGCCCGCGGCGGCCTCCAGGTAGATGTTCCCGGCACCGTCCGTGCGCTCGATGGTCAGCTCGAACGGGTGGGTCATGCCGGGCGTGCCCGCGGTGCCGAGGAACAGGGCCCACAGCGACCACAGGAACGCGGCCGAGACCCCCACCGAGATCAGCGTGTCCATGGTGGCGGCGCCGTGCCGGGCGTTGGTGAGCGCCGCCTTGTGGAAGGGCCACGCCGCATAGGTCACGACGGGCGCGGCGAGCGTGAGCGACAGCCACTGCCAGTACGCGAACTGCAGCGCCGGGATCATCGCCAGGGCGACGACGGGTACCGCCAGCAGCACGGCGGTGATCAACCGCTCGCGCAGCGGCCGCAGTTCGTCGGCGCCGGCGCCGGCACCGGGCGGGCCGGGCTCACCCGGGGGTGCCGGCTCCTGGGCGGTGTAGCCGGTCGCCTCGACGGTGGCGATCAGGTCGTGCACGGAGACGTCGCCGGTGTAGCCGATCCTCGCCTTCTCCGTGGCGTAGTTGACGGTGGCGGTGACCCCCTCCATGCGGTTGAGCTTCTTCTCGATGCGCGCCGCGCAGGAGGCGCAGGTCATGCCGCCGATGGCGAGCTCGACCTCGGTGTCGGTGCCGGTCGGGGCGGTGGTCATGGTCAGGCCCGTCCGGTCAGCTCGTAGCCGGCGTCGTCGACGGCCCGTGCGACGGCTTCGTCGTCCGGCTCGCCGGGTCCGGTGACGGTGACGCGTCCGGCGGCGAG
This sequence comes from Streptomyces sp. NPDC026246, assembly GCF_055567995.1. Lineage (NCBI taxonomy): Bacteria > Bacillati > Actinomycetota > Actinomycetes > Kitasatosporales > Streptomycetaceae > Streptomyces > Streptomyces sp. NPDC026246. The sequence goes on along the minus strand of NZ_JBVHPJ010000004.1, from coordinate 229,961 downwards.
GTCGACGTCCACGCCGCTGACGCCGTCCAGCTCACCGACGGCCTCGGTCACCGCGGTACGGCAGTGGTCGCAGGACATTCCGGACACGGCGTAGGTGGTGGCGGGCATCGGGTGCCTCCTCTGAGAGTTCCACGAATACGGTACGGGGGTATCCGCACCTCGGTTCCCTGTATACCCCCACCGGGTATGCGAGGCAAGTGCGAAGTCAACTTGACTTGGTACCCCCTGGGGGTATGGTGAGCTGCATGGAGACCCCGCACCAGCGGGAGTGAACCCGGTACCCGAAGGAGCCGACGGCCATGAACACCGGACTGAAGATCACCACGTTCGCCGTCGCCCTGGCCGCGACGTTCGGCACGGCCTACGGCGTGGGGCAGGGGATCGACCCCGTCGTGGCGGACGACCCGCCCCGGCACGAGGACGAACACCCCGGCCCCTCCCGGCACCCCGCGGAGCCCGGCCGCGGCCACGCCGGGCACGGCACACCCCCGGCCGGCGGACTGCAGATCTCCGAAGGCGGTTACACGCTCGACCTGCAGACCCCGCGCGTCACCGCGGGCCAGCGCTCCGACCTGCGCTTCGCCGTGCGGGACGCCGCCGGGCGCGCGCTCACCGCCTACCAGCGCGAGCACGACAAGGAACTCCACCTCATCGTGGCCTCACGGGATCTGGTCACCTACCGCCACCTGCACCCCACCCGGGCCGCGGACGGCACCTGGAGCACCCCCGTCGACCTGCCCCGCGCCGGCGGCTATCGCGTCTTCGCAGACTTCACCCCGGCGACGAAGGGCGCCGGCAACCTCACCCTGGGCGCCGATCTCGCCGCCATCGGCGCCTACCGGCCGCAGGACCTCCCCGCACCGAGCGCCGAGACCACCACCGGCGGCTACGAGGTCGAACTGGCCGACCGGCTGAACCCGGGCCGGGCGAGCGAACTGAAGCTGACGGTCTCCCGCGACGGCCGGCCCGTCACCGACCTCCAGCCCTACCTCGGCGCCTACGGCCACCTGGTCGCCCTGCGCGCCGGCGACCTCGCCTACCTGCACGTCCACCCGAACGGCGAACCCGGGGACGACTCGACCCGCCCCGGCCCGGAGATTTCGTTCACCGCCACCGCCCCGAGCGCCGGGTCCTACCGCCTCTTCCTCGACTTCAAGCACGAGGGGCAGGTCCACACCGCGGCCTTCACCGTGCGGGCCGGGCGGACGGCACCCGCGACGGACACCCCCCAGGGGCATCCGGACGACGGGCACGGGCACGGGCACTGAGCCTCAGCCGAGGGCCCGGTCCAGGCTGAACGCCGCGCTGATCAGGGCGAGGTGGGTGAACGCCTGCGGGAAGTTGCCCTGCTGCTGCCCCGTGTGGCTGATCTCCTCGGCGTACAGGCCGAGGTGGTTGGCGTACGTCAGCATCTTCTCGAAGGCGAGGCGGGCGTCGTCGATCCGGCCCGCGTGCACCATGGCCTCGACGTACCAGAACGAGCAGATGGAGAACGTGCCCTCGTCGCCGCGCAGCCCGTCCGGGCTGGAGCGCGGGTCGTAGCGGTAGACCAGCGAGTCGGACACCAGGTCCTCGGTGAGGGCGTCCAGCGTCGACAGCCACTTCGGGTCGCGCGGGGCGATGAACTTCGCCAGCGGCATCATCAGCACGGACGCGTCCAGCACGTCGGCGCCCTCGTACTGCACGAACGCCCGGCGCTCCTCGGACCAGCCCTTGCTCATGATCCGCCGGTAGACGGTGTCGCGGCACTCCCGCCAGCGGGGCAGGTCGGCGGGCAGCCCGCGCCGGTTGGCCATCCGGATGGCCCGCTCGACGGCCACCCAGCACATCAGCCGCGAGTACAGGAAGTTCTTGCGCCCGCCGCGGGTCTCCCAGATGCCCTCGTCGGGCTGGTCCCAGTGCGTGCACACCCAGTCCACCAGGGCGCACACGTCGTCCCACTGGTCGCTGGAGATCGGCTGGGCCCACTTGTCGTACAGGTAGATGGAGTCGATGAGGGCCCCGTAGATGTCGAGCTGGAGCTGGTCGGCCGCGGCGTTGCCGACCCGGACCGGCGCCGAGCCGTGATGGCCCTCCAGATGGTCCAGCTCCCGCTCCGGCAGGTCGGTGCGGCCGTCGATGCCGTACATGATCTGCAGCGGCCCGGAGTGCGCGCCGTCCCCGGGGCTGACGTGCCGGCTCACGAACTTCATGAACGCCTCGGCCTCGCCGGAGAAGCCCAGCCGCAGCAGGGCGTAGACGCAGAAGGCCGCGTCGCGCACCCACACGTACCGGTAGTCCCAGTTGCGCTCACCGCCGAGGTGCTCGGGCAGGCTCGTCGTCGGCGCGGCCACGATCGCCCCGGTCGGGGCGTAGGTGAGCAGTTTCAGCGTGAGGGCCGAGCGGTGCACCATCTCCCGCCAGCGGCCCTTGTACCGGGAGCCCGCCAGCCAGCGCCGCCAGTACGCCACCGTGGCCGCGAACTGCTCCTCGGCCTCGGTGCGGGCGCAGTGCCGGGGCGTCACGGCGCCGCCCACCTTGTCCAGCGCGAACACCGCCGTCTCGCCCTCGCTCAGCTTGAAGTCCCCGCACACGTCGGGGCCGTCGGCCTCCAGGGGAACGGTCGCCGTCAGCGCCAGGGAGACGTCTCCCGACTCGAACAGGGCCACCTCGCCGGTCAGCCGCACGGTGTGCGGGCGCATGCCGTAGTCGAACCGGGGAGCCACCCGGGTACGGAACGGGACCGAGCCGCGCACGCACACCACCCGGCGGATCAGCCGGTGGCGCTCGGCCTCCGACGACTCGCCGTCGACCGGCATGAAGTCCTGCACCTCCCCGAGACCGTCCTCGGTGTAGAAGCGCGTGATCAGGACGTTGGTGTCCGGGAAGTAGAACTGCTTGGTGCGGGCCGGTACGGACGCCGCCAGCTCGAAGCAGCCGCCGCGCTCGGCGTCCAGGATCGAGGCGAACACACTCGGCGCGTCGAACGCCGGGCAGCAGTACCAGTCGATCGTGCCGTCGGTCCCCACCAGCGCCACGCTGCGCAGATCACCGATCAGCCCGTGCTCGGCGATCGGCACGTACCGCCGACCACCCGGTCCGCCGCTCTCTTCCGCCGTCACGCCCATGACAGCCTCCCTGGCCCGACAGGCGCCTGCGTCCCAGCCTAGGGCCCCCGCGGCGAAGTCGCCCTCAGACGGTCACGACGTGCAGTCCCGCCTCCTCGAAGTCGCGCACCGCGCCCGGGTCGGCGGCCGTGTCGGTGACCAGGGTGTCCACCGTGCCGACCGCGCAGATCCGGGCGAACGCCCGCTGTCCCAGCTTGCTGGAGTCCGCCGCCACCACCACGCGCTCCGCCCGTTCGCACAGCAGCCGGTTGACCGCCGCCTCCGCCTCGTCGTGGGCCGCGGCGCCGTGCCGGACGTCGAAGGCGACCACGCCGAGCACCGCCACGTCGACGGTGATCTGCCCCAGCACGCCGTCCGCGAGCGGCCCCACCAGCTCGTAGGACTGGGCCCGGGCCACCCCGCCCGTCAGCACGATCTTGAACTGCGGCCGCACGGCCAGCTCGCTCGCGATGTTCAGCGCGTTCGTCACGACGGTCAGGGCCGGGGTGCCCGACGCCAGGTCCCCGCGCACGGCAAGGGCCCGGGCCACCTCGGTGGTGGTCGTCCCGCCGGTCAGGCCCACCGCCTCACCGGGCGCCACCAGGTCCGCCACGGCCTTGGCGATCCGCTGCTTCTCCGAGGCGCGGCGGGCCGTCTTGTAGCGGAGCGGCAGTTCGTACGACACCCCGTGCACCACGGCACCACCCCGGGTGCGCACCAGCATCTGCTGCTCCGCGAGCTGGTCGAAGTCCCGGCGGATCGTCGCCGCCGACACCCCGAGCTCGCGGGCCGCGTCCTCGACGTCCAGCCGGCCGCGCTCCACCAGCAGTTCCAGCAGCGCCTTCCAGCGGGCATCGCGCGACATCCGCACCTCCACTCTCGATCTCCGGGCGACCCTAGCGCACCGGTCGGGCCCCGATGCTTGATGATGTTCGAAACAAGGCGCTATCTTGCAGGAACAAGCAGACCGGAGGGTGCCGTATGACGCATGTCGAGGACGAGCTGACCAGCCAGCCGGAGTGCTGGGCCCGCGCCGCCTCGGAGGCACCGGGTCACGCGCGGGTGCTGCCGGCGCCGGGGGAGCGGGTCGCCGTCGTGGGCTGCGGCACCTCGTACTTCATGGCGCAGGCGGCCGCCGCCCTGCGCGAGGGCGCGGGCCAGGGCGAGACGGACGCCTTCGCCGCCTCGGAGTTCCCCCACGGCCGTGCCTACGACCGGGTCGTCGCCCTGACCCGCTCCGGCACCACCACCGAAGTCCTCGAACTGCTGGGCCGATTGACGGGCCGCACCCGCACCACCGCGATCACCGCCGACCCCGGCACCCCCGTCGCCGGCGCCGCGGACGACCTGGCCGTCCTCGACTTCGCCGACGAACGCTCGGTCGTGCAGACCCGGTTCGCCACCACCGCCCTCACCCTGCTGCGCACCCACTTCGGCCTGCACCCCGACCGCGCGGTGGCCGACGCCCGCACGGCACTGGCCGACCCGCTGCCCGAAGGACTCGCCGACTGCGGCCAGTTCACCTTCCTGGGCCGCGGCTGGACCGTCGGACTGGCGAACGAGGCCGGTCTGAAGATGCGGGAGGCCGCGCTGGCCTGGGCGGAGGCCTATCCGGCGATGGAGTACCGGCACGGCCCGATCAGCGTGAGCACCTCGGGCACGGCGACCTGGATGCTCGGTGAAGCACCGGACGGACTCGCCGAACAGGTGCGCGCCACCGGCGCGTCGTGGATCAGCGGCGAGCTCGACCCGCTCGCCGAACTCGTCCGCGCCCAGCGCCTGGCGGTCGCCGTCGCCGCCGCCCGGGGCCTCGACCCGGACCGCCCGCGCCACCTCACCCGCTCCGTGATCCTCACCCCTGACCCGCCGGACGCCCGCCTCCCCACCCAGGAGACCCCGTGCCCCTGACCACCACCGGCGAACTCGTCACCCGCGCCGCCGCGGCCCGTTCGGCCGTCGCCTCGTTCAACGTCATCACGCTGGAGCACGCCGAGGCCGTCGTCGCCGGCGCCGAGTCCGCAGGGGCCCCCGTGGTCCTGCAGATCAGCGAGAACGCCGTCAAGTACCACGGCAACCGGCTGCTCCCACTGGCCCGCGCCGCCGCCGCCTGCGCCGAACAGGCCGCCGTACCGGTCGCGTTGCACCTGGACCACGTGTGCAGCGACGCCCTGCTGCACCAGGCCGCCGACGCCGGCTTCAGCTCCGTGATGTACGACGCGGCCCGCCTGCCCTACGACGAGAACCTCGCCGCGACCCGGGCCGCGGTCGACTGGGCCCACTCCAGGGGTCTGTGGATCGAGGCGGAGCTCGGCCGGATCGGCGGCAAGAACGGCGGGGCCCCGCTGGACGCCCACGCCCCCGGTGCCCGCACCGACCCCGACGAGGCGCGCGTCTTCGTCGCCGACACGGGCGTGGACGCCCTGGCCGTGGCCATCGGCAGCTCCCACGCCATGACCACCCGCACCGCGGCCCTCGACCAGGCCCTGCTCAAACGCCTGTCCGCCGCCCTGGACGTGCCGCTCGTCCTGCACGGCTCCTCCGGCGTCCCGGACGCCGAACTCACGGCCGCGATCGCCGGGGGCATCACCAAGGTCAACATCGGCACGGCCCTGAACCTCGCGTTCACCGGCGCGGTCCGCGACTTCCTCGCGGCGCACCCCGACGCCGTCGACCCGCGCGGCTGCCTGACCGTGGCACGCGAGGCGATGACGCAGTCGGTGGCGAGGACCCTGCGGACCCTCGGCGCCGCTACCGCTTGACGCCCCTCGCCGCTCCCTTGACGCCCCTCGCCAGCACCCCTACCGCCCTTCGCCGCTACCGTTTCACGGCCTTCAGCACCACGAACTTTGGGTCGCTCGCGACCAGCGTGCTGTTGCCGAACAGCCTGCGCAGCGTGACGTGGTAGCCCAGATGACGGTTGCCGACCACCCACAACTCACCGCCCGGCCGCAGCGCGCGCCGCGCCCCGGTGAACATCCGCCGGGCGGTGGCGTCCGTCGTCGCCTGGTGGGAGTGGAACGGCGGATTGTTGAGCACCAGGTCGACACTGCCCGACGCCACCCCGGCCAGCCCGTCGCCGACCCGGAACTCCGCACGCCCCGGCACGCCGTTGGCCCGGTACGTCGCCTCAGCCGAGGCCACGGCCTGGAACGACTCGTCCACGAACAGCACCTCGGCGCCCGGGTCGGCGAGCGCCACCGCCGTCCCCACGACCCCGTTGCCGCACCCCAGGTCCACCACCCGGCCGCCCCGGCCCGGCGGCAGATGGCGCAGGAAGAAGCGCGTGCCGATGTCCAGCCGGTCGGCGCAGAACACCCCGGCGTGGTTGACCACCGTGCGCCCCGCCACCGGCCCGGCGTCGTCCGGCAGCGCGTACACGTGGGGCCACGGACCCGCGGGCCGCTCCAGCGCCGGGTCGGGGGTGCAGAAGATCAGGCGCGCCTTCTGTTCGGCGAGGGAGGTGCGGGTGGGGCCCAGGATCCGCTCGAACAGCCGCAACGTCGAGGTGTGGATCTCCTTGACCATGCCCGTGCCCACCACGACCGTCCCCGCGTGCACGGCCGGCGCCAGCCGCAGCAGCTGGTCCTCCAGCAGTGCCAGGCTCTTCGGCACCCGCACCAGCAGCACGTCGACCCGCTCCGGCGGCGGATCCTGCGTGGTGAGCAGCCGCACCGCCTCAGCGTCGGCACCGGCCCGGGCGAGATTGGCCCGCGTCGCCTCCTGCGTCAGATAAGAGTCGGTGATCTGGACCGGCCGGTGGTCCGCGAGCGCGGTGACCAGCGCACCCCACCGGTCACCGACCACCACGACCGTCCCGGACAGCGGCACCCGCTCCCCGGCCAGGTGCCTCAGCAGATACGCGTCGGAGGCGTCCCAGGCGCGCAGCCGGTCACGCGGGTCCTCGGGGAAACGGGTCAGCGCCAGTTCGCCCCACGGGGTCGTCATACGGTCGTCCATCGTGCGACCAGGTTAGGGCCTGTCGTTCGGGTCACGCCGCAGAGGCGGGGACCGGCACGCACATCTGCCGCGTTGTCGTCGCTCACCGGCGTCGGCAAGCGCTGCCGATGCCCTGCGCCGTGATCCGAACGACAGGCCCCGGCCGAGCCGCCCATCGGCCCTGGTCGGGCACCATGGAGGGCATGGACGCCGAGCTGTTCCCCCGCGAGCGCGCGCAGATCGCCCCGGGAGCGGTGCACGTGCCCGGCTGGCTGGACGCGCGCGACCAGCGCGAGCTGGTCGAGGCCTGCCGCGCCTGGGCCCGGCCGCCCGCCGGGCTGCGCACCGTCCGCACCCCCGGCGGCGGCACGATGAGCGCCCGGCAGGTGTGCCTGGGCTGGCACTGGTACCCCTACCGCTACGCACGGACCGTTGCCGACGGGGACGGAGCCCCGGTCAAGCCCTTCCCCGGCCTCCTGGGGGACCTGGGCCGCCGCGCGGTGCGCGACACCCTCGGCGGACCGGACCCCGCCTTCGACATCGCGCTGATCAACTTCTACGACGCCGACGCTCGGATGGGCATGCACCGCGACAGCGACGAGAAGGCGGACGCGCCCGTGGTCTCGCTGAGCCTCGGCGACAGCTGCGTCTTCCGCTTCGGCAACACCGAGACCCGCAACCGGCCCTGGACCGACGTCGAGCTGCGCAGCGGCGACCTGTTCGTCTTCGGCGGCCCCTCCCGGCTCGCCCACCACGGGGTGCCCCGCATCCACCCGGGCACGGCACCGCCCGGGCTCGACCTGAGCGGGCGGCTCAACATCACGCTGCGGGTCAGCGGCCTGTAGCCGCCGACGCGGCGGATCATGGGAGACTCGCCCTCATGAGCGGGAAGGCGGACCCCCGGCCGGGGGACGGGAGCACCACGAGGACGCGGCTCGACCGGGGGCGCGCGGCGCTCGGACCCGCGCTGGAGCTCGTGCACACCGGACGGGCGCCCACCCGGGCCGTGCTCACCGCCGAACTCGGGGTGACCCGCGCGACGGCCGGTGCGGTCGCCGCCGAACTGGAGGCGCTCGGCCTGATCCGGGTCGACGCCCGCCCCGGCGCCGCGGCCGGTTCGCAGGGCAGGCCCTCGCACCGCCTGTCCGTCGCCGAGGACGGGCCCGTCGCGCTCGCCGCGCAGGTGCACGCCGACGGCTTCCGCGCGGCCCTGGTGGGGCTCGGCGGCCGGATCGTCGCCACCGCGCCCGGCTGCGAGACCGTCGACGCCGACCCCGCGAAGGTGCTGGCCTCCGTCGTCACCGCCGGGGCCGAGCTGCTGCGTGAGACCGGACGGCGGTGCGTGGGAGCCGGCCTGGCCGTGCCGTCGGCCGTCGCCGAACCCGACGGACTGGCCCTCAACCCCCTGCACCTGGCCTGGCCCGCCGGAGCGCCCGTGCGGGACATCTTCGCCGAGCAGGTCCGCGCGGCCGGCCTCGGCGGGCCCGCGTTCGCCGCGAACGACGTCAACCTCGCCGCGCTCGCCGAGCACCGGCACGGCGCCGGACGCGGCGCCCGCGACCTGCTGTGCGTGGCCACCGGGCACCGGGGCGTCGGCGGCGCCCTCGTCCTCGACGGCCGTCTGCACCGCGGCAGTTCCGGTCTCGCCCTGGAGGTCGGCCACCTCACCGTGCACCCCGAGGGCCGTCCCTGCCACTGCGGCAGCCGCGGCTGCCTCGACGTCGAGACCGATCCGCTGGCCTTCCTCACCGAGGCGGGACGGGCACCGGGCCCCGAGGTGTCCCTGCTGCAGCAGTCGATCGACCTGATCCGCCACCACTACGACGACCCGGCCGTCCGCACCGCCGCCGAAGCCCTCATCGACCGCCTGGGGCTCGGGCTCGCCGGGCTGGTCAACATCCTCAACCCGGACCGCATCATCCTCGGCGGCCTGCACCGCACCCTCCTGGACGCCGACCCGGCCCGCCTGCGCGCGGTCGTCGCCGACCGCAGCCTGTGGGGGCAGAGCGGCGGTGTGCCCATCCTGGCCTGCACCCTCGACCACAACAGCCTGGTCGGCGCGGCGGAACTGGCCTGGCAGCCGGTCCTGGACGATCCCCTCGGGGCCCTGGCACGGCAGGGGTGACGGCCCCCCGGCGCGCACGGGGCGCCGCATCCCCCGGCGGACGCCGTGCATGATCCCCGCGCCGGGGGGACCCGTTCACCGGACGACGCCCGTCCCGCGGGCAGCACACCCGACCGCACGACCGAGGAAGTCGACACCATGACCGACCAGCTCACCGTCAGCGTCCTGGGCACCGGCATCATGGGCGCGGCGATGGCCCGCAACCTCGCCCGCTCGGGGCACACCGTGCGGGTCTGGAACCGCACCCGGGCCAAGGCCGAACCGCTCGCCGCCGAGGGCGCGCACGTCGCCGGCACTCCCGCCGAGGCGGTCCGGGGCGCGGACGTCGTCCTCACGATGCTCCACGACGGACCCGTGACCGAGGCGACCGTGCGCGAGGCGGCACCGGGCCTGCGCGCCGGCACCGCCTGGGTGCAGTCCACCACCGCGGGCGCCGAGGCCGTCGCCGGTCTGGCCGCCCTGGCCGGTGAGCACGGGCTGCTCTTCTACGACGCGCCGGTCCTGGGCACCCGGAAGCCGGCCGAGGACGGGCAGCTGACCGTGCTCGCGGCCGGGCCCGCCGAGGGCCGGGACACGGTGACGCCGGTGTTCGACGCCGTGGGCGCCCGCACCGTGTGGACCGGCGAGGACGGGGCGGCGGGCAGCGCGACCCGGCTGAAGCTCGTCGCGAACAGCTGGGTCCTCGCCGTCACGGCCGCCGCCGGGGAGAGCCTGGCGCTCGCCGAGGCGCTGGACGTCGACCCGCACGCGTTCTTCGACCTGATCGCCGGCGGCCCCCTCGACATGGGCTATCTGCGCGCCAAGTCCGGCCTCATCCTCGAAGACCGGCTCACCCCGCCCCAGTTCGCGGTCGGCACCGCCGCCAAGGACGCCCGCCTCATCGCCCGGGCCGGCGCGGACCACGGCGTCCGCCTGGACGTCGCCGAGGCCACCGCCGCCCGGCTGGAGCGGGCCGCGGCGCAGGGCCACGCCGACGAGGACATGGCCGCCGCCTACTTCGCCAGCTTCGACGACCACTCCCGCTGAGAGACCCAGGAGGTTCCCGCATGTCCAAGCCGCCGCTGCCGCCCGAGGCCGAGACCCTGCTGGCCCGGCCCAACCCGTGTGTCATGGCCACACTGCGTTCCGACGGTGCACCGGTGACCACCGCCACCTGGTACGCCTGGAAGGACGGCCGGGCGCTGATCAACCTCGACGCGGGCCGCGTCCGCCTCAAGCGCCTGCGCCGCGACCCGCGCGTCACCCTCACCGTCCTCGCCGGGGACGACTGGTACACCCACGTCACCCTCATCGGCCGTGTCACCGAGATCTACGACGACGAGGACCTGGCGGACATCGACCTCCTCGCCCGGCACTACACCGGCGGGCCCTACCCGGACCGCGAACGGCCGCGGGTCAGCGCCTGGGTGGAGGTCGACCGCTGGCACGGCTGGGGCTCGATGAAGGACAGCGACCAGCCCGGCGGCTGAGGCGGACGGGCGTGCGCGGTGCTCAGTGCCACGGCACCGCGAACGCCCGTCCCGGGTTCTCGGTGAGGATGCGCCCGACCAGTTCCTCGCCCACCGCGTGGACGAGCCGGGGCCGGACGCGGCGCAGCAGGTGAGGCATCCCTGGGCCGCCGTCCACCGAACGGGCGGCGGCCGTCGTCGTGTCCGCGCCCAGCAGCAGCCGGTCGCCGAACCCGGCGTCCGCGAGGGCCCGCACGGCGTCGGGCATCCGCCAGTCCGTGGCGTGGTGGGCGCGTGACGGGCCGTCGAACGCCAGGTAGCAGCCGGATTCCGCGACCTGCCGGTGCACCACGGGGTCCGGGGAGCGGTTCAGGTGCCCGAGCACGACCCGGTGCGGTGCCACGCCCAGGTCCCCGCACAGCAGGTCGAGCACGTCCGGCGCCGCGGTGCCGAGCTCCAGGTGCACGGCGATCGTCGCGCCCGTCGCGTGATGCGCCTCGGCCGCCGCCCGCATGGTCCAGCGGGCGTGCGCGTCCAGGGCGTGGAAGCCGCCCGCGACCTTGATCAGCCCCGCTCGCACCCCCGACGTCCCGATGCCCTCGGTGAGTTCGGCCACGAAGACCTCGGCCAGCCGTCCCCGGAGCCGGTCCAGGGTGCCCTCGTCGTAGTGCACCGCCTGGTGGAGGCCGGTCGCCGCCACCACGTGCACGCCCGTCTCCCGGGACAGCGGCGGCAGATCGGCCGCCCGCCGCCCGAGCCCGTACGGAGTCCACTGCACGACGGTCCCGCCGCCCTCCTCCCGGAACGCCGTCAGCTCCGCCCGCGCCGCCGCGAGGCTGCGCAGCTCCTGGCCGGGCAGCCGGGGGGTGCCGAAGAACAGGTGGTCGTGGGCGTCGCACACACCCAGGTCGCCGGGGGACACGTCCCCCAGGACCGTCCGGACGGTGGTCACCACTGACGGCCCCGGGGCAGCCGTCCGCGTCCGGGCGCCGACAGGTGCAGCACCTCGAACACCTCGTCGCCGGCGCCGGCCGCCGCGTGCTCCCGGAGGGAGAAGTGCAGCAGCTCCCAGCGGCTCGTGTCGACGGCCGCCGCGGCGAGCACGGTCCCCTCCTGCGCGGCCAGCCGCCGGGCTTCGTCCGCCGCGTCCCGTGCCACCTCGGCCAGGGGCTCCCCGGCGGGGAACGCGTGCCGCCGGCGCACCGCGAATCGGGCGTGCGTGCCCGCCCCTTCCTCGTACGCCAGGCCCGTCCACTGAAGGGCCGAGGGCCGTCCGAAGTCGTCGCTGACGCCCTGGAAACCGCCGCCCCACAGGAAGGAGTTCATGCCCTCGACGGTGTTCCACAGGTAGAAGGGCGCGTACTGGTTGACGGCCGAGCCGCGCACGCCGCGTTCGCGGATCAGGTAGGCCTTGAGGCCCAGTCCGTCCCAGTCGTCCAGCAGGTGTCCCCGGCGGGCCACCCGGTCGCGGACGATGCCCATGTCGTAGTCGGCGGGCAGGGTGAGCTCGTACTGCATGGCGTGCACGGCGCAGTCCTCAGGGGGTCGGCGGTGTCAGCAGGGAGAGCAGTCCGCGCACCCCCGCGTCGAACGCGGCGGGGGAGCCGGAGGCCCGGGCGAGGACGTAACCGCCCTGCACCGTCGCGACGACGGCGGCGGCGATCTCCGAGGCGTCCAGGGCGGACGCGAACTGGCCCTGTTCCTTGCCCTCTTCGACGATCCCGGCGATGCGCCCGCGCAGCCAGTCGAGCGTCTCGCCCACCGGGGCCCGCAGTTCGGGACTGGCGATGACGTCCGGGTCCATGGTCAGCCTGCCGACCGGGCAGCCCCGCAGCACGTCCCGCTCCCGCCGGAGATACGCCTCGACACGCTCGTAGGGCGTGCCCGGGCCGTCGAGGATGTCGGCGGCGGTGGTGCGCATCTCCTCGGCCGTACGCCGGATGGCGGTCTGCGCCAGGTCGGGCTTGCCCTTGAAGTGGTGGTACATGCTGCCCTGCCCGGCGTCCGCCCGCGCCAGGATCGCCTTGGGGCTGGTGCCCACGTACCCGCGCTCCCACAGCAGTTCGCGGGTCGACTCGATCAGCCGCTCAGAAGTGCTCACGGCCGCTACTGTACATACCAGTAGGTACAGAGTCGAGGGCCGCCGCCGGGTGGCGCACGCCCCGGCGGCGCGCCCGGCGGGGCGCGTCAACCGGTACGCGGCGTACGCCACCCGGCGGCCGTCGTGCGAACGGTGGTCACCGCCCGGTCAACCGGCAACGGCGGACCGGGCGGGAGCATGGTCGGGCAGGAGCCCGTCGGTGGAGTGCCCGACCTCCGCGAACCTGCGCACCGGTTTCTCCTTGACGGCGTGGCGCGTCCGGCGCGACGGCGTGGCCAGGGCGGTGGAGGCGGTCGGCAGGGTGAACCACACGACCTTGCCGGACTCGCCGTCCGGCCGGACGCCCCAGCTCTCGCTCATGGCGGCGACCATGGCGAGCCCGCGTCCGCAGGTCGCCAGCGGTTCGGCGTCGTCGACGACGGGCATCCGGGGGTCGCCGTCGCGTACCGAGACGGTGAGCCGGTCGAGCAGCAGCTCTATCTCGACGGTGCACGTCTTGTCCGGCTGTGCGTGGCGGTGGACGTTGGACAGCAGCTCGGTCACACCGAGCGAGGCCCGGTCGATCAAGGGGTCCAGATGCCAGTAGCGCAATTGCGCAGATACGATTCTGCGGACCTGGCCGATCCGCGACGGCAGGGCCTGAAGCTCCACCGTGCAGTGCCTGCTCGGAATGCTGATCACGGCTGCGACTCCCCGACGTGAGGTCCGGAAGAACACGGAGTTCGGATCCAGCAGGGCGTCTTCGTGGCACTCTCGCCCGCTGTCGTGGCCGGCGGGCTGGTTCGCAGCGTTATCGCCGGTAAACCCAGAGTGACGTGAGACCAGAGTGGCGCAAGGGGTGAGGTACCGCAACTCGCGTGCATCTCAGTCGTCACGCCCCGACGCCCGGCGCACGGCCTCGATGAAACGCCGTGCGGCCGGCGGTCCCGGCTCGCCCGGGGCGGGGTCGTGATCGCCCAGGGTGAGCAGGTACCGATTGCCGTTGAGATCCGCCGTGGCCCGGTCATCGGGACCGAACCAGGGTTTGGAGGCGCGGACGGCCTGGACCGGAGCGCTGTCGATCTCGCTGCCGTAGCTGGTGAGCAACTCGAGCCGGCCGTCGCTGATCCGGACCTGGCCGGCCCGGGTGAGCGAGCGCAGCCGCTTTCCGATCCGCACGCCCGTGGCGCTGAACTCCGGCTCCGCCATGCCACCCGCCCCCTTGTGCGTCTCGGCGCACCGCCCCCGCTGCACGCGGAGTGCGGTACGGGCTCGTTCGCGATCCAGTGTGCCCGTCCGGTGTGTCCCCGTCTCCGGCCGCGGCGCACCCGAGTTCCGGTGGTGCGCCGTGCCCGGGACCGCGGTTCCGGCGCAGTGCCCGCGGCGGTCGACATCCCCGCCGTCACCCCGCCCGGAGTCCCGGTCCCGCGGTGCAGTCTGCCCCTGCCCGGCGTCGAGCACCAGTGCCCGCGAGACCCTGGCCGGGGGGCGCCCGCAGCACACCCGCCGATGCGCCCCCGGGTGTGCGCGCCCCCTTGCACCGGCCCTGCCCCAGGGGGCGCTTTGGGGGGCTCAAAGATGCGTTTATGCAGGTGAGAAGCGTGCGCCGGGTGCTTATGATCGAGGTGTCGGCCGCGCGACGCGTCGACGGCGCGCAGCGTTAGGAGCACCCTCGTGAGCACCCCCCAGCAGATCCGCACCGGCGTGACCCTCGACGTCGACCACAGTGACGGCGCCTACCGCGCGTGGCTGAAAGAAGCCGTCCGCAGAGTGCAGGCCGACGCCAACCGCTCGGCCGACACGCACCTGCTGCAGTTCCCCCTGCCCGAGCAGTGGGGCATCGACCTGTACCTGAAGGACGAGTCGACCCACCCCACCGGAAGCCTCAAGCACCGGCTGGCCCGCTCCCTGTTCCTGTACGGCCTGTGCAACGGCTGGATCAGGCCGGACCGGCCCGTCATCGAGGCCTCCAGCGGCTCGACCGCCGTCTCCGAGGCGTACTTCGCGAAGCTGATCGGCGTCCCGTTCATCGCCGTCATGCCACGCACGACGAGCGCCGAGAAGATCCGCCTCATCGAATTCCACGCCGGCCGCTGCCACTTCGTGGACGACCCCCGCACGATGTACGAGGAGTCCGCCCGTCTGGCGGCCGAGACCGGCGGCCACTACATGGACCAGTTCACCTACGCCGAACGTGCCACCGACTGGCGCGGGAACAACAACATCGCCGAGTCCATCTTCCGCCAGCTGCGCCTGGAGCGGTTCCCGGAACCGGCCTGGATCGTCGCCACGGCGGGCACCGGCGGCACCTCGGCGACCCTGGCGCGCTACGTGCACTACATGCAGTACGACACGCGCGTGTGCGTCGCCGACCCGGAGAACTCGTGCTTCTTCGAGGGCTGGACCACCGGCGACCCGGACGTCACGTGCGACTGCGGCTCGCGCATCGAGGGCATCGGCCGGCCCCGGATGGAGCCGAGCTTCGTGCCCGGCGCGATCGACCGGATGATGAAGGTGCCCGACGCGGCCAGCGTCGCCGCCGTACGGGCACTGGAGCGGGTCATCGGCCGCAAGGCGGGCGGTTCCACCGGCACGGGCCTGTGGAGCGCGCTGAAGATCGTCGCGGAGATGGTGTCCGAGGGGCGGCGGGGCAGCGTCGTGACCCTGCTGTGCGACCCGGGGGACCGGTACCTCGACAAGTACTACTCGGACGCCTGGCTGGCTGCGCAAGGGCTCGACGTCGCGCCGTACAGCGAGGCGATCGACTCGCTGCTGGAGACCGGCGTCTGGCCCTGCTGAGACGGGCCGGCCCCTCCGGCGTGCCGGGGGCGCCGGAGGGGCGCACGCGGGGCGCACGCCGGCTCCGGTGAGGGTGCCCCGGGCGGGGCGGGGGCGGCCGGCGGGGCGACGCCGGCGCCTGCGATCGGCCCGGGGGCCTCCGCGTGACGCGTGGCCGTCGGTCGCCCGGCTGGCGGAGGGCCTGGTGCGCAGCCAGGGAACTGTCCGTGCGCTACCCGGTCGGGGGCCTTCGGTGTGGCCGGTGGGCGGTGTGTCGCCCTGTCGGCCGGGGGCCTTCCGGGCGACCGGGAACTGTCCGCCGCCTTACCCGGTCGGGTCTTCTGCGTGGCCGATGGGCGGTGTGTCGCCTTGTCGGCTGGTGGGCTCTCCGCACAACCGGGGAGCTGTCCGTCGCTCTATCCGGCCGAGGGCCTTCCGTATGACCGGGGAGCTGTCCGTCGCTCTATCCGGCCGAGGGCCTTCCGTATGACCGGGGACCTGTCCGTCGCTCCACCCGGCCTGGGCCTTCCGCTTGACCAGGAAGCCGTCCGTCGCCCCCACCGGCCGGAGGTCCTTCGCATTGGCCGGTCGGCGCTTCCGCCTCCGGCCGGTCAGGCGTCCTGGTCCCCGTCGGGCTCCGGCTCGCCGGCCACCACCAGCCGCCGCAGACGCTCCGTGACCACTCCGCGGGCCTCGTCCGGCAGCCCGGCGTCCGTCACCAGGGTGTCGATCTGCTCCAGCGCGGCGAACGAACTCAGCCCCACCTTGCCCCACTTGGTGTGATCCGCGACCACCACCACGCGCCGGGCCGACTGCACGAGCCGCCGGTTCGTCTCCGCCTCCGCGAGATTCGGCGTCGACAGCCCGGCCTCGACCGATATGCCGTGCACACCCAGGAACAGCAGGTCGAAGTGGAGCGCCGCGATGGCCTGGTCGGCCACCGGCCCCACCAGCGAGTCGGAGGGCGTACGCACACCACCGGTCAGCACCACCGTCGCCGCGCCCTGCCGCGGACCCGACGTGCGCTGCGCCGCGTGGAAGACGTCCGCGACCCGCACCGAGTTGGTGACCACCGTCAAGTCGGGCACGTCCAGCAGCTGCTGCGCCAGCGCGTAGGTCGTCGTGCCGCCCGACAGCGCGATGGCCGCGCCCGGCGCGACCAGCTTCGCCGCCGCCCGCGCGATGTCCTCCTTGGCGGTGAGCTCCAGGCCCGACTTGGCCTCGAAGCCCGGCTCGTGGGTGCTCGCCTCGATCACCGGGACCGCGCCGCCGTGCACCTTCTCCAGCACGCCCTGGCGGGCCAGCGCGTCGAGGTCGCGGCGGACCGTCATGTCCGACACACCGAGCTTGCGGGTGAGCTCGTTGACCCGCACACCGCCCCGGCGGCGCACCTCGTCGAGGATCAGGGATCGCCGCTGCTCCGCGAGGAGGTTCTGATTCTCACTCACGTACGCTCCGGTCCTTTCGCCTCAGTGCCGTCCGTCATGCTCCGCGCATCCCCGCCCACCAGGACATTTCCCCCGGGCTCCGGTGCGCGGACGCCCCATCCTCGCACGGCGGTGTCCGGACGGCGCCACCGACCACTGGTCGCATTCACGTCATCGAGGGCACCTCCTCCGCGTCACCCGCGTCACGGAACGGGGAGATTCCGTGACAGCAGGTGTAGGGCGCCGCGGGAGTGGAGATCCTGTGCCCGCACGGACAGAGCCGACGGCGCGTCACGGGGAAGTGCGTATCAGTGGAACGTGCGCAGGAACAGGCCTCGGCCGACGGACCCGGTGGATCCGGCGGCCCCGCGGAGCGGGCGGGGGAGACCGCCCTGGAACTGCTGGTCCACGGCGTGGGCGGCACCACGCCGCAGGAGATGCTCAACGACCCGCGAACGGTGCGCGTCACCGGCGACGACACGGCCGCCGTCTTCCGGCGCGCCGACGACGTGGACGCCGAGGACACCCCCGGCCGCCGCCGCGACGAACCGGTGCCCGAGGCCTACGTCTGGTGCAACCTCACCTCCGGCAACGGCATCCGCGCCCTGTGGCTCCTGCTGCTGCCGTTCATGGTCGTCAACCTCGCCCACTGGATGCGCCCCACCGCGCACGGCCGCCGCCGCCGCACCGTCCGGCTGTACGGCCTGCTGGTGCGGCTCACGGCGCTGACCCTGACGGTGCTGCTCGTCGCGGCGGCCTGCGAGGTCGCCCTGGACCTCGCGGCGTGGCAGTGCGCCGGCACCACCGCGTGCGCCGACCGCCACAGCTGGCTCGGCTTCCTGTCACCCACCGTCTCCGACGGCGGCTGGTGGAGCGCCCCCGGCCGCCGGCTCGCCCTGGCCGCCGCCGTCCCCACCGCCCTGACCGTCCTGCTGTGGTACCTGTCCCGGCGCACCTGGAACGACTACGAGTCCCACACGCCCGCAGCACGCGCCCCGGAGCCCGAGGAGGAGAGCGGACCGACCGCGCTCGCCCGGCCCGGCTTCTGGTACGGGCGCCGGCTGGTCGCCCGGCTGCGCGCCGCGCACACCGCCGCCGGGCTGGTCACGGTCGCCGCCGCCGTCGGCAGCGCCGCCGCACGCCACGACCGCGAGCCCGGCGGCCCGGCCGTGCTGCACCTGCTCGGCATGGCGCTGGAGGCGGCGCTCGCCGCGTGCGCCCTCGCCGTGGTCTGGGTGGTGTGCCGTCGGGGCCGCAGCGAGAACCGCCTCGACCGGGAACTCGACGAGCGCCACGTTCGGCGCCTGCCGCCCGTCGCGCTGGCCCTGCTCGCCCTCACCGTGCTCTACGCCGGCTGGGAGCGCCCGGGGTGGAGGTCGGAGGGCAGACTGCCCGGTGACACCACCTTCGGCATGATCGCCCTGGTCCAGGGCCTGCTCGTGATCTGCCTCGCCGTCGTCGCCCATGCCCTGCACCGCACCGACCCCGACCGCCGGGCCGTGCTGCGGGGCCTGGGCGGGCCGGCCGTGGCGATGCTCGCCTGCGCCCTGGGCGGGGTGATGTCCGGGGGCGTGTCCCAGCGCGTGGCCGACTGGCTGGACGGGACGGGCACGGTGATCGCCGGCCCGCCGGTGCTGCTGACCTGGCAGGCGTCCGTCATCCCGCCCCTGCTGGTGGTGCTAATGGGGCTGGTCGGCTGGCTGGCCCGGCGCGCCTGGCGCCTGGCCCGCGAGGAACGGGACGCCGTGGCGCGGGACTACCCCGACGAGGTCCAGGACCGTGCCCGCACCCGCCGTATCGCCTACATCCGCGCCATGGCCTCGCTCACCGACCGGGGACCCCGCGTCGTCGCCGTCGTCTCGGGCGTCACCCTGCTCCTCGGCGCGGGCGCCCTCGTGGGGGCGCTCGTCACCGACCGGACGCCCGGCGAGGCCGCACGGGGCACCTACCCCGTCGTCCACGGCGCCGCCGAGACCGCCGAGGCCCTCGGCTCCTGGCTCATCGGCCTCGGGTTCATCCTGTTCGTCACCTGGGGCCGGCGCGCCTACAAGGACGCCGCCGCCCGCCGCACCATCGGCATCCTGTGGGACGTCGGCACCTTCTGGCCGCGCGCCGCCCACCCGTTCGCCCCGCCCTGCTACGCCGAGCGCGCGGTGCCCGACCTCACCTGGCGCATCGCCACCTGGACCCGGGCCACCGGCGGCCGCCTGGTCATCTCCGGGCACTCGCAGGGCAGCGTGCTCGCCGCCGCCGCGGCCTGGCAACTGGCCCCGTCCGCCCGCAGGAGGGTCGCACTGCTCACCTACGGCTCACCGCTGGAACGGCTGTACGGCCGCTGGTTCCCGGCGCACTTCGGGCCCGCCGCGCTCGGCTCCCTGCACCGCGAGGTCGACTGCTGGCGCAACCTGTACCGGCTCACCGACCCCATCGGCGGCCCGGTGCGCCTGTCCGGCGACGGCGGACCCGCCGTCGACC
Source organism: Streptomyces sp. NPDC026246 (assembly GCF_055567995.1). NCBI lineage: Bacteria > Bacillati > Actinomycetota > Actinomycetes > Kitasatosporales > Streptomycetaceae > Streptomyces > Streptomyces sp. NPDC026246. The sequence goes on along the minus strand of NZ_JBVHPJ010000004.1, from coordinate 210,606 downwards.
ACGCCCCGTTGAAGGACCCCCTGGCCTACGGCCGCACCGCCCGGCTGCCGCTGCCCGCGCCGATCCTCGGCCACTCCGACTACCGGGCCGACCCGGTCTTCGCCGAGGAGCGGCACAAGCTGCTGAGCCGGCTCACGCCGGCCGTTCCCCCGCCCCGCGAGACCCCCGAGCCGCCGGCCGCCTAGGCCGGCGCGGGCTCACACCACCTCGGGCAGGTCCTCCGCGTACAGCAGTGTCAGGTCGTCGGTGGTGGGCTCGGCGACCTGGGCGACCCGGCTCGCGTGCCGCTCCACCATCGCCTCGAACGTCTGCCGTGCCGTACGGCCGTTGCCGAACGCCGGGCCCTTGGGCAGGTCGGAGAAGTACGTCAGCAGCGCCTGCGCGGCGCCCGGCGCCAGCCGGTACTCGTGCTCCTCCGCCTGCTGCTCCACGATCCGCAGCAGGTCCTGCGGGCCGTAGTCGCTGAAGGTGATGGTCCGTGAGAAGCGGGAGGCGACACCGGGGTTGACCGACAGGAAGTGCTCCATCTCGGCGGTGTAGCCCGCGACGATCACCACGACCGCGTCGCGGTGGTCCTCCATCAGCTTCACCAGCGTGTCGATGGCCTCCTTGCCGAAGTCGCGGCCCGCGTCCTGCGGGGAGAGCGCGTACGCCTCGTCGATGAACAGCACGCCGCCGCGGGCCTTCTCGAACGCCTCCTGCGTGCGGATCGCCGTGGAGCCGATGTGCTCGCCCACCAGGTCGACCCGGGACACCTCCACCAGGTGGCCCTTGTCCAGCACACCGAGGGAGGCGAGGATCTCGCCGTACAGCCGGGCCACCGTCGTCTTGCCGGTGCCGGGGGAGCCGGTGAAGACCAGGTGACGCTTGACCGACGCGGCCTTGAGCCCGGCCTGCATCCGGCGCCGGCCCACCTCGATCATGTCGGTGAGGGCGCGCACCTCCCGCTTGACGCTCTCCAGGCCGACCAGCGCGTCGAGTTCCCCGAGGACGTCCTTGGAGCTGCGGGCGGGCCGCTCGGCCGGTGCCTGATCAGCCGGGGCGGGGGCCGCCGGTTCGGCGCGCGGACCGGGGACCGCGCCGAGCAGACCGGGGGAGTGCTCCGCCGTCTGCACCGCCGTCTCCGGCACCGCGGACGCCCGCAGGGCCGCGCTCTCGTCGCTCGTGCAGTCCTCGACCACCGGTCCCGCCGCGGACGCCGGGTCGGCGCCGCTGTCGGCGAACTCGTAGCCGCCCCGCGCGCACCGCTCCGTGCGGCACTTGCGCAACGTCGTACGGCTGCCGTCGATCACGTGGAAGCCGTAACCGCCGCTGCCCGTCACCCGGCAGTTCAGGAAGCTGCCCCGGCCCCCGGCCGAGACGTAGACGCCGGCCTCCGCCGGGGAGTCGACCGTGCAGCGCTCCACCGCCGGATCGGCGCCCTTGGTGACGATCACTCCGGTCTGGGTGCCCGACAGCGTGCAGTTGCTCAGCGTGCCGCCGCTGCCGTGGTCGCGGAACCAGGCGCCCGTGGCCGCGTCCCGGATGCGGCAGTCGTCGAGCTGCGCGGTCGCGCCGTCGCTCACCGACACGGCCGTGTTGCGCACCTGCGACAGGTCGCTGTCCACGACGTCGGCGCGCGAGCCCCGGTCCAGCACGAACAGGGCGTCCGGCACGTCGTGCACGCGGCAGGACTCCAGGACCGCCGTGGCGCCGTCGCTGACCCACACCGCCGGGTAGTCACCCGTGCTGTCGAAGATCTCGCACTGGTTGGCGTCCACACGGGTGCCCGGGTCCCACACCGACAGGCCGTTGCGCCCGAACTGCCGCACCGTCGTGCGGGTCAGCGTGAGGACGGAGCGCGAGCGCAGGTCGACCGCGTTCTCCGGGATGTCGTGGATGCGGCAGTCGGCGAGGGTCAGCACCGCGTCCGTGTCGAGGGTGACCCCGTCGGCCGCCGTGCGGTGCACGTCGCAGTCGGTGAGGTGGGCCGTGGCCCGGCCGGTGATCTGCACCCCGCTGCCGCGGACCTCGTAGATCTCGCAGCCCACCGCCTCCAGCGCGGAGTTCTCCCCGGTCGCCGACAGCCCCGGCCCCGACGCGTGGTGCACACGGCAGCGCTCCAGACGGGGGTGGGCGCCGCCGCGCACGGCTACTCCGGCCTGGCCGGCCGCGACGACCTCGCACTCCTCGAACACCCCGCCCGCGCCGTCGACCACGGCGATGCCGACGCCCGCCGGGTTGTCCACCGCACAGCGGCGCACCGTCGGCCGGGCGCTGCCGCGCACCTCTATCCCGGCCGCCGACCGCGTCACGATCCGTACGTCCCGCAGCTCCGGCGTGCCCTCCTCCACCAGCACGGCCGGGGCGGTCGCGTCCTGGCCCTCCACGTGCAGGTCGTGCACCACGGCGGAGGCGCGCACGGTCAGCGGCACCCCGTCCACGGGGGCGATCCGTACCGAGCCCGGGGAGTTGTCCGGCCCGCGCAGGGTGATCGCGCGCTGCAGGACGAGGTTCTCCCGGTAGGTGCCCGGCGCGACGGTCAGCACGTCCCCGTCGGCCGCCGCCTCCAGGGCCGCGGCGAGCGATGCGTACTCCCCCGTGCGGCGCCGCCACCGCGAGGTACCGGTGTGCGTCACCTGGACCGTGCCCTGTGCCATGGTGTAGCTGTGCCCCCACCTCGGTCGTACTGATGGCTCGTTCGCCTTCGGGACGCCTCCTCCGGTGCCGCCGCGACCGGGCCCGGCCCGGGGGCCCGGTCGCGCACGCGGTATCGGCACCGGCGCGCCCTTCCTGCTCGCTCGCGCGCGGGTTGTGCCGAACGGGTTCGGCCGGACCACCGTAGCGTGCGCGCGGGTGGTGGGTTGACCGGAGCCGGAAGGCCGTCAGCTGCCGGTGCCCGTCCTGCCCCAGTCCGGGCCCGCCCTGTCCCACTCCTGGTCCCAACGCGCGTACCGGCGGCGGACCATGCGCCACACGACGACCCGTCTGCCGGCCTCGACGACGGCGCCCGTCAGCAGGGATGCGCCCACGCCGGCGAGGACCGCGTGCGTCGAGGCCGTCGCGGCGTCGAGGGGGCGGGCCACCAGCAGGCCGTGCCGGTCGGTCCATATCGCGAAGCGTTCGCCCTGCTCCGGGTCCCTGAGGCTCGCCAGGACGGTCCCGCGGTGCGCCGTGCCGTCCGGTGCCGTCCACTCGGCGAGGACGCGGGTGCGCAGGTCGCGGCCCGAGGAGGTCTCCGGGTCGGCGTCCAGCAGGGAGCGGTCGAGCGCGCGGACCACGGTCGCCGTCACCGCGTGGCGGGCTTCGTGCTGGGCTCGGACGGAGCGCTGCAGGGCGTCCTGGGCGGCGCCCCCGGCGACCGCGCCGGCCACGGGCGCGGCCACGAGGATGAGCAGCAGGGCGGTCAACGCGAGCCAGGCTTCGGCCAGATCGGTCGGACGGCACAGCGGGTTGCGCCGCCAGCGCCACAGTCCGCTGATCGCTCGCACGGCCCGCACCCCCTTCCCGCTCCGGGACGGCCCCGCGCGGCCGTCCACGCCCGGTCCCGCGCGCGGAAGGCTCTCCTCGTCACCCCGCGCCGGGCCCTCTCATGAATTTCTCACACAAGGCCAACGCCCGGGCCGCGGGGCCGGTTCCCGTCCCGCCCGGGAGGCCCGGCCCGAGCGGCGCGCGACCGCTACGCGAGGATCCGGACGGGGTCGCCGACGCGGAGGGTGCCCCGGGACAGCGGGACCAGGTTCTGCCCGAAGACGAGCTTGCCGTCGAGGCGGCGGTGCAGACCGAGGGTGTGCAGCGGCTCCCGGCCGCGGTCGCCGGTGCCCTGGTCGGTGGTGGTCACCACACAGCGCCCGCAGGGCTTGGCGACGCGGAACTCCACCTCGCCGACGGCCAGTCGCGACCAGCCGTCCTCGGCCCAGGCCGGCGTGCCCGACACGACGACGTTCGGCCGGAAGCGGTCCATCGGCAGCGGGCCCTCCAGCGCGTGTTCCCCTTGCGCGATCGACGTGTTGAGGGCGTCGAGGGAGGAGGTGGTGGTGAGCAGCAGCGGAAAGCCGTCGGCGAAGGAGACGGTGTCGCCGGGACGTGCGTACTCCGGCGCGACGGGGCGGCGCGTCGCCGGGTCGTCCATGTGCACCAGGCGCGCGCCGACGCCGAGGTAGGAGCTCCACCAGGCGTGCGCGTCGGTGCCGTCGGCCGGGACCGCCTCGACCTTGTCGCGGAAGATCTCCATCGCCACCGTGCCCGGGGCCCGGGGGACGGGCACCGTCAGCGGCTCCATCCCGGGCGCGGACAGCCGGACGCCGCCACCGGGCAGCAACTCGGCGGCGGCGAGGGCGAGGCGGGGCAGCCGGCGCTGGGTGAGGACCTTTCCCCCGTGGTCCACCACGGCCCAGCGCCGGTCGCCGGCCAGCCCCCAGGGCTCCACGACGGCCTCACCGGGCGCGAGGCCCCGGACCGCCTTGACCGGGTGGACGTGGATCGAGTGCAGGTGAGCGTTCCCCATGGGGCCATCGTGCCAGCAGGCGCCGACGGCCCAGGGGGCGGCTCAGTACCCGCGGTACTGCTGGCTCTGGTACGGGTCCTGGTAGGGCGCCGGGGCGGGCCGCGGAGCCGCGGGGCGCATCGCCTCGTACCCCGCGGGCGCCACGGGGCGCGGCTGCTGCGGATGCGGGCCGGGATAACCGCGCGGTGCGGTGGCCTGCTGCGGGATGTACGCCGCGGGCGCCTGCTGCAGCGGGGCCGGCTGCTGCGCCTGCGGATAGCCGTAGGCGTGCTGGGAGGGGGCTGCCGGGAGGGCGGGCAGCGCCGAGGGCAGGGCGGGGAGGTTGCCGCCCGGCATGTCGTACTGAGCGGGGACCCGGATCGGGGCGATCTGCGGGGTGCCCCGCTCGGCGACGAGCCTGTCGTAGATCGGGGTGTCCGGGAAGGAGGCGGAGTAGTAGCCGCCGCCATAGGTGGAGCGGGGGGAGGTCATGGCACATAAGTTAAGCCCACGATGTGCTGGTTGGGGAGACCGATAAGAGGGTTGTTTTGCGTGCCCGCAGTGACCCGGGATCCCCAATGCGAGCGAACTCGGCAAAAAAGGACGCCGAACGGCGGGTGGGTCGTGTAAAGGCCGAGTTCCAGGCGGGTTACCGGCGGTTGACCCTCAGTGTTTCCACGAGCGTGCATGGGAGTTCGCGGCGATCAGGAATAGGTTGTGCGGACGGAACTCGACGGGCGCCCGGGATGTGCCCGGCGCAATGATCGGCAATGGGGGCGGACATGAACATGACGAAGGGGTCGAACGCTCCGGTGCCCACCGGGGAACTGCGGGTCGAATTGGGCTGGCGCAGCGGCCCGGGAGTCCCCGACGCCGACGCCTCCGCCCTGCTGCTGGTCGGCGGGAAGGTCCGCTCGGACGCGGACTTCGTCTTCTACAACCAGCCCGCGCACTCCTCCGGGGCCGTCCGGCACGAGGGCAAGCGTGACGCCGCCGGTCAGGTGACGGACACGCTTCTCGTCGACCTCGCGCGCGTGGAGCCCGCCATCGAGACGATCGTCCTCGCCGCCTCCGCGGACGGCGGCACCTTCGGGCAGGTACCGGGCCTGTACATCGAGGTCCGGGACGCGGGCGCGGGCACCACCGTCGCCCGCTTCGACAACCCGGGCGCCGGCACCGAGACCGCCTTCGTGCTGGGCGAGTTCTACCGACGCCAGGGCGCCTGGAAGTTCCGTGCCGTGGGACAGGGCTACAGCAGCGGCCTCGAGGGACTGGCCACGGACTACGGCATCACGGTGGACGAGCCCCAGCAGGCGGCCCCGGCCCCCGCCCCTGCTGCCGCCGCGCCCTCGCCTCCCGCACCACCGGTGACCGCGCCGCCCACCACCCCGCCCCCGCCCGCCGCGCCCCCGGCGCCCGAGCCCGTCCGCCTCACCAAGGTCACGCTCACCAAGAACGCCCCCTCCGTCTCGCTCACCAAGCAGGGCGGCACCTCCGGCGCCCTGCACGTGAACCTCAACTGGGAGGTGCGCAAGCAGTTCTCGGGATGGAGCAGCAAGTTCGGCCGCCCCACCGCCCTGCACTCCGACCTCGACCTCGACCTGTGCGCCCTGTACGAACTCGCCGACGGCAGCAAGGGCGTCGTCCAGGCCCTCGGCAACGCCTTCGGGGCACTCGACCGGCCGCCGTTCATCCACCTCGACGGCGACGACCGCACCGGCGCTGCGGCGTCCGGCGAGAACCTCACCGTCAATCTCGACCACAAGCACCTCTTCCGGCGCATCCTCGTCTTCGTCACCATCTACGAGGGCGCCCGCTCCTTCGCCGACCTGCACGCCACGGTCACGCTCCGGCCCCAGCACGGGGCGCCCATCGACTTCTCCCTCGACGAGTGCACGGTCCCCTCCCTCGTGTGCGCGCTGGCGCTGATCACCAACACCGGCGGGGACCTGGTCGTCCAGCGGGAGGCGCGCTACCTGGTGCCCGAGCGGGGCGTCAGCCCGCAACGGACCGTCGACTACGCCTACGGGTGGGGCATGAACTGGACCCCCGGCAGGAAATGACGCCCCGGGGGACAGGACAGGACGTGGCGGCCCGGGGAAGCCGTCAGCCCTCGTCCGGCACGGCCTGCGGGCGCGCGTAGGTGCGGCCCTTCCAGGCCGCACCGCGCCCCCGGTAGTGCTGCACCGCCGAGTCGACCGTCATGAGGAGATAGAGGAACGCGGTGAACGGCAGCAGCGGGGCGAGCCACCAGGGCTGCCCGTAATGGCGGAGCATCGGCACATACGTCCCCGCCATGATCAGCCAGGCGAGGCCGCCCGCGACCGCAGCGGCCGTACTGCCCGCCGCCACACCGACGGCCAGGGCGGCCGGCGGCACGAGGTACACCAGCGCCAGCCCGGCGACCGTCCCCGCCAGCACCACGGGGTTGTGCCGCAACTGGGCGTAGGCGCTGCGGGACACCATCCGCCACAGGTCGTGCAGCCGCGGGTACGGCCGCACGCTGTCCACGCGGTCCGCCAGCCCCAGCCATACCCGGCCACCCGCGCCCTTCACGGCCCGCGCGAGCGCCACGTCGTCGATCACCGCGTGCCGGATGGCGTCCGGGATCCCCGCCCGCGCGGCTGCGTCCGCCCGCAGCAGCACGCAGCCACCGGCCGCGGCCGCCGTGCGGGTGCCCCGCCGGCCGATCCGGCGGAACGGGTAGAGCTGCGCGAAGAAGTACACGAACGCCGGCACCACGAGCCGCTCCCAGACGCTCTCCACCCGCAGCCGCGCCATCTGCGACACGACGTCGAACCCGCCGGAGCCGGCCGCCGCCACCAGTGCGCGCAGACTGTCCGGCGCGTGCGCGATGTCGGCGTCCGTGAGCAGCAGGTACTCGGGATCACGCGCGCGTGCCAGCGCCATCCCGTGGCGGACGGCCCACAGCTTGCCGGTCCAGCCCGCGGGCGGCTCCCCGGGGGAGGCGACGGTCAGCGGCAGCCCGCCGTGCCGCCGCGCCAGCCCGCGCGCCAGCTCGCCGGTGCCGTCCGTGCTGCCGTCGTCGACGAGGAAGATCTCCGCCCGCCCCGGATAGTCCTGCCCCAGCAGCGACGGCAGCGCGGTGGGCAGCACGGCGGCCTCGTCACGGGCCGGGACCACGACGCACACCGGCGGCCACACCTCCGGGTCCCGCCGCGGCGGCAGGCGCACGTCCGTGCGCCAGAAGAAGCCCTGGCAGAGCAGCAGCCACAACCAGGCGAGCAGTGATCCAGCGGCAGTCCACACAACGGCGCTCACGCGCGCAGTCTGCCCCACGGCACCGGCCCGAAGCGGCTCATCGTCTATCGTGATCGGGTGAAGATCGCGCTCATGGACTCCGGAATCGGTCTGCTGGCGGCCACCGCCGCGGTACGGCGGCTGCGCCCCGACGCCGATCTCGTGCTCTCCCTGGACCCGGACGGCATGCCGTGGGGCCCGAGGACGCCGGAGGACCTGACCGGTCGCGCCCTCGCCGTCGCCGAAGCGGCTGCCGCACGCCGCCCCGACGCCCTCATCGTCGGCTGCAACACCGCGACCGTGCACGCCCTGACCGCCCTGCGCGCCCGCCTCGAACCGCAGCTCCCGGTCATCGGCACCGTGCCCGCGATCAAGCCGGCCGCGGCCGGTGGCGGCCACCTCGCCATCTGGGCCACCCCGGCCACCACCGGCAGCCCCTACCAGCGGAACCTGATCAGGGACTTCGCCGGCGGGGTGCCCGTCACCGAGGTGCCCTGCTGGGGCCTGGCCGAGGCCGTGGAACACGCAGACGAGGCGGCGATCGACACCGCGGTCTCCGCCGCCGCCGCCCTCACGCCCGAGGAGGTGACCACCGTCGTCCTGGGCTGCACCCACTACGAACTGGTCGCCGAGCGCATCCGGGCCGCCGTCCAGCGTCCCGGCCGCCCGCCCCTGGTGCTGCACGGCTCCGCCGGTGCCGTGGCCGCCCAGGCCCTGCGCCGGCTCGGGGAACAGCCCGCCCCGGACGCCGCGCCCGACGGCACCCTCACCGTGCTGCTCAGCGGCCGCGAGGGCGCACTGCCCGGGCCCGCCCTGGCGTACGCCGAGGGCCGACTGCTGCAGGCGGTCACGCCCGCGCGCTGAGGGGCGCGGTGCGCTGCGCGGACAGGACCCCCGGCCGGCGCAGTCACCCTCCGCCACCAGGTACCGACCCAGCGAAACCTGAGTAACCTCGATGGCATGAGGGACCACCCCCACGGCGAGAACGCCACCCATCGGTACCCCGACGTCTGGACCGGTCGTGCGACCAACCGGGTCCAGTGGCTGCTGGCGCTCGCGGGTGCCGCCTGCCTCGCCCTGGGCATCGCGCTGGCCGTGGACTCGGCGTGGAAGTCCGGGATCGCCCCGCTCGTGATGGCCGTCGTCGGGTGCATCGCCGCCGGTCTGCTGGTCCTGTTCGGGACGCTCGCCTTCGTGCACGTCGCCCTCCGCGTCGACGAGGACCACCTGGAGGTCCGCTGCGGCCACATGGGACTGCCCCGTCGGCGCATCCCCCTCTCCCAGGTCGTCGGCGCCACGTACACCTCGCACGTCACTCCTCGGCACTGGGGCGGCTGGGGCTACCGGTGGCGGCCGGAGATGGGGACGGCGGTGGTCGTGCGGCGCGGCGAGGGCGTGGTGCTGGAACTGTGGGACGGCCACACGTTCACGGTCACCGTCGACGACGCGGAGGCGGCCGTGCGGGTCATCGAGGAGCGGCTGCGACCCGGCAAGCCGGGAGCGGCCGCGCACTGACGTGTGAGGGCTCGGCCGCGAGTCCGCGGCCGAGCCCGCGCAGCGGGACCGATGGGGAGCCGTGGCCGGAACCCGCAGCGCCGTCAGGCGGCCGCGTGTCCCGCGTCCTGTGCGCGCGGCTCCGCCGTACGGCTCGCCGGACCGGCCGGCAGGGGGCGCGCCGTGGCCATGCCCGCCAGCAGGCCCGCACCCACCGAGACGGCGGTGAAACTGAGCGCGTTGCCCAGCGCCGCGATCGTGGCCAGTGCCGTCAGGGCCGCGCCCGCCGTGAGCGCCACCGGCGTGGGACGCGGACCCCGCCACAGCGCGTAGAGCACCCAGCCGAACGCCGCCACCAGCAGGACCACGCCGACGACGCCCTGCTCGGCCGCCTGCTGCAGTGCCGCGGAGTGCGGCCTGCCGTCGGACGGCAGCGAGTGGGCCGACGTCGCGCTCAGCTCCCCGAAGCGGCCGGGCCCGGCGCCCAGGACCGGCTCCTCGGCCAGCAGACGCCACGCGTCCTGCCACAGCTCCACCCGGTGCGGGGTGAGCCGCTCCTCGACGGCACCGCCCGAACCGCTCGGCACGGCCCGCGCGGCGACCGACCAGGTCAGCCCCGTCACCAGGACGGCGACCGCGGCCAGCACGGCCAGGGCGGCACCGCGGTGCGGGGTGCGGCCGGCGGCCAGCGAGCAGAGCAGCACGGCCGCGCAGGCCACGCACCCGACGGTGGAGCCGAGGAGGGCCGCAAGCAGGGCGGCACCGGCCGCGAGCAGCCGCAGGGCGAACCGCACGGCCGGGCGGGAGGTTCCCCAGGCGGCGCAGCACGCGGCACCGGCCGAGAGCGTCAGCACGGCGGCGGTGGCCCCGGCGTGTCCCAGGGGCGCGCCGATCTGCGGACCGGGGGCGAGGTGCGGCACGGCCAGGGTCAGCGCGACGCCTGCCAGGGCCGCGGCCACGGGCGCGCCGACCGGCACCACGGCTCCGCCGATCCGGCCCGCCGCGTACCCGGCCGCGACCGCCAGCACCGCGAGGAGCACGCCCTCGGGCCGGCCGTCGTGCGCGGCAGCCGTGATCAGGGACCAGCCGGCGCAGGCCCCGAGCACCACCACACCGGCGGCGTCCGCCGCGCTGCGTCTCTCACCGTCCGCGCCCGCACCGGACGCGGACGCCATCCCGCTGGAACCCACCCCGCACGCCCCCCGGCGCCCCTAGCCCCTGACCTGTGAAGACCTCGTCCGGACGACCGCTGCGGGCCGCACGACGGAGGCTTCGGCACACGGTAATGGCTGGTGAAGGATTTGGGGATGCGCCGTGACGAAATGAACAAGACCGGTGCCGCGGACACGAGACGGGGCGGGGCGGCAGGAGGCCCGCACGGGCGCGGGACGTCGGCGGGGGGTCGGTGATCTCGTCGTGCCGGCCCCCGGGGGCCGGATGCTCCCGCGAGGGGCCAAGGATCTGCGGGATGGTGTGCCTCCCGGGCGCCGTGGACTGTGCTGTCGGCTGCGACACGACACGCCGTACACTCCGGACGTGACCGTCACCGCAACATCCGTCGGCGAGTCGGACCGGCTGGAGCCGCGTGTCGCGCCCGGCGCCCGGACGTGGAGCCGCCGGCTCGCACGTCTCGTCCCGGCCGCCGCAGCCGCCCTCGCCGGACTGCTCCTCTACGTCAGCTTCCCGCCCCGCACCCTGTGGTGGCTGGCCCTGCCTGCCTTCGCCGTGCTCGGCTGGGTGCTGCGCGGCCGGGGGTGGAAGGCCGGACTCGGTCTCGGTTACCTCTTCGGACTCGGATTCCTGCTGCCGCTGCTGGTGTGGACCGGGGTGGAGGTCGGGCCCGGGCCGTGGCTCGCCCTGGTGGCCATCGAGGCGCTGTTCGTCGGCGCGGTCGGTGCCGGTGTGGCCGCCGTGTCGAAGCTGCCGGGCGCGCCCGTGTGGGCCGCCGCCGTGTGGATCGCCGGAGAGGCGGCACGCGCGCGTGTGCCCTTCGAGGGCTTCCCCTGGGGAAAGGTCGCCTTCGGCCAGGCGGACGGGGTGTTCCTGCCGCTCGCCGCGGTGGGCGGCACCCCCGTGCTCGGCTTCGCGGTCGCCCTGTGCGGCTTCGGCCTGTACGAGGCCGTCCACGTGGCCGTCACCCGGCGGAGGACCGGTGAGGTGCGGCGGGCCGCGGCGGTTGTGGGCCTGCTCAGCCTGGCCGTGCCCGTGGTGGGCGCCGTGGCGGCGCGGCCCCTGGTGAGCGACCGGGCCGAGGACGGCCACGTGACCGTGGCGGTCATCCAGGGCAACGTGCCCCGGGCCGGCCTGGAGTTCAACGCCCAGCGGCGCGCCGTGCTCGACTACCACGCCCGCGAGACGCACCGCCTGGCCGCCGAGGTCCGGGCAGGCAAGGTGGCCCGGCCCGACTTCGTGCTGTGGCCGGAGAACTCCTCCGACATCGACCCCTTCGCCAACGCCGACGCCCGGGCGGTCATCGACGGAGCGGCCAAGGCCGTCGGCGTGCCGATCTCGGTCGGCGGCGTCGTCGAACGGGACGGCCGGCTGTACAACGAGCAGATCCTCTGGGACCCGGCCGAGGGACCCGTCGACACCTACGACAAGCGCCAGATCCAGCCCTTCGGCGAGTACCTGCCGCTGCGCCCGCTCATCGGCGCGATCAACAAGAGCTGGACGGAGATGGTCCGCCAGGACTTCACCCGCGGCACCGAACCGGGCGTGTTCACCCTGCACGGCGCCAAGGTCGGCCTGGTCACCTGCTACGAGGCCGCCTTCGACTGGGCGGTGCGGTCCGAGGTCACGGACGGCGCCCAGATGATCTCCGTGCCGTCCAACAACGCCACCTTCGACCGCAGCGAGATGACCTACCAGCAGCTCGCCATGTCCCGGGTCCGCGCGGTGGAGCACAGCCGGACCGTGGCGGTGCCGGTGACCAGCGGCGTCAGCGCCTTCATCATGCCCGACGGGACGATCACCCGGAAGACCGGCATGTTCGTGGCCGACTCGCTGGTGCAGAAGGTGCCGCTCCGGTCCTCGCAGACCCCGGCCACCCGGCTCGGAGTCCTGCCGGAGATCGCGCTCGTGCTGGTCGCGGCCGGCGGACTCGGCTGGGCCGCCGCCACCGCCCTGCGCGGGCGGCGACGCGCCGGTGACGCGTAGCCGTACGCCCGGCGCACACCGCCCCGAACCGGCCGGGACGTCGAGGCCGGCCGCTTAGGGTCGGGGCATGGCTACTCCCGACTTCATCCGCACGCTCCGCGCCTCGGCCGGCCACCAACTGCTCTGGCTCCCCGGTGTCACCGCCCTCGTTTTCGACGACGAGGGCAGGGTGCTGCTCAACCGGCGGGCCGACACCCGCAGGTGGTCCGTGCTCGGCGGCATCCCCGACCCGGGGGAGCAGCCCGCGGCCTGCGCGGTCCGGGAGGTGTACGAGGAGACGGGCGTGCACTGCGTCGCCGAACGGGTCGTCCTGGTCCAGGCGCTGCAGCCCGTCACCTACGGGAACGGCGACATCTGTCAGTACATGGACATCACCTTCCACTGCCGAGCCGTCGGCGGTGAGGCCCGGGTCAACGACGACGAGTCGCTGGACGTGGCCTGGTTCGCCATCGACGCCCTGCCCGCACTGGACGACTTCGGGCTGTTCCGGATCAAGCAAGCCCTGTCTGACGGCCCCACATGGTTCGAGCCCACCTCTGCGGGGTGAAGTGTGGGGTCTGACCACATGTGGTGAGGCGTGGGCGCTGCCTAGGGTCGAGGCATGACCGCGTCCCGTGCCCTCATGGCTCCCCACGCCTCCCCGCTCGACCTGGGCGGCCGCACCGCCCTCGTCACCGGCGCCGCCGGCGGCATCGGCCGTGCCTGCGCGCTGCGGCTCGCGGCCGCCGGAGCCAAGGTGAGAGCCGTCGACCGGGACGCCGCCGGTCTGGAACGGCTCGCCGAACAGGGCCGCGGCCTGGCGGGCACCGTCGAAGCGCACGTCCTCGACCTCACCGACCTGGACGCGGCGGAACTCGCCGCCGCGGGCACCGACGTCCTCGTCAACAACGCGGGGATCCAGCTCGTGCGCCCCCTGGAGGACTTCCCGCCCGACGTCTTCCACACGGTGCTGACGGTGATGCTGGAGGCGCCGTTCCGGCTCATCCGCGGCGCCCTTCCCCACATGTACGGACAGGGCTGGGGCCGCATCGTCAATGTGTCGTCCGTCCATGGGCTGCGCGCCTCTGCCTACAAGTCGGCGTATGTGGCAGCCAAACATGGGCTGGAAGGGCTCTCCAAGACGGCGGCGCTGGAGGGCGCCGCCCATGGAGTCACCTCGAACTGTGTGAACCCGGGCTATGTGCGCACCCCACTGGTCGAGCAGCAGATCGCGGACCAGGCGCGGGCGCACGCCATCCCCGAGGAGCGGGTGCTGTCCGAGGTGCTGCTGCAGGACAGTGCGGTCAAGCGCCTGATCGAACCGGAGGAGGTCGCCGAGGCCGTGGCGTACTTGTGCGCACCGCAGGCGTCCTTCGTGACCGGCACCTCGCTCGTGCTCGACGGCGGCTGGACCGCCCACTGAGGGCCGGGGCCGGTCGCCCGGGAGTTGTCCACAGGGCTGACGGGACGGCCCGGTCATGGTGAATCCTGTGGGCATGTCCAGTGATCACGACCAGCCGGCCGGGCGCCCCGCGGGGACGGCCGCACCGCCGTCGTCCCGAGCCGGGACCTCGCCGGCCGGAAACGCCGCGCGGCCGGCTCGCGCCGAGGTGCGGCCTGCCCCTGCCGCGCTGCCGCCGGCCGGGACGCAGCCGTCCCCGGCGCGTGCCGAGACGCCGTTCCTCGAACTGCTGGCCCGCGGCGCCTCCGCCGACGCCTACGAGCAGCCCGAGCTGCTCGCCCGCGCCGAGGGCCGGCCCGCGGAGTGGATCGCCGCGCTCGCGCACGCCAAGCCGCTGGCCCTGCGGGTGCGTGCGGAGCTGGAGGGACGGCGCCGGCGCGAGGCCGAGCTGTCCGCGCTGTTCGAGACCGCCCACGACCTCGCCGGGCTGCGCGACCTGGACGCGGTGCTCCAGGCGATCGTGCAGCGCGCCCGGTCGCTGCTCGGCACGGACGTCGCCTACCTCAGCCTGAACGACCCGGAGCGCGGCGACACCTACATGCGGGTCACCGAGGGTTCGGTCGCGGCCCGCTTCCAGCAGCTGCGGCTCGGCATGGGGGAGGGCCTCGGTGGCCTGGTCGCCCAGACCGCCCGCCCGTACGTCACCGACGACTACTTCAAGGACGACCGCTTCCAGCACACCCTGACGATCGACGCGGGCGTGCGGGACGAGGGACTCGTGGCCATCCTCGGCGTGCCGCTGAGCCTCGGGCATCACGTCATCGGCGTGCTGTTCGCGGCGGACCGGCGCGCCCGGGTCTTCGAGCGGGAGCAGATCGCCCTGCTCGGCTCCTTCGCCGCGCTGGCCGCGGCCGCCATCGACACCGCCAACCTGCTCGCCGAGACCCGGTCGGCCCTGGCCGGTCTGGAGCGGGCCAACGAGATCATCCGGGACCGCAGCGGCGTCATCGAACGCGCCTCCGACGTGCACGACCGGCTCGCCGAGCTGGTCCTGCGGGGCGGCGGGGTGCACGACGTGGCAGCAGCGGTCTCCGAGATCCTCGACGGCACGGTCGAGTTCACCGAGGCCGCCGCCGCACCGGCCGGGCCCGTGGAGGCCTCGCGCGCCGAGGGCCACGCGGTGCGGCACCAGGACGACTGGATCGCCGCCGTGGCCGCCGGCGGGGAGCTGCTCGGCGCGCTCGTCCTGCACGGTCAGCCGGGCCTCGACCCCGTCGACCAGCGCACTCTGGAACGGGCCGCGATGGTCACCTCCCTGCTGCTGCTGGCCCGCAGGTCCGCCGCCGACGCCGAACAGCGCGTGCGCGGCGAGCTGCTGGACGACCTGCTGGACGCCCGTGACCGGGACCCGCGCCTGCTGCGGGAGCGCGCCGCACGACTCGACGCCGACCTCGACGCCGTGCACGTGGTGCTGGCCGCGCGGCTGGAGGACGCCGCCGACGGCGGGAGCGACGCCGAGCAGGAGGCGGACGCCCGCCGCCGTCTGGCCGCCGCCGCCTCGCACCTGGCCGCCACCCGTCACGGCCTGGCCGCCGCACGCGACGGCGGCACGGTCCTGCTGCTTCCCCTCGCGCCCGGTGACACCGCCACCGCCGTGGCCCGCCGGGCCGCCCGCCACCTGGGCACGGCGGTCCACGCCCCGGTCACGGTCGGCGCCTCCGCGCCCGCCGGGGACCTCGCCGCCCGCCCCGACGCGGTGGCGGCGGCGTACGCGGAGGCCGGACGCTGTCTCGACGCCCTGCGTCTCCTCGGGCGCCGCGGTGACGGTGCCGCCGCCGAGGACTTCGGCTTCCTCGGGCTGCTCCTGGCCGGCGACCGGGACATCCCGGGCTTCGTCGACCGGACGATCGGCCAGGTCGTCGCCTACGACCGGCGGCGTGGGACCGAGCTGCTGCGCACCCTCGACGCGTACTTCGCCAGCGGCATGAGCCCCGCCCGCACCAAGGACGACCTGCACGTGCACGTCAACACCGTCGCCCAGCGACTGGAGCGCGTCGGCCGGCTCCTCGGCGCCGACTGGCAGAGCCCGGCGCGCGCCCTGGAGATCCAGCTCGCCCTGCGCCTGCACCGGCTCTCGGCCCCCGAACGGCCCTGACGCCTCCCGCACGCATCGGGCGTGCGGGAGGCGTCAGGGCCGGGTGCCTCAGACGGTACGGGCGTCCTCCGTCTCGGCCTTCGTCCCGGCCCTCGCCGGGGAGGTGGCGCCGGCGTCGGGGGCGGTGACGTCCGCCAGGTCCCTCCGGTGGGTCTCCTTGGCCGCCGCCACCGCGACGACCGTCAGGAGGGCGGCGGCGATGACGTACAGGGCGATCGGTGTGGAGCTGCCGTACTCGGACAGCAGCGCGGTGGCGATCAGCGGGGCGGGCGCGCCCGCCGCCACCGAGGCGAACTGGGCGCCGATGGACGCGCCGGAGTAGCGCATCCGGGTCGCGAACATCTCGGAGAAGAACGCGGCCTGGGGCGCGTACATCGCGCCGTGCAGGACCAGGCCGACGGTGACGGCGAGGAGCAGACTGCCGAAGCCGCCGGTGTCGATCAGCGCGAAGAACGGGAACATCCACAGCCCGACCCCGACCGCGCCGACGAGGTACACCGGGCGGCGGCCGATCCGGTCGGAGAGGGCGCCCCACGCGGGGATGACGGCGAAGTGCACCGCGGAGGCGATCAGCACGGCGTTGAGGGCCGTCTGCTTGGACACGCCGGCCGAGGTGGTGGCGTAGACGAGGATGAAGGCGGTGATCACGTAGTAGCTGATGTTCTCGGCCATGCGGGCGCCCATCGCGACCAGGACGTCCCGCCAGTGGTGGCGCACCACCGCGACCAGGGGCGTCTTCTCCTCCTCCGTCGGCAGGGCGGCCGCCTTGCGGGCCTCCGCCTGCGCCAGTGCCTCCTTGAAGACAGGCGATTCGTCGACAGACAGACGAATCCACAAACCGACCATCACCAGGACGCCGGACAGCAGGAACGGGATCCGCCAGCCCCAGCTGCCGAACGCGGCGTCGGACAGCAGAGCGGTCAGCAGGGACAGCACTCCGGTGGCGAGGAGCTGGCCGGCCGGGGCGCCGGTCTGCGGCCAGGAGGCCCAGAAGCCGCGCCGCCGCGCGTCGCCGTGCTCCGAGACGAGCAGCACGGCCCCGCCCCATTCGCCGCCCAGCGCGAACCCCTGCACCAGGCGGAGCACGGTGAGCAGCACCGGGGCGGCGGACCCGATGGTGGCGTGCGTCGGCAGCAGCCCGATCGCGAACGTCGCCCCGCCCATCAGCAGCAGACTCAGCACGAGCAGCTTCTTGCGGCCGAGCCGGTCACCGTAGTGCCCGAACACCAGCGCGCCCAGCGGCCGGGCGGCGAAGCCCACGGCGTAGGTCAGGAACGACAGCAGCGTGCCCACCAGCGGATCGGAGTCCGGGAAGAACAGCTGGTTGAAGACGAGCGCGGCGGCGGAGCCGTAGAGGAAGAAGTCGTACCACTCGATGGTGGTGCCGATGAGGCTGGCGGCGACGATGCGCTTGAGGTTCGACGGGGCGGGGGGAGCTGTCGCGGGCGACGACATCGGCACCACTTCCTGGCGTTCTGCGGGGACGGTTGTGTGTCGCCACACCGTAGGAACGGCCAGGTCAAGGGCGTATGTGGTGGGACACCATAGTTATGACGTCGGGTGTGGAGCGTGACCACCCTGAGCGGCCGGGGGCTCCCCAGCTCCGCCACGCAGGGCCTGGTAGACCGACCACACCACCGCCACCAGCGGTACGGCCACCACCGCGCCGATCACCCCCGCCGCGACCGCCCCGCCCACGACGGCCAGGGCGACCACCACCGGGTGCAGCCGGACCGCCCAGCTCATCACCAGGGGGTGCAGGAGGTGCCCCTCGATCTGGCCGATGACCACGATCAGCGCGACGACCACCAGCGCGATCAGCGGGCCCTCGGTCGCGAGGGCGACCACCGCCGCCACGGCGAGGGCGATCGGCGAACCGATCAGCGGGATGAACGCGGCCACGAACTCCAGCAGTGCCAGGGGCACAGCCAGCGGCACCCCCAGCGCGAACAGGGCGATGCCCACGAGGACGGCGTTGGTCGCCGCCACCAGCAGGATGCCGTGCGTGTAACCGGTGAAGGTCCGCCAGGCGGCCCCGGCCCCGACCGAGAAGCGCAGGCGTGCCCGCTCGGGCAGCTGGTCGCACACCCACTGCCACTGCCGTTCGCCGGAGTAGGTGAAGAACACCGAGCAGAACAGGGCGAGCGCCAGCACGGTCAGCACCTCGACCAGGCGGCCGGCGCCGGTGAGCGCCGTGCTGATGAGGGTGGAGCGGTGCTCCGAGAGCAGCTTGCCGACCCGTGACTGGAGGTCGTCGAACATGTGGGCCGGAAGGTGGAAGGGTGCCTGCTCCAACTGCCGTTCGATCCGGTCGATCCCCGCCACGAACTCCCGCTCCAGCCCGCTGCGCTGCTCCGCCACCGTCTCGCCGACCAGGGCCAGCGCCCCGAGGACGAGGACGATGCCGCCGATCAGGACGACGGCGACGGCCGCCGGGCGCGGCATGTACCGGGCCAGGAGGCCGGCTGCCGGGCGCAGCACCGCCGTGATGACGAGTCCGAGGAAGACGGCGACGGCGACCCGGTGGAACTCGCCGAGCACGGAGAAGGCGAACCGGACGACGACGCCGACCGCGATGAGCCGCCAGGCGTAGGCCCCGGCGGTCCGCAGCACTCGCGGTACCCGCTCCTCCGCGTCGTTCAGGGGAGGCGGGGGCGAGGCGGGCGGACCGGGAGGCGTGGACACCACATGCCCGTACCACCCGGCGGCCCCCGAACCGCGCTCCCGGGCCGGAATTCCCCCGAAGGCCGGTAGCCCCGGCCCGTCCCTTCGCCACACACGCGGTGTTCACAGCCATGAACATCTCTCACGTGGGTGTACAGGCTGCTGCCGTTCATGCGACGCTCGGTCAACTCCGTTCCCACGCCCCACAGTTGGAGGGATCCGCATGCGTGTCTCCCGTCGTGCCGTGCTGTCCGCGGCGGCCGGTGCCGCAGCACTGTCCGCAGCCCCGCCGGCCGCAGCGGCCCCGGGTCCGCACGGCGCCGTGACCGCGGCCCAGGCCGCCGACAGAGCGCCCGTGCCCGCACCCACCCTGCGCCGGCTCCGCGAGGCCGCCGACTACGCCGTCGACAAGCTGCACGCCGTCGCCCCGAAGGTGACCGCCTTCCCCGTCGGCACCAAGTTCGAGAAGTGGGTGTACTCGCAGAACGGCGACTGGGTCGGCGGCTTCTGGCCGGGCACGCTCTGGATGGCGTGGCTGCACAGCGGCGACGACGCCTTCCGCACCCTGGCCGCGGACGCGGCGCGCCGGCTCGCCCCGCGCCAGTACGACACCGGCACGCACGACCTCGGCTTCCTCTTCTCTCCCTCCTGGGTGACCGCCTGGCGGCTGACGGGCGACGAGGCATGGCGGACGGGCGCCCTGCGCGCCGCCGACTCGCTGATCCGGCGGTACAACCCGCGCGGCCGCTTCCTCAGGGCCTGGGGCGCGCTCGACAGCCCGGACAACGCCGGCCGCGTCATCATCGACACGATGATGAACCTGGACCTGCTGGCCTTCGCGAGCCGGCAGACCGGTGACGGCAGGTACCTGGACATCGCCGTCGAGCACGCGAGGACCACGCGGCGGTACTTCCCGCGCCCGGACGGCTCCACCCCGCACGTCTACGACTTCGACCCCGGCACCGGCGCCCCGATCGGCCCGAACACCGTCCAGGGGTACAGCCCGTCGTCCTGCTGGGCGCGCGGGCAGGCCTGGGGGTTGTACGGGTTCACCACCATGTACCGGCGGACCGGCGACCGGGACTTCCTCGCCACCGCCCGCAGCCTCGCCGACTTCGCGATCGGCGCGCTGACCCCGGACCACGTCCCGGTGTGGGACTACCGTGCGCCGCAGCAGCCGCACGACGTCAAGGACGCGTCCGCCGGCGCGGTCATGGCCTGCGGGCTCCTCGACCTGGCCGCCGCGACCGGTCACGGCGCGTACCGCGAGGTGGCGCTGCGGCTGCTCACGGCCCTGTCGGAGACCTGCCTGACCCGGAACTCGGCCCGGGCGGAGGCGGTGGTCGCCCGCTGCACCCGCAACCGCCCGGCCGAGGACGGCGTGGAGATCTCCCTGCCGTACGCCGACTACTACCTGCTGGAAGGCATCCTGCGCGTCCTGCGGCCGCGGGACGTCGACCGGGCGATCGACCTCTCCACGGTCTGACCGGTCTCCGCCCCACCGGCTCTCACCCCGGGTCGCCTCTCCCGGCCCGTCAGCCCGTGATCGAGTCGAGCTGTTCCGCCGCCGGGCGCAACGCCCACAGATCACCGCCCGGCGGCTCCTCCAGCGACGGAACGGCCGCGCGCGCCCGCGGGTCCCCGGCGTCGGCGGCCGCGTGCACGACGTCGGTGGCCGCGAAACGGCGGAACTCCAGCTCCGGATGCGGCCAGTCGGCCGCGCCCGTCGCGGCGGGCAGCAGGTAGTCCACCGCCTTGAACAGGCTCTGGCCGCCCGGACCCCGGTAGGCCCACAGGTCCACCCCGACCCGGCGGCCGATGGCCGCCAGCCTGGTGTGGGCCACCAGCGTGAACGTCGAGTAGTGCCAGCTCCTGGTCCGGGCCAGTTCCTGGGGCTGGCGGCCGTCCGGCGCGATCTGCACGGCGATGCGCTTGTCCCGTGCGTCGAGCACCGTGCGCCGGGCCAGCGCCATGTCGCCGGTGGCGTGGGCCAGGCCGGCGAGCAGCAGGTCGTAGAAGGTGCCGTGGTTGTTGGTGGCGGCCGCCTCCTGCCTGCCGAAGTCGCTGTCCTTGAGCCAGCCGAGGAAGTCGGTGTTCCAGCGGCTCATGGCGCTGCGGTCCTGCCGGGTCCAGCCCGGGGCGCCGGTCTCCAGCAGGGCGAGCGCGTCCAGGACGCCGGTGTAGGACTGGGAGAAGTCGATGATGCCGATGGCGCGGCCGTCGTACTTGCACGGGATGAACTGCGCGTGGTCGAGGTTCGGGTTCATCCGGGTGGACGGGTCGAGGAACCAGGTGCGCAGTACGTGCCCGGCCTTGAGGGCGTAGCGCCGCTCGCCGGTGTAGTACCAGGCCAGGGACAGGTCGTAGGCGGAGTCGAAGGTCTTCTCCAGGTCCTGGCGGTCCGTGCCGGAGTCGACCTCGGGGTTGCGCTCGCCGTCGCGCTGCACGTAGGGGCAGCCCCAGGGGTTGTCGGCGGTCGGCGTCGTGGTGGGCCACCAGTACGGGGCCTGGCTGAGGTAGTCGTGGACGTCGCCGCCGGGGGCCGGGCGGGGCTTGTCGACGACGGTCCAGGGGCCCTGGTCGAGCCACTGGTCGGCGCGCGCCCGCAACACCCGGACCGCCTGCCGCAGTCGGGGGTCGCCGCCGTGCTGGAGGCGGGTCCTGGTGCGCTCGAGACGGGTGCCGTCCAGCACCGTGGTGTGCGGTGCGCGGTCGGAGTGCGCCGCGTCCGGCCGGGCCGAGGCGGCGGGGGCGGCGCCCGTGAGGAACGCCGTCAGTGCCAGCGCGAGGATCCCCGCGCGTCGTGGTGCGCCCATCGTCCGCTCCTTGTTCATGTAGGTGAACAATGTTCAAGCTTGTGGCGGCGTGAGCATGACACGTCGGTACCGGTGCCGGGAAGGGGTGTGCGGCGATCCGGGTCGGCCGGTGGGCGCGACCGGTGTGCCTGTCACAGAACGGCGTCCTGCTCTGTCTCCGTGGTGAGTCAGCACTTCAGCGAAACGGAGACAGTGATGAAGATCGTGGTAGTCGGCGGTACGGGACTCATCGGCTCGCAGGTGGTCGCCCTGCTGCGCGAGGCCGGGCACGAGGCCGTTCCCGCCGCACCCTCCACCGGCGTCGACACCCTCACCGGCGAGGGACTGGCCGAGGCACTCGAGGGCGCCGACGTGGTCGTGGACGTGTCGAACTCGCCGTCCTTCGACACCGAACCGGCTCTGGACTTCTTCACCCGGTCGGCGCGCACCCTGTTCGCCGCCGAGAAGCAAGCGGGCGTCCGCCACCACGTGGCCCTGTCGATCGTGGGCGTCGACCAGGTGCCCGGCTACGGCTACTACGAGGCCAAGGTCGCGCAGGAGAACGCCGTGCGCGACAGCGGCGTGCCGTACAGCCTGGTGCGCGCCACGCAGTTCTTCGAGTTCGTCGCTCCGGTGATGGACATGTCCACCCAGGGCACCGAGGTACGGCTGCCGTCCACACGGCTGCGGCCCATCGCCTCCGCCGACGTGGCCGCGGCCGTCGCCGAGGCGGCACAGGGCGAACCGTCCCACGGCATCCGCAACATCGCCGGCCCCGAGGTGTACGGACTCGACCGGCTCGGGGAACTGACCCTGGCGGCCGAGCCGGACGGCCGCACCGTCGTCACCGACGAGAAGGCCGGCCTGTTCGCCGGCATGCCCGACGTGCTCACCGGTGACGACGGCACGCACCTCGCGGCCACCCGCTTCGAGGAGTGGCTGAAGAGGAGCTGACCGGCGGCCTACGTGCGGTCGGTCCGTCCCCGGGCCGACCGCTCGTACGCCCGCAGCTTCTCCGGCGCCAGGACCCAGTACAGCCCGTCGATGCCGCCCGGCCCCGCCGTCGCGCTCACCAGGGCGACGGCCGCCCCGTCCACCAGGAGCAGCAGACAGGGTTGCCCGTTGGCCTCGGCCAGGCGGTATTCGGCGCCGGGGAAGAACCGGTGGGTGAAGGCCGTGACCCTGGCCACCCGCCCGGCACCCGCCACCGCCCGCCTGGCCACGCCGCGCATGCCGTTGCCGTCGGCGTGGGCGACCACGTCGGCCGACAGCACGTCCTCCAGCGCGGCGACGTCGCCGTCACGGGCGGCGGCGACGAACGCCTCCAGCAGACGCCGGTGCTGCGCGGTGTCGACCGGCTCCCGCCGTTCGGCGGCCAGACGCCGGCGGGCCCGGGAGACGATCTGCCGGGCATTGGCCTGACCGAGCCCGAGCATGTCCGCGATCTCGCCGTAGGCGTAGCCGAACGCCTCCCGCAGCACATAGGCGGCCCGCTCCACCGGGTTGAGCCGCTGCAGGACCAGCAGCACGGCCAGCTCCAGCGCCTCCCCGCGCTCCGCGCCGAGCTGCGGGTCGGCGCTGGTGTCCACCGGCTCCGGCAGCCAGGGCCCGACGTAGGACTCGCGGCGGACCCGCGCCGACCGCGCCACGTTGATCGCCAGCCGGGTGGTGATCCTGGCCAGGTACGCCCCGTGGTCGAGGACCGCGCCCCGGTCGGCGCCCTGCCAGCGCAGCCACACCTCCTGCACCACGTCCTCCGCCTCGGACACGCTGCCCAGGACCCGGTAGGCGATGCCGAACAGCCGCGGGCGCAGCCGCTCGAACGCGTCCGCCGCCGCGTTCAGCGTCTCGTCGGTGAGGGGCCGCCGCTGGTCCATGGTGCCGATGCCTCCGGGGGTGGGACGTCCTGCCTCAGACGGTACGGCCCCAGCGGCCCGCCCTCCCGGCGGCACTCGGTCCGCGCGACGGGTGGATTCCCCCCGGGCGGCTGACGGACGCCTTCACGTGGCTGCCGGGGCCCGGGGCGGCCGGCGCCGTCCGGATGAACGGGCGGACCGGTGAACTGCCTGCGCGCGCACCGATGAGTTCCGGCGGACCCCGCCGTCTACCCCTGCGCAAGGCTCGCCGAGCCCCAACCCCCGGCAGGAGACGCTGACATGACTGTGACGACCTCTCAGAACCCGTCCGTGCAGGCCCGTCCCGCCAAGGTCTCCGGCTTCCTGGCCACCCGTCCGGTCTGGCTGGTGGGCCTGCTCGCCACGCTCGCGGGCGCGGTCGTGACCGAGCTGTTCGCACTGGCCGCCCGCGCCGCCGGGGTTCCCATGGAGGCGGCGAGCCCGGGCGCGAAGGAGGCGGCACCGATCCCGGTCGGCGGCTTCTTCGGCGGGGTGGTGTTCTGGTCGGTCGCGGGCATCGTCCTGGCGGTCGCACTCGCCCGGTGGGCCCGGCGGCCCGCCCGTACGTTCACGGTGACCACCGTCGCGCTCACCGTCCTGTCCCTCGCGGGCCCCGCCGTCGCCCCGCACACGGCCCTGTCCACCCAGGTCGTCCTGGCCGTGTCCCACCTGGTGGCCGCCGCCGTGATCATCCCGACGCTGGCCGGGCGGCTGTCGCCGTTGCGCCGGTGACGCCCCGGCCCACCCCGCCCGCATCGGCCCGTCGCGCTCCCGCGCCGACGGGCCGTCGGCCGTGCTGCGTCCTCCTATCCGTCCGCGCCCGCCAGCGGCCGGGCCGATCCGGCCGGGACCTTGCGCACGAAGGCGGACCGCAGCGCGTGGTACGAGGCCCGCGGGTCGAAGAACACGGCCCGCATGCGGGCCAGTTCGGCTCGCCGGTACTCGGCCAGGGGCCGGTGGAGCTCGTCCGCGTGCCGCGCCGTGGCCTTGGCGGTGATGCGCCGGGCGATGTCACCGTCGTTGATCGTCTCGGCGGCCAGACGCTCCACCTCCGTGGCGAACTCCTCGGCCGCGACCGGCACCAGACGGTCGACCAGACCCATCCGCTCGGCCGACACCGCGCTCAGCGGCAGCGCCTCGCTCGTCAGCCGCTCCGCCGTCTCGGCCCCCACCCGGCGCGGCAGCGAGTACGTCCAGTACTCCGAGCCGTACAGGCCCATGGCCCGGTAGTGCGGGTTCAGGACAGCGCCCGTGCGGCACCAGACCTCGTCGGCGGCCAGTGCCAGCATCAGCCCCCCGGCCGCCGCGTTGCCGGCGAGGGCCGAGACCACCAGCCGGTCGGTGGTGCGCAGCACGGCCTCGACCAGGTCGTTCAGGGCGGTCAGGTTGGCCCAGGACTCGCCCGCCGGATCGCCCGCCGCCTCGATGACGTTCAGGTGGATGCCGTGGGAGAAGACGTCCCGGCCGCCGCCCAGCACCAGTACCGAGGTGGGGCGGGTCAGCGCGTACCGGTAGGCGGCGAGCAGCCTGCGGCAGTGGACCGTGCTCATCGCTCCGCCCGGGAAGGAGAAGGACAGGAAGCCCACGTCCCCCTGCTGGCGGTAGCGGATGTCCGTCCAGGTCGTGCGGTCCGCGGGCAGTTCGAGCCGGGCCGCGATCTCCGGCAGCCAGTACGGGCGGTCCGTCATGCCGGGCATGCCCGGGCCGCTGTCGGGCGGCGCGGGGAACCGGGCGAGCACCGAGGTCGCCGGGCGGCGGAACGGAGCCGGATCGCCGGAGCTCTTGCGGGGCCGCAGCTCCGGGATCCACACGGCACCGTCCCGGGTCGCCCGGCACAGGGCGCCTGCCCGGGTCGCCAGCAGCTCCCCGGGCCGTCCACGCAGCCGGTCCTCCGGGTGTCCGCCGTGCAGGAACACCTCGCGCCCGCACAGCTCGTCCAGGACGCCCGGCTGCGAGTCGGCGGCGCGCAGTTTGCGCAGGACCGTTTCCGTGTCGTCGTGCTCCCAGTCCACGCGCCGCTGCTCCTGGCGGAGGAAGTCCCGCCAGACGACGCGGATGCCCGGGTCGCTCTGCGGGCGCGGCTTGAAGGCGCCGTCGGCGTAGCGTCGTACGGCCTGGAGGACGGCGGCCGTGGCGGCGTCGGACAGCTCGTTGCGGTAGACGTCGCTCTTGCCCGCCGACGGCACCGTGAAGGCGCCGTCCGCCCAGATGTCGCCCGCGTCCATAGCGGCCCCGGCCTGGAGCACCGTCACGCCCCACTCGCGGGCACCGTCGGTGAGGGCGTGGTCCAGCGACGAGGGGCCGCGGTCGCCGGGCGGCCCCGGGTGCACGACCAGGCAGGTGTGCTCCTGCCAGATGTCCTCCGGCAGGGCCGACTTCAGCATCGGGGCGACGATCAGCTCCGGGCGGAACTCGTGCACGGCGGCCCGGACCGCGTCGGCGCCGTGCGAGGCGAGGACGACGTCCAGGCGGTGGCCCTGGTCGGACAGTTCGGCGTACACACGCTGGGACAGGCTGTTGAACGCGCTGGCGACGAGCAAGATGTCCATGACATGGCATGGTGGCCGCTGCGGGAAGAGCCGAGAAGGACCCTTGCGGCGTTTCGCGCCTTTGTTCCGTTTCTGCCCGCTCGGACATCGCTTGCGCACGTATCGGGGTCCACCTTGCTCGCCGTGTCGGCCTGGCGCAGGCTGTTCCTATGGGTGCGCGAGACGGCCCCACGCTCATCGGCTCCGTGCAGCGGGCCATGCGTCTGCTGGAGGCGGTGAGCGCGCACGAGAACGGCGCTCCGGCCAAGCAGCTGGCACGCGAGACCGGCCTGCCCCTGGCCACCGCCTACCACCTGCTGCGCACCCTGGTGCACGACGGCTATGTGCGGAAGCTGGACGACGGCGGCTTCGTCCTCGGCGACAAGCTGCAGTCCCTGCGCTCCACGGGCCGGGCCCAGGCCCTGCTGAACCGTGTGCGGCCGACGCTCAACGCGCTCCGCGACGAGCTCGCCAGCGCCGCCTACCTCACCTTCTACGAGGACGGCGAGATACGGGTCGCCGAGATCGTCGACGGGCCCGGCACCCCCCGCGTCGACCTGTGGGTCGGCTTCGAGGACGCGGGGCACGCCACCGCGCTGGGCAAGGCCGTGCTGCGCGAGATGGACGAGGAGGCCCGCCGGGACTACCTGGCCCGGCACCACCTCGCCGACCTCACCCCGCGGACGATCACCAGCCTGCCGGAACTGCTCAGGCGGCTGGAGGCCCCGCCGCTGGCCCCCGCCGTCACGGACCTCGAGGAGTACTCCCTCGGTACGGTCTGTGTCGCCGTCCCCGTCTACAGCGGGGACACGCTCGGTTCGCTGGGCGTCTCCCTCCCGGCGCACCGGCTCTCCCGGCTGCCGGAGATCCGCGAGCGGCTGCTGCCGACCGCGAGCCGCATCACCCGAGGGCTCTCGCTCACTATCTGAAAACCCTCTCCTTGCCGCCGTCCCGGCCCACCCCTTTTTCTGGATGAAACGGACATCCAGGGGGTGCGCCTCCGGCCGCGCCCGCAGACAGGTGAAGGACACGGATAAGCACATGAGCCATGCGCGAGACCTCGGTGGCGACCACCGCCCGGTACGGCCGTCCGGCAGCGCGGTGGCCGGTGCCGGGGCACCGGCCCGCAGTCGCCCACGCGCGCGGCCGGCCGCCGTCCTGCCCGTCCTGCCCGTCCTGGTCGTCGCCGCCGTGCTCCTCGCCGACCTGGCCGGTGACGCCGGCGAGGTCTGGCTCCCCCTGCTCGCCGCCGGGCCCGCCCTCGCCGCCGTCACCAACGGGCTGCGGGGCGTCGCCGGGGTCGGCCTGCTGGCCACGGCGGTCGCCGCCGTGCTGGGGACGCGCGACGGGGTCCCCGGTCCGGAACTGACCGGCGTCCTGGCGGCGCTGGTGGCGGTCACCCTCGCGGGCGGCCTGGCGGTCGTCCTGCGCGGGCGGCGGGAGAGGGTGCTGGCGGCCGTCCGCTCGGTGGCCGAGACCGCCCAGCACGCACTGCTCAAGCCCGTACCGCCCCATGTCGGCCCGTTCCAGGTGGCCGTGCGCTACAGCGCCGCGGCCGCGGAGGCCCGGATCGGCGGTGACCTCTACGCGCTGATACCCACCCCGCACGGGGTGCGGCTGATCGTCGGCGACGTCCGCGGCAAGGGACTGCCCGCCGTGGGGACCGCCGCCCTGGTCCTGGGCGTCTTCCGGGAGGCCGCCCACGACGAACCCGACCTGCTCGCCGTGGTGGAGCGGATCGAGCGGAGCCTGGCGCGCAACCTCGGCCACGACGACTTCGTCACCGCGATCGTCGCCGGATATCCGCCGGGTGGGCACCTGGAGATCGTGAACTGCGGGCACACGCCCCCGCTGCTGGTCCGTGCGTCGGGGGCCGTGATGCCGGTCGAGCCGGATCTGCCGTCCCCGCCCCTCGGGCTGCGCGCCCTCGCGGGACAAGTGCCCGGCCTGCAGGAACTGCCGTTCGCCGAGGGCGACCAGCTCCTGCTGTACACCGACGGCGTCACCGAGGCCCGCGACCACGGCCGGGCCTTCTACCCGCTGGCCGAAGGACTTCAGCGGCACGTGACCCCCGAACCGGCCCGCACCCTCGACGCCCTGCACGGCGAACTGCTGGCGCACGTGGGCGGCAGGCTGCACGACGACGCGGCACTGCTGCTGATCCGCAAACCGGTCCGGTCCCGGACGGCGACCGGGCCCGGGGCACCCACCGAGCCGGTGGCCCCCACCGAGCCGGGGGCACCTGCCGCGCTCGCGGCACCCACCCGGTCGGGGGCGCCTGCCTGGACCCATGCACCTACCTCCACCGAGGCGCCCACCCCGACCGAGGCGCCCACCCCGACCGAGGCACCCACCCCGACCGAGGCACACACCAGGTCGGAGGAGGCCGCGGCGACCGGGCGGGTCACGGCCTACGGGGTGCACACCCAGCCTGCGGGGTCCGACGAGGGTGAGGCGCACGCGGGTCCGGACCTGCCTGGCGGGAGCAGCGGGCACGCGGGGCCAGACGTGACCGACGAGGCGTCGCCCGCCCCCGTGCGGTGCCGCTCCTGACCTCCCCGTTCGACCCCTGCCCGGCCCTCACTCCTCGCGCAGGTCCTTGACCCTCTTGAGCTTGCCGACGGACCGCTCGAGGGTCTCCGGTTCGACGATCGTCACGTCGACCGTGACGCCCACGCCGTCCTTCACCTCCTGCGCGATCGCCCGCGCCGCCGCCTCGCGCGACTCCGGCGGGGTGCCGGGCCGGCTCTCGACCCGGACGGCCATGTGGTCCAGGCGGCCGCGCCGGGTCAGCTGGATCTGGAAGTGCGGTGCGACCCCGGGGGTACGCAGCACGATCTCCTCGATCTGGCTGGGGAAGACGTTCACGCCGCGCAGGACGATCATGTCGTCGCAACGGCCGGTGATCTTCTGGATGCGGCGGAAGGCGGGCCGGGCCGTGCCCGGGAGCAGCCGGGTCAGGTCGCGGGTGCGGTAGCGGACGATCGGCAGGGCCTCCTTGGTCAGCGACGTGAAGACCAGCTCGCCCTCCTCGCCCTCGGGCAGCACCTCGCCGGTGATCGGGTCGACCACCTCGGGGTAGAAGTGGTCCTCCCAGACGTGCAGGCCGTCCTTGGTCTCCACGCACTCCTGGGCGACGCCCGGGCCGATCACCTCGGACAGCCCGTAGATGTCCACGGCGTGGATGTCCGTCCGCTCCTCGATCTCGCGGCGCATCTGCTCGGTCCACGGCTCCGCGCCGAAGATGCCCACGCGCAGGCTGCTCGCCCGCGGATCGAGGCCCTGCCGCTCGAACTCGTCGAGCAGGGTGAGCATGTAGGACGGGGTGACCATGATGATCTCGGGCCGGAAGTCCTGGATGATCTGCACCTGGCGGGCGGTCATGCCGCCGGAGGCCGGGATCACCAGACAGCCGGCGCGCTCCGCGCCGTAGTGGGCACCGAGGCCGCCGGTGAACAGCCCGTAGCCGTAGGAGATGTGCACCTTGTGCCCCGGGCGGCCGCCGGCGGCCCGGATCGACCGGGCGACCAGGTCCGACCACATCGACAGGTCGTTCTCGGTGTAGCCGACCACCGTGGGGCGGCCGGTGGTGCCGCTGGAGGCGTGCACGCGCCGCACCCGGTCCATGGGGACGGCGAACATGCCGAACGGGTAGGTGTCCCGCAGGTCTGCCTTGGTGGTGAAGGGGAAGCGGGCCAGGTCCTCCAGCGAGCGGCAGTCCTCGGGCCGCACACCGGCCGCGTCGAACTTCTCGCGGTACGTCTCGACGTTGTCGTAGGCGTGCCGCAGGCTCCGCCGCAGCCGGTCCAGCTGAAGCGCGCGCAGTTCCTCACGGGTGAGGCGCTCGGCGTCGTCCAGGAGGGCGTGGGGGAGGGGCTCGCCCCGTCGCCGTCCGGCCGTGACCGCGGTGTCCGGCGTGGTCTGCATGTGACGGGTCATGCCGGCTCCTCCGACCTCGTGCTGTGGACGGTACGGCTGCGGCCCCGGAACTCGGCCACCACGTCCTCACCCCGCAGGACGGTCACGTCGTACAGGCCGCTGCGGCCGTACCGGGTGCGTTCCTCCGCCCTCGCGACCAGGACGTCCCCCTCGCGCGCCGGGGCGACGAACGAGATGTCCGCGCCCGCCGCGACGGTCACCGGACCGTGGCTGTTGCACGCGCAGGCGAACGCCGTGTCGGCGAGGAGGAAGACGTACCCGCCGTGGGCGATGCCGTGGCCGTTCACCATCGACCCGGTCACGGTCATGCGCAGCACCGCGGTGCCCACGCCCTGTTCCAGCAGTTCGATCCCGAGGCCCCGGGAGGCCCGGTCCGCGGCGAACATGGCCTCCGCGGGCGTCGTCGCGTCAGCGGTTCCGGTCACTTCTCGCACCACCTTGTAGCCCGACCGACCATTCGGTTAGCTTGGCGCCAAGTAATCAAGCCGCCACGGGGCCTGTCAAGGGCCGGGGGCTTACCAAGGCGCCCCGGCTTGGATAGCATGGACCGAACGAATGGTCGGTTGGGAAGTGGGACGGATGGACACGACACACTCCAGCCCCGCGGGGGCGGACGGCGCCGAGCCGGTTCTCCAGCAGCACTTCGAGGCGACGATCGCGCGGGACCAGCGCATCGAGCCGCGCGACTGGATGCCCGAGGGCTACCGGAAGACACTGATCCGGCAGATCGCGCAGCACGCGCACTCCGAGATCATCGGCATGCAGCCCGAGGGCGAGTGGATCACCCGGGCGCCGTCGCTGCGCCGCAAGGCCATCCTGTTCGCCAAGGTCCAGGACGAGGCCGGGCACGGGCTGTACCTGTATTCGGCGGCGGAGACGCTGGGCGCCGACCGCGCCGACCTCACCGGACGGCTCATCGAGGGCCGCCAGAAGTACTCGTCGATCTTCAACTACCCGACGATGAGCTTCGCCGACGTCGGTGTCATCGGCTGGTTCGTGGACGGCGCCGCGATCTGCAACCAGGTGCCGCTGTGCCGCTCCTCCTTCGGGCCGTACGCGCGGGCCATGGTGCGGATCTGCAAGGAGGAGTCCTTCCACCAGCGGCAGGGCTACGAGCTGCTGATGACGATGATGCGCGGCACCCCCGAGCAGCGCGAGATGGTGCAGGACGCGGTGAACCGCTGGTGGTGGCCGTCGCTGATGATGTTCGGCCCGCCCGACGAGGCCTCGCCCAACTCGGCGCAGTCCATGGCCTGGAAGATCAAGCGGCACAGCAACGACGAACTGCGCCAGCGCTTCGTCGACATGACCGTGCCGCAGGCCGACAAGCTCGGTGTGACGCTCCCGGACCCGGAGCTGCGCTGGAACGAGGAGCGGGGGCACCACGACTTCGGCACGCCCGACTGGGACGAGCTGATGAGGGTCATCAAGGGCGACGGACCGTGCAACGAGGAGCGCATGACCCGGCGCCGCACGGCCCACGAGGAGGGCGCCTGGGTGCGTGAGGCGGCCACCGCCCACGCCGCCAAGCAGGCGTCCCGGACGCGGAAGGGAGCGGTGGCATGACCGCCGGCAAGCAGGACTGGCCCCTGTACGAGGTGTTCGTGCGCGGCAAGCGGGGCCTGAACCACGTCCACGTGGGCTCGCTGCACGCGGCCGACGACCGCATGGCGCTCACCCACGCCCGCGACCTGTACACCCGCCGCAACGAGGGCGTGTCCCTCTGGGTCGTGCGCTCGGAGCACATCGCCGCCTCCACGCGCGACGAGAAGGACCCCTTCTTCGAGCCCAGCGCCGACAAGGTCTACCGCCACCCGACCTTCTACGACATCCCCGACGACGTCCCGCACATCTGAAGGAGAGGGCATGAGCGACGACCACGTCTACCTGACCCTCGCCGAGGGACACGAGGACGACACCCGCTGGGCCTACGGCACCGGCTTCGAGGACCCCCTGCACGGCGTCGACACCACCGTCCCGGACGGCGTGGACGCCGGTGAACTGGCCCGCCTCTGCGTCGACCTCGCCGACGACGCCCTGGTCGCGGCCCAGCGGCTCGCCGAGTGGACCACCCGCGCCCCCGAGCTGGAGGAGGAGGTGGCCCTCGCCAACATCGGCCTCGACCTGCTCGGCCAGGCCCGTCTCCTCTACTCCCGCGCGGGCCAGGTCGACGGCACCGGCCGCGACGAGGACGCCTTCGCCTACTTCCGCGACGCGGACGACTTCCGTAACGTCCGTCTGGCCGAACTGCCCAACGGGGACTTCGCGTTCTCGATCGTCCGGCTGCTGGTGCTCTCCAGCTGGCGGCTCGCGCACTTCCAGCGGCTCACCGGCCACCGCGACCCGGTCCTCGCGGCGATCGCCGCCAAGGGCGTGAAGGAACTGGCCTACCACCGGCAGTACGCCGCGGAATGGGCCGTGCGCCTCGGCGACGGCACCGAGGAGTCGCACCGGCGGATGCGCAGGGCGCAGGAGCAGGTGGCGCCCTACCTCGGCGAGCTGTTCACCGCCCACGACGTGCGTGACGAGGTCGTCGCCGTCCTGCGCCAGGTCACCGAGGCGGCAGGACTGCCCATGCCGGTCTACCGGCCCCTGCCCGGTTCGGGCCGCTCCGGCGAGCACACCGAGCATCTCGCGCCTCTGCTGGCCGAGTTGCAGAGCGTGGCGCGGGCGCACCCGGAGGCGACATGGTGACGACGCTGCTCGACGCCCGGCGGGCATGGCGGATCGCCGAGCAGGTGCCCGACCCGGAACTGCCCATGCTCACCCTGGCCGACCTCGGCGTGCTGCGCGAGGTGTCGCTCGCCGAGGACGGCACGGTCGTCGCGAGCCTGACCCCCACCTACTCGGGCTGCCCGGCCATGGCGGAGATGCGCGCCGGGGTGGCCGCCCGGCTGCGTGACGCCGGGTACGCGCGCGTGGAGATCCGTACCGTCCTTGACCCGCCGTGGACCAGCGACTGGATCACGGACGAGGGCCGCCGCAAGCTCGCCGAGCACGGCATCGCCCCGCCCGGTGCCGCCCCCGCGCACACCGCCGGTCCGGTGCCGCTGGTGCTGTCGCCGACCCGCCGCTCGGTGTCCTGCCCCCGCTGCGGCAGCGCCGACACCGAGGAGACCTCACGCTTCGCCGCCACCTCGTGCAAGGCCCTGTGGCGCTGTCTCGCCTGCCGCGAGCCGTTCGAGTACCTCAAGGAGATCTGATGGAGGACCTGATGGAGCCGGCCCCCGCCCCGGGCGTGCCCGCGCATGCCCGCCGACGTCCGGTCTTCCACTCCCTGCGGGTCGCCGAGGTGCGCCCGCTGTGCGAGGACGCGGTGGCGGTCGGTTTCGACATCCCGGCGGACCTCGCCGGGGAGTTCGCCTTCGCACCCGGTCAGTCGCTCACCCTGCGGCGCGAGATCGACGGCCGCGACGAGCGGCGCTCCTACTCGATCTGCTCACCCGCCGGCACGGCCCCGCGCATCGGCGTGCGGGTCGTCCCCGGGGGCCTGTTCTCGTCCTGGCTGGTGCACGAGGTGCGCCCCGGGGACCAGGTCGAGGTGATGGCGCCGACCGGGGCGTTCACCCCCGACCTCACGGCCCCCGGCCATCACGTCCTGATCGCCGCCGGTTCCGGCATCACGCCCATGATCTCCATCGCCGAGTCCGTCCTGGCCGCCGACCCCCGCTCGCGCGTCACCCTCCTCTACGGCAACCGCCGCACCGGCACGGTGATGTTCGCGGACGAACTGGCCGACCTGAAGGACCTGTACCCGACGCGCTTCCAGCTGGCCCACGTGCTGTCGCGCGAACCCCGCGAGGCCGAGCTGCTGTCCGGCCGCCTCGACGCCGAGCGGCTGTCGGCGCTCGTCGACGCGCTGGTCGACGTGGAGTCCGCCGGCCACTGGTGGCTGTGCGGCCCGCACGGCATGGTCCGCTCCGCCCAGCAGGTCCTGACCGGCCTCGGCGTCCCCGCCGACCGCGTCCACCAGGAGCTGTTCTACGCCGACGACGAACCCGTCCGCGAGGTCCGGCACACCGAGGCGGGTCCCTCCGGGCCGGTCAGCCAGGTCACCATCACCCTGGACGGGCGCTCCACCACCTCCGCCCTGCCCCGCGAGCGCTCCATCCTCGAAGGCGCCCAGCAGACCCGGCCCGACCTGCCCTTCGCCTGCAAGGGCGGCGTCTGCGGCACCTGCCGGGCCCTGGTCACCGACGGCAAGGCCGACATGCGCCGCAACTTCGCCCTGGAGCCCGCCGAGGTCGACGCGGGCTACGTCCTGACCTGCCAGTCGTTCCCGGTGTCGGACGAACTGACGGTGGACTTCGACACCTGAGCCGCGCACACGGCGGCCGTCCCTCGGTCAGAGGCAGACGGCCGCCGACGGCGTATGAAGGCATGAATGGGTCTTCATGTGTTCCTGTAAGGTGGGGGCGCACGCGTCCCCGCCCGAAGGACCCCCATGACCTCCACCCTCACGCCGCGGCCCGCCGGCCGGGCGGAGCCCGCGCGCACCGGGAGCGCACCGCGGCGGCGCACCCGGCTGCTCACGCTGCCGGAAGCCCGCTGGGCCGCGCTGGCCACCGCCTGCTTCCTGCTCGCACTGCCTCTCCAGCTCACCGGCGCCGGCGCCTGGGCGTGGGGACCGCTGTACGCCCTGGCATACGTGTCGGGTGGCTGGGAGCCGGGCCGGGAGGGCCTCAAGGCGCTGAAGCACCGGACTCTCGACGTCGACCTGCTGATGGTGGTCGCCGCCCTGGGCGCGGCCTCCATCGGGCAGGTCATGGACGGCGCCCTGCTCATCGTCATCTTCGCCACCTCGGGCGCCCTGGAGGCCCTGGCCACGGCCCGGACCGCCGACTCCGTCCGCGGACTGCTCGACCTGGCCCCCGCCACCGCCACCCGCCTCGCCCCCGACGGCACCGAGCACACCGTGCCCGTGGACGAGCTGTCGGTCGGCGACACCGTCCTCGTCCGCCCGGGTGAGCGGATCGGTGCCGACGGCCGGGTGCTCGACGGGGCCGGTGAGGTGGACCAGGCGACCATCACCGGTGAACCGCTGCCCGTGGCCAAGGACCGGGGCGACGAGGTGTTCGCGGGCACGCTCAACGGCACGGGCGCCCTGCGGATCCGGGTCGAGCGCGACGCGTCCGACTCGGTCATCGCCCGGATCGTCCGCATGGTGCAGGAGGCGTCCGAGACCAAGGCACCCACACAGCTGTTCATCGAGAAGGTCGAGCAGCGCTACTCGCTGGGCATGGTCGCCGCCACCCTGGGCGTCTTCCTCGTGCCCCTGGCCGCCGGGGAGCACCTCACCGAGGCGCTGCTGCGCGCCATGACGTTCATGATCGTGGCGTCCCCGTGCGCGGTCGTCCTGGCCACCATGCCGCCCCTGCTCTCCGCCATCGCCAACGCCGGACGGCACGGCGTGCTGGTGAAGTCCGCCGTGGTGATGGAGCGGCTCGGGCAGGTGGACGCGGCAGCCCTCGACAAGACCGGCACGCTCACCGAGGGCAGCCCGCGCGTCACCGAGGTCCGCACCCTGCCCGGGTCCGGCCTCGACGAGGGGCAGGTGCTGGCCCTGGCGGCCGGCGCCGAGCAGCCCAGCGAGCACCCCCTGGCCCGGGCGGTCGTGGCGGCCGCACGTGAACGCGGCCTGCCCGTGCCCGCCGCCCACGACTTCACCTCCACGCCCGGCGTCGGAGTGAGCGCCGTCGTCGACGGCCGTACGGTACGGGTCGGCGCGCCCGCCCGCCTCGCGGACACGGCAGCGGCGACGGCCGCGGACCTGGAGGAGTCCGGCCGCACCGCGGTGCTGGTCGTCGTGGACGGCGCTCCCGCCGGACTGCTCGGCATCGCCGACCGGCTGCGCCCCGACGCCGCCGGCACGGTCGCCTCACTGACCGCGCTCACCGGCGCCGCCCCGGTGCTCCTCACCGGCGACAACGCCCGGGCCGCGGCGCGGGTCGCCGCCGAGGCCGGCATCGCCGACGTGCGTGCCGGGCTGCTGCCCGCGGACAAACTGGCCGCCGTCCAGGAACTGGAGCGGGCCGGACGCCGCGTGCTGGTCGTCGGCGACGGCGTCAACGACGCGCCCGCCCTGGCCGCCGCCCACACCGGGATCGCCATGGGCCGGGCCGGGTCCGATCTCGCCCTGGAGACCGCCGACGCCGTGATCGTGCGCGACGAACTCGCCGCCGTACCCACCGTCGTCGCGCTGTCCCGCCGCGCACGCCGGCTCGTCGTGCAGAACCTCGTCGTCGCGGGGGTGTGCATCGCCGGGCTCGTCGTCTGGGACCTCGCCGGCGACCTGCCGCTGCCGCTGGGCGTCGCGGGCCACGAGGGGTCCACGGTCCTGGTGGGCCTCAACGGCCTGCGGCTGCTCCGGGAATCCGCCTGGCGCCGCGCCTTCGCCGCAGGGCGACCGTAGTCCGGCCCTCGAACCCTCGAGATCCGCAAGGGTTGCGGCGGGCCCGTTCGGGTACGCGAGCAGGAACGCGCCCGGGACGGATCATGGCCCGGGCGGGACGCACGACCGCCGCTACCAGGGAATCTGCCATGGAGACACCTGCAAACGACCCCACGCCCACGCCCGCCCAGCGGGCTCTGGACGTCCTCGCCGAGAACACGGAGGACGCGGCGGCACTGGACGCGCTCGCCAACAGCGACGTGCTCATCCCCGTGCCCGACGACGCGAGCGACGGAGAAGCCGCCAACCCCTCGGCGGTGGCGCTGCCCGTGCTGGAGCAGCCGGGCGGCGAGCCCGTGGTGCCCGTGTTCACCTCCGAGATGGAGATGGCCGGGCTGCTGCCGTTCGTGTCCCGCTACCGTCTGGTACCGCTCGGCGCCCTGGCCGCTCAGTGGCCGGCCGACGACCTGTCGCTCACCATCGACGGCAGTTCGGAGCACCGCCTGACGCTCACCTCGGAGGGAGTGCGCACCCTGCTGGCGCGCCCGTAGGGGCGCCGGCCCGTCCGGGCCCGGGCGTTACTCGCCCAGGGTCCGGGCCAGTGCGGCCCGCTGCAACGGCAGCACTTCGGCGTGCAGGGCACGCCCCTTGTCCGTCAGGGACACCCACACCCCGCGCCGGTCCTCCACGCAGACGGATCGCGTCACCAGTCCGTCCTTCTCCAGCCGGGCGATCAGCCGGGACAGCGCGCTCTGGCTCAGATGGACCCGCCCCACCAGGTTCTGCACCCGGCACTGCTCGCCCTCCTTGGGTGCCGCGGTGACGAGCATGTCCAGCACCTCGAAGTCGGAGGCGCCGAGGCCGTGCGGATGCAGTTCCCGGTCGATCTCGCACATCGTGCGCGCGTGCGCCGACAGGATGTCCCGCCACCGTTCTTCGAGCCGCACACCGGCCGTTGTCGCTGCCATAGGTGCACGGTAACACCGGCAGGCGCGTTCCATGAGTGTGCATGCAGTGCTCGCCCCGGCGTCCGCCGGCGGCCCCGGCGGCCGGACGTCGAGAGCGGCCTAACCGGCCCGCGCCCAGGGCCGCAGCTTCTCGGGATTGCGCACGACCCAGATCCGCGTGGCCCGCCCGTCCGCGACGTCGAACGACGCGACGGTCACGACGGCACCGGCCCGCCGGGCGACCAGCCCGGGCACCCCGTTGACCGACCGCTCCAGGAGTTCGAGTCCCGGCGCCCGGTCGGCGATCCCGGCCATGTACCGGGCGATGGGGGCGGCGCCCTCGACCGGGCGCAACGCCGCACCGGCCAGGCCACCGCCGTCGGCGGTCATCACGGCGGCCGGGTCGAGGACGTCCACGAGCGCCGCGATGTCCTTGTCCTCCCACGCCCGCCGCACCCGCCGGACCACGTCCGTCTGACCGGCCGCGGCGGGGGCGGGAGCGGCGCCCACCCGGCGCCGGGCGGAGGCCGCCAGTTGCTTGCAGGCGGCCGGGGTCCGGCCGAGGACACCGGCGATCTCGGCGAAGGGGTAGCGGAAGACGTCGTGCAGGACGAACGCCACCCGCTCGGCGGGCGTCATCGACTCCAGGACGACGAGGAAGGCCATGGTCACCGACTCGTCCAGGACCATCAGGTCCGCCGGGTCGGTGGCCCGGCCGTGGTCCCACTCGGCCCGGTCGGGCAGCGGCTCGGGCAGCCACGCGCCGACATAGCGTTCGCGCCGGGCCCGTGCCGAGCCGAGCACGTCCAGGCAGATGCGGCCGGTCACGGTCGTCAGCCAGGCGCCGGGGGAACGGATCTCCCGCTGCCGGCCCGCGGGCATCGCGTACCAGCGGGCGTACGCCTCCTGCACGGCGTCCTCCGCCTCGGCCAGTGAACCCAGCAGGCGGTAGGCGACGTTGAGGAGCCGGCGCCGTTCACCGGCCGTCCCGTCCGTGTCCGTCCCCGTCATCGGATGCCCCCCGGCCACCGGCTCGCCTTACCTTTCGCGCGCCCGCGTCGTCGGGCTGGTGAGACCTTACCGATCTGCTGCACGACGGGGC
The DNA here is from genome assembly GCF_055567995.1 of Streptomyces sp. NPDC026246. Taxonomy (NCBI): domain Bacteria; kingdom Bacillati; phylum Actinomycetota; class Actinomycetes; order Kitasatosporales; family Streptomycetaceae; genus Streptomyces; species Streptomyces sp. NPDC026246. The sequence goes on along the minus strand of NZ_JBVHPJ010000004.1, from coordinate 172,433 downwards.
GGAACAGGGGACTTGGCATGGCCACACAGGCGACGGCACCGCGCGGCATCTCCTTCCTGCAGTTCGCGATCGCCCTGCAGACGCTGACCATCTTCCTCCAGGCGGTCTCCGCCGGATTGCTGCTGACCTCCTCCCACGGGGAGTTGCTGCACGGCGTCGGGGCGCGGGTGATGTACGGGGCGTCGATGCTGTACCTGCTCGCGGCGGTCCTGGCCTGGAAGCCGGGCGGCGGCCCCGTGCGGCCCGTCGGGCACGCGACCGGTTTCCTCCTCCTCGCGTCGGCGCAGGTCGCGCTCGGCATCGCCCACGTGCCGTCCGTCCATCTCCCGCTGGGGGTCGCGATGTTCGGTCTCAGCGTGCTGGCCCTGGCGCGCCGTTGACCTCTCCCGTGCGCGTGCCGCCGGCCAGGACCCGGTGGCACGGGCACCCGGCGCGCGTGATCAGAACTCCGGGGTGAGCCGGGGCAGTTCGGTATCGGTCAACGATGGCGAGTGACGGACAGGGCCGTCGCGGCTGCGAGACAGTGGGAAGGCGCGGCGAGGGCGTAGCCGCGGGGCAGGGGCACGACATGCTGAGGACTCCCACGAACGAGACGCGGCTGCGCATCCTGGCCTGGCTCAAGGAGCCCGGACCCGCCGCCGACGGGGTCACCGCGGGCGCCGTCGCCGAGCGGTTCGCGCTGGCGGCGCCGGTCGCCCTCACCCATCTGCGGCTCATGGAGGCGACCGGCCTGCTGCGCTCGACCCGGTCCGCCGGCGTGGTGCGCTACCACCGGGACGACATGCGGATCGCCGAGGTGGCCCGGATGTTCGAGAAGGGCTGGTAGGCCGGCCCCGGGGGGCGGCCGGCCTCGACGTGACCCGTGGCGGGGCCGGGGTTAACCTGAACGCGGCCGCGGGCGCCCACCGCGGCGCGGCGGTGGGGCCCGCCGTACCCGAACCGCGGCCTGAAGCCGCCAACGGTCCCTACTTGCGACGGCACACGCCCGCACATGTGGGCCCCGGCGAGTAGGAGACACACCGGCCGTGACAGCCCCTCAGGAGCACCCGAGCCGCCCGGCCGGCCCCGGCCGGCCGTCCTTCCGGCACGTCCCGGGACCCGTGGTCGCCGTGGTGGCGCTGGGCGGGGCGGCGGGCGCCGCCGCCCGGTACGCGGCGAGCCTCACCTGGCCGTCGCCGCACGGCGCCTTCCCCTGGACGACGCTCTGGGTGAACGTCGCCGGCTGCGCCGTGATCGGCGTGTTCATGGTGCTGATCACCGAGGTCCGCACGGCCCACCCGCTCGTCCGCCCCTTCTTCGGCACCGGCGTCCTCGGCGGGTTCACCACCTTCTCGACCTATGCGGTGGATGTCCGGGAGCTGATCGACGACGGCCGGGCGGCGACCGGACTCGCCTACCTCGCGGCGACCCCGTTCGCCGCCCTCGCGGCGGTGTGGCTCGCCGCTGCGGCGACCCGCTCCGCCCGGAACGCGGCGATCCGCGCCGCAATCGCAAGGAGGCAGTCATGACCGCATCGACCGGCGCGGCCCTGCGGCTCACCGTGATCGTCGGCGAGAACGACACCTGGCGCCACAGGCCCGTCTCCTCGGAGATCGTCCACCGGGCCCACGCGGCGGGACTCGCGGGCGCCTCCGTCTTCCGCGGCGTCGAGGGCTTCGGCGCCTCCTCCCTCATCCACACCGCACGACTGCTCTCGCTCGGCGAGGACCTGCCCGTGGCGGTCGTGGTCGTCGACACCGCCCCGCGGGTGCGCGCCTTCCTGCCGCAGCTGCGGGACCTCGTCACCGACGGGCTCGTCACCGTCGACGCGTGCGAGGTGATCCGCTACGACGGAGACGGAGACGGAGACGGAGACGGAGGCGGAGGCGGGGACGGCCCCGGCACACCGGACACGGAGGGTAAGAAGTCGCCGTGAACTGGCTGCTGGTCGTCTGCGGCGCGATGGTCGGCGCCCCGCTGCGCTACCTCACCGACCGGGCGGTCCAGGCCCGGCACGACTCGGTCCTCCCGTGGGGCACCTTCACGGTGAACGTCACCGGCTGTCTGGTCCTCGGCCTGCTCACCGGCGCCGGGGCCCAGCTGCAGCTCCTGCTCGGCACCGGCCTGTGCGGGGCGCTGACGACCTACTCGACGTTCTCCTACGAGACCCTGCGCCTGGCGGAGACCGGGGCGCGCGCGTGGGCGGCCCTGAACGTCGCCGCGAGTGTGGCGGTGGGCGTCGCCGCGGCCTTCGCCGGGGCGGCGCTGGTGCGCCTGTGAGGGGCGCGTCCCTGCGATCGGTTCTCGCCCGGGTGTAGTAAGACGGTTCCCTCCGCTCCCGCCCCCGAGCAGAACGGGACCCCATGAGCGTCATCAGCGTCGGTCAGGCCGTCGTCCTCGGAGCCGTCGAGGGGGTGACCGAGTTCCTGCCGGTCTCCTCCACCGGTCATCTGAAGATCGTCGAGGGGCTCATGGGCATCCCCGTGGACGACGACGCCGTGGTCGGGTTCTCGGCGGTCATCCAGGTGGGTGCCATCGCCGCTGTGCTCGTGTACTTCTCCAAGGACATCGCGCGGATCCTCACCGCCTGGGGGAGGGGCCTGCGCGACCCCGAGGAGCGGTACCACCACGACTACAAGTTCGCCTGGTGGGTGTTTTTCGCGACCCTCCCGATCGTCGCCGTCGGGCTCGCCGCCAAGCCGCTCATCCAGGGGCCGCTCGCCTCGCTGTGGGTGGTGGCCGGCTCGCTGATCGCGGGCAGCGGCGTGATGTGGGTGGCGGACCGGACGGGCCGCCACAAGCGCGGCGAGGACGACACCGGCCTCAAGGACGCCATGCTCGTCGGCGGCTCCCAGATCCTCGCGCTGCTCTTTCCCGGCTTCTCGCGCTCCGGCGCCACCATGTCCACGGCACTCCTGCTCGACCTGGACCGGGTCGCCGCCACCCGGCTCTCGTTCTTCCTCGGCATCCCGGCCCTGACCGGCGCCGGCCTGTACGAGCTGAAGGACGCCCTGGGCACCGGCGTCGGCGCGGCACCGCTCGTCGTGGGCACGGCCGTGTCGTTCGTCGTGGCGTACGCCTCCATCGCCTGGCTGCTGAGGTTCGTCGCCAAGCACTCCTTCGACGCCTTCGTGATCTACCGGATCGTCGTGGGCCTGCTGCTGTTCGGCCTGCTCGGAGCGGGTGTGCTGAACAGCTGAGGGCCTCGCTCTTGACAGCACGGACGGTCGGCCCGGAGTATCTCCCCCGTGAACCTGTCAGACAGCCGGACAGCCGGACAGCCCGTGCGGCGGGTGAGCGCCATGGAAGCGGTCCTGGCGCACCTGCGCGGCGCCATCGAACGGGGCGAGTACGCCATCGGCGACAAGCTCCCGTCCGAGGCCGAGCTGTGCCGCACCCTCGAGGTATCCCGACCCGTGCTGCGCGAGGCGCTGCGGGCGCTGCAGACCATGGGCCTGACCGTGTCCCGCACCGGCAAGGGCACCTTCGTCGTCGCCGGCGCCGTCGAGGACCCGACCTTCGGCGACTACGCGGCCAGCGACCTGATGGAGGTGCGCCGCCACGTCGAGATCCCCGTCGCCGGGTACGCCGCTCTGCGCCGCACTCCGGAGAACCTCGATCATCTGGCCCATCTGATGGACCGGATGGAGCGGGAGACGGACACCACGGCGTGGGTCGCGATGGACACGCTGTTCCACCTCGCCGTCGCCGAGGCGGCCCAGAACCCGGTCTTCCGGCGGGTCATCGAGGAGATCCGGGACGCCCTGGCCCGCCAGTCGGCCTTCCTCAACGAACTCGGCGGCCGCCGCGAACAGTCCAACCGCGAGCACCGCGCGATCGTCGAGGCGCTGAGCGACGGCTGCGAGGACGACGCGGTGGCGGCCATGGCACACCACCTCGACCGTGTCGAGACGACCCTCACCGACATCGTGCGCTCACCGCGCACGGCGGACGGACCCACGGAAGGCGGAGTCGAGCGTTGAGCGAGCAGTCCCTGCACGACGAGGTGCAGAAACGTTCCGTCCATGTCGACGCAGGTGACGCGGGATACAGCAAGTCCCTGAAGTCCCGGCACGTCAACATGATCGCCATCGGCGGCGCCATCGGCACCGGCCTCTTCCTCGGCGCCGGCGGGCGCCTCGCCGACGCCGGCCCCTCGCTGTTCATCGCGTACGCGGTCTGCGGCCTGTTCGCCTTCCTCGTCGTGCGCGCCCTCGGCGAGCTCGTGCTGTACCGGCCCTCCTCCGGCGCGTTCGTGTCCTACGCCCGCGAGTTCATGGGGGAGAAGGGCGCCTACACCGCCGGCTGGATGTACTTCCTGAACTGGGCGACCACCGGCATCGCCGACATCACCGCCGTCGCCACGTACACCCACTACTGGGGCATGTTCTCCGACGTCCCGCAGTGGGTGATCGCCCTGGTCGCGCTCGCCGTGGTGCTCACCGTGAACCTGATCTCGGTGAAGATCTTCGGCGAGCTGGAGTTCTGGTTCGCGATCGTCAAGGTCGGCGCGCTCGTCGTCTTCATGTGCATCGGCATCTTCCTGCTGGTCACCCAGCACCCCGTCGACGGCCACAGCCCGGGCCCGTCCCTGATCGGCGACAACGGCGGCGTCTTCCCGCACGGCCTGCTCCCCATGCTGCTGATCATCCAGGGCGTCGTGTTCGCCTACGCCTCCGTCGAGCTGGTCGGTGTCGCGGCCGGCGAGACCGAGAACCCCGAGAAGATCATGCCGAAGGCGATCAACTCGATCATGTGGCGGGTCGGCGTGTTCTACGTCGGCTCCGTCGTCCTGCTGTCGATGCTGCTGCCGTGGAACAAGTACACCGGCGGGGAGAGCCCCTTCGTCACGGTGCTGTCCAACATCGGCGTCCCGGCGGCCGGCGGCGTGATGAACCTGGTCGTCCTCACCGCGGCCATGTCCTCCCTCAACTCCGGCCTGTACTCCACCGGACGCATCCTGCGCTCCATGGCCATGGCCGGATCCGCACCGAAGTTCACCTCCGTGATGAGCCGCAGCCAGGTCCCCTACGGCGGCATCCTGCTCACCAGCGGCATCTGCGTGCTCGGCGTCGGCCTCAACTTCGTCGTGCCCGCCGAGGCGTTCGAGATCGTGCTGAACTTCGCCGCCCTCGGCATCCTCGCCACCTGGGGCATGATCATGATCTGTCACCTGCTCTTCTGGCAGAGGACCCAGAAGGGCGAGCTGACCCGCCCGGGCTACCGCCTCCCGGGCTCCCCCTGGACCGAGATCGTGACGCTGGCGTTCCTCGCCTCCGTCCTGGTCCTCATGTACGCCGACGGCGGCGCCGGACGCACCACCGTGCTGTGCCTGCCGCTGATCGCCGGAGCCCTGGTCGCCGGATGGTTCGCCGTCCGCGGCCGTATCGCCCGCACGTCCACCACCGGATCCGGCACGTGACCGACGCGCCGTTCCAGAAGAAGCAGGCAGTGATGTTCAGCAGTTCCCCCGCGGACGCACCCCTGGTCCGCGAACCCGCACACGCCCCCGTCGCCCACCTCGTACGCGACGGCATCGTCGAAGGCGTCCACCACGGCTCCGTCGTCGTCCTCGACGCCGGCGGCGAGGTCACGCTCGCGATCGGAGACGTCGAGGCCGCCTTCTACCCGCGCTCGGCGATCAAACCCGTCCAGGCCGTCGCCATGGTCCGGGCCGGACTCCCGCTGGAGGGCGAACTGCTGTCGCTGGCCGCGGCCAGCCACTCCGGCGAGGAACGCCACCTCGCCGGGGCCCGGCGCATCCTCGAACTCGCCGGGCTCGGCGAGGACCACCTGCGCAACGTCCCCGACCTGCCGTACGACCCGGCCGTCCGGGACGCCTGGGTGCGCGCCGGCCGGCTGCCCTCACGGCTCGCCCAGAACTGCTCCGGCAAGCACGCGGCCATGCTCTACACCTGCGCGCTCAACGGCTGGCCGCTGGAGAACTACCTCGACCCGGCCCACCCGCTCCAGCAGGCCGTCGCCGAGATCGTCGAGGACCTCACCGGGCAGCGCATCGCCCGGGTGAGTGTCGACGGCTGTGGCGCGCCCCTGTTCTCCATCTCCCTGCACGGACTGGCGCGGGCCACCGCGCGGATCGTCGCGGCAGCCCCGGGCACGCCCGAGGCCCGCGTCGCCGACGCCATGCGCGAGCACGCCGAGATGGCCTCCGGTTCCGGCCGGGACGTCGCCGCGCTGATGCGGGCCGTGCCGGGGCTGTTGTCCAAGGACGGCTTCGAGGGCGTCCAGGTCGCCGCGCTGGCCGACGGCCGGGCCGTCGCGGTGAAGATCGCCGACGGGGCGAACCGGGCGCGGGTGCCGGTGGCCGCCGCGGCGCTGGTCCGGGCCGGCGTCGACCCCGGGCTGCTCAAGGAGTTCGAGGGTGAGCCGCTGCTCGGAGGTGGGCGGGAGGTCGGGCGTGTGCGGCCCGTTCCCCTGCTCGAGTCCGCCGCCGGTGCCGCCTGCGCCTGAGCACGTGCCGGGCCCTCCGGTCCGGCGGCCGCGGGGCTGCCGTGGCCGCTCGCGCGGTTCCCCGCGCCCCCGAAGGGGCGCACGTCCACCCACCCCGTTTCTCAGACAAGGGATCCCTCACCCTCATGACCGCCGCCACCCGTTCCGAGCACGATCTGCTCGGCGACCGTGACGTTCCCGCCGAGGCCTACTGGGGTGTGCACACCCTGCGGGCCACGGAGAACTTCCCCATCACGGGCACGCCCATCTCGGCCTACCCGCACCTGGTCGACGCGCTGGCCGCGGTGAAGGCCGCCGCCGCCCTCGCCAACGAGGAACTCGGCCTGCTGGAGCCCCGGAAGGCCGCCGCGATCGTCGAGGCGTGCCGGGAGATCCGCGCCGGCAAGCTGCACGACCAGTTCGTCGTCGACGTCATCCAGGGCGGCGCGGGCACCTCCACCAACATGAACGCCAACGAGGTCATAGCCAACCGGGCGTTGGAACTGCTCGGCCATGCCAAGGGCGACTACCGCCACCTGCACCCCAACGAGGACGTCAACCTCGGCCAGTCCACCAACGACGTCTACCCGACCGCCGTGAAGGTCGCCACGGTGTTCGCGGTGCGCGGGCTGCTCGACGCGATGGCGGTCCTGCAGGATTCGTTCGCCGCCAAGGCCGTCGAGTTCCGCGACGTGCTGAAGATGGGCCGCACCCAGTTGCAGGACGCGGTCCCCATGACGCTGGGGCAGGAGTTCTCGGCCTACGCCGTCATGCTGGACGAGGACCGGGCCCGGCTCGCCGAGGCCGTGGAGCTGATCCACGAGATCAACCTGGGCGCCACCGCCATCGGCACCGGCCTCAACGCCCCCGCCGGATACGCCGAGTCGGCCCGCCGCCACCTCGCCGCCCTCACCGGGCTGCCCCTGGTGACCGCGGCCAACCTGGTGGAGGCGACGCAGGACTGCGGCGCGTTCGTGCAGATGTCCGGGGTGCTCAAGCGCATCGCGGTGAAGCTGTCCAAGAGCTGCAACGACCTGCGGCTGCTGTCCTCCGGGCCGCGCGCCGGGCTGGGCGAGATCAACCTGCCGCCGGTGCAGGCCGGTTCGTCGATCATGCCGGGCAAGGTCAACCCGGTGATCCCGGAGGTCGTCAACCAGGTCGCCTTCGAGGTGATCGGCAACGACGTCGCCATCACCATGGCCGCCGAGGCCGGACAGCTCCAGCTCAACGCGTTCGAGCCGATCATCCTGCACTCCCTGTCGGAGTCCGTCACGCATCTGCGCAACGCCTGCGTGACGCTCGCCGAGCGGTGCGTGTCCGGCATCACCGCCAACACCGAGGCGCTGCGGGCGAGCGTGGAGAACTCCATCGGCCTGGTGACCGCCCTCAACCCGCACATCGGCTACACCGCGGCCACCGAGATCGCCAAGGAAGCCCTCGCCACCGGCCGGGGCGTGGCCGAACTCGTCCTCGACAAGGGCCTGCTGCCGGCCGACCGGCTCGCGGACCTGCTCCGGCCCGAGGTGCTGGCCGGCAGTGGCCCGGCCCGGGCCTGACCCGCGGGACGCGCGAACGGACCGGCCGGGAGGGACAATGCCGATCATGACGTCGCCGACCACCTTCCAGCCGGTCCTGGAGCGCATCGCCGAGGAGATCGAGCGGACCCCCGGCCGTGGCCGGCCCGCCGACTACATCCCGGCGCTCGCCGCCCGCGACCCGCGCCGCTTCGGCATGGCCGTGGCCGAACCGGACGGCACGGTGTACGGCGTCGGGGACTGGCGCGAGCCGTTCTCCGCACAGTCGATCACCAAGGTCTTCACCCTCGCCCTGGACCTGGCCCGCGAGGGCGACGCCCTGTGGGAGCACGTGGGCCGCGAGCCCTCCGGCAACCCGTTCAACTCGCTGGTGCAACTGGAGTACGAGAACGGCATCCCGCGCAACCCCTTCATCAACGCGGGCGCGCTGGTGGTCACCGACCGGCTGCACACCCGTACCGGCGACGCCTCGGGCGAGCTGCTGGCGTTCCTGCGCGCGGAGAGCGGCAACCCGGACCTGACCTTCGACCGGGCCGTGGAGTCCTCCGAGTCCACCCACGGCGACCGCAACGCGGCCCTCGGCCACTTCATGGCGTCCTACGGCAACATCGACAACCCGGTGCCCACGCTGCTGGACCAGTACTTCCGCCAGTGCTCGATCGCCGCGTCCTGCGCCGACCTGGCGCTCGCCGCGGGCTTCCTCGCCCGGCACGGCATCCGCGCCGACGGCACGCGCCTGCTCACCCGCAGCCAGGCCAAACAGATCAACGCGATCATGCTGACCTGCGGGACCTACGACGCGGCCGGCGACTTCGCCTACCGGGTGGGCCTGCCCGGCAAGAGCGGCGTGGGCGGCGGCATTGTCGCGGTGGTCCCGGGCCGCTGCACCCTGTGCGTGTGGAGCCCCGGCCTGGACGAGCGGGGCAACTCGGTGGCCGGGGTGGCGGCCCTCGACCGCTTCACGACTTTGACCGGTCTGTCGGTGTTCTGACCCCGCCGGGACCGGCCTCGCGCGGGTGCCCACGCCGCCCGCGCGAGGCCGCCGGGGGACCCGTCAGGGCCGGCTCTTCCTGCGGACCGGGATGCGCAGCACCAGGACGACGACCGCGGCTCCCGTTCCGGCGGCCCCCGCGATCAGGACCGCCGAGGTCCAGGCGGGTTCCTGCTGTCCGGACACGGCCGCCGCGACCGCGGGTGGTGTCGTCGCCGCCCGCGCCGCGGGCCGCGGGGCGCCGAGCGAGCCGACGGCCTCGACCCGGCCGGCCGAGCGGAAGCCCCAGTCCAGGAGACCGCGGGCCTCCTCGTACACCGTGGACCCGCCGTCCTCCTGCGGGTTCATCACCGTCACGACGAGGGTGCGGCCGTCCCGGCGCGCCGCCGCCACCAGGGTGTTGCCGGCCTTGCTGGTGTAGCCGTTCTTGATGCCGATCATCCCCCGGTAGGGCTTCACGCCGTGGGCGCCGCTCAGCAGCCGGTTGGTGTTGCGGATCGCGTACGACCCGCCGGCGCCCGGGAACCGGGCCTCGACCGTGGCGCAGTAGCGGGCGAAGTCGGGGTTGCGCAGCCCGGTGCGGCCGAAGAGCGCCAGGTCGTACGCGGACGAGACCTGGCCCGGGGCGTCGTAGCCGTCGGGGGACACCACATGGGTGTCGAGGGCGCCGAGCGACCGTGCCTTGGCCTGCATCCGCTGGGCCGTGGCCTGCCAGCCGCCGTTGAGCTCGGCCAGGACGTGCACGGCGTCGTTGCCCGAGTTGAGGAAGACACCGCGCCACAGGTCGTCGACGCGGTACGTGCGCCCCTCGGCGACCCCGACCAGGCTGCTGCCGGCGCCGATGCCCCGCAGTTCCTCCGCGCGGACGGTGTGCCGGACACCCGCCGGGAGCGAGGGCAGCACCGTGAGCGCGAAGAGCGTCTTGAGCGTGCTCGCCGGGGGCAGCCTGCGGTGGGCGTTGTGGGCGGCGAGCACCTCGCCGGTCCGGGCGTCGGCCACCAGCCAGGACAGGGCCGAGAGCTTCGGCACGCGGGGGGCCCCGGCGCGCGGGCGCACCTGGACACCGGGGCGGTGCAGCAGCGAGGGGAGCGGGGCGGCCGCCCTGGGGCCGGCCGGTGGGGCCGTTGGCTGCGCCGGTTCGGTGTCGGCCGCCGCGACGGGCATCAGGACCATCAGGCCCGCCGCACACAGCGCGCCCGCGGACACGGCCAGCCTCGAGGAGAATCCGATGATCATACGAATCAACGTAGAAACCCATGGGCTCTCCGACGCGGCCGACGGGGCCGTACACCCGCCGCCGGCACCCGGATGGAGGCAGCCGGACGGAGGCGGCCGGACGGAGCCGGCGGGACGGAGGCGGCCGGACGGAGGCAGCCCCGGGGGGGAGAGGGCCCGACGGGAAGGAGCCGCTGCGCCGTCGCCGCGTCACCAGGGCCTCACGCGGGCAGGGTGGGCCGGACGCGCCGCAGGAACGCGGCGTTGTCCGGCGTCTCGCGCATCCGCGCCAGAAGGGTCTCCAGGCCGCTCTGGCCGTCGCGGTCGCGCAGCACCCGGCGCAGGCCGTGCACGGCCGCCGAATCGTCGGGCTCCAGCAGGAGTTCCTCGCGCCGGGTCCCCGAGAGGGTGATGTCGACGGCCGGGAAGAGACGGCGGGACGCCGGGTCCCGGCTCAGGCGGAGTTCCATGTTCCCGGTGCTCTTCAGCTCCTCGAAGTAGAAGTCGTCGGCCCGCGAGCCGGTCTCCACCAGCGCGGTGGCCAGGATCGTGAGGGAGCCGCCCTCCTCGGCGGCCCGCGCCGCGCCGAAGAACCGCTTCGGCCCGGTCAGCGCCGATGCGTCCACGCCGCCGCTGAGGATGCGGCCACCGGCGGCGGCCGCGTTGTTGTGCGCCCGGCACAGCCGGGTCAGCGAGTCGAGCAGGACGACCACGTCCTCACCGGCCTCGACGCGCCGCCTGGCCCGTTCGATCACCAGCTCGGCGAGCGCGATGTGCTGCCGGGCGCTCCGGTCGAACGTGGAGGCGTAGACCTCGCCCCGCACCGCGCGCCGCATGTCGGTGACCTCCTCGGGCCGTTCGTCGAGCAGCAGCACCATCAGCCGGCACTCGGGATGGTTGCCGGCGACGGCCGCGGCGATCTGCTGCAGGAGCACCGTCTTGCCGGTCTTGGGCGGGGCGACCAGGAGTCCGCGCTGGCCCTTGCCGACCGGTGCGACCAGGTCGACGACCCGGCCGGCGAGCCCGGCGGCCGGGTGTTCCAGGCGGAGCCTGCGGTGCGGATGCAGGGCTGTCAGGTCCCGGAAGTGGCGGCGGCCGCGCACGTCCGCCGGTGCGCGGCCGTCGATCCGCACGACGTCGCCGAGGCCGTGCCGGTCACCGAGGGAGCCCTCGACGAGGTCGCCCTTGCGCAGGCCGTGCCGGCGGATCAGGGCGGGGGAGACGACGGGGTCGGCGGGGGTGGGCAGACAGTCGGGGCCGCGCAGGTGCCCCTTCCCGTCGGCGTCGACGTCGAGGACGCCGAGGACGGCCCGGGGCTCGGGACGCGGCCGGACGGCCGGGGTGTCGATCGTGATGGTCATCGGGGGTGTCCTTTCACGGACGGACGTCATGGGACATGCCTGGGGGAGGGGAGAGGGCCGCGCGAGCGGGTGGGAGCACCCGGGAAGCGGCGGGGACACAGCACCGGACGCATCGGCGCACCGACGGACGTGCTGTGGAGAAGGAGAGAAACGAGAAACGTGAGAAATGTGAGAACCGCACCGGCGCCCACGACAGGGGGCGTGCACAAGTGCTGTCCGCAGGCTACCACCCGGGCGGTGCGCCGGGCGAGAGGTGGAAGTCAGCGGACGGCCGACAGCCCGTACAGCAGGGGGATCCGCGGCTCGGGCAGCCGCCACCATCCGGACTCGGTGCGCACCGTCCGCGGCCAGCGCGGCCAGGGGAGTTCGTCGGTCTCGCGCAGCTGCCGCACGGTCAGTCCCGCCCTCGTCGACGCGGTGACGACCTCGCCGATCCCGTGCATCCACTCGTAGCTGTCGGTGGCGCCGCGGACCGGGGGGCCGTCCGTGTAGGTGTGGGTCGCGTCGCGGTGCACGGGCCCGCCACCGCCTAGGTAGTCGTGGCGCAGGAGCAGTTCCGGGCCCTCGCCGGGTGCGGGCTTCGGGCCGAGGGCGTGGAGCAGGGGGTGGAACTCGACCACGTAGAGCAGGCCGCCCGGGCGCAGCAGGCGGGCCACGGTCCGCGCCCACCGGTCGAGGTCGGGCAGGTAGCACAGGGCGCCCTTGCCGGTGTAGACGACGTCGAACTGCCGCCCGTCCAGGGCCTCGACGGCGTCGTAGACGTTCGCGCACACGTAGCGCGCGTCGGCGCCGGCCCGCCGCGCGATGCCGGTCGCGGCCGCGACGGACGCCGCGGAGAAGTCGAGGCCGACGGCCCGGGCTCCGCGCCGGGCGAAGGCCAGGGTCTCCGTGCCCAGGTGGCACTGGAGGTGCAGTACGTCCCGTCCGGCCAGGTCGCCGAGGTCCTCCCACTCGAACGGGGCGAACCAGCGCTCCGGATCGAGGTCCTGGTCGAGACCGTAGAAGCGGCTGGCGAGATGGACGGGTGTGCGGGCGTCCCAGTTCGCCTGGTTGGCCCGCATCAGCCGGTCGTGCTCGGCGGACGTCATGAGGACATCCAACCGCGGACGGGCCCCGGCCGGCGGCCGGACGCGCGAATCCGGCTCCCGCGCCCGTCCGTTCACACGGAGCGGGCCCGGGCGTCCTGCGCGACGCGGTCGAACCGGGCGCCCATGGCGGCCGCGAGCGCCTGGGCCGCGGACAACGGCCGCACCATCACGGTGAATTCGTCGATGAGACCGTTGTCGTCGACGTGGATGAAGTCGCAGCCCTGGATCTCCCGGTCGCCCACGCGCGCCGTGAAGACCAGGGCGTGGTCCCGGCCCTGCGCGTCGTTGATCTCGCGTACGTAGCGGAAGTCCTCGAAGACCTCCGAGACCGCGCGCAGGATGGCGACCGTGATCGCCTTCCCGGCGTACGGCTTGAACACGACCGGGCTGGTGAACACCACGTCCGGCGCCAGCAGCGCCTCCGCGGCGTCGAGGTCGAGGGCTTCGATCGCCTCACGGAATGCACGCATCTCTGGGCCGCCTTGGTCAACTAGTTGAGTAGGTGCGCAGTAGACTATTCAACCCTTGGTACGGTGTCCACATGTCCCTCAAGTACGCCGTCCTGGCCGCCCTCCTGGAGGGCGAGGCCTCCGGCTACGAACTGTCCAAGCTGTTCGACGTGTCGCTGGCGAACTTCTGGGCCGCCACCCCCCAGCAGCTCTACCGGGAACTGGAGCGGCTCGCCCGGGACGGCCTGATCGAGGCGCGGGTCGTGCGCCAGGAACGACGTCCGGACAAGCGGATGTTCACCCTCACCGAGGAGGGCCGCCGGGACCTGCGGACCTTCGCCGCCACACCGCCCAGGCGGCCCACCGCCATCCGCGACGAGCTGCTCATCAAGATCCAGGCCATGGACGACGGCGTGGACCCCGCGGCGACCCGCGCGCTGGTCGAGGAGCGCCGCGAGTGGGCCCGCGGCAAGCTCGCCCGCTACCTGCGCGTCCGCGAACGCCTCCTGGCCGGTCGCAGCGAGGAGGAATACCTCCGCGAGAGCGACCGCATCGGCCCCTACCTCACCCTCATGGGAGGCATCTCCTTCGAGGAGGACAACCTCCGCTGGTGCGAACGCGTGCTGACCGTCCTGCGGCAGCGCAGTCCCCTAGGCTGAACCGATGTTCAGCCCCGAAGGTCCCACGCTGCGCGAACTCGCCGTCCAGGCCCTGTCGTCGGTGGAGCGCGGCTACGACCTGCTCGCGCCGAAGTTCGACCACACCCCCTTCCGGACGCCCGACGTGGTCCTCGACGCCGTCGCCGGCGCGCTGCGGGGCACGGGACCCTACGGAGCCGGACTCGACCTGTGCTGCGGCACCGGAGCGGGTGTCGGCGTCCTGGCCGAGGTGTGCCGGGAGCGGGTCACCGGGGTCGACTTCAGCGCCGGCATGCTGACGATCGCCCGCGAGCGCGCCCGCCCGGCGCGGCCGCCGGTCTCCTGGGTCCGCGCCGACGCCCTCGCCCTGCCCTTCGCGTCCGCCTTCGACCTGGTGGTGAGCTTCGGCGCCTTCGGGCACTTCCTGCCGCGCGAACTGCCCGGCCTGTTCGCCCAGGTGCGCGCCGTGCTGCGGCCGGGCGGCAGCTTCGCCTTCCCCGTCCTCGCCCCGCCCCGACCGGGCTCCCCGGGCTCCTGGGCTCTGCTCGGCTTCGACACGGTGATGCGGGTGCGCAACGCGCTGTGGCGGCCCCCGTTCGTCATGTACTACCGCGCCTTCCGCCTCGGCGACGTCCGCCGCGAGCTGCTGCGCGCGGGATTCGAGGTGGAACTGCGGGCGCTGCCCGGCCTCGGGCGACGACCGGACGGCAGCCCGAGGGCGCGCCTGGTCGTGGCCCGGGCCGCGGGGACCGTCAGCCCCGCAGGAAGTTCAGCAGATCGTCGTTGAAGGACTTCTCGTAGTCGCCCACCAGACCGTGCGGGGCGCCCGGGTACACCTTCAGCGTCGCGTTCGCCACCAGCTTGGCCGTCCGGTGCGCGGCGGCGCCGATCGGCACGATCTGGTCGTCGTCACCGTGCGCCACGAGCGTCGGGACGTCGATCCGCGCCAGGTCCTGCGTGAAATCGGTCTCCGAGAACTGCGCGACACAGTCGTAGGCGCCCTTCAGGCCCACCTGCATGCTCCACAGCCAGAACTGCCGGCGCATGCCCTCCGACACGGCGGCACCGGGCCGGTTGAAGCCGTAGAAACTCTCGCTCAGGTCCCAGTAGAACTGCGACCGGTCGGACTCCACGCCCGCGCGGATGCCGTCGAAGACCTCCTTCGGCGTGCCCTCCGGGTTGGCCTCCGTGCGCAGCATCAGCGGCGGGACCGCGCCCAGCAGCACGACCTTGGAGACCCGCTCCGTGCCGTGCCGCCCGATGTAGCGGGTCACCTCGCCGCCGCCGGTCGAGTGGCCCACCAGGACCGCGTCCCGCAGGTCCAGCGACTCGATCAGCTCGGCCAGGTCGTCGGCGTACCGGTCCATGTGGTTGCCCTGCCACGGCTGGCCCGAGCGGCCGTGCCCGCGGCGGTCGTGCGCCACCGCGCGGAAACCGTGCTCGGCGACGAGCCGGGCCTGCCCGTCCCAGGCGTCGGCGTTCAGCGGCCAGCCGTGGCTGAACACCACGGGCCGGCCCGTGCCCCAGTCCTTGTAGTAGATCTCGGTTCCGTCGGAGGTGGTGAACGTGCTCATCGCACAGGGTTCCTCTCGGTGGCGGCCGGCACGGGACGGTGCCGGATCGGTCGGAGAGCCGTCCTCTCCAGGTTCGCCGTGATCCGGGGATCGTGCGCGCGCGGACACCCGGGCCACCGTCACAGGGCGCCGTAGAGGGCCTCCACCAGCGCCGTCTTCCTGGGGTCGTCCGCGATGTGCGGGCCCATGCGGTTCATCACGTACCCGAGGGCGACGCCCGCCTCCGGGTCGGCGAGGCCGCAGGAGCCGCCGTAGCCGTCATGACCGACAGCGCGCGGGTTCGGCCCGTAGGAGCGCTGCGGGCCGCTGAGCCACAGCCCCAGCCCGGCCTCCGTCTCACCGCCCAGCCCGGCCCCGAGGACCAGGTCCAGGCACCGGCCCTGCCCCTCGCGCACCCGCTCGGCGGCCTCCGGCGACAGCAGGCGCCGACCCCGGTGGGTGCCCCGCCCCGCGAGGACGGCGTACACCTCGGCGACCCCCCGCGCGGTGCCGTGCCCGTTCGCCGCGGGGATCTCGGCGGTCCGCCAGCCGGGCGAGTTGGCCGCGGCGGCCGACACCGGCGGATTGGCCAGCGCGGCGATCACCACCGGCGCGGGCTGCGGGGAGGCGGTCGCCGGCCCACCGTCCGGCACCACGGGCGGCTGGACCAGCTCCGCCACCCGCCCGACGTCCTTCTCCGCGACGCCGATGTGGAAGTCGGCGCCCAGCGGCCCGGTCACC
Organism: Streptomyces sp. NPDC026246; assembly: GCF_055567995.1. Taxonomy (NCBI): domain Bacteria; kingdom Bacillati; phylum Actinomycetota; class Actinomycetes; order Kitasatosporales; family Streptomycetaceae; genus Streptomyces; species Streptomyces sp. NPDC026246. The sequence continues at coordinate 156,433 of NZ_JBVHPJ010000004.1, read as the reverse complement.
TCGCGCCGCAGGAACGCGCCGGGCGACAACCCCGACACGCGCCGCACGAGCTCGCCGACCAGATGGCCGTAGGTCAGCGCGTGGTAGCCGGACCGGGTGCCGGGCTCCCACCACGGCTCGGTCGCCGCGAGCCGCTGCGTGGTCAGCTCCCAGTCGCACAGCTGCTCCAGCGAGTGCGGCTCGCGCAGCCCGGCCAGCCCGGCGCGGTGGGACAGCAGGTGCCGTACCAGAATCCGGTCCTTGCCCGCCGCGGCGAACTCGGGCCAGCACACCGCCACCGGCGCGTCCAGGTCCAGCAGGCCGCGGTCGGCGAGGACATGGGCGCACAAGGCCACCGGTCCCTTGGTGGTGGACCAGACGTTGACCAGCGTGTCCCGCTCCCAGGGCCGGGTGCGCGCCGCGTCGGCCCAGCCGCCCCACAGGTCCACCACCGTCCGGCCGCCCTGGACGACGGCCACCGCGGCACCCAGCTCCTCCCGCGCGCCGAAATTCTCCTCGAAGGCCCGGCGCACCGCGGCGAAACGCGGCTCGCAATGGCCGTGCACCCGCGTCCCGTCCTCGAAGCGCCCGTTCCCGGACATGAAGCCCACCCCTCCACCGGACCGACACTGGGACCCGGGCCGGTCTGCCGAGGCCCGGGCCCGACGAACGTACCGACCGGTCGGACCGGGAGGGAAGAGTGCGTGCGGGGAACGGCCGGATCAGATGTACGACCGCATCCAGCGCAGCTTCGCCGCCGCCTGGAACGGGCCGCCGCCCTCGTGGTCGTTGAAGTCGTAGACCTCGATCGCCTTGTCCTCGTGCGCCCAGGCGTTGAACGCCGCGAAGACGGTCGAGGGCGGGCAGGTCTGGTCCTCCAGCGCGGCCGAGAAGAGCGCCGGGGCCCGGCCGCGGGAGGCGAAGTGGACGCCGTCGAAGTAGGACAGCGTCCGCAGCACCTGCTCGCTGCGGCCGCGGTGCGTCTTGAGGAACAGCCCGATCTCGCGGTACGGGTGACGATCCGTCAGGGTCACCGCGCGCGGGAAGTCGCACAGGAACGGCACGTCCGGCGCGATGCCCGCCAGGTCCGGCACCAGACCGCCGACCGCGATCGTGATGCCGCCGCCCTGACTGGATCCGACGGCCACCGTGCGCGCGGGGTCGGTCAGCGGATGCGCACGGGCCGCCTCCACGGCACGCACCGCGTCCGTGAACACCCGGCGGTAGTAGTAGGTCTCGGGCGCGTCCACACCCCGCGTCATGAACCCGGGGAAGGCGGGCCCGCCGCCCACCGGGTCGTCCGTGCCGCCGCCCCCGCCCCAGGCGCTGCCCTGGCCGCGGGTGTCCATCACGAAGTGCGCCCGGCCCGTGGACGCCCACAGCAGGTGCTCGTGCGGCAGGCCGCGCCCGCCGCCGTAGCCGATGAACTCCACGACCAGGGGCAGTGGTTCCTGCGCCGCGGCGGGCAACGTCAGCCAGCCCTTGACGGGATGACCGCCGAAGCCGGCGTACGTCACGTCCAGGACGCGCACCGTGGACAGGCCGGTGTCCACCGGCTCGAAGCGGGCGTCCAGGTCGTGCTCGCGTGCCTCCTGGAGGGTCGCGGACCAGAACGCGTCGAAGTCCTCGGGTTCGACGGACGTGCTCCGGTGGCCGCGCAGTTCGTCGGCGGGAAGGTCGAACAGGGCCATGCAGGACCACCTTGGGGGAGAACGGCTGCCGGAGTGGTGCGCAGGAGCACACTACGGGGGCGGCCGGAGAGGCGGCCAGGTGCTTCCGCGCCGATGCAGCCGTCACGCGTACGCGCTGGTACAGCCGTCACACGTACGCGCTGGTACAGCCGTCACACGTACGTGCCGGTGCAGGCCGTCACACGTTCGCGCCGGTGCAGCCGTCACACGTTGCGGTGCGTCCACAGCGGTTCGGTCCGGGCCCACGCCCGGTCCCATTCGGCCAGTCTGCGGCGCAGCGCGACGCGGCGTACCGCGAAGTGGCCGAGCAGTACCAGCAGCACCGCACCGCCGGCGGCGGCCACGCCCATGGTGAGGGCGTGCTGCCACACCGTCGTGCCGTCCAGCGGCCGTCCCACGGTGCGTCCCCGGGAATCGAGCCAGACGTCCACGACCTCGCCCGGCCCCGTCCCCGCGCGGACCCGGACGCTCGCGGTGCGTGCGGCGCCGCCGTCCTCCGTCCAGCGCACCGTCGCCCGGTAGGCGTGCTGACCACCCGCCTGCGCCGACGGCAGGGAACCCTCGCTCCTGCCCAGGACCTCGGCGCGGACACGGTGCCGTTCGGCGTGCTGCGCCACCGACATCGACTTCGCCTCGCCGTACGCCCAGCGCCCGGTCGCCGCCCCGGCCAGGGGCGCGCCCACGAGGACCAGGAGGGCGGCCGCCAGGACCGTCCACGCCTCGACGACGTCACACCTGCGGCGCAGCGGACTGTACCCCTGGTACAGGCCGGGCATCCGGGTTCGCATGTCGACCTCCTCACCGTCACGCGCGGGGGAGGGCCGGGACCGGCAGACCGGGATCGGCCCGAGAGTGGGGTGCCCGGCGGGTCCCGAGCGAAACCCGCGGGGGCGGGGCCGACTTGGGGCGGCACGGCGTGCGGGACGGCCGGAGGCCATGCCGGCTCTCCTCACTCCCGCGCACCCGCCCTCAGCCGAAGCGCTCGATCCGGATGCGGTCGACGGGCTGGCCCGCCGCCACGAGCAGCCGGGAGGCGTGCTCGGCGAACGAGTTGGAGCCGCACACATAGGCTTCCCACCCACCAGGAGGCTGCTCGGACAGGAGTGGCGCCACATGTGCAGCCGCCATACGACCCACCGCCGCACCCTCCGGCGCGCTCCGGGTGAACACCACCGTGGTCTCGTCCCCCAACTCCCGGGCGTAGATGAGCTCTTCGGGGCTGCGCGCGGAGACCAGCATGCGCAGCGGCAGGTCCAGGTTCCGCGCCCGGTGGTGACGCACCATGGACATCAGCGGGACGACTCCGGAACCGGCGCCGACGAGCAGCGCGGGCCGGTCGCCCGGCCAGGCGAAGAAGCCGCTCACGGGACCCCGCAGCTCGACCCGGTCGCCGGGGCGGGCGACCCCGTGGAACCACCCCGAGACCTCGCCGCCCTCGACGCGGTCGAGGGTCAGCTCCACATGGCCGGAGTCGTCCGGCGCCGACGCGATCGAGTAGTGGCGCTGCGCCACATAGCCGTCCTCCGCGGTGAGCCGGACCATCAGGTGCTGGCCGGGCAGATGCCCCGGCCAGTGCGGCACGGTGAACCGGAACGTGGCGGCACGCGGGGTCTCCCGGCGGATCTCCGTCAAGGTGGCGGTCTGCCACACGGAGGCGGCCTGCTCGTCCACGGCGATACGGCCGGGCACCGCGAAGGGTGTGGGCGGCACGAACGTCTCAGTCACCGGAGTACCTCTGCTCCTCCCAGGGGTTGCCGCGCTCGTGGTAGCCGTTCGACTCCCAGAACCCGGGCTCGTCGTGGTCGAGGACGCGCAGGCCGGCGATCCACTTCGCGCTCTTCCAGAAGTACAGGTGCGGAACCACCAGCCGGGCCGGGCCGCCGTGCTCGGGGGCGAGCGGCCGGCCGCCGTACTCCCAGACGATCCAGGCGCGCCCGCCGGTCAAGTCGGCGAGCGGCAGGTTCGTGGTGTAGCCGGTATGGGCGTAGGCGACGGCATGGGTGGCAGACCCATGGGGCCGGACCATATCCAGGAAGGCGTCCACGGACACACCCGAGAACCGCACCCCGAACTTCGACCAGCCGGTCACGCAGTGGATGTCACCCTCGTACGCCGAGGCGGGCAGCCGGTGCGCCTCCTCCCAGTCCCAGGTGCGCGGCTCCTCCACCAGCCCGTCGACGCGGAAGGTCCAGTCGGCGGGCGCCAGCTCGGGAGTGACCTCGGCGGACAGGACCGGCCAGTCGTCACGGGCGTCGTACTGCCCGGGCGGCAGGGCGGGGCCGGCGGCGCGCGGGCGGCCGGTGAAGCCTCGGGTGATGTGCATGCGGTGGTGCCTCCGGGCCGGTCCCGCGGTGCCCCGCCGGGCCGGTGTGCTCGGTGATTGCCTGCTCAACCGTACGTGGTGCGCGGACCTGGGTGCCGGGCGGCCGCCCGGCGGCCGTCCTAGGTCGTGTCCGCAAAGTCCCGTCGTTCGCCCGGAGGGCGGGCCCCGCGGCGTCTGGTGCGTGCTCTCGGCGTGCCGGGCGGAGTCCCTCGTACTGGATCGTACTTGGGGCTTCGTCCGGTGCGGCGAGAGTGCGTGCCAGGCGTCGCGGGGCAGGCGGGACTTTGCGGACACGACCTAGGGGGTGGCCGTTCGGGCCGGGTCCGTGTCCTGGTCCTCCGGGTCCGGCCCCGGCGAGGTGTTGTAGCGCACCAGGTAGTCGGCGAACCGCTCCAGGTCCGGCGCCGGCCAGTGCGCCAGCCGCTCCCGGAAGGCCGCCCTGCGCCGGTGTGTGACCTGCGCCAGGATGCGCCGCCCGGCCTCCGTCAGATGCAGCACCTGCACGCGCTGGTCGTCCGCGTCCGGACGGCGTGCGACCAGTCCCGCGCGTTCCAGCGCGGTCACCTGGCGGCTCACCGTCGACTTGTCCAGGGCGTAGTGGGCGGCCAGGTCGGTGGCCCGGCACCCGCCGCTCTCCTCCAGATGCCCGAGCAGCGTGTACGACACAAGCGACAGCTCCGGATGCATCCGTCCCGCGGCGGCCCGGGCCCGGCGGGCGAAGACCGTCATCTCCCGCTGGATGGTCTCCACGGCGTCGGCGGTACGCCGGGTGTGCGCGGTGTGCACGGGAACCTCCCTCGGACGCTGTGGTTCACCTCCATGGTTGCATGAGCCAACCACTTCCCGTGCGGGCGCCGAGCCCCCAGGGCTGTCGGTGGGTCGGGTAGGGTTGCCGTCCGGCCGGGGACGAACCCGGTCGCCGGAAAGCCGAGGAGGTGAGACCCATTACCGCTGTGTCAGCTCGGGTGCTCTCCTTCCGACCTCGCGCGGATCGCCGGCCGTAGGCGACCGCTGAGCGCCCTTCGGCTCTCGAAAGGCTCCTGGCTTCCATGTCGCCCGCATCATCCCCGTTCTCCGCGTCGTCCGCGCCGTCCGCATCGTCAGCGCCGTCCGCGCCGTCTGCGCTGTCCGGGGTCTCCGCATCGCCCGCGTCCGCGTCCGCCGACTCAGCCGCCCCCTCGCACTCCTCCGCTCCCACGCCCTCCTCGCGTGCGTCCCTCGTCGCCGCCCTGCGTGCCGCGGGCTGTGTCTTCGCCGAGGAGGAGGCCGACCTGATCCTCGACGCCGCGCGCACCCCGGCCGAGGCCACCGCCATGGCCGAACGCCGCGCCGCGGGACTGCCGCTGGAACTCGTCGTCGGCTGGGCCGCGTTCCGGGGGCTGCGGATCCCTGTCGCCCCCGGCGTCTTCGTACCGCGCCGCCGCACCGAGTTCCTCGTGGAGCAGGCGCTGCTGCAGGCGCCCGGCGCACGCGTCGTCGTCGACCTGTGCTGCGGCGCGGGTGCGGTCGCCGCCGCGCTGGCCGCCGGACTCGGCCCCGTGGAACTGCACGCCGCGGACGTGGACCCGGCCGCCGTGCGCTGCGCCCGCGGCACCATCGGCCCCCTCGGCGGACACGTCCACCAGGGCGACCTGTTCGAGGCGCTGCCCGGCGAGCTGCGCGGGCGGGTCGGCATCCTCGCCGCCAACGTGCCCTACGTGCCGAGTGGCGAGATCCCGCTGCTGCCGCAGGAGGCGCGCGACCACGAACCCCGGGTCGCCCTCGACGGCGGCGGCGACGGCCTGGACGTCCTGCGCCGGGTGGCGGCCGGGGCGCCGGACTGGCTCGCCCCGGGCGGCTGCGTCCTCGTGGAGACGAGCCGGGACCAGACCCCGCAGGCCGTCGCGGCCTTCGAGAGCCACGGCCTGGCGGCCCGGCCCGCCGTGTCGGAGGAGTTGCACGCGCACGTGGTGATCGGCGTCAGGAGCTGAGGTCCGGCCCGGCCGCGGCACCGGAGCCCCGGCCCGGGGCCGTGGCCCGGGCGATGAGCAGGGCGACGTCGTCGAAGTTGTCCGGCTCGTGCAGGGTGCGCAGCAGCAGCTCGCACACCTCCTCCAGCGGGCGGTCCGGGCCCTCCAGCAGGGACAGCAGCGTGCCGAGCCGGTCGTCGAGCGGGTCACGGCGGGTCTCGACGAGGCCGTCGGTGTAGAACACCAGCCGGTCGCCCGGGTCGAGGTCCACGGTGGTGGTGGCGAAGGCCACCCCGCCCACGCCCAGCGGCACGCCGGTCGGCAGGTCGAGCAGTTCCGGGGAGCGGCCGGCCCGAACCCGCACCGGCGGCAGATGCCCGGCGTTGGCGATCCGGCACTGGCGCAGATGCGGGTCGTGCACGGCGTACACGCAGGTCGCGATGGACTGCTCCAGGCCGGCGGTGATCCGGTCGAGGTGCTCCAGCAGCACGTGCGGATCGAGGTCGAGGGAGGCGAGGGTGTTCGTGGCGGTGCGCAGCCGCCCCATCGCGGCCGCCGCCGGGATGCCGCTGCCCATCACGTCGCCCACCACGAGAGCGGTCTTGCCCCCGTCCAGTTCGATCACATCGAACCAGTCGCCGCCGACCTCGCTGGTGGCCCCGGCAGGCTGGTAACGGGAGGCGACCTCCAGACCGCCCGTCACCGGCGGGTGGCTGGGCAGCAGGCTCCGCTGGAGGGTGAGGGCGGTCTCGCGGGCGCTCTGGTACCAGCGCGCGTTGTCGATCTGCACGGCGGCCCGCGCGGCCAGCTCCCGGGCGAGCAGCAGGTCGTCCTCGCTGAACGGCAGCGGATTGCGGGTGCGCTTGAGATCCAGTGCGCCCAGCACCTCGCCCCGTGCGATCAGCGGCACCGCCAGGTACGAGTGCACCCCCGCCCGGCGCAGCAGCTCGGCCGCCTCGGGGGAGCGCGCGATGCGCACCAGGTCCTCGTCCGCGACCTTCGGCAGCACCACCGGGCTCGCCGTGCGCACGCACTCGGTGACCAGCCGGTCGGAGGCGTACCGGGCCACCTGCCCGGGTGGGTCGGCCGCCTCCAGTGCCTCGGCGGAGTCGTAGCCCCGTACCGCCAGGGCGCGGATCACCGCGGACTCGGCGGGCCCGAGGCTGGTGCGCCGGCCCTGCACCACCGCGTCCAGCAGGTCGACGGCCGCGATGTCGGCGAGCTCGGGCACCGCCACCTCGGCGAGTTCGCTGGCCGTGCGGTCCAGGTCGAGCGTGGTGCCGATCCGCCCCGAGGCGTCGGCGATCAGGGCCAGCCGCCGCCGCGCGGCCTCCGCCTCGATGCCCGCCTGGTACTGCTCGGTCACGTCGACGATGGAGACGGCCACGCCCAGCACGGTCCCGAAGGCGTTCTCCAGCCGGTACAGCGAGACCGACCAGGCGTGGTCCCGGTGCGGGTCGGCCGGGGTGCGGCCGACGGTGGACTGGTCGACGACCGGCCGGCCGGTCTCCAGCACGCCTCGCGCGGCGGTCTCCAGCGCGTCGACGTCCATCCCCGGCAGGACCTCGCGGACCGTGCGGCCCAGATGCTCCTCGGCGGGGACGCCGTTGATCTCCTCCAGCGCCGGGTTGACGGACACGTACCGCAGTCCGGTGTCCAGCACGGCGAGCCCGGTCGGGGACTGGGCGATCATCCGGGTGGACAGCGCCACCTCGCGCTCCAGCCGGTGCACGGTGCTCTGGTCGGCGCACAGGCCCAGCGCGTACACGTCGCCCTGGTCGTCCAGCAGCCGCATGTTGCGGAACTCCACCACCCGCGTGGTGCCGTCCTTGCGGCGGACGGGAAACGCCCCGGCCCAGCTCTGGCCGGTGCCCATGACGTCGGCGAACAGCTTGACCACGAGGTCGAGGTGCTTCTCGTGGACCATGATCCGGGCGGCGTACTGCCCGAGCGCCTCGACCGCGTCGTAGCCGAACAGCTCCTCGGCCTGCGGGCTCCACAGCACGATGCGGCCCTCGGAGTCCAGGACGATGGAGGCCACCCGCAGGACGTCGAGCAGTCCGCTGGGCCGCGCGGAGCCGCGTGGCCGTCCCTCGTTCCCGGGAGCCCCGGCTGCACTCATCCCACGCCCCGTTCGCCGTCCCGGCGCACGCCGTCGTGCACCGACACCCCATGTTCTACCGCGTGCGGCCGCATTCGAGCGGCTCCTTGCGTCACCTTCCACCATCTCCCACCGCGGCCCGGACCGCCGTGCGGACGGCGGGGCGCCGCCGGTAGTGCTCATCGGCGGGTGGTGCTTTGCTGGGGGAGGGGCGGACCGGCAGCGTGGCCGTGGAAGGAGCGATCACGATGGATCATGAGCGACCGCACCCCCACTCCGTCTCGGTGGAGATCAGCGGGTGCAGCAAGCACGACGCCCGGACCGTGTTCGACGCGCTGTGCTCCTGTTACGAGTCCGACCGGTGCGCCGACGATGTGCCGGAGGACCTGCACGAGACCCGGCCGACCGTCTGGCTCGGCACCTTCGACGTGGCCGACGAGCACGAGGGTGGCCCCCCGGTGACGCTGGCGTCCTCCGTCGAGGCCGACCTGCACGGCGGCTACTGGGCGATCGAGCGGTTCCGCACGACCCTGGACTCGCTGTTCGACGTCCACGACCTGAGCACCGTCTCCGGCGACCAGGAGAAGGAGCTGCACGTGCGCCTGCAGAGCAGGTGAGCCCCCCGCCGTACGCCGGCCGTCGCGCCCCGGGCGCGACGGCCGGCCGCACGTGTACCCGGCCCTGGCCCGGAACCGCTGGTCACGGCCCGGCTGTGCCCTCCGTCACGCCTTGTGCAACTAGTTGCACAAACCTGCGGTAGTCCTCTACAACTACTGGCACGACACCGCGCACGGAGGGCCCGATGAGCCGTTACCCGCACCTGCTGAGCCCCCTCGACCTGGGCTTCACCACCCTGCCCAACCGGGTCCTCATGGGCTCGATGCACGTCGGTCTGGAGGAGGCCGAGGGCGGGTTCGCGCGCATGGCCGCGTTCTACGCCGCCCGCGCCCGCGGGGGTGTGGGTCTGATCGTCACCGGCGGCATCGCCCCCAACGACGAGGGACGCCCCTACGAGGGCGGCGCCAGGCTCACCACCGAGGAGGAGGCCGAGCAGCACCGGGTCGTCACGGACGCCGTGCACGGCGAGGGCGGCAGGATCGCCCTGCAGATCCTGCACTTCGGCCGCTACGCCTACCACCGCGACCTCGTCGCGCCCAGCCCCCTCCAGGCGCCCATCAGCCCCTTCCCGCCCCGCGAGATGACCGACGCCGACGTCGAGCGGACCATCGAGGACTACGCCCGCACCGCCCGCCTCGCCCGGCAGGCGGGCTACGACGGCGTGGAGATCATGGGCTCCGAGGGCTACCTCATCAACGAGTTCATCGCCACGCAGACCAACCGGCGCACCGACCGCTGGGGCGGCTCGTACGAGAACCGCATGCGCTTCCCGCTGGAGATCGTGCGCCGCGTGCGCGAGGCGGTCGGCGAGGACTTCATCGTCGTCTACCGGCTCTCCATGCTCGACCTAGTCCCCGGCGGCTCGACCCTGGACGAGGTCGTCACCCTGGCCAAGGCCGTCGAGGCCGCCGGGGCGACGATCATCAACACCGGCATCGGCTGGCACGAGGCCCGCATCCCCACCATCGCGACCTCCGTGCCGCGCGGCGCCTACACCTGGGTGACCAAGCGGCTCATGGGCGAGGTGTCCGTGCCCCTCGTCACGACCAACCGGATCAACACCCCGGAGCTGGCCGAGGAACTGCTCGCCGACGGCGCGGCCGACATGGTGTCCATGGCCCGCCCGATGCTCGCCGACCCCGACTTTGTGACCAAGGCCGAGGCCGGCCGCCCCGAGGCCATCAACACCTGCATCGGCTGCAACCAGGCCTGTCTCGACCACACCTTCAGCGGCCTGATCACCTCCTGCCTGGTCAACCCGCGGGCCTGCCACGAGACCGAGCTGGTGCTCTCCCCGACCCGGCTGCGCAAGCGCGTCGCCGTCGTGGGCGCCGGACCGGCCGGACTGGCGTGCGCCGTGTCCGCCGCCGAGCGCGGGCACGAGGTCACGCTGTTCGACGCGGCGAGCGAGATCGGCGGCCAGCTCAACGTCGCCCGCAAGGTGCCGGGCAAGCAGGAGTTCGACGAGACGCTGCGCTACTTCCGCACCCAGCTCGACTGGCACGGCGTCGACGTCCGGCTGAACACCCTCGTCACGAGCGCGGACGTCGACGGCTACGACGAGGTCGTCGTCGCCACCGGCGTCACCCCCCGCACCCCGGAGATCCCCGGCGTCGACCACCCGAGCGTCCTCGGCTACCTCGACGTCCTGCGCGACGGCGCACCCGTCGGGGACCGGGTCGCGATCCTCGGCGCGGGCGGCATCGGCTTCGACGTCGCCGAATACCTCACCGACGGTGGCGACAAGGCCCACGAGGACCCGCAGACGTACTTCCGCCAGTGGGGCGTCGACCTCGACTACCGCGGCCCCGGCGGCCTCGCCGCCCCCGTGCGGCCCACCCCGCCGCGCGCCGTCCACCTGCTGCAGCGCAAGACGTCCAAGGTGGGCGCCGGCCTCGGCAAGACGACCGGCTGGATCCACCGCACCGAGCTCAAGCACCGCGGCGTCACCATGGTCCCCGGCGTGCGCTACGACCGGATCGACGACGCCGGGCTGCACATCACGGTCGGGGAGGAGAGCACCGTGCTGGAGGTCGACACGATCGTGCTGTGCACCGGCCAGGACCCGCGCCGCGGCCTGTACGAGGAGCTGATCGCGGCCGGACGCAGCGCGCACCTGATCGGCGGCGCCGACGTGGCCGCGGAGCTGGACGCCAAGCGCGCCATCAAGCAGGGCACCGAGCTGGCGGCCGCGCTGTAGGGCGCAACCGCGATCCTAGGATGAGGCCATGTCACTCCCGCACGCGATCCTCACCGCCCTGCTCGAGAAGCCGTCGTCCGGGCTGGAGCTGACGCGCCGCTTCGACCGGTCGATCGGATACTTCTGGTCGGCGACGCATCAGCAGATCTACCGCGAGCTGGGAAAGCTGGAGTCCGACGGCCTCATCCGGGCCCTGCCGTCCGAGCAGCCCGCCCGCGGGCAGAAGAAGAGCTACGAGGTCCTGTCCGCGGGCCGGGCCGAACTGGCCCGCTGGACCGCCGCCGCACAGGATCCCAAGCCGCAGCGCGACACCCTGCTGCTGCGGCTCAGGGCCGCGGCCGTCGTCGGAACGGCCGGCATCGAGGCCGATCTGCGACGCCATCTGGAGTTGCACGAACAGCAGTTGGCGGAGTACCGGGAGATCGAGAAGCGGGACTTCCCGCCCGGCCGCGACGGCACCGAGGACCGGCTGCGGCACCTGGTGCTGCGGGCCGGCATCGACCTGGAGACCTTCTGGACCCAGTGGCTGCGGCGGGCCCTGGCCGACTTCCCCGAACTACCGGACGGCGCACCGGCCGGGCCCTGAGGACGGGCATGACCGCGGCCCGCCCGACCGGAGCGCTTCGGAGGGGCGGGCCGCGGTACGCACCGGATCAGATCCGGTGCGGCTTGTTGCGCCGGCGCAGGTACAGCGCCGTGCCGAGCAGACCGGTGCCGACCAACGCGCCGCCCGCCACCAGCGTGACGGTGCCGTAGTCCGTCGAGGAGCCGCCGACCCCGCCCATGACGCCGCGGGACGGCGAGGCCGAGGGGGACGCCGACCGCGAGGGCGAGGGCGCCGTGGACACCACGACGGACTGCGTGCCGGCCGTGGTCCCGTCGGAGCAGACCACGATCACCGTGTACGTGCCCGGCGAGACGCCGGACCAGGCGGCGGACTGGCTGGTGGACGTCCCGGACAGGGTCACCTGACGGCCCTGCGCGAAACTGCCCTGACTGCTGGTCAGCAGCGATGCCGTGCCCCAGCTGCCGTTGATCTGGGTGCACGAGCTGGTCGTGACCGACACGGTCGTCCCCGTGGTGCTCACGGAGATGCCCGGGCCGGCGAAGGCGGGCGCCGCGGCCGGGAAGAGAGGCAGCGCGGCGGCGGCTGCCACGGTCAGGCCGGAGCGGAGAACTGACGATGAGTTGCTCATGTGGACTGCCCTCCGGCGGCACGGTTGGCGGTACATCCCTTGCGCCGCCGAGGGTCGGGGAACGCCCGTGCTGCCTCGTGGCCAGCCAATGCGCCCCGGACCCGGGCCGCACGCCGGGCGCCCCCGTGCAGGTGACGGTGTGCCGCCACCGGGTGACGCGCGGGCCGGGTCAGCGCCCCGCGCCCGTGGTCACCGTCCGCTCCGCCGAGAAGCCTCCCCAGGTGCCGTCCGGCAGCATCGCCCGGACGCGCACCCGGTGCCGGACCCCGGACTCCCGGCCCACGTAGAAGCTGTACTCGGCCCGGTCCCAGGGTGCCCGGCCCCCGTACACCAGGGAGGTGGCGGTCCTGCCGTCCAGCTGGATCTCGTACTCCGTGATCCGGCCGTCGACCCGGGGCGGAACCCAGCTGAGGTCCAGGTAGTGGGCACCGTCCGCCCGGTGGCTCGCCGCCCGGAAGCCGGTGGGCGCCGTACCGCGTCCGTCGTCCCCGCCCGGGGTGGTGATCCGCACGTCGGCACTGGCGGGGGAGACGTTCCCGGCCGCGTCCCGGGCCAGGACGGTGAACACATAGGCGCGGCCGGGACGCAGCCCGGTGACCACCGCGGCCGTCTGGTTCCCGCCCACACTGTGGATCTTCGTACCGCTCTGCTGGATGTCGTACGACACCACCTTCCGGTCGTCCTTGGACGCGGACCAGGTCAGCTGCACCGCACGGCTGCCGGCCGCCCGGCCCCGGGGTTCCGCCGGGCGGCTCGGGGCCGAGCGGTCGTCCGCGACGGCCGCCGGTGTCCGCGCCCGCACGGCACGGCTGCTCGGGCTCAGACGCCCCTCTGCGTCCCGCGCCCGCACGGTGAAGACGTACGACGTGGAGGGCCGGAGCTTGGTGACATCCACCATGTGCTTGGCACCAGGCACTTCCTTGACCTTCGTGGTGCCGCGATACACCTCGTAGCGCTCGGCCCGGGCGGTGGTGTTCCACATGACGTGCACGCTGGTGGCGGTTCCCGCCTCCGCGGTGACGCCCGTCGGCGCGCCGGGCGGCGAGCCGCCGTCCTCCTGGCCGGCGCCGGGCCCGCCGCACGCGGTGAGCAGGGCGAGGACCGCGCAGCACGCGAGCCGGCGCGGGGAAGCGGGGAGAGCGGAGGGAACTCGCACGTCGCTGCCTCCCGGGGCGGCACTCGGCAATGGTCCGGACCAATATGCCGCCGCTGACGCGATCACATCAAGAGGGCGGCGTCGGTCGACGGGCCAGAGCTCCTCACGCCGTGGGCGTCGCGGGGCGCCGCGATCCGCTGTCGGCCGCCCTTCATCGGCCCGTATGCTGAGGAGTCAGGTGCTCGAACTGGAGGTCAGCAAACCGGAGTTCGGGCCCGTCGCGCGGACCGCTGTCGTCGCAGAAACCGCGCCGGCGCGGGCGGCCGGGAGGCCGGGTCCTCCGCGGACCCGGCCTCCCGGCCCCCGTCGCGGCTCACGGACGCGTGCACCGTCCGGCCCCCCAGCGGTGGCCCGGCCACCGGACCGGGGACAGATTGGGCTGAGTGCCCGTCAGGTCCCCGAGGAGAGGCTCACCCATCGTGCGTGCCCGGTCCCTCACACTGGCCGCGGCCAGTGCCGCCCTGCTCGCCCCGTCGGCCGTGCCCGCGGACCCGTCCCCGCACCACGCCCAGCCGGTGGTGTGGCGCGAGGGCACCGTCCGCGCCGCCGACCTGCTCGCCGCGGTGCGCCACTGCGACCAGATCTCCACGGGCCGGTACCGCAGCGACAACGGCAGACCGGCGGACATCCCCGTCTGCGGGACCCGCGACGTCGTGCACTGGAAGGCCGATATGGACATCGACTGCGACGGTCGTCCCGGCCCGCGCTGCAACCGGGCCACGGACCCCTACTTCGCCGCGAGCACGGCGTTCGCGCAGTCCGACGGCCGCCCGCTGAGCGCCGAACGCCTCCCCTTCATCGTGGTGCCGGCGCCGAGCCGCATCTGGGACTACCGCGCCCACGGGATCGGCGGCGGCTCGGTCGTGGCGGTCGTCCACCGCGACCGCGTGCAGTACGCCGTCGTCGGCGACACGGGCCCGCAGAACATCATCGGCGAGGCGTCCTACGCGACCGCCGAGGCGCTCGGCATCCGGCCCGACCCGCACGGCGGGGGCGTGCCGTCGGGTGTGACGTACATCGTCTTCAAGAACACCAAGGCGTCTCCGATCGAGGACCACGCGGCGGCGGTGCGGGCGGGGGAGCGGGCGGCACAGCGGCTCGTCGGCGCGACCCCCGACGCGAGCACACCGACAGGCTGACCGCACACCGGCCGAGCCGCACCCCCCCCCCCGAGCCGGGCGCACAGCCCCCCAGCCGCGCCCGCGTCAGCCGGGGTGGGTGACCGGCACCCGCCCCGGACACGCGGCGGCCCGCCCCGCCCCGTACGCGGCTGGGTGGCCGCGCCGAGTGCGCGTCACTCCGGCCGCACGCGCGGGGGCGCGCCGCGGGCCCGTGCGCCTTGCCGGCGGCCGTCAGCTCGCTCGTGGGTGCTCCAGGGCCCGGCCGGGCGTGTGTCGGTCGGGCCGCGCGACCCGCACCTGCACCGGACGCGCGGCGGCCCGGCCGCGTGACCAGCACCCGCCTGGACGCGGGCGGCCCGCTAGCGCCGAGTAGCTCGTCCCGCCGCCGCACGCCGCGTGCTCGCGCGTGAGCGAGGCGTCCGTCGTCGCTCGGCCTCCGCAGGAACAGGAGTACGACGCCGCTACACCTTCCGGTAGGAGTACGCCTCGGCCGCCGCCGCTTCCACGGCTGCCAGGTCCGCCGCGGTCGCCGCCGTGACGACCGCGGCCACGGCCCCCTCCACGAACGGCGCGTCCACCAGGCGCGTGCCCTCCGGGAGTTCGTCGCCCTCGGCGAGCAGCGCCTTGACGGTGAGTACCGCGCTGCCCAGGTCGGTGAGCACGGCGACCCCCGCGCCCCGGTCGACCGACGCGGCCGCCGCGGCGATCAGTTCGGCGCTGGTGCCGAGCCCTCCGCCCTCCGTGCCGCCCGCCGGGGCGACCGGCACCACCGGGCCGCCGCCCGCGAGGCCCTTGGCCAGCGCCGCGACCGAGGCGGCCACCTCCGCGCTGTGCGACACCAGCACGATCCCGACCAGCCGTTCGTCACTCACCGTCGGCCTCCACCAGTCCCGCGATCAGCAGCGCGGCCGAGGTGGCACCCGGGTCCTGGTGCCCGATGCTGCGCTCACCCACATAGCTCGCCCGGCCCTTGCGCGCCTGCAGGGGCGTCGTGGCCACCGCGCCCTCCTCGGCGGCGGTGCGGGCCGCCGCGAAGGACTCCCCGAGCGCCTCCACCGCCGGGACCAGGGCGTCGATCATGGTCGCGTCGCCCGGTGCGGCGCCCCCGAGCGTCATCACCGCGTCCACCCCGGCCCGCAGCGCCTGCGCCAACTGCTCCGCGCTGACCTCGGAAGCGTCGCCGAGGGCCTTCCCGGTGCGGCGCAGCAGTGTCCCGTACAGCGGCCCCGAGGCACCGCCGACCGTGGAGATGAGCCGGCGGCCCGCCAGGGTCAGGACCGCGCCGGGGGTGTCCGGGGACTCCTCCCGCAGCGCGGCGGTCACGGCGGCGAAGCCACGCTGCAGGTTGCTGCCGTGGTCGGCGTCCCCGATGGGGGAGTCGAGGGCGGTCAGCCGTTCCGCCTCACGGTCGACGGACGCGGCGGTCGCCGTCATCCAACGGCGGAAGAAATCGGCGTCGAGCACGGGCTCTCCTTGCCTGGTAGGTACGTCGTGGTCCGCTGGCACTCGCGCGTCACATGCCCCAGCGCAGTCCCGGCGTCTTCACCGGCGCGTCCCACAGCCGCAGCATCTCCTCGTCGACCTGGCACAGGGTGAGGGAGGCGCCCGCCATGTCCAGGGACGTGACGTAGTTGCCCACCAGGATGCGGGCCACCGGCACCCCGCGCTCGGCCAGCACCCGCTGCACCTCGGCGTTGAAGCCGTACAGCTCCAGCAGCGGCGTCGCGCCCATGCCGTTGACCAGCACCAGCACCGGATTGCGCGGCCTCAGGTCCTCCACCACCGCTTCGACGGCCGCCTCGGCGATCTCGCCGGACGTCATCATCGCCCGCCGCTCCCGGCCGGGCTCGCCGTGGATGCCGATGCCCAACTCCAGCTCACCGGGCGGCAGATCGAAGGTCGGGCTGCCCTTGGCCGGGGTGCTGCACGCGCTCAGCGCGACACCGAAGCTGCGGGAGTTCTCGTTGACCTGCCGGGCGATCGCCTCGACGCGCTCCAGCGGCAGGCCCTCGTCGGCGGCGGCTCCGGCGATCTTCTCCACGAACAGGGTCGCGCCCGTGCCGCGCCGGCCGGCCGTGTAGAGACTGTCGGTCACCGCCACGTCGTCGTTGACCAGCACCTTCGCGACCCGGATGCCCTCGTCCTCGGCCATCTCGGCGGCCATGTCGAAGTTGAGCACGTCACCGGTGTAGTTCTTCACGATGAACAGCACACCGGCCCCGCTGTCCACGGCGGCGGCCGCGCGCACCATCTGGTCCGGCACGGGGGAGGTGAAGACCTCGCCCGGACAGGCCGCGGACAGCATGCCGGGGCCGACGAAACCCCCGTGCAGCGGCTCGTGGCCCGAACCCCCGCCCGAGACCAGCCCCACCTTCCCGGCGACAGGGGCGTCCCGCCGCACGATCACCCGGTTCTCCACGTCCACGGTCAGCTCCGGGTGAGCAGCCGCCATACCGCGCAGCGCGTCCGCGACCACGGTCTCCGGGACGTTGATCAGCATCTTCACGGGAACCTCCTGGTGGGACCGGTGAACCTGTCTCCGGCCAACATTTTCGCAGTTCAGCGTGGGGCGGGCCAGTTCTCGGCCTGCCCCGTTCGCGGGCGAGCAAGGCAGGCCGCCGGCGCGGGCGGCACCGGCCTCGCCGACAGGACGTCAGCTCCGGGCAAGTATCGACCGTACGGGGGCGATGGTCACGTGTGCCGCCGATGCCGTCGAGCACTGAGTACGGCAACTCATGTGGAACGGAAGGCCGGCTGACAGCATCCGCCGTATGACGAGCGGTGGCAGAGAAGCGACGACGGCGCTGCACCTTCTCCTGGTCTGGGCGGTGGCGGTGATGGCCGTACCGGCCCTGGGTCTCGTGCTGGTGGCGGCGGCCTGGGGCGGCGGCAGCGGAGCCGCTGCCGTCGTCCTCGCGGTGGGTGTGCCCGCGGCCGTGGGCCTGCTGGCCGCGGCGGCCGTCCCGGCGCGGGCCGTGGTTCCGCTGTGCGGTACCGCCCGGGGCCGCTTCGGCTGGGCGGCCGCGGTCTTCCTCCTCGGCACGCCCGGAGTCCTGGCGGGGCTGGCCGCGTACCACGCCGGGGTGGACCTGGGCGGGGCCGGCACCCGGGTCGCGCTGACGGGGCTCCCCTACGCCGTGGCCGCCGCGTTCTTCGTGCCGGGCCGGTGGGTGCGGGCGGGGGCGGTTGTCGCACTGGCGGCCGGTGTGGCCTACGGGGGTTTCGTCGGACCGGCGCAGGCCCGGCAGCGGCAGCACGAGGGGGAGGTCGCCCGCTACCGGGAGTACGCGGAGGTGCAGTACCTGGGTGCCGCGCCGCCGGGGATGAGGGTGGAGCGCGTCCGGGTCGGCCCGGCGTTCGGTGTCGAGTACCGCGGTGTCCGGGAGGACGAGTTCTCGCTGGTCTCGCTCAGCGTGCGCACCCCGTCGGCCCCTCGGGCGAGGTGCCCCGAGCTGACGGAGAAGGGCTCGACCTGCACCGCGGACGCGCGGGGCGGCATGCGCATGGTCCGCCTGTACCCCGGCGGCCGGCCGGAGACCACCCTGATCCGCAGGTACCGCGGCAAGGAGGTCCAGGTCTCCAGCCAGACGCTCGCCGAACCCGGTCTGCGCCGGCTCCTGTACACGCTGCGCCCGTTGTCGGACGCGGAGCTGGAGCGGCTGATGCGGCAGAACCGGATCGAAGGCGGCTTCTGACCCGGCCTGCCCGCCGGCCGGCCCCCGCGGCCCCGCCGGCCGGCCCCCGCAGCCCCAACGGGCCGGCTCCCGCGGCCTCGCCCCGGGCCCCATCCGGCGGGACGAGCCGAGCCCGACAGCCGTGCGACGCGTCCCGGCGAAATCCGGTTGGCGCCGGACGCAGGCGGCCCTAGGGTGGGGGCACTTCGACGAGACGTTCCCCGGAAGCACGCCGCAGGGCGGGAGCGTCCCACCTCACTGAGGTGCCGGAGGGGCGGCAGCTGTCCTTGTCGACCCTTCCTGTCGGAGGTCTTCTCCATGAACGTCGGTATCGGTCTGCCCATCGGCGACCCCGCGTCCCTGCTCTCCTGGGCCCGGCGTGCCGAGGCCGGGCCCTTCAGCACCCTCGGCCTGCTCGACCGGCTCGTCTACGACAACCCCGAACCCCTCGTCGCGCTCGCGGTCCTCGCGGGTGCCACCTCCCGCATCCGCGTGCAGACCGAGGTGCTGCTCGCCCCGCTGCGCGACACCGCCCTGCTCGCCAAGCAGGCGGCCACGCTGGACCGGATGACCGGCGGCCGCCTCGTCCTGGGTCTGGGCGTCGGCGGCCGGGACGACGACCACCGGGTCGCCGGCGTCCCCCTGAGCACCCGGGGCCGGCGCCTGGACGGGCAGATGGACGTCATGCGGCGGCTGTGGTCGGGGCAGGCCCACGGCGACGGCGCGGGCCCGATCGGCCCGCTGCCCGCCCGGCCCGGCGGCCCCGAGGTCCTCTTCGGCGGCTTCAAGCCGGCCGCGATCGAACGCGTCGCCCGCTGGGGCGACGGCTTCCTCGCCGCGGCACCGCTGACCTGGGCGGGCGGCCTGTTCGACACCGCCCGCGCCTTCTGGCAGGAGTACGGCCGTGACGGCCAACCCCGTCTGGTCGCCCAGGTCAACGTCGCCCTCGGCCCCGACCACGTCGTCGACGACGCCCGGACCGCGATGCACGCCTACTATGCCTTCACCGGCATGGCGGACCGCATGGTCGCCGGGCTGATCACCACGCCCGGCGGCGTCCGGGAAACGGTCACCGGCTTCGCCGGCCTCGGCGCCGACGAGGTGATGCTCTACTGCTACGGCTCCGACCCGGCCCAGGTCGACCGCCTGGCCGACGCCCTGTGACCGGGCGGATGGTCCACGGCACGCCGTGAGGCGGGCCCGTCACCGGCCGCTCAGCCGTGCCGGGGATGAAGCTGCGGCACCGGGATGAAGCCGTGGCACCGGATGAAGCCGCGGCACCGGGATGAAGCCCGCGGCACCGGGGTACCCGCCGCCGCATGATCAGGCGCGCACTGTGGCAGGGGCTGGTCGCCGGTACCGTCGGCGGCGTCGTGATGACTCTCGGCGAGAAGGCGGAGCAGGCGGTGACCGGCCGGCCCGACTCCCACGTGCCCGCCCGGGTCCTGCAGCGGATCACCGGGCTGCCCGAACGGCCCGGTACCCAGCCGCTCCCCGTGAACTGGGCCATGCACTTCGGCCAGGCAGCCGTACTCGGCGTGCTGCGCTCGGTCATGGCCCAGGCCGGGCTGCGCGGCCCGCTCGCCTCGGCCCAGTTCACGGTCGTGCGCCTCACCAACGACCAGATCCTGGAGAACGCGACCGGCGTCGGGGCCCCGCCCCAGACCTGGCCCCGCAAGGAACTCGTCGTCGACGTCCTGCACAAGACCGTCTACGCCTTCGTCACCGGCGCCGTGGCCGACGCGCTCGCCGCACGGAACGGACCCGGCCCGGGACAGCGGCACGCCGCCCTGCGCCGGGGCCGCCGGGCCGGCGTCGGGCCCCTGCCCCGAGGGGACGCCCACACCCGGTGAGCCGCAGCGCGAACGACGAACGCGAGCGGGTCGCCTCGAAGTTGATCGAGGCGACCCGCTCGCGTTCGTCGTTCGGTCGTCAGCCGGTGAGGTCGCGGACCACGGCGCTCAGCGACGCCGCACAGGCCAGGACGGCACACGCCCCGGCCGCGTGGCGCCGGAGCAGAGTGCGCCGCAGTGCTGCGTAACGGGCCTCGTACTCCTCGCGCAGTTCCGCCGCCCGCTGGATCGTGCCGCGCAGCAGACGGCGGCTGACGTCGAGCCGCTGCCGGACGAAGTGGACGGTGAGGTCCTCGGCCTCGGCCGCGGTCAGCCACGGCAGGTGCGCGCACAGTTCCTCGGCCTCACGCCGGGCCTGGTCGCGATGGGCTTGGGCGAGGAGATACCCCTCGGCCTCCTCCGCCAGGCCGCTGCCGGTCGCGCCGGCCGGCGCCCCGTGCCCGCCGCGTCTCACGGCCGGTCGCCCTTGTGGCCCTCGGCCTCCAGGACATCGCGCCGCCCGGTGTTCTCCGCCTGGTCCAGCACGGCGACGTCGGGGTGGCGCAGGTCGAAGGCGGGGGACTCGGAGCGGATCTTCGGCAGGGTGACGAAGTTGTGCCGAGGCGGCGGGCAGGAGGTCGCCCACTCCAGGGAGCGGCCGTAGCCCCACGGGTCGTCGACCTCGACCTTCTCGCCCTTCTGGGCCGTCTTCCACACGTTGTAGAGGAAGGGGAAGGTCGACATGCCGAGCAGGAAGGCGCCGATCGACGAGATGGTGTTGAGGGCGGTGAACCCGTCGGCGGCGAGGTAGTCGGCGTACCGGCGGGGCATGCCCTCGGCGCCCAGCCAGTGCTGCACCAGGAACGTCATGTGGAAACCGACGAACAGCGTCCAGAAGTGGATCTTCTCCAGGCGTTCGTCGAGCATCGTGCCGGTCATCTTCGGCCACCAGAAACTGAAGCCGCCGAACATGGCGAACACGATGGTGCCGAAGAGCACGTAGTGGAAGTGGGCGATGACGAAGTAGCTGTCGGTGACGTGCCAGTCCAGCGGCGGCGACCCCAGGATGACGCCGGTCAGACCGCCGAAGAGGAAGGTCACCAGGAAGCCGGCCGCCCAGAGCATGGGCGGCTCGAAGGACAGGGACCCCTTCCACATGGTGCCGATCCAGTTGAAGAACTTCACGCCCGTCGGCACGGCGATCAAGTACGTCATGAAGGCGAAGAACGGCAGCAGCACCGCGCCGGTGGCGAACATGTGGTGGGCCCACACCGTCACCGAGAGGCCCGCGATGGCGATGGTGGCGCCGACCAGCCCCGTGTAACCGAAGATCGGCTTGCGGGCGAAGACGGGGATGATCTCGGTGATCACGCCGAAGAACGGCAGGGCGAGGATGTAGACCTCGGGGTGGCCGAAGAACCAGAACAGGTGCTGCCAGAGCACCGCTCCGCCGTTCTCCGGGTTGAAGATCTGCGCCCCGAAACGGCGATCGGCCTCCAGGGCGAACAGCGCGGCGGCCAGCACCGGGAACGCCAGCAGCACCAGCACCGAGGTGAGCAGCACGTTCCAGGTGAAGATCGGCATGCGGAACATCGTCATGCCGGGGGCGCGCATGCAGATGATCGTGGTGACGAAGTTGACCGAGCCCAGGATCGTGCCGAAACCGGCGAGGGCCAGGCCCATGATCCACAGATCTCCGCCGATGTAAGGGGTGCGTTCGCCGCCGCTGAGCGGGGTGTAGGCGGTCCAGCCGAAGTCGGCCGCGCCCTGCGGGGTGAGGAAGCTGCTGATCACGATGAGCCCGCCGAAGGCGAACAGCCAGTACGAGAACATGTTCAGCCGCGGGAAGGCGACGTCCGGGGAACCGATCTGCAACGGCATGATCGCGTTGGCGAACCCGGCGAACGTCGGCGTCGCGAACAGCAGCAGCATGATCGTGCCGTGCATCGTGAACGACTGGTTGTACTGCTCGTTGGACAGGATCTGCAGGCCCGGCCGCGCCAGTTCGGCCCGGATCGCCATCGCCAGTGCTCCTCCGATCAGGAAGAACACGAACGAGGTGATCAGGTACAGATGTCCGATCTTCTTGTGGTCGGTGGTCGTCAGCCAGGAGACGATCACCTTCCCCCTGCCGCGGCGCTCCGCCGCGGGTACGGGCGCAACCGGTTCAGTGTGTGTCGCCATCAGTCCTCTATCGGCAGCAACAATGCGTGACGGGTGACGGGTCATCCGACCCGAGGAACCTAATCGCTCTCATTCGTCGCCATTGCCCGACATCGTGCGTTCTTGAGCTGAATGGCGGAATGTTCCATTCGATGGGGCGGTGCGCTCGACGCCGTTCGCTCGACGATCCTCGGCATGGGCCGTTCCCTTCCACGGGCCGGTGCGACGCCGGCATCGCCCCCGTGGGCGCCGGATGCCGCGCGCGGGTACCCATACTCCGCCGCCCACACCTCGCGGACGCGTCTTTCCCGGGAGAAGCTGGTTTCCCCCTCCCCGGCCTGGTTTGCCGCGCGCGGGCCGCGGCACTCGGTGACCCGCGAGAGCGGTCCTCGCCGCGCACCGAGCGCAGGCCGGGCGAACGGTGCCCCGGCCCGCCGGGCGGGCGGAACAGAGGGTGGTCGATGACGACGATCGGCGTGGAAGAGGAGTACCTGCTGCTCGACCCGGCCACGGGTCTGCCCGTGCCCCAGGCGGACAAGGTGCGCGCCGCGGCCGGCGTGGGCCGCCTGGTGGCCGACCAGGAGGTGCAGTACGAGCTGCTGCAGGCGCAGGTGGAGGTGGCCACCCCGGTCTGCAGCACCCTGGAGGAGGTCGGCGGTCATCTGCTGCGGCTGCGGCACGCCGTGGGCGGAGCGGCCGAGGAGCACGGCTGCCGGATCGGGGTGTGCGGGACACCCCCCGTGCGGCACGGCCGCCCCACCGCGGTCACCGACCAGGCCCGCTACCGCGCGATGGTCGTCCAGGCACCGCAGCTGGTCGCCGAGCAGCTGGTCAACGGCACGCACGTCCACGTGGGCGTGCCGGACCGGGAAGCGGGCGTACAGGTCCTCAACCGGATTCGCCTCTGGCTGCCGACGCTGACGGCCATGGCCGCCAACTCGCCGCTGTGGGACGGCCACGACACCGGCTTCGCCAGCTGGCGCACGGTGATCTTCAGCCGGTGGCCGGTCAGCGGGATGCCCCCGGCCTTCCGTGACGTCGAGGACTACGACCGGCGCGTGGAGCGGCTGCTGGAGGCCGGCCTGATCTCCGACGTCGGTCAGCTCTACTGGCAGGCCCGCCTCTCCTCCCGCTACCCGACCATCGAGGTCCGCTGCCCGGACGTCCAGCTGCGCGCCGACGAGGCGGTCATGCTCGCCGCGATCATCCGGGCCCTGGTGGAGACGGCCCTTGCGGAGGCGAACGCCGGCGTCCCCGCCCTCGACTGCGCCCAGGAACTGCTCCAGGGCGCGATGTGGCACGCCGCCCGGCACGGTCTGGGCGACACCCTGGTCGACCCCGGCGGCACCCTGCACCGCGCGGGCGACGTGCTGTACCAGCTCCTGCGGCACGTGAGCCTCGCCCTCGACGCCTCGGGCGACGCCCGTCAGGTCACGTCCCTGGTCCACCGGCTGCTGCAGGACGGCACCGGGGCCGACCGGCAGCGCGCGGCCCTCGCACACGGGGGCCTGCGGGCCGTCACCGACCTGGTCAGCGCCCAGAGCACGATGCCGTGACGCCGGTGACCCCCTTCTCAGGCGGCCGCGGCGTACGCGGCGGTGACGGCGACGTCCGTACGGGCGTGGACGACCAGGCGCGTGCCGGCCACGTCGGCTGCCGCCTCCAGCGCCCGGCGGGTGGGGGCGCTGTGCGTCGCCACCGACACCAGCACGCCCAGCCGGCCGCACAGGCGGTGCACCCGCAGCAGCACACCGACCGTGGCGGGCGAGGCCGGTTCCTCCAGGACGACGACCAGCGGAGCCGGGCGGTACGCCTCGGCGAGGCCGCTGATCCGGGTGAACAGCTCGGCGCGCCCGCCGGCGCCGGGGTCACGGTGGACGGTGACGACGAGGACTCCGTTGGCGAGGGAGTGGGACAGCAACACGGCCTCCGTTTCCACGTGCGGCGGGGAGTGGTCCACCCTCGAAGTACCCAGGGGCCGGTCGCCGACGCCTCCGCGGCGGAGCGCGGCGGCCCGGCGGGCGTCCGCCCCGCGCGCGACGGTGGCCCGCACGTCCGGTGCGGGCGGGAAACGGAGGAGTGGGGACCGTGAGGGAACACAGCGGGGAGGACGGACGGCGGATGCTCGCCGATCTGCTGGCCGCGAGCCACCTCATGCCGGTCGAGCTGCTGCCGGACAAGGCGACCGAGTGCGCACGGGCGGCCTCCGTCGGCCGGGTGCTGATCTACCTCGCCGACCTCCAGCGCCGGACGCTGCGCCTGCTGCCCGGTGCCGGGCCGGTCGGCGACGACGTCGAACGCGAGCTGCCCGTCGAGAGCACGGTCGCCGGACGGGCCTTCCAGTACGGCGACGTCCTGCCCGCCGCGCCCCCGGTCGGCGACGCCTCCGAGTGGTGGGTTCCGCTGCTGGACGGGACGGAGCGCATCGGACTGCTGCGGGTGAGCGCCGAGCACGACGACGCGGCAGCCCACGCGGACATGGAGGCGCTGGCGGGCCTCGTCGCACTGATCATCGTGAGCAAGAGGAGCACCAGCGACGCGCTGGCCCGGGCCGCGCGCAGCCGGCCCATGAGCGTGGCCGCGGAGATGCAGTGGAACCTCCTGCCGCCGCGCACCTACGCGGACGGCAGGGTCACCGTCTCCGCCGCCCTGGAACCGGCCTACGACATCAGCGGCGACGTCTTCGAGTACGCCGTCGACGGTCCCCTGGTCCACCTGACGATCTTCGACGCCATGGGGCACGACACCGCAGCCGGGCTGTCCGGCGCCCTCGCACTCGGCGCCTGCCGCAACGCCAGGCGTCAGGGTGCGGGTCTGGCCGACAAGGCCGAGGCCGTCGAAGCCGCCCTGCTGGAGCAGTACGACCACCGGCGCTACGTCACCGGGATCCTGGCCACCCTCGACACCCGCACCGGCGTCCTGCGGTGGGTGAACCGGGGCCACCACCCGCCGATCATCATCCGGGACAGGCGCTGGTCCAGCCATCTGCGCTGCCCTCCGGGCCACCCCATGGGCACCGAGCTGGGTCTGCGCACCACCGTGTGCGAGGAGCACCTCCAGCCGGGGGACCGCATCGTGCTGTACACGGACGGCATCACCGAGGCCGGCAGCTCGGGTGGCCGGGAGTTCGGCCTGGCGCGCTTCACCGACTTCCTCGTCCGCCACCACGCCGACGGCCTGCCCGTCCCCGAGACGCTGCGCCGCCTGGTCCAGGCCGTCCTGGACTACCACCACGGCCGGCTGGAGGACGACGCCACCGTCCTGCTGTGCGAATGGATCGGACCGCGCCTGGAGCCGGTCGGCGCGGCGGCCGGGCTGACCGGACTGTCGCCCCAGGGCCCGGCCGAACGGTGACACCCCGGGCCGCCGGACGGCGGCACCGGAGCCCGGCGCGGGCGACATGGCCCCGGGCCCCGTCACCGAACCGCGCGGACCCGAACCGTGAGGACCCGGCACCGCGCGGACCCGGCACCGCGCGGACCCGGCACCGCGCGCAGCCGGAGGGCGGGCGGGTCGCACCCGTGGCGCGGGACCGCGGACCCGGTGGTCGCGGTCAGCACCTGACCTCTTCGCCTGCCAGGGTGGCCGCGAAGCCGCCCGCCCGGCGGACGACGGGCCGGCGAACGACGCGAAGACCGAGGTTCCGAGATGACCGTTCTCGACACACGGGCGCTCAACCGCGCCACCCTGGCACGCCAGTTGCTCCTGGAACGCGTGGGCCTGCCCGTGCTCGACGCCGTCGCCCACCTGGGCGGGCTGCAGGCGCAGGAACCGCAGGAGCCGTTCACCGGACTCTGGTCGCGGCTGCGGGCGTTCGACCCGGACGACCTGTCCGCGCTGCTCACCGCACGGCGGGTGGTGCGCACCCACCTGATGCGCCGTACCGTCCACCTGGTCACCGCCGACGACGCCCTGGCCTGGCGTGCCCGCCACGACGCCATGCTGCGCCAACGGGTCCTGGGCGTCTACCGCCGCGAGCTGGACGGCGTGGACCTCGGCGAACTCGCCGCGGAGGGCGAGAAGGTCATGTCCGACGGGCAGCCCCGCACCATGCCCGAACTGGCCCGGGCCGTCGCCGGCCGCTGGCCGCTGGCGGGCCCGCGGCCCCTGGGCGAGATGCTGGTCGCCGGTCTCCTGCCGACCGTGCAGCTCCCGCCGCGGGGCCTGTGGCGGACCAAGGGCGGCGCGCGCTACGGCCTCATGTCCTCCTGGCTGGGACGCGCGATCGACCCACCGGCCACGGACGGTTCCGACCCCGTCGGGCAGGCGCTCGTGCGCAGGTACCTCGCCGCGTACGGCCCCGCCGCCACCGCCGACCTGCGCGCCTGGTGCGGCCTGGCGGGGCTGCCGCGCGCGGTGAGCGCCCTGCGCGGGGAACTGCTCTCCTTCCGCGACGAACGCGGCCGGGAACTCCTCGACCTCCCCGACGCGCCGCGCCCCGACCCCGGCACCCCGGCCCCGGTGCGGTTCCTGCCCGCGTTCGACAACGCGGTCCTCGGCTACGACGACCGCGGCCGGGTCGTCGACGACGCCCACCGCGGCCTGTCGGTCGCCGGCGCCCGCCTGGTCCTCGTCGACGGCCGGGTCGCCGCGACCTGGACCGTCGAGGCGGACACCGTCCACGTCGCCCCGCTGCGCGGCCTCTCCCGTGCCGAACGCGACGCCGTGGGGGAGGAGGGACGCGCCCTGGCATCCTTCCTGCGCGCCGGCTCCGCCGATGCGGACCGTCCCGGCGACGGGCGCGGCCGGGTGCGGATCGCCGCCGCCCCGCGCTGAGGCCGCCGCCGCACCCCCCTGATACGTACGCGGCGCGGCGGGTACCCAGGGCTGCGCCGCGGAGGCGACGCAGCGCCGTCCGCACGGAGACAGCGAGGAGCCGGCATGGGACGGACGGGGTCGGGGACGCGACGGGACCGGGCCGCGAGCCTGCGGGAGGCCGCCGCCGACGTGTTCGGCTGGGACACGCTCCTGCCCGAGCAGGCCACCGCCATGGAGTGGGTGCTCGACGGGGAGGACACCCTCGTCGTCATGCCCACCGGGTCCGGCAAGTCCGCCGTGTACCAGGTCCCCGCGGTCCTGCTGTCCGGGCCGGTCGTGGTCGTGTCGCCCCTGCTCGCCCTGCAGCGCGACCAGATCGCCGGGCTGCCGCAGGGCGAGGGCGCGCCGGGCGCCGTCGCGATCAACTCCGACCTGGGCGCGACCGGTACCCAGGAGGCCTGGGAGGCGGTGGAGCGGGGCGAGGCCCGGCTGCTGTACCTGTCGCCCGAGCAACTGGCCAAGGACGACGTGCTGGAGCGGCTCGCCGCGGTGGAACCGGCCCTGTTCGTCGTGGACGAGGCGCAGTGCGTGTCGTCCTGGGGCCACGACTTCCGCCCCGACTACCTGCGCCTGGAGCAGGCCGTGCGCCGGGTGGGCCGGCCGCCCGTCCTGGCCCTGACCGCCACCGCCGCCTCACCGGTGCGCAAGGAGATAGCCGAACGGCTCGGCATGCGCCGGCCGCGGCTGATGGTCACCGGCTTCGACCGGCCCAACATCAGACTGGAGGTCCGCCGGTTCCTGGACGACGAGGAGCGGCGCCGGACCGTCGTCGAACGCGCCGCCGCGGAGCCCAAGCCGGGCATCGTCTACGCCGGCACCCGCAAGGACAGCGAGCACTTCGCCCGCGAACTCGCCTCCCTGGGACTGACCACGGAGGCCTACCACGCCGGGCTGCGCGCGGCCGAACGCGAGCGCATCCACGACGCGTTCCTCTCCGGCGAGACGGACGTGGTGGTGGCGACCTCGGCCTTCGGCATGGGCATCGACAAGGAGGACGTGCGGTTCGTCCTGCACGCGTCGCTGCCCGGCTCGCTGGACGCCTACTACCAGGAGATCGGCCGCTGCGGCAGGGACGGGGAGCCGGCCCTGGCCGTGCTGCACTACCGGTCCGAGGACACCGGCATGCAGACCTGGTTCGCGGGCCGCACCCCCGGCCGCGACACCCTGTCCGACGTCGCCCGGGCCGTCCACGAGCACGGCGACGACCCCGCCGGCCTCGACGACCTGCGCGAGGACACCGGACTGTCCAGGAACCGGGTCACCGCCGCGGTGAACCTCCTCCAGGAGGCGGAGGCCGTCGACACCGGCGAGGACGGTGAGATCCGCCCGGCCGACGGGGTGACCCCCGAGGAGGCGGCGGAGGAGGCCGCGCGCACGGCGCAGGCGCACCGCCGCACGGACCGCACCCGCGTCGAGATGGCCCGGGCCTATGCCGAGACGACCGGCTGCCGGCGGCAGTTCCTGCTCGGCTACTTCGGGGAGGAGCACGAGGCGCCCTGCGGCAACTGCGACCTCTGCGACGAGGACCGGGACGGGCGGGGACCCGGCGAGCGGCCCGAGCACCCGGCCGCGGCCGCCTACCCCGTCGGCACCGAGGTCCGGCACGAGCAGTGGGGGGACGGCACGGTGCTCAGCGAGGACCAGGACCGCATCACCGTCTTCTTCGCGCAGGCCGGGTACCGCACCCTGGCCCTGGAGGCGGTGGCCGGCCAGGACGGCCTGCTGACGGTGCTGCGCCGCCCCGGAGAGGACCGCTGGTCCGGTTGAGGGCCCCTCTCGACAGGGCCTCGCGGCGGTTCCGGGAGCACACTGGAAGGGTGCTGCCGGTGCTCACGAGGGGGTGTCGGCCATGGAGGCGTCCGAGCGCACGACCGCGCGGTGGTGGCGGTGGCGACACAACCCGCTCCGACGGCGCATCGACGTCGTCGAGGCCTGGGTCGTGCTCGCCGGCTGGCTGCTGGCCCTGCTGGGCGGCTCGCTCGCGGGACTGACGGCGTCGGCCGCCGTCGACCGGGCCGTCGAACGGCAGCGGGCGGAGAGCCACGAGGTACGGGCGGTCCTCGTGCAGGACGCACCGGGCCCGTCCGCGGCCCGCGGGTCGAGTGACAACCGCGTGTGGGGCAAGGTGCGCTGGACCGCGCCGGACGGATCCCGCCACCAGGAGCAGGCCCGCGTACCGCCCCGCGCCGAGACCGGTTCAGCGGTCGCCGTGTGGGTGAACCGGGCCGGCGACCTCACCGGACCGCCCGTGACCGGCGGCGAGGCGTGGCTGCACTCGACGATGGGCGGTGTGCTCGCGGGGGCCTTCGTGGGCGGCACGGTCCTCGGCACGCTGTGGCTGGCCCGCCTGGCCCTGGACCGGCGCCGCCTGGCGATGTGGGACGCGGAGTGGGAGCGCATCGACACCCGCCGGGGCTGGAAGACGGGCTGAACGCATCCGTCCCGCACCGTGGCCCGCTCGCTCGCGTCAGGCCCGCCCGACCGCGTCCCGCCCCTCGATCGTCTCGTGGTCGCCGGGGGGAGCCGGAGGTGTCCGCCCGGTCCGCCTCCCGCGATCCCGGCGGTCGGTCAGGCGGGTGGCCAGGGGCTCGGTCCAGCGCGCGGTCAGCGGACCGAGCAGGACCAGGATGAGCACGTACGCCGTGGCGAGCGGGCCGAGGGAGGGCTCGATG
Source organism: Streptomyces sp. NPDC026246 (assembly GCF_055567995.1). Lineage (NCBI taxonomy): Bacteria > Bacillati > Actinomycetota > Actinomycetes > Kitasatosporales > Streptomycetaceae > Streptomyces > Streptomyces sp. NPDC026246. Next base: position 126,940 of record NZ_JBVHPJ010000004.1, on the reverse strand, counting down.
CCCGAGGTGACGGCGAGACCGGCGATGACTATGGAGAACTCCCCGCGGGCGACGAGCGTGCCGCCGGCCCGCCAGCGCCCCTTGCGCCCGACCCCGGCCCGGCGCGCGGCCCAGTAACCGGTGGCGATCTTCGTCGCCGTCGTGACCGCCGCCAGGGCGAGGGCCGGCAGCAGCACCGGCGGGATGCTGGCCGGGTCGGTGTGCAGACCGAAGAAGACGAAGAACACCGCGGCGAACAGGTCCCGCAACGGTGCGAGCAGGCTCGTCGCCCCCTCGGCCACCTCCCCGGACAGCGCGATGCCCACCAGGAAGGCGCCCACCGCGGCCGACACCTGCAGCTGCTGGGCCACCCCGGACACCACCAGCGTTACCCCCAGGACCACCAGCAGCAGTTTCTCGGGGTCGTCGCTGGAGACGAAGCGGGACACGTGACGGCCGAAGCGCACCGCCAGGACGAGCACCAGGGACGCCACCCCGAGGGCGATGGCGAGGGTCACGCCGCCGGCGGCCAGTCCCACCCCGGCCAGCAGGGCCGTGACGATGGGCAGGTAGACCGCCATGGAGAGGTCCTCCAGGACGAGGATGCTCAGGATGGCCGGTGTCTCGCGGTTGCCGAGCCGGCCGAGGTCCCCGAGGACCTTGGCGATGACGCCGGAGGACGACACCCAGGTGACCCCGGCCAGGACGACGGCGGCGACCGGGCCCCAGCCCAGCAGCAGGGCCAGCACGGCACCCGGCAGGGCGTTGAGGACCGCGTCGGCCAGCCCGGCCGCGTAGTGGGTGCGCAGGTTGGTGACGAGGTCGGCCGCCGTGTACTCCAGGCCCAGCATGAGCAGCAGCAGGATGACGCCGATCTCCGCGCCGATGGCCACGAAGTCCTCACTCGCGCCCAGCGGCAGCAGACCGCCCTTGCCGAAGGCCAGCCCGGCCAGCAGGTACAGCGGGATCGGTGAGAAGCGGAAGCGCCCGGCGATCCGGCCGAGCAGTCCGAGCCCGAGGATGAGGCACCCGAACTCGATGAGGAAGACCGCGGAGTCGTGCACGGCGGGTCACTCCCGCCCGAGGATCGCGGCGGCCGCCTCCACACCCTCGCGGGTGCCGATGACGATGAGGATGTCGCCGCCGGCCAGCCGGAAGTCCGGGGCGGGGGAGGGGACCGCGTCCGCTCTGCGCAGCACCGCCACGATGGAGGCGCCGGTGTCGGTGCGGATCCGGGACTCGCCCAGCAGCCGCCCGTTCCAGTGCGAGGAGCCGGGCAGTTCTATTCGTTCGGCGACGAGTCCGAGGTCGGTGGTGGAGAGCAGGTTGGGGGTGTGGTGCGCCGGCATCAGCGCGTCGATGAGGGTGGCCGCCTCGTCGGCCGTCAGCCGCACGGACAGGTCGCAGGCGTCCGGGTCGTCCTCCCGGTAGGCGCTGAGGGTGCGGTGGCCGTCGCGGTGGGCGACCACCGAGAGGCGGCGGCTGTCCCGGGTCGTCAGGTCGTAGCGGACGCCTATGCCCGGCAACGGCGTACTGCTGAGGCGTGGCGCGCTCATGGCTGTCCCCTTCGGGTCGGCGTGCGCGTCCCGGTCGGCTCGCCGGCGGGGGCCGTGCCCGGGAGGACGCCCGGATCCGGCCGGTGAGGTCATCCTAAGCGGAGGCGCCGGACCGCACCCGTCCTGCGCGTGCTATCGGGGGGCGTCCGGGCCGGGGGTGCCGGAGGGCAGGGGAGTGGCCGTGGAGAGCTCGGCGCCCACCTGCTGCACGGTGCCCTCCTCCCGCCCGCCGTCCGTGCCCGCGCCCGTGGACAGCTGCGACCAGGCCCCGAGGGCCAGGGCCACGGCGGCGGCGGTCGCCGCGAAGCGTCCGGCGCGCCGCATCCTCGCGCGGTGGTCCAGATCCCGCCAGGCCACGCGGACCCGCGGGTCGTCCGGCTGCCACAGTTCGCCCACGGACTGCGGCGGTTCGGGCCGCAGGCCCTGCGCCCGCTCCCGCGCGGAGGGCTCCCGCGGCGCGGTGGCCCGTATGGCCGATTCGCTGTCCCCGAGGAAGCTCAGCCACACCTTGTCGGTGAGCGCCGGAAGGCCGTCCGGCTCGCCGGACGTCCCCCGCCCACCCGTTCCTTCCGTGGTCACGTCACCTCATCCCCTCCGCGCCGCTCTGCCCGGTCGTGGCACGGCGCGTGATCAGTATGCCGCCAGGTCGCGCCGTTGCGCCCGCCCGCGCGCCCGCTGCCGCCCCACGTCACGGCACGCCCAGCTCGAACGGCACGTATCCCGCGTAGGAACCGGAGGCCAGGGCGGCGGTGCCGAGGACCGTGACCAGGGACGGCCAGCTCAGCCGGCGCATCGCGAGCGCCAGGGGGACGAACAGCGGGAAGAGCGGGAGCAGATAGCGCGAGACGTTCCCGAAGTACTGCTGGGTCGTCATCACCATCAGGTACGACAGCACCGTGTACACCACCAGCACGGCGGGCGGCCGCAGACGCAGCAGCAGGACCGTCAGCACCGGCACCATGAGGACCACGCACACACCGATGACGTCCTCGAAGGGCATCGCGAAGAGGTAGTCGAAGTGCCCGACGGGCACGGAGGTCAGTACGTCGAACGTGTGGACGCCCCCGTCGAACTTGTGGGCCCAGGCGCCGTCCTGGAGCTTCGCGTAGCCGTCGATGTCCCCCATGCGGTGGTTGACCCAGCCCAGGTAGCCGAGCAGGCCCAGCGGGGCGACGGCGAGCGCGGCCAGCGGACGGCGGACCCCGTCCTCGCGTCGCCGCAAGGAGAGCACCACGGCGACGGCGAGCGCGGCGATCAGCGCGGCGGCGGTGGGCCGGCACAGCCCGGCGGCGCAGGTCAGTACGCCGGCGCTGAGCCAGCGGCGGGTCACGACGGCGTGGCAGGCCCAGGCGGCCAGCGCCGTGTAGAGGGACTCCGAGTAGCCCGACCACTCGGTGCCCGATCCGGGCCAGACCGCCCACAGCCCGGCCGCGATCAGACCGGCCCGGTGCCCGCCCAACCGCCGCGTGACCGTGTGGATGCCGAGCGCCGCGGCGAAGGAGGCGATCACGGAGACGGTCATGCCGGCGCCGTACGGGCCGAGGCCGGTGACCTCCGACACCAGCCGCATCAGTGCCGGGTACAGCGGGAAGAACGCCGCCGAGTTCCCCTCCAGCGTGATCAGGCCCGTCGCGCCCGGGATCGGCTCCAGCGCGGGGTCGTAGCCGTGCAGGGCGATCTGCTGGTACCACCAGCCGTCCCAGCTGGCCAGGACGTCCCAGGCGTGCTCACCGCCGCCGAAGCGCGGGTGCTTCTCGCGGAAGTCCCCCGTGGAGTCCAGCAGATACAGGAAGACGGCGAAGCCGGCCAGCTTCAGCACGCCGTACGTCAGCAGCACGGGGCCGTGGCGGACCGCCGCGGCCCGCAGCCGTGAGCGGAACCCGCCCCGGGCGCCCGGGGCTTCGGGCGCCCCGCCGCCGGACGGCGGCCGGCTCAGCTCGACGGTGGTCATGAGGCCCCCGTCGTACGGCGGGCGGGCCGGGAGGGGAAGACCCAGGCCCGGAGGAGGAGGAAGCGCAGCAGGGTCGCGGCGAGGTTGGCGGCGATCAGCGTCACCACTTCGACGCGGTGGCCCGACCCGGGCGCGAGACGGTGCAGGACGGCCAGGGAGCCGCTGGTGAGGGCCAGTGCGACGACGAACGCCCCGAGGCCCTTGAGGTGGTGGCGCAGTGCGCCGCCGCGGCCCCGCACGCCGAAGGTGAGCCGCCGGTTCGCGGCCGTGTTGGCGATCGCGCTGACGAGCAGGGCGAGACCGTTGGCGGTCTGCGCGCCCGCCGCCGGCCGCAGGGCCGTGTACAGCAGCAGATGGCACAGGGTGCTGGCCAGGCCCACGGCGGCGAAGCGCACGGCCTGGCGTGCCAGGCCCGCCGGCAGCTCCCCGGCGAGGTCGCCGCCGCGCCGGCCGAGCGCGCTCAGCGGCAGCCGGCCGCAGGCCAGCGCCCGGCCGAGCCGGGCCATGCCCCGCAGGTCGGCCAGCGCCGTGGACACGATGTGCACCCGGCTGTCGGGATCGTCCACCCAGTCCACCGGCACCTCGTGGATCCGCAGCCCCGCCCGTTCGGCGATGACCAGCAGCTCGGTGTCGAAGAACCACTCGCGGTCCCGGACCAGCGGCAGCAGCCGCTCGGCGACGTCCCGGCGCACCGCCTTGAACCCGCACTGCGCGTCGGAGAAACCCACCGCGAGCGTGCCGCGCAGCAGGCCGTTGTAGCAGCGGGAGATGATCTCCCGTTTCGGCCCGCGCACCACGCGTGAGCCGCGCGCCAGCCGGGTGCCGATGGCGATGTCGGAATGCCCGGAGATGAGCGGCGCGACCAGCGGCAGCAGTGCGGCGAGGTCGGTGGACAGATCCACGTCGAGGTAGGCCAGCACCGGCGCACCCGACCGCGACCAGGCGGTGTGCAGCGCACGGCCGCGCCCCTTCTCCGCCAGCCGGATGCAGCGGGTGCCGGGCAGTTCGGCGGCCAGCCGCGCGGCGATACGGGGCGTGGCGTCGGTGCTGGCGTTGTCGGCGACGGTGATGCGGAACGGGTAGGGGAACGTCTCACCCAGGTGCGCGTGCAACCGCCGGACGCAGCGTTCCAGGTCGTTCTCCTCGTTGTGCACGGGCACGACCACGTCGAGCACCGGCTCGGGGTGGTGCGCGGGCAGGGGCGCCCGGCGCGGCAGCGCGGACGGCTCGGGTGTCGGGCGGGCGGCCGGGGCCGGCCGCCGTGCGGTTCTCATGGCGTCTCACGGTCGCTTTCTGGCGCGCGGCCACGGCGGGCGCGCCGGTTTCCGGGCAGGCCGAAGGCGCCCGTGGCGGGTGGCGGGTGGCGGGATGACGGTTGCGGGTGGCGTACCCGGCGGGACGGGCCGCGCGGGCGGCTACTCGACGGAGGACGAGGCGGAGGGCGGCCGCGACTCCAGGACGGACGGCGGGACGGTGCCGGGAGCCGAGGACGACGGCGTGGCGTCCGGCGGGCTCGACGCGGTGTCGCTCTCGGCGACCGTGGCGGGCGGGGTCGGATCGACCGGCATGGTCGTGCCGCCCTGCGGGGCGTCGCTGCCCGCCGTCGTCGCGGGGGCGGAGGACTCGGGCCGGGTCGGGGTGACGCTCGGGCTCGGCGCGCCGGTCGTGGGGGACGGCTCGACGGTGGGCGCCGGGCTGGTCGTGCGCTGCGGCCGGGGTTCGGCGGGCTGGGCCCGGCTGCCCAGCTGGGGCAGCAGGGCGAGTCCCACGCTGAGCCCGGCCACCGCGACGGCCGAACCGCCCGCCTTCCACAGCATCCTGGACCGGCGGCGGGCCCGGATGCCGGCGTGCAGCCGCCGCCGGTGCTCGGGCTCGTAGGGGGCGTGCTGCCGGGTGTCGCGCATCAGGCGTGACAGGTCCCGCTCGAAGTCGTCCATCTCCACTCCTCTCACCCCACGGGCCGGACGGTGTCGGACAGAAGCAGGCGGAGCCGGGCGACTCCGCGTGAGGCGTGGGACCGCGCGGTACCCACCGGGCAGCCCAGCGCCTGGGCGACCTGCGCCTCGGGCAGGTCCTCGTAGTAGCGCAGCACCACGGCGGCCCGCTGCTTCGGTGACAGCCGGGCCAGCGCCGCCTCCAGCCGCGAGCGCTCGGCGACGGCCGACGACATGTCGCCGGGGTCCGCCCGGTCGGGCAGCTGGTCCACCGGGCGCTCGCCCCACCAGCGGCGCCGGGCCGAGCGCGCCGCGAGCCGCACGAGCACCGTGCGCACATAGGCCTCCGGCGCCTGCTCGGCGACCTTCGGCCAGGCGAACCAGAGCTTCACCAAGGCCTCCTGCACCAAGTCCTCGGCCCGCTGCCGATCGCCCCCCGTGAGCAGACGCGCGACATGGAGCAGCGCCGACCAACGGGCGGCCGCGAACTCGTCGAAGCCGTCCGCCCGAACCTGCTCCATCCTCACCGTCCCGCGTCTCAGTGGCCCCCTACACCTGTGGAAAGACGCTGGGCCCCCCGCCGCGCTGCACTCTGCAGCTGTGATCCACGCCACGGTCGGCCGAAGGGTGCCGGGCATGCGAAAGGGCCCGTGCTCCAGGCACGGGCCCTTCGTCGGTTCCCGGACCGGACGAGGTCGCGGGAAGCGCGCGGCTCAGCGGGCTCCGGGGCCGCCGCTGCCGAAGCCTCCGCTGCTGCCCTCGTTCCAGCGCGGGCGCTCCTGCGTGGCGCTCGTCCGGTCGCTCTGCCGGCCGTTCGTCTTCAGCTCGTGCGGCGTCAGGCGCTCGTCGCTGCGCGGCATCTCGTCGGGCTCCCGGCGCTCCTGCGTCTCCCGGACCGGGCCGCCCTCGGGCAGGTGCGGCTGCTCCTCCGGGCGCGGTGTGGGCAGTTCCTTGCGCTTGCTGCGAAAGCCGAGGACGAAGGCCCCCAGCAGCAGGGCCACGACCACCACACCCGCCACAGCCAGCCCGATGCCGAGGGCTCCACGCCCCGCGGCCATCTCCATCCATGCGCTATTCATGTGACGCGGGTACCCCTGCTTCGCGTCGTGAACCAGGCTCACCCGGTGCCGCCGTCCCGGGTTTGACCGGCGCCGGGCGCGGCTACCCGCGCTGCGTGACTTCGACGACATCCCAGCAGGAGCTGTTCCGGTTCCTGGAGGACCGGTTCGCCTGCGCGCAGGCGTGCACCGAGTGTGCGCGGGCCTGCGCGCTGCGCGCGAGCCTCGTGGATCCCGACGGCACCGAGAACCAGGAACTCGTACGGCGCAAGGGCATCATGTGCGCGGAGGTCTGCGACGCGACCTGCCGCGTGCTGTCCGAGCAGAACCAGGTGGACGAGAACACCATCCGGGTCCAGGTGGAGTGGTGCCGGACCGTGTGCCTGGAGGCCGCGCACGTCTTCGACCGGCAGCCGGGCGCCGAGGACTCGGCGGCGGCCTGCCGCGCCTGCGCGCGTGCCTGCACGGAGTTCCTCGCCACGCTCGACTGACCGGCGGCGCGGCCGGCGCGCTCCCCGGACCGCCCCGTACACACGCGGACGGTGGGCCGCCATACTGATGGGGCCAGGGGGCGGGCGAACGGCTACCGGGGGGAGCGTCGCGCGACATGGGGGAGAACAGGCTCATCCAGGGCCGGTACCGGCAGTTGGAGCTGATCGGGCGCGGCGGCACGGGCGAGGTGTGGCGGGCGCGCGACGAGTCGCTGGGCCGGCACGTCGCGGTCAAGTGCCTGAAGCCGCTGGGCGCCAACCACGACCACACCTTCACCCGCGTCGTGCGGGAGCGGTTCCGCCGCGAGGCCCGGGTGGCCGCCGCGTTGCAGCACCGGGGCATCACCGTGGTGCACGACTTCGGGGAGTCCGAGGGCGTCCTGTACCTGGTGATGGAGCTGCTGGACGGCCGCAACCTCAGCGAGCTGCTCGCGGAGCACCGGCACCACCCGCTGCCGGTCGCCGACATCGTGGAGATCGCCGAACAGGTCGCCTCCGCTCTGGCGTACTGCCACGAACAGGCCATCGTGCACCGGGATCTGAAGCCCGCCAACATCGTGCGGCTCGGCGACGGCACGGTGAAGATCTGCGACTTCGGCATCGCCCGCCTCGGCCACGACATCGGCTTCACCTCCCGGCTGACCGGCACCGGCATCACCATGGGCACCCCGCTCTACATGTCCCCCGAGCAGATCGGCGGCACCGACGTCGACCAGCGCAGCGACCTCTACTCGTTCGGCTGCGTGCTGTACGAACTCGCCACCGGCGTGCCGCCGTTCGACCTCGAGGACGCCTGGGCGATCCTCGTCGGCCACCGCGACACCCCGCCCCGTCCGCCCCGCGAACTCCGGCCCGGAATACCGGTGTTCCTTGAGCGGGTGATCCTGGACCTCCTGGCGAAGGATCCCGAGGACAGACCGGGCGACGCACGGGAACTGGCGTGGCGGATCACCGCCCACCGCGCCGCCCCGGTCCCCGCGTCCGGTGCCGGCGCACCCCTTCCCGCTCCCGGCGGGCCGGCGCCGGCGGGCCGGGTGCCGTCCTGGGCCCAGGGCATGACCAGCGGACGCAGGGCGGCCGGCGCCGTGCCGCGCACCCCGCAGCCCGATCCGGCGGCCGCCCTGTCCGACGACTGGATCGCCCGCCCCGCCACCGGCCCTGGCGACCCGGACCCCGAGAAGCGGCCCACCCCGTCCCCGGGAGCCCTGACCGCCTTGGCCACCCGGCACGAGGCGGGCCTGAGCCTGGGCCGGCTCGGCCGCTGGGAGGAGGCCGAGGAGGTGCACCGGGCCGTCGCCGCCGAACGCGAGCACCTCCTCGGCCCGGACCACCCCGACACCCTGCTCAGCCACCGCGAGGCGGCCGTGGGCCTGGGCCGGCTGGGCCGCTGGGCGGACGCGCTCACCGCCTACCGGCGTGTGGCCGCCGCCCGGGAGAGCGTCCTCGGCCCGGACCACCCCGACACCCTGGACGCCCGCAGGGACGAGGCGCACTGCCTGGAGCGACTGGGCCGCGCCGAGGAGGCGGCCGGGCTGTACCGCAGGGTGGCGGCCCTGCGGGACCAGCGGACGCCGGCCGGTCAGTGACCGGTCCGGCGGCCGTCTGGCCGACGGCGATCACCCCGTGTTACGAAGAACCATGACCGCACCCGAGGCACCCCGTGTCCACCGGACCTACGACGCCGTCATCGTCGGCGGCGGCCACAACGGCCTGGTCGCCGCCGCCTACCTGGCCCGGGCGGGCCACTCCGTGCTGGTCCTCGAACGGCTGGACCACACCGGCGGGGCGGCGGTGTCCACCCGGCCCTTCGCCGGGGTCGACGCCCGGCTGTCCCGGTACTCCTACCTGGTCAGCCTGCTGCCCCGGAAGATCGTCCGGGATCTCGGCCTGGACTTCCGGGTCCGCACCCGCACGGTCTCCTCGTACACGCCGGCCGCACGCGACGGCAGGGCCACCGGCCTCCTGGTCGGCGGTGGTGAGCGGCGCACCCGGGAGGCCTTCGCCCGGCTCACCGGCTCCGACCGGGAGTACCGCTCCTGGCAGGAGTTCTACGGCATGACCGGCCGCGCGGCGCGGCGCATCTTCCCGACCCTGACCGAGCCGCTGCCCACCCGCGAGGAACTGCGCCGCGTCCTCGACGACGACCGGGCCTGGCGGACGCTGTTCGAGGAGCCCGTCGGCGTCGCCGTCGAGGAGCACTTCACGGACGACCTGGTGCGCGGGGTGGTCCTGACCGACGCCCTCATCGGCACCTTCGCCGACGCCCACGACCCGTCCCTGAAGCAGAACCGCTGCTTCCTGTACCACGTGATCGGCGGCGGGACCGGCGACTGGGACGTGCCCGTCGGCGGCATGGGCGCACTCACCGACGCCCTCGCGGACGCCGCCCGCGCCGCCGGCGCCGTCCTCGCCACCGGTCACGAGGCGCTGAGCATCGCCACGGACGGCCGCACGGCCGAGGTCGCCTACCGCACGGCCGACGGCGAGGGCACCGTCGCCGCCCGGCACGTCCTGGTCAACGCCTCCCCCCAGGCCCTCGCCGAACTCACCGGCGACACGCCCCCGGAGCCCGCGGAGGGCGCACAGTTCAAGGTCAACATGCTCCTCGAACGCCTGCCGCGGCTGCGCGACACCTCCGTCGACCCGCGTGAGGCGTTCGCCGGGACCTTCCACATCGCCGAGGGCTACGAGCAGCTGGCCACCGCGCACGCCCAGGCGGCGGCCGGCGAGCTGCCCGCCGCTCCGCCCTCCGAGATCTACTGCCACTCGCTCACCGACCCGACCATCCTCGGCCCCGCTCTCGCCGAGCGCGGCTGCCAGACGCTCACCCTCTTCGGCCTGCACACCCCGGCCCGGTTGTTCGCGGGGGACAACGACGCGGTACGCGAGGAGCTGCTGTCGTCGACCCTCGCCCAGCTCGACGCCCACCTCGCCGAACCCCTCGCGGACTGCCTGGCCACCGACGCCGACGGCCGGCCCTGCATCGAGGCCCGCACACCCCTCGACCTGGAACGCGACCTGGGCCTGCCCGGCGGGAACATCTTCCACCGCGAACTGAGCTGGCCCTTCGCCCAGGACGGCACGGGCCGCTGGGGCGTCGAGACCCGGCACGCCAACGTGCTGCTGTGCGGGGCGGGCGCGGTGCGCGGCGGCGGCGTCAGCGGGGTGCCGGGGCACAACGCGGCGATGGCGGTCCTCGAAACGCGGACGGGATGAATCGCCCCGCCCGCCCCGGGGCACTCCGGCAAAACGCAAGAAAACGGAGTGTCCGGCCGTATCGGCCGGTCGCACCACTCCATGGGAGACCCCTGGTGGACCGCGCCCGCAGCAACCACGCCGACGACAAGGTCGTCAGCACCCTCGACGGCCTGAAGGAGGACCGTTTCGACGGCCCCAACGAGGTGCAGAAGGCCGTCTTCCACCAGTGACCGGACAGCCGTGTCAGTCGGCCGAGGGCGCCCAGCCCACCGCTTCGACGCGTGCCGTGTCCGCCGGACGCGCCTCGTCGAACAGGACGCCGTCGGCCGACTCCACCCGCTGCCCGTCCACGTAGCAGCCGCGTCCCACGTAGAGCCGGTCCGTCGTGTACCGCCAGCGCAGGACGAGGCCGCGGGCGGCGGGCAGGTCGGCGGTCATCCGGTGCCAGACCCGGCCCGAGAAGCCCGTGACCGTGCCCGCCGGGTGCGGTCGCTGCTCCTCGCCCGGGCGCGAGGTGGTGAACGGCACCGGCTGCCAGCCGGCACCGCCGTCGGTGGACGCCTCCAGCGCCAGCACGTCGGCCGCCGGCTCCGTGTCCCACCACAGCGCGCAGCGCAGCCGCGCCCGGCCGCGCGACGTGTCGAGCGCGGGCAGCGTGAGCGTCGCCGTCGCGGAGACCGCCGTACCGGAGAACCAGGCCGTCCGGCCCCGGGCGGGCCGGACCGGCACCGCCCGGGCCAGATGATTCGCGGCGGCCACCCGCGGAGCGGATCCCGAACGCCAACTGCGCACCGGGTGCACGGAGTTGCCGAGCACCACCAGGAACGAGTCCGTCGTCGGATCGAGCACCAGCGAGGTGCCCGTGAAACCGGTGTGCCCGGCGGTGCGCGGGGTGGCCATCGCGCCCATGTACCAGTGCTGGTAGAGCTCGAAGCCGAGGCCGTGCTCGTCACCGGGGAACGCGGTGTTGAAGTCGGTGAACATCAGCTCCACCGACTCCGGCGACAGGATCCGACGGCGCCCGTACACACCGCCGTTGAGCAGGGTCCGGCCGAGCACCGCGAGGTCCCACGCGTCGGAGAACACACCCGCGTGACCCGCGACCCCGCCCAGCGCGTAGGCGTTCTCGTCGTGCACCTCTCCCCACACCAGACCCCGGTCGAGCCCCGACCAGGGCTTGCGGGCGTCCTCGGTGGCCGCGATCCGCGGCCGCCACGAGGCGGGCGGGTTGTAGCGCGTGCGGCGCAGCCCGAGCGGCGCGGTGACCTCCTCGCGCAGCAGGGTGTCCAGGGAGCGGCCCGTGATCCGCTCCAGCACCAGTTGCAGCGAGATGAGGTTCAGGTCCGAGTAGAGGTACGCCGTGCCCGGTGCGGAGACCGGCGCCTCGTTCCAGACGAGTTCCAGTCTCGCCTCGGGCGTCGGGGCGCTGTACAGCGGGATCCACGCGCGGAACCCCGAGGTGTGCGTCAGCAACTGCCGGATGGTGATGTCCTGTTTGCCCGCCCGCCCGAAGTCCGGCAGGTACGAGGCGACCTTCGCCTCCAGCCCCAAGGCGCCCCGCTCGATCTGCTGCACGGCCAGGATCGAGGTGAACAGCTTCGACACCGACGCCAGGTCGAAGACGGTGTCCTCGGCCATGGGGATCTGCTCGCCGGGCGGGAACTCCACGCCCGTGTCGGTCTTCTCGTCGTAGGCCCGGTAGCGCACCGCCATGCCGATGGGCCGGTGCAGGGCGACCGTGCCGCCGCGCCCCGCGAGCAGCACGGCACCGGAGTACCAGGGGTGCACGGGGGAGGGGCCGAGGAACGCCTCGGCGTCGGTGACGAGCCGGCGCAGATGGGAGGGGAGCAGCCCCGCGCGTGCGGCCGAGCCGTGCCGCAGGGTGGGGCGCCGGTCCCGCGCCGCGGGTGCGGCCGCCGCCGGCCCGGCGGGCAGGGGAGCCAGGGCGAGGGCCCCGCCCAGGGCCAGTCCCGCCCGGGCCAGTTGACGCCGGGTCGGTCCGCCGCTTGCCGCTTCGTGGGTCACCGCGCATCCCTTCGCCTCAACCGTCACGCGTGTCCCCCGGAGTATGTCCGCCGCACGCACCCGCGAACCGGAGGACCGCGCGGACACGCCCCCTTCGCAACGCGCCTTGTTGACGGGCACCCAGACGGAGGGCAGACGGCGGGGGCGCCGGTGCACGTCCTTGACCCACCGCCGGGCCGAACCGAGGATCGTCGTCATGACGACGCCCGCGACGATCCCGCCCGGACACGGCAGCACGGTCGACGGACTCCTGCGGCGCAGCGCCCGGCGCACTCCGGCCCGCGTCGCCGTGGAGTACGGCGAGCGCACCTGGACCTACCAGGAACTGGACACCGCCGTCTCCGGCGCGGCGAGTGTGCTGCTCGGCCTCGGACTGTCCCCGGGCGACCGGGTCGGCGCCTACGGCCACAACTCCGACGCCTACCTGATCGCCTTCCTGGCCTGCGCCCGCGTCGGACTCGTGCACGTCCCGGTCAACCAGAACCTCACCGGGGACGATCTGGCCTACCTCGTCTCCCAGTCCGGCAGTTCGCTCGTCCTCACCGACCCGGACCTGGCCGCCCGGCTCCCCGGCGGGACACCGACGCTGCCCCTGCGCGACGCCGGCGGCTCGCTGCTCGCCCGGCTGGAGGGCGCACCCGCATACGACGGTCCCGAGCCGCGCAGCGAGGACCTCGTGCAACTGCTCTACACCTCCGGCACGACGGCCCAGCCCAAGGGCGCGATGATGACCCACCGGGCCCTGGTGCACGAGTACATGAGCGCCATCACCGCGCTCGACCTCCGTGCGGGCGACCGTCCCGCGCACGCGCTGCCGCTGTACCACTCGGCCCAGATGCACGTCTTCCTGCTGCCCTACCTGGCCGTCGGCGCGACGAACACCGTCCTCGACGCACCGGACGGCGACCGGCTGTTCGACCTGATCGAGACGGGCCGGGTGGACAGCCTGTTCGCCCCGCCCACCGTCTGGATCGCCCTGTCCCACCGCCCCGACTTCGCCACACGCGACCTCAGCGGCCTGCGCAAGGCCTACTACGGCGCGTCGATCATGCCGGTGCCCGTGCTCGAACGCCTGCGGGAGCGCCTGCCGGGCCTGGCCTTCTACAACTGCTTCGGGCAGAGCGAGATCGGCCCGCTGGCCACCGTCCTCGCGCCCGACGAGCACAAGGGCCGCATGGACTCCTGCGGGCGGCCCGTGCTGTTCGTCGACGCCCGGGTGGTCGACGAGGACGGCAAGGACGTACCCGACGGCACCCCCGGCGAGATCGTCTACCGTTCCCCGCAACTGTGCGACGGCTACTGGGACAAGCCCGAGGAGACCGCCGAGGCCTTCCGCGACGGCTGGTTCCGCTCCGGCGACCTCGCGGTGCGCGACGCCCACGGCTACTTCACGATCGTCGACCGGGTGAAGGACGTCATCAACTCCGGCGGTGTCGTCATCGCTTCACGCCAGGTCGAGGACGCCCTGTACACGCACCCGCAGGTCGCCGAGGCCGCGGTCGTGGGCCTGCCCGACGAGCGGTGGATCGAGGCCGTCACCGCCGTCGTCGTCCCGCACGGGCAGGTCACCGAGGCGGAGCTCATCGACCACGTCCGCGAGCGGCTCACGCCCTACAAGGCGCCCAAACGCGTGGTGTTCGTGGACGAACTCCCGCGCAACGCCAGCGGGAAGATCCTCAAGCGCCGACTCCGGGACGACCTCGGACGGCAATAGACCGGACCGCCGGCCCGCTTGTGCCAGACCGGCCCCGGACGCCAGGATCGACGCCATGCCGATCTTCGACGCCCCGGACGGAACCAGGCTCGCCTTCCACCGGCTCGGCGAGGGCGAGCCGCTGGTCGTGCTGCCGGGCGGCCCCATGCGGGCCTCCGCCTACCTGGGCAACCTCGGCGGACTGGACGCCCACCGGCACCTGGTGCTGCTCGACCTGCGCGGCACAGGCGAGTCGGAGACCCCGGCGGATCCGGCGACGTACCGCTGCGACCGGCTCGTCGACGACGTGGAGGCCCTGCGGCTCCACCTGGGCCTGGAGCGGATGGACCTGCTCGCGCACTCGGCGGGCGGGAGTCTCGCCATGCTCTACGCGGCCCGGTATCCGCAGCGGGTCGCACGGCTGGCGCTGGTCACCGCCACTCCCTGGGCCCTGGGGTGGCCCGCGACGGCCGACGACCGGCGTACCGCGGCCCGGCTGAGGGCCGCGGAACCCTGGTTCGCGGAGGCGTTCCCGGAATTCGAGGCCTGGCTCGACGGTTCCGGCGACTTCGACGCGGTGTTCGTGCCGTTCTTCCACGGACGCTGGGACGACACCGCCCGGGCCCACGCCGAACGTGAGGAGGCCGAGACCAACGACGAGGCGGCCGGCGCCTACGGCGGTGACGGCGCCTACGACCCGGAGGCGACGCGCGGCGCACTGGCCCGCCTGACCGCCCCCGTGCTCGTCCTGGCCGGCGGAGCCGACGGCGGACCGGCCCCGGCCCTCGCCCGCCGCACCGCCGGTGTCTTCCCGCACGCCGAGTGCGTGGTGCAGCCGGGCGCGGGGCACTACCCGTGGCTCGACGACCCGGAGTGGTTCACCCGCCGCGTGTCCGCCTTCTTCGCCTGACCGCACGCCGGCCGGCCGTGCCGCCGCCGGGCGGGCCGGTCACGGCTGCGGGCCGTAGGCCGTCATGAAGCGGTCGCGGAACTCGTGCATACCCCAGCGGGGCGCGTCCTTCGCCGGCTTGAGGCCGTCGGTCCACCCCCAGTCGGCCACGCGGTCCAGGATCTTGGGGTCCTTGGCGACGATGCTGATCGGCACGTCCCTGCCGGTGTCCCCGGCGAGGACGGTCGGCACCGGCTGGTGGTCGCCGAGGAAGACCAGGACCGTGTCCTCGTCGCCGTAGCGCCGCATCCACTCGGTCAGGCTGCGGATCGAGTACGCGATGGCCTTGCGGTACTCGGCGCGCACCTTCTCCGGGTCCTTCCAGACCTCCTTCGGGTCGGTGCCCTCCTTCTTGATCCGATGGAACACCGAGCCGTCGCCGAGGTCCTCCCAGTCGATCATGTGTGCGACGGGGGACCACGGGTTGTGGCTGGAGGCCAGGATGATCTCCGCCATGATCGGCTCGCGGTCCTTCCTGCCGTGCTCCAGGCGCTGGAAGGCCTCCATGCTGAACTGGTCGGGCACCGGCGTCCAGCTGAAGTAGGGGCCGTGGTAGCCCAGGTGCTCGGAGTCGTAGATGTGGTCCAGGCCGAAGAACTTCCCCTCCGGCCACGCCCGCCGCACGCCCGGCACGATGCCGACGGTCCGCCAGGCGCCCGTCCTGCCGAAGTACTTGGTCAGCGTCATGCGGTCGCTGGTGGTCAGACTGCGGTAGCGCTGCTGGTTCTTGATCCACAGTCCGGACAGGAACGTCGAATGGGCGAGCCAGCTGCCCGCGCCCGTCACCGGTGAGCGCAGCCAGCCGCTGCGCGAGGCGAACCCGGCGGACTTCAGCCCGGCCGTGCCCTCCTCGAGGACGGCACCGGTCTGCGCGGCCATCGCCGGATCGTCGATCGCCACCCGGCCGTAGCTCTCGATGAAGGTGAACAGGACGTCCTTGCCCCGCAGCCCCGTCAGCAACCGGTCCGGCGGGGTCTTCGCGAAGG
Source organism: Streptomyces sp. NPDC026246 (assembly GCF_055567995.1). Taxonomy (NCBI): domain Bacteria; kingdom Bacillati; phylum Actinomycetota; class Actinomycetes; order Kitasatosporales; family Streptomycetaceae; genus Streptomyces; species Streptomyces sp. NPDC026246. The sequence continues at coordinate 111,120 of NZ_JBVHPJ010000004.1, read as the reverse complement.
CGTCCACGGCGGCCTGCTGACGGAACACCCGCGCGTCCCGCAACCCCGCCCGGACCTGTTTGACCCGGTTGCCGACGAAGTCCGCGTTGCCCTTGGTGGCGATCGGCACGGTGCCGATCTGCAGCCCCAGCGTCATGCAGGTCATCCACGCCGTGCCCAGGACGAGCACGGTCCGGCCGGCGGTCTGCCGGTGCCGGACCATCACGTTCGTCAGCCGCACCACCGCCAGGGTCGTGAGCACGAGCAGCGCGACGAACAGCACGACCACGGCGGTCACCGCCAGGACCTGGCCGGTGCGGCCGAACGACTCCCGCAGGAAGTCCGTCGCGTCGTCGAGCAGGATCCAGTCCAGGACCAGGTCGAACGGCCGCGCCAGGACCTGGTAGAACCCCATGTCCAGGAACTTCAGGACGGTCAGCAGCCCCAGCAGCACCCCCGTCACGACGGCCGTGATCCGCCTCGGCCTCGGCGGCAGCGCGAGCAGCAGCCCCGCCAGCAGCACGCCCTCGGCGGGGATCCGGACGAACGACGCGAACTCCAGCCGCTCGATCCGGTTGGGCAGGAGCAACGCGAACAGCACGAGCACGCCGGCCAGCCCGGTGATCGCGATCGAGGTCCCCCGGGCGGCCCGGGGATGACGCCGGCGGAACCAGCCGGGCCGCTCCCCGTCCTCAGGGGCCTCGGGCTCCGCCGTACCGCCGTTCCCGTCCTCGCCGGGAGCGTGCTCCGCAGGCGTGGGGGCCGAGGCCGGGCTCTGGACCCGATCGAGGGCCGGTCCGGTGCCGTCGTCGTCCGGTTCCGTTCCGCTCGCGGCCGGGTCCGGCTGAGGGCGGGAGCGAGTGAAAGGCGACACCCGGTGGTCCTTCCGTGCGGTCGTGCAAAGGCATGGCGAACAGAGCCCTCGCGCGGGCCTGCCACCACCAGTACGTCCGGACGTCACCCGGGGTTCAATCGCCACCGCCGAAAGGTCCTCCTCACGTGCCCTGTCGGCGGTGGGACCCGGTCGCTAGGCTGGCCGCGGACGACGAAATGGGGAGGAGCACGGACGTGCCCGAGACCACCACCCAACAGCGCCCGTTCACGGGCTGGGACAAGCCGGACCTGGACCTCAGCAACGCACACTGGCAGTCCAGCAGCCGTGGCCGGGGGGATGTACAGATCGCCTTCGTCGAAGGCTTCATCGCCATGCGCAACAGCGCCCGGCCCGAGAGCCCCTCCCTGATCTTCACGCCCGACGAATGGGGCGCGTTCGTCTCGGGGGCCCGGGAGGGCGAGTTCGACCTGACCTAGCCGGTGAAGCGGCGCCCGGTCCGGGGGTGTTCCCGCGGCGATCGCGGACACGAGACCTGAGTCATCCTCCCGGAGCCGCCGCGTACGTCGGGCCGGCACCGGGAGGGAACGGTCGTATCCCGGAGGTGAGGAACCCGTGAGCACCCTGCCGGTCGTCGCGGCGGTCGACGGTTCGGACGACAGCCTGCGCGCCCTCGACTGGGCCGTCGACGCCGCACACCGGCGTGCCGCGCCCCTGCGCGTGGTCCACGTCCGCCAGTACGCGCACTGGGCCCAGCCCGACGCCCTCACCGCGGGGCCGGCGGAGCCCCAGGACGACCCCGTCCTCGACCGCGTCCGCGCCCGTCTGGAGGGGCGCCCCGGTCCGCCGGACACGCGGTACACCGGCCTGGAGGGCGCCGTCGGCGTCGTCCTGCCCGAACTGGGCGCCGAGGCGCAGCTGCTGGTGCTCGGCTCCCGGGGCCGCGGCGGCTTCGCCGGCCTGCTGCTCGGTTCCACCGGCATGGCCGTCGCCCGTGACGCGGCATGCCCGGTCGTCGTGGTGCCCCGGCCCGGACGCGAGGCGACCGGCGACGCGGTGTCCGGTCCGCACTCGTCCGTGGTCGTCGGCGTGAAGGTGGACGGTCCCGACGAGGCCACCCTGGAGTTCGCCTTCACGGAAGCCGCCCGGCGCGGGGCCCGCCTCCGCGCCGTCGCCGCGTACCCGTGGCCGGCGCAGCCCTGGATGATGCCCGGGGAGCTGCCCCCGCCGGTCGTCGAGCAGAACGTCATCGAGGACGAGGCCCGCGTCCTGGCCGACGGCTTCCTCGCCCCGTACCGCGAGCGGCATCCCGAGGTCGAGGTCGAGACGGTCGCCGCGGCCGGTGACGCGGCCGGTCACCTGGTCGACGCCTCCGCGGACGCCGACCTCGTGGTCGTGGGCCGGCACCGGCGGCGGCTGACGGCACCGGCTCGCATGACGGGCTCGGTCACCCAGGCCGTCCTGCTGCACGCGGCGTGCCCCGTCGCGGTGGTGCCGCCCGCCCCCGCCGAGGACTGAGCACGGCGCGACCGCGAGCGGGGGGTGGCCGGGCCCACCCGTCCGCCGCCCGCCCGGCGCATCGCAGGCCCGGACACGTACCATGGGCGACATGTCGTTCCTCCGCCGCCGCAGCGCCACGCCCGCCGGGCCCGACTTCGACGTCCTGGCCATGGACCCGGGCGACTGGCCCGGAAACCTGGGTGCGGGACTGCTCCCCGCGCCCGACGGCACCTGCCAGGGCGTCTTCCTGCGCTACGACCTGTTCGGCGGCCGCGGCCCCGCGATGATCATCGGCAACCTGCCCGAGGGATCACCGGCCCGCGAGGTCCCCGAGGGCGAGGTTCCCTTCGAGGTGGCCCAGCTGCTGCTGGCGCTGGAGAACGACGAGGAGGTCACGGTCGTCGACACCGAGGACGTCCCGGTGATGCAGGGCGACAACCTGTTGATCGTCCGGCGTGTGAAGCTCTCCGAGAGCCGGATCTCCTGTGTCCAGTTCGACCGCAGCGACAACGTCCTGGTGACCATCGCCGCCTGGGACCGCCCCATCACGGACGACCTGTACGCCCTGCTCAAGCCCCTGCCGGCGGAGCTGTTCCAGCAGGGCTGACCAAGCCCCCGCACACACGTAAGGGCCGCTGCGCGCCGACCGGCGCACAGCGGCCCTTCCGTCCCCGTCAGCGAGTGCCGACCGCCGCGCGCACGGCCCGGCGGGCCAGCTGGCAGTCGTCGTGCAGCCGCCGCAGCAGCAGCCTCTGCTCCTCGCCGGACGGCGCAGCACCCTGGTGGGCCGCACCCGGTGCCGCCGGGGCCGTCTCGTGCAGGGAACGCTGCACGGCCGTCTCACAGGTGCGGATCTCGCGGGTCAGCACCAGCATCAGGTTCACCAGGAAGGCGTCCCTGGACGCCGGGCCCGCCGACTGCGCGATCTGGCTGATCTGACGACGGGCGACCGGTGCGTCCCCGAGCACCGACCACAGCGTCGCCAGGTCGTAGCCCGGCAGGTACCAGCCCGCGTGCTCCCAGTCCACCAGCACTGGACCGGCCGGTGACAGGAGGATGTTCGACAGCAGTGCGTCGCCGTGGCAGAACTGGCCCATGCCCTGCCGTCCGGCGGACTGGGCGATGCCGTGCAGCAGCTTCTGCAGATCGCCCAGGTCGCGGTCGGTGAGCAGGCCCAGCTCGTGGTAGCGCGCGATCCGGGCCGCGTAGTCCAGCGGGGCGTCGAACGTGCCCGCCGGCGGCCGCCAGGCGTTCAGCCGGCAGATCGCGCCGAGAGCCGCTCTGATGTCCGCACGCGGCGGCGCCTCGGCCGGGTGCCGCTGGAGGGCCGCCACCCGCCCGGGCATCCGCTCGATCACCAGGGTGCAGTTGTCCGGGTCCGCCGCGACCAGCCTCGGCGCCCGCACCGGAGGGCGGTGCCGGACGAACGAGCGGTACGCCGCTATCTCGTGGCGGATCCGCTCGGACCAGGCGGGGGAGTGGTCCAGTAAGCACTTGGCGACGGCGGAGCTGCGGCCGGTCGTGCCGACCAGGAGCACGGACCGGCCGCTGCGGCGCAGCACCTGCACCGGGCTGAACTCCGGGCAGATGCGGTGCACCGACGCGATGGCCGTGCGCAGCTGCGCCCCCTGGGGGCCGGACAGGTCGAGTCTCCCGCTGAGCGGTTGGGTGCCGAGGACCGCGCCGCGCCGGGCCCTGCCCGCGCCGAGCACGGGGGTCGCCGGCCGCGCGGGGGCGAGGTAGGGGCCGCTGTCCGCGGGATGCGGGTGGAGCGACCGGGGCGGTGCGGACACGGAGGACGATGCTGTGTACATGGGCGAAACAGATCCCTTCGTGTGCCTGCGACGACAGCGCACCACCCGGCCCGGAGCCCGGGATCACCCTGGGGAGTGCCTGGGGCGACCGGGTCGGGGTGGCGCGTTCCTACCTGACACCGGATGGCCCGTGGCACACCATCTGGCGCACCCTGGCGAACCCTGGCGAATAGTCGCCCGGCAACTCCGGCCGGGCTACTGTCAACTCAGCCGAGAACCTGGGGGCTTGACGTGAGCGGACAACCCAACACCCGGCTCGCGGACCTGTTCGGCCTGGCCGGCTGGTCCAAGGGCGAACTCGCGAGGCTGGTCAACCGGCAGGCGGCGGCCATGGGCCACCCGCAGCTGGCGACCGACACCTCCCGGGTGCGGCGGTGGATCGACACGGGAGAGATCCCGCGCGATCCGGTGCCGCGGGTGCTGGCGGCTCTGTTCACCGAGCGTCTCGGCCGTGTCGTGACCATCGAGGACCTCGGTCTGGTCAGGCACGGGCGCGCGGGGAAGCGGCAGGGCGGCGGGAGTACGGACTCTCCCGACGGTGTGCCGTGGGCGCCCGAGCGGACCGCCGCGGTCCTCACCGAATTCACGGGAATGGACCTCATGCTCAACCGACGCGGCTTGGTGGGCGCGGGCGCCGCGCTCGCCGCGGGATCCGCACTCAGCAGTGCCATGCACGACTGGCTGCACACCGACCCTGCCCTGACGGCCGACGCCCCCCGACTCGACCACTCCCTGCACGCCGACCCCGCTGGGTTCGACCGCTACGAGGCCGCCCCCATCGGGTCGCAGGAGATCGAGGAACTGGAGCGCTCCGTCGAGGTGTTCCGCGCCTGGGACGCCGCCCGTGGCGGCGGGCTCCAGCGCAAGGCGGTGGTGGGCCAGCTCAACGAGGTGGGCGGCATGCTCGCCTACCGTCATCCGCCCCATCTGCAGCGGCGCCTGTGGGGCGTCGCCGCCAACCTCGCCGTCCTCGCCGGCTGGATGTCCCACGACGTGGGCCTGGAGCCCACGGCGCAGAAGTACTTCGTCATCGCCGCGCACGCCGCCCGGGAGGGCGGGGACCGGCCCCGGGCCGGCGAGGCGCTGTCCCGCGCGGCCCGCCAGATGGTGCATCTGGGCAAGCCGGACGACGCCCTGCACCTGATGAAGCTCGCCACGTCCGGCTCGGGCGACGAGGTGCTGCCGCGCACCCGCGCCATGCTCTGCACCGTGGAGGCGTGGGCACAGGCCGCCCTGGGCAAGGGCCAGGCCATGCGCCGCACCCTGGGCCGTGCCGAGGACCTGTTCGTCTCCGACAGGGCCGACGTCCCGCCCCCGGACTGGATGCAGACCTTCAAGGAGGAGGACCTCTACGGCATGCAGGCCCTGGCCTACCGGACGCTGGCCGAGTTCGAGCCCGGCGCGGCCGTCCACGCCCAGCACTACGCCGAGAAGGCGCTGGCCCTGCGGGTCGACGGCCGTCAGCGGTCGAAGATCTTCGACTACCTGTCGATGGCCTCCGCCTGCTTCATCGCGGACGACCCCGAACAGGCCGACCGCTACGCGCGGCTGGCACTGGTGTCGATGGGGTCCAACTCCTCGCACCGCACGTGGGACCGGTTGCGCGAGATGTACCGGCTCACAGCACAGTACTCGGGGTCCCCGAAGGTCCAGGAACTGCGGGAGGAGATCAAGCTGGCCCTGCCCAGGACCAAGACCAGGGGAACCGGTCGCGCCCCGGCCTGAGGAGTCGTCAGGCGCCCGCCGCAGGCGTCAGTTTGACGGCGAGCAGGCAGGCGTTGTCCTCCCGCTCGTGCGTGCCGAACTCCTCGACGACCGTGCGCACGCAGTCCTCCGCGGTGCAGTCGCCGGTCAGGCGTGGCGCCAGGCCGAGGAGGAGGTTCGCGGCCGCCGTGCCGGTGTGGCCGGGCACCAGCCCGTCGGTGTGCAGAAGCAGCAGGTCACCCGTCTGCAGGGTTTCCTCGGCCTGCCCGTAGACCGGTCCGGAGGTGGCGCCCAGCAGGACACCGTCCGGGGCGTCCAGCACGTGCCCCGTCCCGCCGCGGAAAAGCAGTGGGGCGGGGTGCCCGGCCTGCGCCCACACCAGGGTGCGCGTGCCGGGCCGGAAGCGGCAGCAGACGGCGCTGCCGAGGGCGGGCTGCACGGTGGCGTCGAGTAACTGGTTCAGCCAGGCCATCACCTGTGCGGGGCCGGCCCCGGCCATCGCCATGCCGCGCACGGCGCCCAGCAGCATGGTCATGTTCGACGTGACGGCGACGCCCTGGCCGGTGAGGTCGCCGACGCTCAGCAGGGTGTCTCCGTCGGCCAGTTCGAGCGCGTCGTACCAGTCGCCGCCGATCGGCGTCTGGGTGGACGCCGGCAGGCGGCGGGCCGCGAGGTCGAGCACGCCGGGGACGCGGTGCGGCAGCCGCAGGGAGCCACGCCACGGCGGCAGCGCGGCCTCCTGCAGCTCGGCCGCGAGCCGTTGCTCGCTGCGCGCGGCCTCCCGCCGGCGGTGCAGCGAGTCACGGGTCTCGCTCACCGCCCGCTGGCTGCGGCGCAGTTCACTGACGTCGCGCAGCACGGCCCACATCGATGCGGTGCTCCCGTCGGTGTCGAGCACCGGTTCGCCCATCATGTGCACGGTGCGCACGTCCCCGTCCCGGCGGGCGATGCGGAACTCGCCGTCGATGGGCCGGGCGTCGACCAGGCAGTTGGTGACCATCGCCGTCAGTCGCGGCCGGTCCTCGTCGAGCACGAGCGACGGCAGTTCGTCGAGGGTGAGCGGGGCGGCGGCGGGGTCGCGGCCCAGGATCCGGTAGAGCTCCTCGGACCAACTGGCCTCGTCCGTCAGCAGGTTCCACTCCGCGCTGCCGACCCGGCTGAGCAGCGAGCCCCGCGGCGCCGGCCCGGTGGCCGCCGTCGGGGGCGGCGGGCCGTCGCGCAACTGGGCCAGGTGCTCGTCGAGGTCGTCGAGCTGGTGCAGGGCCAGGTCGTACAGCGCGCGCTGCCAGCGGCCCCGGGGGTGGTCCGGCTCGTCACCCGCCGCGTCCCGGCGCACGGCGTCCACGTCGCCCTTGAGCCGCCGCGTCTGCGATATCAGCGCGTCGACCGAGCCGCGGCCGGGCGGCTGGGCGGCGGGACGGTCCGCGGAGAGGTGGGACGGCATGACGCACTCCGATGCGGGGACGGCAGGACCAAGGCGGACGGAGGGACCGTTACGACTGTTGCACAGCCCGCGACGCCCTGTAAGGGATTTGGCACCACACGATACGGTGGTGCTTCCGGCATATGCCACGGTCTCACCGAGTTACTCGGAGGTAGGCGCCGCGGGTGCCGCCGGATACCCCAAGTCGTAGCGTACACAGGGGGTTTGACGGCCCGTCGGGTCACCCGCGCGGTGCTGCTGCAGGTGTTCGACGGTCCTGTGTTCGACGGCTCGACGCCGCCCTGACGCCTTCACTCCGCGTCGTGGTCGGAGCCGCAGGAACTGCCGTCCGGCGGCAGGGTGCCGTAGAGCAGGAAGGCGTCGACCTTGCGCTGCACGCACATGGAGGAGCCGTAACCGGTGTGTCCCTCGCCCCGGTTGTCCAGCACCACGGCCGAGGAGCCCAGGCGCTTCGCCGTCTCCACCGTCCACCGGTAGGGCGTGGCCGGATCGCCCCGGGTGCCGACGAGCAGCATCCGCGGGCTGTCGACGTCCTTGACCTTCTCGCGGATGTAGTCGGTGCCCTTGGGGCGGCCGTAGCACATCAGCACCTGGGTCAGCCGGTACCGGCCGAAGACGGGCGAGGCCTGCTCGTAGCGGGCGCGCAGCCGGTCGAGGTCGCGCGTGACCTGCGCGGCGGCGGGGCGGTCGGGGTCGTCCGCGCAGTTGACCGCCATCAGCGCCGCCGGCAGGTTGTCCATGGGGACGTCCTGCGGGTCGGTCAGTCCGGCGTGCGGAGTCCGCCCCGGGGTGGTGGCGAAGCCGCCGGACAGGAAGGCCTCCAGGCCCCGCGTGTCCCCCTCCTCCAGCAACTGCGACAGGGCCCGCTGCAGCGAGGGCCACAACGCGCGGCTGTAGAGGCCCTGGCCGAGGGCGCCGGCGAAGTCCTGCCCGGTGAACGCCTCGCCGAAGTCCGTCGGCACCGGGTCCCTGTCCAGCGCCTTCACCACCTGCACGACCCGTTCCCGGGCCTCGCGGGGGTTGCGGCCGAAGGGGCAGGCGATGTCCTCGGTGCACCAGGTGAGGAAGTTCTCCAGGGCGGTCTGCTGCCCCTGTGCGCTCACCACGCCCTGCTCCGCCAGCGGCTCGGTCAGGGTGTCGACGCCGTCCAGCACGATCCTGCCGACCTTGCCGGGGAACTCCGCCGCGTACACGGCCCCGAGCCGGCTGCCGTAGGAGAAGCCGAGGTAGTTCAGCTTGCCGTCGCCGAGGGCGGCGCGCATGACGTCGAGGTCGCGGGCGGCGTTCACCGTGCCGATGTGGGGCAGGACCGGGCCGGAGTGCTCGGCGCACGCGGCCGCGGCGGCGCGCAGTTCCTCGAGCACGGCCCGGGCGTCGCCCCCGTCGGCGGCCTCGTCCGCCGCGGCCAGGGCGTCGGGGGCGTTCCCGCAGCTCACCGGTGAGGAGCGGCCGACCCCGCGGGGGTCGAAGGAGACCACGTCGTAGCCGTCCGTCAGCCCCATGAAGTCCTTGCCGCCCATGGCCAGTTGGGCCACTCCCTGACCGCCCGGGCCGCCGAAGTTCAGCAGCACCGAGCCGCGGGAATCACCCGTGGCACGGTAACGGGCGACGGCGAGGTCGAGGGTGCCCTTGCCGGGGTGGGCGTAGTCCAGGGGCACGGTGACCTTGCCGCACTGCAGGTCCTTCGGCATCTCCATGCCCTCGCACCTCGACCAGGAGACCTTCTGGTCGTAGAAGCGCGCCAGGCCGGGCGACGGTGCGTCGACGGCCGGCAGTGCGATGCCCAGCAGGGCGAGCCCGGCCACCGCGGTGACCGCGCAGCGCCGTATCGGGGGGCGCAGGGACAGCTTGGGCAGCATGGGTGCCTCCAGGGACGCAGGACTTCGCAGCGGACCGGGAAACGGCGCCCTCGCCCACGATAGGCGCACCCCGGAACCCTCGCCTCCGCACGAGTGGCCCCCTGCCTCCGACCGGCGTCCGGCGACCGGCATACGAAGCGCTTTACCGCTAGTTCGACAAGCAGGACGCTCGATGGGGTGAAAGACCGAACAGCCATAACTCGGACCGGGCGGCGGGCGTTCTACCCGGTGCGGGTGAGTGCCCGCGACGACGATGTCTGGAAGGCAGGCACCCTATGAAACGGGTTACCCGAAACGGCATGATCGCCGTCGCCGCCGCGTCGGGCGCGATCGCCATGGCCGCACCGGCGTACGCGGATGCCGGGGCGGACGGCGCGGCCGCCGGATCGCCCGGGCTGGTCTCCGGCAACACCGTCCAGCTCCCGGTGCACGTCCCGGTGAACGCGTGCGGCAACACCGTGAACGTGGTGGGGCTGCTCAACCCGGCCGCGGGCAACGCCTGCGCCAACGTGGGCGAAGGGCACCACGGCCCGAAGGGCGCGGCCGCCGACAGCACCGCGAAGGACTCCCCGGGCGTGATCTCCGGCAACGGGGTGCAGCTGCCCGTCGACCTCCCGGTCAACGTCACGGGCAACTCGGTGAACGTGGTGGGCGTCGGCAACCCCGCGGCCGGGAACACGTCCGTGAACACCCCGGACGGCCCGCCCGCGCGGCCCGACCGCCCCCGCGCGCCGAAGCCCGAGCCGAAGCCCGAGCCCCCCACCCGGCCCCGGACGCTGCCCGCCCCCGCCCCGGTCCCGCACGCCGCCCCCCACACCCGGGCCGCCCTGGCCCACACGGGCACGGACCACACCCTCCAGACCGTCGCGGCGAGCGCGGCACTGCTCGCCGGCGGAGTGCTGCTGCGCCGGCGCTTCCGCCCCGGTTCGGAGCACTGAGCCCAGCGGTACGGCCACCGGCCCCGCCGGGCGGGCACGGACGCTCCGCCGGGCACGGATGCTCCGCCGGGCCGGGCCGCGTCCCCGCTCACACCGCGTCCGCCACCCCCGTCAGCAGCACCATGCCCGAGTCGCCGTAGTCCGGCAGCGTCGGGTCCACGTCGATGCGGGTCACGTCCAGGTCGCGGGTGAGCGGGGCGAAGACCTCCGTGACGGTGGCCGGGTTCACCGGGCAGCCCGGCCAGCGCGAGGCCGGGCCGATGCGGTACGTCGGCATGTTCTCCATGAACGCGGCCACGAGGTGACCACCCGGCAGGACGGTCCGCACGAACAGGCGGCAGAAGTCGGCGAACTCGCCGAAGTCCTCCGTCGCGCCCTCGGCGACGAAGTGCATCGAGGCCAGCTCGTACGTCCCCGGCGACAGCGTGCGGACGTCGGCGTGGACGACGTTCACCGGTGCGAGCGCCCCCGCCAGGGTCGCCGGGACGTCCGGGTTGAGCTCCCGGCACAGCGCGTGGAAGGGCAGCCAGCTGGCGTCCGGGCGGTGGCAGATCTGGTTGGTCAGGTAGCCGACGTTGCCCGCCCCCGCCTCCACCGCGTCGATCCGCCGGCTCGCCGCCGACGCCAGCATCAGCGGGTAGAGGTTGGGGCCCGCCCCGAACTCCACCGAACGTCCGATCGCACCAGGGGCGAACCGGCGGTAGAAGGCGCTGTGGTGGGCGATCACCGCCGCGTCCGACGGGTGCACCTCGCGGTAGTTCTCCGCCAGGTAGTCGGCGACCGGCCAGCGGTCCCAGTCCACGTCGTCGTTGTGCGTCGTCATGGCCGTTCAGCCCTTCATCCGCAGCGGGAAACGCCGCGCCAACCGGGTCAGGGTCCCGTTCAGATGGTCGATGTCCTCGTCCGAGTTGAGCGCCGTGAGCTGGACGCGGAACCCCACCCGGTCCCGCGGGACCAGCGGGTAGGAGGCCAGCGTCACGTAGACCCCCTCCTCCCACAGGAACGCCGCGACCGCGTCCAGGTCCGCCGGATTGGCCAGCGGGACCTCCACGATGGGCAGCCGGTCCGCGTTCAGCGTGCTCACGCCCATGCCGTCCAGGTGGTCCAGCAGCCGCACGGTCTTGCGGTACAGGTCGGCGCGGATCACGTCCCCGCGACGCTCGTTGACGTCCAGGCCCGCCAGGGCCGTGGCCAGGGAAGCGGTGGGGGAGGGCCCGGAGTACAGGTAGGGCGCCGCCGCGGTCTTCAGCCGGTTCTTCAGCCCGGACGGCAGCGCGAGGAACGCCAGCAGCGAAGAGTACGCCTTGGAGAACCCGCCGACCAGCACGATCCCGTCGTACGACTCCCCGGTGTGACGCACCACGCAGTTGCCCCGCATGCCGTACGGGCACAGCTCTTCCGGGCCGCGTTCCCCGATGACGCCGAAGCCGTGCGCGTCGTCGACGTACAGCGTCGCCCCCTCGGCGCGGCACACCGCGGCCAGCGCCGGCAGGTCGGGGACGTTGCCGCTCATGCTGTTGACGCCGTCCAGGCACACCAGCCTCGGCGTGCCCGGCGGCACCCCGGCCAGCAGGACGCGCAGTTCGTCCAGCCGCTCGGCGTGGAAACGGTGCAGGGTGGCGCCTTGCGCCCGGGCCACCACGCAGCCGTCGTAAACGGTCCGGTGCGCCGTCGCCTCGACGAAGACGTGCCCGTCCTCGGCGAGCGCGGGGATGACCGAGGAGTGCACCAGCGTCAGCGTCGGCAGCAGCAGGGTGTCCGGCGCGCCCAGCAGCGCGGCGAGCCGCTCCTCGATGTCCGGGTACAGGCGCGGACTGCCGAGCAGCCGCGACCAGCTGGGATGGGTGCCCCAGCGCCGCACCGCGGGATCCACGGAGTCCATGACCTCCGGGTCCCAGTCGAAGCCCAGGTAGTTGCAGGAGGCGAAGTCGATCAGCCAGTGATCGCCGCTGCGGATGTGCCGGCCGCGCACCTCGTCGAGGACCGCGTCGCTCATCGGGCTGGTGCGCCGCAGGTGCTCCAGGTCCGCCCAGCGCGCCTCCCGGCGTCCCCGGGTGGCGTCCATCCGCGGTCGCCGCGGCCGGGGCGGTGCGAAGGGACGGGCGCTCGGCTCGCGCAGCACGTGTGCGCTCTGCTCCACCGTCATGGGCCTGGCGAACAGGAACCCCTGCCCGAAACGGCACCCCATGCCCGCCAGCAGGTCCCGCTGCGAGGCGTCCTCGATGCCCTCCGCGATGACCTGCAGCCCCAGCGTGTCGGCGATCCGCACGATCCCCTCGACCAGGGCGACCTGCTGGGCGTCGCGGGCGATGTCGTCGATGAACGACTTGTCGATCTTCAGTACGTCGATGGGGAAGTCGCGCAGGTAGCGCAGGGAGGAGAAGCCGGTGCCGAAGTCGTCGACGGCGATGTGCACACCGAGTTCCTTCAGCGTGTTCAGCACCGTCTGGAGCCGGTCGTCGCGCTGGAGCAGCACCGTCTCCGTCAGCTCCAGCTGCAGTGACCCCGGCTCCAGTCCCGGCGTGCTCAGTGCCTGGCCGACCTGCTCGATGAAGCCGGCGTCGCGGAACTGCCGGGCGGAGACGTTCACGCTCACGTACGGCGGGCGGGCGGGGCCGGGCAGCTGCTGCAGGCCGACGATGTCGTTGACGGCGTTCTCCAGCACCCAGGAGCCGAGCGGCGCGATGTGCCCGGTCTCCTCGGCCAGGGCGACGAACTGCTCCGGGCCGACCTGGGGCCGCTGCGCGTACGGCCAGCGCACCAGTGCCTCGAACCCGACGACCTCGCCCTCGGTGATGTCGACGACCGGCTGATAGCGCAGGCGAAAGGTCTTGTCCTCCACTGCCCGGGCCAGCTGGTTCTGCAGATCGTGCCGCTCGATCATGCGGCTGCGCAGCAGCGGCCGGAAGCGGCGCCACTGCCGTTTGCCCGCCGCCTTGGCCGCGTACAGCGCGAGGTCGGCGTGGCCCAGCAGTTCCTCCGCGTCCGTGCTGTCGCGCGCGGTGGCCACGCCCACGCTGGCCGACACCGTCACCGACTCGTCGGCCAGATCGAACGGCCGGCCGAGTGTCTGGATGACCTGGGCCGCCAGCAGTTCCGCGTCCAGCGGCTGCTTGGCGTCCTCCATGAGCACCGCGAACTCGTCCCCGCCGAGCCGGGCCGCGGTGTCGGTGCGCCGCAGCGTCCGGGACAGCCGGTTGCCCACCGAGATCAGCAGCTGGTCGCCCGCCCGGTGCCCCATCGTGTCGTTGACCAACTTGAAGTCGTCCAGGTCGATGAAGAGCAGGCAGGTCAAAGACGCCTCACGGCGGCCGCGCAGCAGGGCGCGCTCGATCCGCTCCATCAGCAGGGTCCGGTTGGGCAGGCCTGTCAGCGAGTCGTGGAACGCCCGCTCGGTCAGCTCCTGCTCCAGCCGCCGCTGCTCGGTGACGTCCCGCAGGGTCACCACCAGGCCGGACACGGTCCGCTCGGCGCGGAAGTCGCTGAAGCGGACCTCCACCTCGACGCGCTCGTCCCCGCGGCGCACCCACCAGTGGTCGTGCCCCGCCCGCGAACCGTGCTCACGCAGCGCTGCCAGCTCCCGCCGGGCCCGCCGCCGGTCGCCCGGATCCACGAGGCCCGGCAGCGACACCCCGACCAGCTCCTCGGTGCCGAACACCGAGCGCGCCGACGGGCTGGCGTACCGGATGGCGTCGTCGTCCTCGACGATCAGGATGACGTCCGAGGCGTTGCGCACGAGGGTGCGGAAGTACGCCTCGTTCTCCCGCCGCACGACCTCCTGGCGCAGGGTGACGCGCTCCAGGGCCAGGCCGGCGTGCGAGGCGAGGATCTCCAGCGAGCCCCACGTCTCGTTGAGCTGCCGCTCCGGCGCGGCCACCAGCAGCACACCGGGCACGGTCGCGCCCGGCCGGTCCGGCTGGATCATGGGGCACACCAGGACCGAGGGCAGGCCGTCCAGTCCGGCGGCGATCCGCGGGTCGAGCGCGGCCGGGCTCACCAGCCGGGAGCCGCGGCCGCCCAGGTCCCGGGCCCGCTCGGTGGTCAGCAGCATCGTCCGGTGCGCCACGTCCGGACCCATCAGCCGGTCGACGGTCGTCCGGCACGTCCGGTCGACCTCCTCCGGCCGGAACGCGGAGACCAGCGACGCGGCGGCCGAACGCAGCGCGAGTTCCCGGCTCACGGATCTGCGGTGGGCCACCACCATCCCCGCCAGCCTGAGGATCACCAGCAGGAAGAGCACACCGGAGAACGCCGCGATCACGGCGGCGTCCCGCGTCTCGCCGGACAACCCCTCGTGCAGCAGGATCCCCGGTGGGATGAGGGTCGCCACGGCGAGCATGACCAGCCGGCGCGGTGGCGGCAGCAGGGACTCGCGCTGCGGCATCGAAGCGGTCAGTTCGACCATGGAGGGGTGCAGCGCGGCCAGGCCCCAGGCGGTGTAGAAGGCGATCCAGCCGAGGTCCAGCAGGGTGCCGGTCTCCCAGACGTCCTTCAGCTGCAGGATGCCGTAGGCGATGTCGAAGACCAGGAGCGTCCCCGTGCCGACGACCAGCAGTTGCACGGCCCGATTGGGGCCGCTCACCGGGCTCGGAGCCAGCAGGCGCGCCAGCAGGGCCAGCACCAGCACGTCACCGAGGGGGTAGGCGATGCTGATGGCCCGCTGCTGCCAGGTCATCCCCTCCGCGACGGTCAGGGGCTGCACCAGATACACCCACACGGGCAGCGCGAGACCGGCGGTGATGATCAGCGCGTCCAGCACGCTCGGCAGGTCGCGGTCGGCCCACCGGTGGCGCACCAGCCCCGACAGGCCGATCGCGAAGAGCACGTAGGTGAGGAGGTAGAGGGCGTCGGAGGGGGAGGGGAACGGGTTGGAGGCGTCGAAGTACCCCTCCATCACGTTGTAGTAGGTGTCGCCCGCGATGAACGTCAGCAGCCCGCCGGCCAGCACCCACCAGGGCCATGGATGGGCCGGACGGTGCAGGCGCGTGCCGGTCACGACGGCGGCGACGCCCGTGAGCCCGATGACGGCCCACAGCGCCGGAGCCGCCACCGGCAGGGTCATGTAGAGGACGGTCGCGGCTGTGACCAGGCCGATGCAGACGGCCATCAGCCGGTGTGCCGGCAGCGAGGACATGCGCCTCCCCCCGTCGGGGAGACCGGGCGTGGACCTGATCTCGATGAATCCGATCGTAGATTCGCCCCGGTGGCCCTGCATCTCGAGCGGCCACCGTCCGCCGGACCGGCCCCTGGCTCAGATGCGCCCGCGATGCAGCCGGACGTGCAACTCCCGCACCTCGCGAGCCAGTTCCGGCACCGGGCCGTCGACGACTACGCCCGGTGCGACGTCGTGGACGGGGAGTGTTCGCACCGGTGGCGCGGGGACGTTCAACTCCGTCAGCCACGAGGCGAGTTGTTCGGACGAGGCGACGTAGACGATCCGGCCCAGGCCGACCCAGGCGTGCGCGGCCGCGCACATCGGGCAGTGCTCACCGGACGTGTAGACGGTGGCCGCGGCCCGTTCCCCGGGGGTCATGTGCACCGCCGACCAGCGCGCCAGCGCGAACTCGGGGTGGCGCGTGCGGTCGCCGTCCGCCACGCGGTTGCGGTCCTCCGCCAGCACGGTGCCGTCCGCACCGGCCAGCACCGAACCGAAGGGCTCGTCCCCGGCTTCGAGCGCCTCGGCCGCGAGCTCCACGCAGCGGCGCAGGTACGGCAGTTCCGTGTCCTTCACGACCATGGGTGCGGCCCTCTCACGTGCGGGTGCGATCGGCAAGGACCCTACGGTGCGGGCCCCGCCGGGGGAAACGACGACGCGGCGGGGCCGTACGGCACAAGGGCGGCGCCGGGCGGGAAAAGACGTTGCGGGAGGCGGCCCGCCACTGCTGGAGTTCGGGCCATGGATCATCGACACCGGGCGGCGCTGCTCGCCGAGTTCGACCGGGACGTGCGGCTCGGGGCGCGGCCGGACGGCCCCGGCGCCCGCGTCGAGCGGGCCGGGAACGTCGTCCGCCATGTCGGCGGTGCGCACAGCTGGAACGGGGTCGTGTGGTCCGCCCTGGACGCGGACGCGGCGGACGCGGCGATCGCCGGGCAGATCGACCGTTTCGGCGGCCCGGACGCCGACTTCGAGTGGAAGCTGTACGGGCACGACGGCCCCGCCGACCTGGGGGAGCGGCTGTGCGCGGCCGGGTTCGAGCCCGGCCCGGCGGAGACGCTGATGATCGGCGGGAGTGACGGCCCCGCCTCCGTCGCCGAGCCGCCCGAGGGCGTGCGCATCGTGCCGGTCACCGACGCCGCGGGTGTCGGCCTCATGGCGGAGGTCCACGAGAGGGCGTTCGGTTCGGACGGCTCCCGGCTGCGCCGGCAGTTGCTCGCCCGCCTCACGGCGGACCCCGGCAGCGTCGTCGCCGTCGTGGCGATGGCGGGTGACGAGGCGGTGAGCGCCGCCCGCCTGGAGTGCGTGCCCGGCACGAACTTCGCCGGTCTGTGGGGCG
Organism: Streptomyces sp. NPDC026246; assembly: GCF_055567995.1. Lineage (NCBI taxonomy): Bacteria > Bacillati > Actinomycetota > Actinomycetes > Kitasatosporales > Streptomycetaceae > Streptomyces > Streptomyces sp. NPDC026246. The sequence continues at coordinate 94,556 of NZ_JBVHPJ010000004.1, read as the reverse complement.
GTGGGACGGTCGAGGGCTGGCGCGGCCGGGGCGTGTACCGGGCCCTGGTGGCCCATCGCGCCCGTGTCGCCGCGGCCCGCGGCTACCGCCATCTGCAGGTGGACGCCTCCGACCGGAGCCGGCCGATCCTGGAGCGCCTGGGCTTCGTCCCGCTGACCACGACGACGCCGTACCTGTACACAGGGCGCGACTGAGCGTCCCTGGGGGACACCCGGCCGCGCCCGCGGTCGTCTCCCAGGCCGGTCACGGCCTCGGCGAGGCCTTCGCCGCCGTGCCGGCGCACACCATGCCCAGGACCACGGCCAGAGCGCCGACGACGATGTTGTTCCACACGACACCGGCGTCCGGACTGCTGCCGACGATCCAGGGCGAGACGATCATCCAGACCCCGAGGGCGCACATGGCCCAGCTCAGGCCGTACATGCGCTCGGGAGCGCGGGTGAAGCCGAGCGCCAGCAGGCCGATGGCGATCCCCATGATCAGGTTGTGGGTGGCGACGGACGGCTGGCTCGTCGAGTAGTGGACGATCCACGGCGACGCGGCGCAGTACAGACCGAGCAGGAACACCGGTCCGTCCACGAGGGCCACGTCGCGGCCGCCGAGGACCCGGGCGTACCGGTCCCGCATCTCGGAGGCGTCGGGGTGGCTGGTGATGTCCCCTCGGGTGCGCGAGACATTGGCCATGACGCGTCTCCCTTCTGTGCAGGGCGCCCGCGTCCGGTGAGGACTGCGATAAGCGCCATATAAGGGTCATTCTGCTCTTATCCATCCTTTATGTGTAGAGCTGGGGCGTGGTGCGAAGCTCGAACGCCCGTACATGTGCGGGCGGATCGGGGGCAACCGGATGTGTACGACAGCGACCGAACGGCGCGGCCCGGACGGGCGGCGCGGGACTGGGGAGGGCAGCGGACGTGACTGCGGCCATCAGTGCGAAGGTGTTGGAACGGTTCCCGGCGGGATCCCCCCGTGGTTCGTGGCCGGCGGAGGAGTACGCGGCGCGGCGCCGCGCCGAGGGCGAGGCCGCCACGGTCGTGATGGACCTGGAGTCCGACGCCTTCCTCGTGGTCGTCCCGGACGAGGACTGACTCAGGACCGATAAGGACCCGGTGCGGGGAGCGTGAGGCGACGACCGTCGCCCCACGCTCCCCGCCGGCCGGAGGTCAGGCTCCTGCCGGCGGGACGCCAGGCTCCCCCCGGCCGGTGGCCAGGGAGCCCAGATGGGCCCGGCGTGCGTCGGCCGTCTGTCCCTGGACCAGCAGGAACATCCCCTCGCGGGCCAGGCGCTGCGCGCGGTTGTCCAGGGCCATGGCCCGCCCACCGCCGGCCACGACGGCCGCGGTCGTGGCCGCGCGCATCAGGTCGTACGCCCGCGTCCGCACGGCCAGCCGCCGGGCGACGCACTCGCGGGAGACGGGCTGGTCGGCCAGGGCGTACGCCTCCCGCCGGACCTCGTCGAGCCGGGCGCGCAGGGTCCGGGCCGGCCCCTCGCCGTCCGCGCCCCGCGCCACCACCTCCAGCGCCGCCTCCGCCACGCCGAACACGGCGGGGCCCGCGTTCGCGGCCCGCGGCAGGTCCTCCTCGGCGAACTCCGCCTGCGGCACCCGCCGGACGACGGACTCCTGCGGCACCCACAGGCCGTCCAGGTCCAGGGACACCGTACGGGCGGCCGTCAGCGCCGCGAGCCGCATCGGCGCGGACGCGGCCAGACCCGGTTGCTCCCGGGCGTCGGCGAAGGCGAACACCAGCTCCGCCGAGTCCGTCACCCCGGCCAGCAGCATCACGTCGTTGAGCCCCCATCCCGTGTACCAGGGGACCCTGCCGTCGAAGCGCCAGCCGCCCCGCTCGGGGGTGGCCCGCACCGGCACCCGCGGGAAGGCGCGCACATGGGCATAGGCGATACCGGCCATCAGTTCGCCGGTGGCCAGCGGACGCAGCAGCCTCTCCCGGGCCGGGCCGTCGTGGCCGGCGAGCAGCTTCACGGGCGTGTGGTGCTGGGTCTGCACGAACCAGGTGGAGCAGCACGCCCCGGCCAGGACCTCCGCGGTCCGGCGCGCCACGGCGGTGGGCGCCTGCGCCCCGCCGTACTCCGCCGGTGCGACCACCCCCAGCAGCCCCGCACGCCTGACCGCCTCGAGGTGGCTCGGGGGCACACCCTCCTGATCGACCCGCTCGGCCTGCGGGACCAGGAGGTCGCGGGCGAGTCGCTCTGCGGCGGTGACGAGGGGGTGCGGCGTGGTGGTCATGCGGGAAATTGTGGTGCCCGTGCGGCGCGGAGTGTCGATCCGGGGGCGTGCCGTTCGTGTAGGAGGTGCGAGGGGACCCGGATCCGGACGCCAAGGAGGCCGTCATGACGTACTACCTGCTCAGTGTGATGCAGCCGGTCGGCCCGCCACCCGCGCCCGAGGTGCTGGAGGAGATCGGCGCGCACCTGGACGCCTTCCACCGGGAACTGCGTGCGGCGGGGGCGTGGGTCTTCGCCGGCGGGCTCCACGGCCCCGAGTCCGCCACCGTGCTGCGCCCCGCGGGCGGCGAGGTCCTGATCACCGACGGACCGTACGCCGAGGGCAAGGAGATGCTCGGCGGCATCTGTCTCGTCCGGGCCCCCGACCTGGACGCCGCCCTGGAGTGGGGGCGCAAGGCCGCCCTCGCCACGACCCTGCCGATCGAGGTGCGCCCGTTCATGGGCGAGACCGGCTGATGGGCGGGGACGTCGAGGCGGTGTTCCGCGCGGAGTACGGGCGCGCGGTCGCCGTCCTCGTCCGCCTCCTCGGCGACATCGACCTCGCGGAGGAGGCGGTCCAGGACGCCTTCACGACCGCCGTCCGGCGCTGGCCGGAGACCGGCGTCCCGCCCAGCCCGGCCGGGTGGATCATCACCACCGCGCGGAACAGCGCCGTCGACCGCCTGCGCCGGGAGTCCACCCGGCCGGCCCGGCAGGCCGAGGCAGCGCTGTTGCACAGCCCCGGCGCACCGCCCGAGGAGAGCCCCGTGCGCGACGACCGGCTCCGCCTGATCTTCACCTGCTGCCACCCCGCCCTGGCGCCGCACGCCCGCGTCGCGCTGACCCTGCGGCTGCTGGGCGGCCTCACCACCGCCCAGATCGCGCGAGCGTTCCTCGTTCCGGAGCCGACGATGGCCCAGCGCCTGGTCCGCGCCAAGGCGAAGATCCGCGACGCCGGCATCCCCTACCGGATCCCGCGCGACGCCGATCTGCCCGGCCGGCTCGGCGGTGTCCTGGCGGTCGTCTACCTGATCTTCAACCAGGGGTACGACACCTCGCCCGGGCTGTGCCAGGAGGCCGTCCGGCTCGGCAGGCTGCTCGCGGAGCTGATGCCCGACGAGCCGGAGGTGACCGGGCTGCTGGCGCTGATGCTGCTCGTGGAGTCCCGCCGCGCCGCACGCCTGGACGCCCGTGGCGCCCTGGTGCCGCTGCCCGCGCAGGACCGCGCCCGCTGGGACCGGGACCTCGTCCGCGAGGGCCAGGACCTCGTCCGCCGCTGCCTGCGCCGCAACCGCCCGGGGCCCTACAAGATCCAGGCCGCCGTCCAGGCGGTCCACAGCGACACGCCGAGCGCCGGAGCCACCGACTGGGACCAGATCCGGCGGCTGTACGACCAGCTCATGGCCGTCGCGCCCGGGCCGGTCGTGGCGCTGAACCGGGCCGTCGCCGTGGCCGAGACGGACGGCCCGGGCGCCGCCCTCGCGCTCGTGGACGCGCTCGAACTCGACGGCTACCCCGTCTTCCACGCCGTCCGGGCCGATCTGCTGCGCCGCCTGGGGCGGGCCGCCGAGGCCGTCGTGGCCTACGACCGGGCGATCGCACGCGTCGAGAACCCCGCGCAGCGGGCCTTCCTCCAGGGACGCAGGGACGGCATCGTCCCGCTCTGACCAGCGGACCCCCAACTGGTCTATACCTGACTGGTCCAGACCCTTGACTGGTACAGACCAACGCGGTTGAGTGTGCCCCACAGCCCCCCACCACGGCCGCCCCCACGCCGTGTCCGGTTCGCCGGTGCGTGCGGTGCGGGCGACGCTGCGTCCTGCCCCACCGGGGTGCGGCCGTGCCCCGCTAAGGAGTTGATCCCGTGTCGAGACGCCGTGTCTCCGCCGTCCTGGCCGCCCTCGCCCTCGCCGGCACCGCCCCGGTCCTGCTCCCGGCCACGAACGCCGCAGCCGCCTCCTGCTCCAGCTACCCCAACTGGGTGGCGGGCAAGGCGTACAACGCCGGTGACATCGTCCGCTACACCGACGGCAAGGCGTACGTCGCCGAGCACGCCAACCCGGGTTACGACCCGGTCATCAGCACCTGGTACTGGGAGCCGTACGCCTGCGACGGCGGGACCGGCACGCCCAACGCGCGTTTCGTCGTGACGGAGGCGCAGTTCAACCAGATGTTCCCGAACCGGAACTCGTTCTACAGCTACAGCGGCCTGACCGCGGCCCTGAGCGCCTACCCCGGCTTCGCCAACACCGGCAGCGACACGGTGAAGAAGCAGGAGGCCGCGGCCTTCCTCGCCAACGTCAGCCACGAGACCGGCGGTCTGGTGCACGTGGTGGAGCAGAACACCGCCAACTACCCGCACTACTGCGACTGGGGGCAGCCCTACGGCTGTCCGGCCGGCCAGGCCGCCTACTACGGGCGCGGCCCGATCCAGCTCAGCTGGAACTTCAACTACAAGGCGGCGGGCGACGCGCTCGGCATCGACCTCCTCAACAACCCCTGGCTGGTGCAGAACGACTCGGCCGTCGCCTGGAAGACGGCCCTGTGGTACTGGAACACCCAGACCGGGCCCGGCAGCATGACCCCGCACAACGCCATGGTGAACGGCGCCGGTTTCGGCCAGACGATCCGCAGCATCAACGGCTCCCTGGAGTGCGACGGCAAGAACCCGGCGCAGGTCCAGAGCCGCGTGAACAACTACCAGCGCTTCACGCAGATCCTCGGGACCACCCCCGGAGGCAACCTCTACTGCTGACGGCGGGCCCGCGGACGTGGTGTCATGCGGGGTGTCATGCTCCTGACCAGTCCATCGGACGAAGGGCATCCCCGCATGCGCCCACGCACCCCCCACCTCCTGCTGGCCACGACCGCGGCGCTCGCGACCGCGGTCGTGGCCCCGCAGCCCGCTGCCGCCGCCGTCCCCGCCCCGGGCACCTACTACGTCCAGAGCGCCACGACCGGCCTCAACGCGGCGGACAGCAACGGGACCGTCGAGCAGCACAGACCCCGGGGCAACGAGGACCGCCAGCAGTGGCGGCTGACGCCGAACGGATCCTCCTACCTGCTGGAGAACACCGACGCGGCGGGCAGCTGTCTCGGCCGCAGCGGCGACCTCGCCGCCACCGTCGCCTGCGCGAGCGGCGACGCGGCCTGGGACATCACTCCCTCGGGCGCCGACCGGTACACCCTCAGGGCGCCCGGCACCGCACGCCATCTCACCGTCGCCGCCAAGCCCGCCGGTTCCGTCCATCCCGCCCGTCTCGCCCTCGGCGGCGCGGGCGAACTCGCCGACTGGTACCTGACCCCGGTCGATCCCGCCACCTCTCCCATGCCGCCGCAGGACCGGCGCACCCTGGACCAGGTCACGTTCCTCACCACGCACAACGCCTACGCCAACGGGGTCGACGGCGGCTTCGCCCCGCCCTTCGTCAACCTCGTGCCCAACCAGACGCGGGGCATCGAACGGCAACTGGCCGACGGGGTGCGCGGCTTCATGCTGGACATCCACCAGACCCGCGACGGCGCCATCCTGTGCCACAACAGCTGCACCCTCGTCAGCCGGCCGGTCGCCCTGTGGGTCGACCTCCAGCGCATGGTCGACTTCCTCCAGGCGCATCCCGACCAGTTCGTGACCGTCTTCCTGGAGGACCGCGTCGACCCGGGTGTGCTGCGCGCCGAACTCGCCCGCGTCCGCGGCCTGTCCGACGTGCTGTACCGGCCCGACCTCACCGGCGTCCGGCAGAACGGGTGGCCCACCATGGCCCAACTGGCGGCAGCGAACGACCGGCTGCTCATCTTCAGCGACCGCACACGCTCCGCCGACCAGGCCGGCGGCCTGTTCCGGGACAGCTTCGGGGTGATGTACCAGCAGGAGTGGACCGTCGAGAACTACTGGTCCATGGGACCGGGCGTCGGCTCCTCCGACTGGTCCTGCTACAGCCGCTGGTACGGCGCCGACGTCAACATCCCGCTGACCCGCACCGAGCCGCCGTTCCGCCCGCTGTTCGTCATGAACCACTTCCGCGACGTGCCGCTCACCGGCACCGCGGCCACGGACAACGGCAAACTCGCCGACCGTGCCCAGCGGTTCTGCCGCCCGGCGGCCCGCAAGAAGCCCAACTTCCTGGCCGTGGACCACTACGACCGCGGCAACCCCGCCGCGGCCGTCGACACCCTGAACTCGTACACGTACCCGTAGCGGGCGCAGGACGGGGGCCCTTCGGCGGGCCCCCGTCCGGGGCGCAGCGCCCGTGGTGGGCCAGCGGTCTCGGGGCGGTCGGCAGTGGACCCGCCCGCCCGCCGGGTCAGGTGGCCCCGGCCTCCGTCACCTCGTCGCTCCGGCCGTCCTCGAGCGCACCCGCCGGGGTCGAGGGCTCCGTCAGGAAGTCCAGGACGTTGGTGAGGTGGAGCATGCGCTCCAGGAAGTCGGGCCGGTGGTCGAGGTGCAGGACCGCCCGGGCCTCGCCGGCGTGCCGGTGCACCATCAGCAGGGCGGACAGCCCGGAGGAGTCGATCCACGTCAGGCCGCCGAAGTCCAGGCGGACGTCGCGCAGCCCCGCCCCCTCGAACAGCAGGGGGACGACGGCGTCCAGGAGATCGCCGCTGGTGTCGTAGTCGAGTTCGCCCCTCACACGCACGGTGAGCGTGTCGGCGACGCGGTCGGGGACCACGGTGAACGGAACGGATGGCAGATTCGTCATGCGGGAGTCTCGGAGCCGGGGACAGGACGGGCGGGGCGGTCGGCGAGCACGCCGGTGCCGTCGCGGATCAGGGCCAGGGCCCGGGGAAAGTCGTGCAACTGCCCGGCGAGGATGTCCAGACCGGCGAGCAGCGACCGGGCGGGCACGTTCCGGGCTTCGAGGATGCCGGCGCTCCAGCTCAGGAACGACGTGAAGAGCTCGGCGTCGTCCACGTACAGGGCCGTCGCGAGGAAGTGCACGATGTGGGCGACGTCCTCCGCGGTGCGCTCGCGCTGCTCGTCCGTGTAGGACCGCATCGCCGGGAAGCGCCCCTCCAGGTCGGACAGGGTGCCCCGGACCAGCCGGGCCCGGTTCTGGACGACCATCGTGTACTCCTGGTCGGCCAGGTGGGGGAGGTCGTCGACGGCCTGGCGGAGCGCCGCGGGCCGGGGCCGGGCGAGTCCGGCGGCCAGGGCGCCGGCGGCGCCGCGCGCGTCGGCCGCCCATTCGTCCGCTCCCAGGGCCCACGCCCAGCGCCCCTTGGGGCCGAAGGCGAGGCCGCCGGCCATGACGGGGACGCCGACGGCCTGGCACGCCGTGATCGCGCCGTGCGCGGCCGGCAGGTGCGTGGGGATCGAACTGGACAGCAGCACCGCGTCCGGGTTGGTTCGGTGCAGGTGCGCGATCAGGTGCGGGGTCGGCGTCTGTGCACCGAGGTAGTCGACCTGCCAGCCGCGCAGACGCAGCGTCTCGGAGACGAGGCGGGCCGGGAAGGCGTGCCACTCCCCGTCGATGCAGGCGACGGTCACCCGGCCCCGGTGCGGCGGGCGCCCGACCGCGTCCTGGCCGCGGTGGGCCAGCGCGGCCACCGCCCGTTCGTTGATGGCGGTGGCGGCGTGCTCCTGGGCGACGGTGATGCGGTCGGCGGCCCACTCGGCTCCGACCTTCTCCTGCACCGGCGCGATCACGTCCAGCAGCAGGGCCTCCTCGTCCAGCCCGTCGGCCAGGGCGCCGGACAGCACGTCGACGGAGCGGTACTCGTCGCCCTCGGCCACGGCCCTCCACAACCGTTTCTGCAGAGTCACGGACATCGCGGGAGTGTTCACCCGGCCTTCCCGTCACCCCGGCGGCCGTTGACGATCGACAGCCCGCCGGTCCTGGGGACGCCGATCGCGACGACGGCCATGTCGTCGTGCCGTCCGTCACCGATCCACTCGGCGGCCAGCATCTGCACCCGCTCCACCAGGGCCTCGGCCGGCAGCCCGGCACATTCGCCCAGGACGCGCTTCAGCCGGGCCTCGCCGAACAGCTTGTCGCCGAGCGGCCCGCCGCGCGCCTCGGTGATGCCGTCGGTGTACAGCAGACAGGCGTCCCCCTGCTCCAGCACCGTCTCGACCGTGTGCGCGGCCACCGTCGGCAAAGCGCCGATCAGCGTGCCCCGCGAGGCCACCTCCGTCACGCGGCCGTCGGCGCGCACGACGAGGGGAGGCAGATGGCCGGCGCTGGTCAGCCGGAGCTGCGCCCGGCCCGCGCGGCGGCGCACCGAGGCGAGCACCATCGTCGCGAAGCGGGTGTGCCGGGAACTGAGCAGCGCCCCGTTGAGCAGGTCCAGCACCCGCTGGTGGTCGCCGGCCAGCGGAAGCAGGGCGTGCAGGGTGTTGCGGATCTTGCCGGTCAGCACCGCCGCGTCCAGTCCCTTGCCCGCCACGTCACCCAGCACGACCAGGGTCTCCTGCGAGGGGTCGGCGCCGGGGTGGACGTCGTAGAAGTCCCCGCCGACCCGCTCGTGGTCCTTGGCGGCCCGGTAGCTGCCGGCGTACTGCACGCCGTGCACCCGCTGGAGCGTGGGCGGCAGCAGTTCGTGCATCAGGGTCGCGGTGATGGTGGCCTGCTCGGTGTACAGCCGCGCCGCCGAGAGCGCGGCACCGGCCCGGGCTGCGAACAGCCGGGCGAAGACCTCCTCGCCCTCCGTGAACGCCTGCTCGGTGCTGGAGCGCAGCAGGATCAGGGCACCGGCGGGCACCCCGTGCCCGGGCAGGGGAGTGACTATCACCGAGCCGACCGGGCCGGTGAAGGTGTCGGGAATCACCCAGTCGGGGAGGACCGACGGGTCGATCCACCGCGCGGGCACCGGCGGGAACCCCTGCAGCGCCTCGGGCAGACCCGGCACGCTCTGCGTGTCGATCTGCCGCGTCACCTGCACCACGGGCCCGCCCTGCGGCGCGTACGTCAGCGGATGACGGCGGCCCTGTGCGGGGGCGACGAGCACGGCCGCCTCGGCGAGATGTTCCGCGGCCATCGACGCGGCCACCTCCATGCAGCGCGGCACGTTCAGCGTCGACAGCAGGGTCGAGGAGACCTCGGAGAGGATCTCCGAGCGGACCTGCGCGTTGCGCGCGGTCTGTTCCGCGAGGTGGCGGTCGGTGTCGTCGACCAGCCACCACACCACGTCCCCGTCGACGGCGGCGGTCGGGTGGGCCTGGACGATCCGGTCGTTGACCGGGCCGCTCAGGGGGGCGGCGCCGGGGGCGGACGGTTCGTGGGAGAGGCGCAGGTGGGCCTCGAAGAGCCAGGACGGCGCCGCCTCGTGCAGCTCGTCACCGCTCGCCGCGTCCGGCAGGAGGAGCCGCGCGGCCTGGTTCAGCTGGACGACCGTGCCGTGCCGGTCGACGACCAGGACGGGAAAGGGGGCGTCACCCCACGCGCTGCCGACCCTGGTGTCGGCGCTGCGTGAGCGGGCGGTGGAACTGGGGGAAGCGGTCACAAGCGGAGGCACGCATGGTGCGCACCCCACCACCTTCCTGTACTGGAAAACAAGCAGACCGCAACCGTCCCGCATCCGCGTCGGCAGTGCAACCCACCCAAAAGTGCGCCATGTAGTCACCGGATCTCCCTCACATTGCGCGGGAGGCGTGACCGTGCAGGGGGCGGTGTGCCTCCCCCTCAGGCGCGCTCGGGCGGCTGCCCGTGCCCGTGCGGCCGGTCCGTCGCGGCAATGTTGGCGCGGAGGGAGTTTTACGTATAACCTCTCCGGTCAACCCCATGTTCCGAGAGGTCCCGATGCGCCGTATCGCCCTGGTCACCCTCGTCGTCGACGACTACGACGAGGCGATCCGCTTCTACACAGACGCCCTCGGCTTCCGGCTCGCCGAGGACGAGGCCCGGCCCGACGGGTCGCGGTGGGTCGTCGTCGAACCCGGCGGAGCGGCAACCGGCACCGGGCTGCTGCTGGCCCGGCCCAAGGGGCAGGCCCAGGCCGCCCGGGTCGGGGACCAGACCGGAGGGCGGGTCGGGTTCTTCCTGCACACCGACGACTTCGCCCGCGACCACGCCCGGATGACCGCCGCCGGCGTGACCTTCCTGGAGGAGCCCCGGCACGAGCCGTACGGCACGGTCGCCGTCTTCCAGGACCTGTACGGCAACCGCTGGGACCTTCTCCAGCCCGCCGCCTGACCCTCGTTCCCCCTCCCTCGAACCGCTCGTACCGCCCGATCAAGGACAGACCCCACCATGACTGCTACGCGCGTAGACGCCGATGTGATCCGCCGTCTCCCCAAGGCCGTGCTGCACGACCACCTCGACGGCGGTCTGCGCCCGGCCACCGTCGTGGAGCTCGCGGACGCCGTCGGCCACACGCTGCCCACCACCGACCCGGACGAGCTCGCCGCCTGGTACTACGAGGCCGCCAACTCGGGCGACCTCGTGCGCTACATAGCCACCTTCGAGCACACCCTCGCCGTGATGCAGACCCGCGAGGGCCTGCTGCGCACCGCCGAGGAGTACGTCCTGGACCTCGCCGCCGACGGCGTGGTCTACGGCGAGGTGCGCTACGCGCCCGAGCTGAACACCCGGGGCGGGCTGACCATGGCCGAGGTCGTGGAGACCGTCCAGGAGGGCCTGGCCGCGGGCATGGCCAAGGCCGCCGCCGCGGGCACGCCCGTGCGGGTCGGCACCCTGCTGTGCGGCATGCGGATGTTCGACCGGGTGCGCGAGGCCGCCGACCTTGCCGTGGCGTTCCGCGACGCGGGCGTGGTCGGCTTCGACATCGCCGGCGCCGAGGACGGCTTCCCGCCCGCCGACCACCTCGCGGCGTTCGAGCACCTGCGCCGCGAGAGCGTCCCCTTCACCATCCACGCCGGCGAGGCGCACGGGCTGCCCAGCATCCACCAGGCCCTCCAGGTGTGCGGCGCCCAGCGCATCGGGCACGGCGTGCGCATCACCGACGACATCCCCGACCTCGCGTCCGGCAAACTCGGCCGCCTCGCGGGCTGGGTGCGCGACCGGCGCATCGCCCTGGAGATGTGCCCCACCTCCAACCTGCAGACCGGCGCCGCCACGTCGATCGCGGAGCACCCGATCACCGCGCTGAAGGACCTCGGCTTCCGTGTCACCCTCAACACCGACAACCGCCTGGTGTCGGGCACGACCATGACCCGTGAGATGTCCCTGCTGGTCGAGCAGGCGGGCTGGACCGTCGAGGACCTGCGGACGGTCACCGTCAACGCCGTCAAGAGCGCCTTCCTGCCGTTCGACGAGCGCACCGCCCTCCTGCGCGACGTCGTGCTGCCCGGCTACGACGCCGCGCTCTGAAGCAGTCCCCGCAGGTAGGCGGCCTGTCCGATGTGCTGGAGGTCGTCGGACAGGACGCTGACCAGCCGGACGCCCAGGGTGACCGGCGGGTCCCAGCGCTCGTCGACGACGCGCTCCAGGTCCTTGGCGGTCAGGCCGCGCAGGGCCTCCAGGCTCTGGTCGTGCACGGCGTCGTGGTACCCGGTCAGCAGGTCGGCCGAGTCGACCGTCACCGCGGCGACCTGGTCGGGGCCGTGGCCGTAGCCCGTGTCGTGGCGCGGCAGGCGCAGCCCGAAGCGCTCGTCCCACTTCTGGGACAGCCACACCTGCTCCAGGCCGAACGCGTCGGCGACGTGGTCGTCCTGGACGCGGGTGAGGTGCCAGACGAGCCAGGCGACGGAGTTGGTGCCCGGGGCGGGCCGGGCGGTCAGTTCCTCGGGCCCGAGCCCGTCGAGCGTGGCGTGGACTTCTTCCCGGATGCGGCTGTAGCCCTCGATGAGGATGTCCTTGGCATGCATACGTCCACCTTCGCCCATCGCCGGGGATCACGCGCCGGGAATCCGGCTTCCCCGGAACCCGGGCGGCACCCGTCCGGGCAGCCGGCCGCGCCACGGCTTCCCCGGTGAAGTCCTGGGCCGCCGCGACCGGCGGGGCCGACGCTCCGCTGTGTGGGTCGTGGACGTACGCGAGCGGTTCGGCGGGGGCGCGCGCCGGGTCAGGAGGGCTGGACAGCCTCCTGGGGCGGTGTCAGGCCCCCTGTCTCGAGCAGGGCCATCAGGGCCCGGGCGGCCGGGCTGGTCGCCTGGGCGGGCGGCAGGAGCGCGACCGTCTCGTAGCCGGCGTCCCCGAAGTCCCGCACCGGCAGGGCGGTCAGCGAGGCGCGCTTGTGCCGGAAGTGGCGCGGCACGACGGCGATGCCGAGGTCCTCGTCCACGAGGTCCAGCAGGCTGTGCACGTCGTTGACCTCCAGGGCGACGCTGCGCCGGACCCCCGCGGCGGCGAAGGCCGCGTCCGTGGTGCGGCGGGGTCCCCAGTCCGGGTGGAAGTCGACGAACACCTCCCCGCCGAGATCCTCCGGGCTCACCGCCGCCCCGGCCGCCGCGAGCCGGTGGCTCGGATGGCACAGCACGGTCATCGGCTCGCTCGACAGCGGCACCGCCCGCAGCTGGTCGGTCTCCTCCCGGGCGGTGCGCACGGCGAACGCCAGGTCCAGCCGTCCGGCCGCGACCTCCTCCGCGAGCGCGCCCGAGCCGGCCTGCCGCAGGCAGATCTCCACGTCCGGGTGACGCCGCCGGAAGCCGGCCAGGAGCCCCGCCACGTTCACCCCGGCGACGCACTGCTCCGTGCCCAGGGCGAGCATCCCGCGCAGTACGCCCTGGACTGCCGCGACCGCCTCGTGCGCCGAGCGCACCTGCGCCAGGATCCGCTCCGCCTCGCCGAGCAGCGCCCGCCCGGCCGGGGTCAGCGTCACCCGGCGGGTCGTGCGCACGAACAGCGGCGTCTGCAGCTCCCGCTCCAGGGCCCGGATGGAGGCCGACAGCCCCGACTGGGAGACCAGGAGGCGCTCGGCCGCCCGGGTGAAGTGCTGGTCCTCGGCGACCGCGACGAAGTGCTGCAAGTGGCGCAGTTCCATGACTGAGAAGCGTAACCGCTGAATTCCATCGGATTCTTCTGTTGGACGCATGGGCGCAGGTCACGCCAGAGTGGACACCGGTTTCACCCCGACCGAGCCAACCCCTCTGGAGTCGCGTTGTACACCGCACACCCCGACCGCTACGCGGACATGCCCTACCGGCGCACCGGACGCAGCGGCCTGAAGCTCCCCGCGCTCTCGCTCGGCCTGTGGCACAACTTCGGCCCGGACCGCCCCGCCGAGACCCAGCGCGCCATCCTGCGCCGCGCCTTCGACCTCGGCATCACCCACTTCGACCTCGCCAACAACTACGGCCCGCCGCCCGGTGCCGCCGAGTCCGCGCTCGGCGCCTTCCTCAAGTCGGACTTCGGGCGCTACCGCGACGAGCTGGTGATCTCCACCAAGGCCGGCTACCTGATGTGGCCCGGCCCGTACGGCGAGTGGGGTTCGCGCAAGTACGTGCTGTCCTCGCTGGACCAGAGCCTGCAGCGGTTGGGCCTGGACTACGTCGACATCTTCTACTCGCACCGCCCCGACCCCGACACCCCGCTCGAGGAGACGATGGGCGCGCTGCACTCGGCCGTGCAGCAGGGCAAGGCGCTCTACGTCGGCGTCTCCAACTACTCCGCGGAGCAGACCCGCGAGGCCGCTCGCATCCTGGCCGAGCTGGGCACGCCGCTGCTGATCCACCAGCCGCGCTACTCCATGCTCGACCGCCGCCCGGAGGACGAGGGGTTGCTGGACGCCCTCGACGAACTGCAGACCGGCTCGATCGTCTACTCCCCTCTGGAGCAGGGCCTGCTCACCGGCCGCTACCTGGACGGCATCCCGGAGGGCTCCCGGGCGGCGAGCGACAGCCCGTTCCTGAACTCCGACGCGCTCACCGAGGACCTGGTCGGCCGGCTGCGCGAGCTGAACGGCATCGCCGAGTCCCGGGGCCAGACCCTGGCCCAGATGGCGCTGGCCTGGGTGCTGCGGGGCGGCCGGGTCACCTCGGCGCTGGTCGGGGCGAGCAGCCCGCAGCAGCTCGAGGACAGCGTCGGCGCCATCGCCGGCCTGGAGTTCGACGCCGACGAACTGGCCCGCATCGACGCGATCGTCAAGCAGTAGCGGTGCCCGTGTGTCCCGGAGGCGGTCTCCCCGCCTCCGGGACACACGCGCGCCCGCGCCGGGCGCCGGTGCGGCGCGCGGGTGTCAGCCGAGGCGCTCCTCCAGGCGCACGGTCACCGTGTCGCCCTCCTTCTTGCCGAGGGCCCGGCGGAGGTCGGCCCGCACGGGCAGCTTGTGGGTGCCGTCGCCCAGCGCCATGAAGGCGCTGCGGAACGGGTGCCCGTCGATCGTGCCGCGGACCTTGACCAGGCCCCGGGTGCCGAAGTACTCGACGGACCGGGGCCAGACCAGGTAGGTCCAGCCGCCTCGGGCGGGGCTCTTGCGCAGGACGGCGGTGAACTCCGCGTGCAGCGCTGCGGTGGTGGCCATCGGTTCCTCCGGTGGACGGCGGTCTCTCTCGTCGTGCAGACCGCCGTCCACCCGGGAACTCATCGCGGGCCGTACAGGTGCCGGCGGGCACCCGGTCCAGGAACCCCGGCATGGTCCGGATCCGGCCCTGCGCGTCCAGGGTGATCACATCCGACCCGGCCACCGGCGCCGGGCCTTCCCCGGCAGCGGTACCCCCGGCCTCGACGGCCAGTTCCCACGAGAAGCGCGCCGTGTCTCGCGGTGGACCCGGTACGCACCACCCTGCCCGCCGCCTGACGAGGGGTCGATTGCCTCCGGGGTCATGCCCTCCGAGGCGGCCTCGCCGGATTTCGGCCAACTCGGGCGGTGAATATGCCAGGAGAGTGGCCAAAAAGTCATGGTGACAGTGTTTCAGCGGTGAACATACTGACACGCGAGAGCGCTTTCACATCGAGCGACCGCGCCCTCACGCACCGCACGCGAGCCACACGACACGCGAGGCCCGGCCGAGGGGCCGGGCAACGGGGGAGGGTCACGTGCACGACGAGTTCCTGTGCCATGTCACCGCGTACGGGGTGTGCGACGGCCGCCGCATCGGCGTGCCGCTGGGCACCTACCGGGCGCCCACCCTCGCCCTCGCCCTGTGGTGGCTGCGCGACCGCGCCTCCTGGATCGCGCAGCGCCTGGACCCCCTGCCGGAGGCCGAGCACTTACCGCCGGGTGCGCTCGTGCCGGTCGCCGACACCGTGCCCGACGTGCCCATGCTGCTGCGCGCCTGGTGCGCCGACCCCGCCCAGCAGGAGCGGGTCGCCGAGGAACTGGCGGCCGGACGGCTGGTGCGCATCGCCACCAGCGACGACACCACCGAGTACGAACTGCTCGCCGAGTCCGTCGACGCCCTGCGGATGCAGCGCGCCGCACCCCTGCTGGGAGTGCCCGTGGCCTGATCACCGCCCTCCGCCCGCCCAGGCGCATACCAGGGCGCATCGGTAGAATCTGACCATGGCGCAGCCATCGGTAGCACCAGAACTCGTCCTGCGGACGGAGACGGGCTCCACCGTGATGATCCCGGGCCGCGACTATCACGTGGGACGCGATCCGCTCAGCGACATCGTCATCGACGACGACCGGGTCTCCTGGCACCACGCGGTGCTCAAGCCCGAGGACGGCCACTGGACCATCGAGGACGAGGACAGCACCAACGGCACCTACGCCGAAGGCCGCCGCGTCCACGCGTGGGACGTCGGCCCCGGCAGCGTCATCCGCTTCGGCAACCCCGCCGACGGACCGCGCGTCGTGCTGACCGGCCGCCCCGCACCCGCCCCCGAACGCCCCTCGGCGGTCTCCATGCCGGCCATGACCGGCACCTACCGGGCGCCCACCACCGTGCGGCCCCTGCCGTCCCGCACCGTCCGCATCGGCCGTGCCGGTGACAACGACCTCGTCATCGACGACCTCGTGGTCTCCCGCCGCCACGCCGAGCTGCGCGCCCTGCCCGACGGCACCTACGAGATCACCGACCTCGGCAGCCACAACGGCACGTACCTCAACGGCAGCCCCGTCACCACGGCGCCGGTCGGCCAGGGCGACATCGTCGGCATCGGCCACTCGGCGTTCTGCCTCGTCGGCGACGAACTGCAGGAGTACGTCGACACCGGCGAGGTCTCCCTCGACGTGCAGGACATCGCCGTCACCGTCGACCGCGGCCGCAAGACACTGCTGGACCACGTCTCCTTCCCCGTCGGCGAGAAGTGCCTGCTCGCCGTCGTGGGCCCGAGCGGCGCGGGCAAGTCCACCCTGCTCAACGCCCTCACCGGGCAGCGGCCCGCCGGCCACGGCACCGTCCTCTACGACGGCCGCGACCTCTACCGCGACTACGCCGAACTGCGCCAGCGCATCGGCCTCGTCCCGCAGGACGACATCCTGCACGCGCAACTGACGGTCCGGAAGGCCCTGTCCTACGCCGCGGAGCTGCGCTTCCCGCAGGACACCGCCAAGGCCGAGCGGCGCGCCCGGGTCGACGAGGTGATCCGCGAACTGGGTCTGGAGCAGCGCGCCGACCAGCCCGTGCACAGCCTCTCCGGCGGCCAGCGCAAGCGCGTCAGCGTGGCCCTGGAACTGCTGACGAAACCGTCCCTGCTCTTCCTCGACGAGCCGACCTCCGGCCTCGACCCCGGCATGGACCGCTCGGTGATGCACATGCTGCGCGGCCTCGCCGACGACGGCCGGACCGTCATCGTCGTCACGCACAGCGTGCTCAGCCTCGACGTGTGCGACCGCCTCCTGGTGCTCGCGCCCGGCGGGAAGATCGCCTACTACGGGCCGCCCGAGGACGCCCTGCCGTTCTTCGGCTTCGAGCACTGGCCGGAGGCCTTCGAGCACTTCGAGCGGGACAGGGAACGCGACTGGGCGGGGGAGTACCTGGCATCGCCGTTGCACGGACGGTACGTCACCGACGCCTCCGCACAGCCGCGGCAGGACCGCTCCGGCCCGGTCGTCATCGCCCCGCCGCCCCGGCCCCGCAGCCGCGGCGCCCAACTCGGTACCCTCGTCCGCCGGTACGCCGCCGCGCTCGCGGCCGACCGCACCTTCCTGATCATCATGATCGCCCTGCCGTTCGTGATGGGCGCCATGGCACGCGCCCTGGCCGGCGGCAGACTGACCCTCGACACGGCGATGAACGCGCTGCTCATCCTCTGCGTCGGGGCGGTCCTCACCGGAGCCGCCAACGCCGTGCGCGAACTCGTCAAGGAACGGGTGATCTACCAGCGGGAACGGGCGGTGGGCCTGTCCAGATCGGCCTACCTGATGTCCAAGGTCGTCGTCCTGGGCGTCATCACCGTGCTCCAGGCGGTGGTGCTCACCCTGGTCGCCCTGCTCGGCGTGGACATCAACGCACCCGGCGGCGAGGGGGTGCTCATGCCGCCCCTGGTGGAGATCACCGTCGCCGTCGCCCTGCTGGCCTTCACGGCGATGATGCTCGGCCTGCTCGTCTCCGCGCTGGTGCGCAAGGAAGAGGTGACGATGCCGCTGCTCGTGCTCATCGCCATCGTCCAGGTCGTCTTCTGCGGGGCCCTGCTGCAACTGGCCGGCACCCCGGGGCTGGAGCAACTGGGCTGGCTGGTGCCCGCGCGCTGGGCCCTGGCCGCGATGGCCGGGACGGTGGGGCTGGCCCGGATCGTGCCCGGTGATCTGACCGAGGACCCCCTGTTCGAGCACGCGGCCGGCACCTGGCTGCTCGACGTGGGCATGCTCGTCGTGCTGTCGGTGGTCTTCGGGTTCCTGGTGTCCCGGCTGCTGCGCCGCCACGAACCCGTCGTGATGCGGAAGTAGGCACCGCCCGTGACGACCCCCGGATTCCGGCCCACGCACGTCGTCCCGCAGCACGGGATGCCGGCCTGGGAGGCCCCCGACCCGTCCCGGCCCACCGTCGACCTCGACCCCCTGCTGCCGGTGCAGCTGCTGGAACGCCAGGGCGACTGGGGGCACGTGCTGTGCTCCAACGGCTGGTCGGCCTGGGTCGACGGGCGCCGCCTGGTCGGCGTGCCGCAGGATCCGCCCACCACCGACGGGCCACTGACCCGCACCGCCGACCCGCGTCCGCTGCTGGGCCGCGCGCAGGAGGCCCTCGCGCGCTACCGGTCGGCGGTCGAGGACCTCGCGGGCGGGCTCGACCTGGAGTCCTTCCGCACCCGTACGCGCGGCACCCGGATCGGCGTCGTCGTCGACGGCGAGTCCGTCTGGCTGTACGACTCCGCGCACGGACGCTGGGTGTACGCCGACGGCACGCGGCTGACCACCTACGCCACGGACGACACGCCCCGGGCCGACTCCCCGGCCCCGGGCGGCCCCAACCCGTCCCCGCCGCAGGCGGCGTCCGCCCACCCACCGACCCGGCTGGTCGCCCCCGACCCGCCCGCGGCGCCGCAGGAGCCCCGGAGCCCGGCCGGGGCATCCCGGCGGGGGAACGCCCCGCCACGGGGGGCTCCCGAACCGACCCGGGTGGTCGCCCCCGAGCCACCTGCCGCGCCGCAGGAGCCCCGGAACACGGCCGGGCCGTCTCCGCGCGGGAACGCCCTGCCGCCGGAGGCTCCCGAGCCGACCCGGGTGGTCGCCTCCGAGCCGCCCGCGGCGCCGCAGGAGGCCCGGAGCCCGGCCGGGCCGTCTCCGCGCGGGAACGCCCCGCCGCCGGAGGCTGCCGAACCGACCCGTGTCGTCGCACCGGGCGCGCCGGAGGTGGTGCCGCCGGAGGCCCCGGTCCCCACCCGGGTCGTCACCGCCCGGGACCCCGCGCCCGAACCGGCCACCGGGTCCGAGGCGGCGCGGCCGGAACGCCCCGCGTCCCCCGATGCCCCCGAGCCCACACGGCTCGCGGCCGGTCCGCCCGAGCCCACACGCGTCGTGGGCCCCGAGGAGGCCGACGAGGCCGCGGCGCCGGGCGGGCACCGCCGGAAGACCGACGAGGCGAAGGAGGCGGAGCCGCCGGCCGCGGCGCCCCCCACCCGGGCCGTCGGGCCCGCGCCCACCCGTGTCGTCCCGCCCGAAGGTGACAGGCGGTGAACCGCGAGACCAGCCTCTTCTCGGGACGGCCCTCCGAACTGCTCGGACAGCAGATCGCGGGCTACCGGATCGAGCAGGAGATCGGACGCGGCGGCATGGCCGTCGTCTACCGGGCCCGCGACCTGCGCCTGGAACGCACGGTCGCCCTGAAACTGCTCGCCCCGGAACTCGCCCGCAACGACACCTTCCGCCGCCGGTTCACGCACGAGTCCCGGGCCGCGGCCGCGATCGACCACCCGCACATCGTCCCGGTCTTCGAAGCGGGCGAGACCGACGGTGTGCTCTACATCGCCATGCGGTACGTCGCCGGCAGCGACCTGCGGCACCTCCTGGACCGCGAGGGCCCGATGCCGCCCGCCACCGCCGTCCGCGTCGCCACCCAGGTCGCCTCCGCGCTGGACGCCGCCCACGAGCACGGCCTGGTGCACCGCGACGTCAAGCCCGGCAACATCCTCGTCTCCCGCGGCACCGACAGCGACCACCCCGAGCACGTCTACCTCACCGACTTCGGCCTGACCAAGAAGTCGCTGTCCCTGACCGGTTTCACCACGGTCGGCCAGTTCGTCGGCACCCTCGACTACGTCGCCCCCGAGCAGATCTCCGGCAAACCCGTCGACGCGCGCTGCGACGTGTACGGCTTCGCCTGCGTGGTCTACGAGATCCTCACCGGCCACCCGCCCTTCCTGCGCGACGACGACATGGCGCTGCTGTGGGCGCACCAGTACGACGAGCCACCGCCGCTGACCGAGGCACGGCCGGACCTCGCCGCCGGCGCCGACCCGGTCCTGGCCAAGGCCCTCGCCAAGAGCCCGGACGACCGCTACCCGTCCTGTCTGGCCTTCGTGACCGCGCTGCGCGCCGCCACCACCGGCGGCGCGGTGGGAGCCGCAGGGGTGTCGCCCCGCGCGGAGCGGCACGTGCCGGGTGCGGGGGAGGAACTGCCCAAGCCGCCACCGCGCTGGGCCGAGCCGGTGTTCGTGGAGCGCACGCGCGGGCTGTAGCGCGGGCGCGTCAGCCCTCGGTCGCGGGCCGTGCCTCGCCCCGCCGCCGCACGCGCCGCGCCAGCAGCGCCCCGGCGAACCCGGCCACCAGCCCCCACAGCACGGCCAGACCCACCGCCCCCCACATCCGGGGCCTCAAGAACAGCCGTCCCGACAGGCCGCCGCCGAGGTCGCCGATGCCGAGGACCGACAGGCCGAAGTGCGCCGAGATCCGCCCGACGAGGCAAATCGTCAACACCGTCAGCGCGAGCGCGACCGCCATGTGCACGGCGTGCTGCCAGGCCCGGACCCGCGCCGGTGACCGCGCCGCCATCACGAACGCGGCCGCCAGCAGCAGCACGACGTCGGCGACCAGCAGCCACCACACCCGGCCGTCGTGCTCGGAGAGCGTGCGCAGATTCAGCTCCGCGACGTCCGGGGTGCGCAGCACCTCGTCCAGCACGTGCGGCATGGGCAGCCCGAACGGCCCCTCCACCCGCCCGTCCCAGGTGGCACCGAGGCCGATGGTCAGCCCCAGCCACATCAGGTTCGGCATGCCGAGCAGGATCACGGCGAACGTCTCGGCCGCGTGACCCCGCGTGGCCGCGACCACCAACGCGATCACCACACCGACGACCACCCAGGCCAGCAGCATGGCGACCATCGCGTACGCGGCCGGACGCACCGACGCCTGGAAGCGGAGCAGCCCACCGGGCAGCGGGGCTCCGCGCGCGACCAGCAGGGACAGCACCAGCACACCGGCCAGCCACACCACGCCGACGAACACCGACAGGGGGACGTCCGTGGTGAAGCCGACCTCGGGTGAGGCGCCGAACAGATCCCCGAGTTCGCCGAGCTCGTCGCCGAGGGAGATGTCGAAGGTGTGGCGGGCGGCGAGCGTCAGCCCGATCAGGGCGAGCAGCCACAGGGCGGCCACCCGCCCCGCCCAGCCGGCCAGTTCGGCACTGCCCGCGACCGCGCGGTGCCGCAAAGGCCGCAGGAAGCCCCAGGCGACGACGAGCGCCCCGGTGAGCGTGACCGACAGGGGGATCACGGTCAAACCGGCCTGCGTCTCGGCGAGGTCCCCGGCACTGCCGGAGAGCTCCACCGTGCCGCCCACGGCGGTGACCATCGTCGCCGCGACGACCGGCGCGAACGCACCGTCCGGGAGATCCGTGGCCCCGGCGGCCCACAGGCCGAGCGCGGCCACCACCGCCATCGCCAGCAGCCCGGCGAGGACCGTGACGAGGGCATGTACCCAGCCGTGGGGGGCGGTTGCCCGGCCGACGGAGGGCTCGGCCCGGTCGGAGGGGGAGCGCGAAGTCACGCTGTCACGCTAAGCAGCGCCCGGCCCGGACGCCCGCCGGGGAGGTCCGTCCGCGTCGGCTTGCGGGACGGGTGGGGCCGGAGCACACAATGAAAGAAGAGTGCAGAAGGCGGCACACCAGCACATGCCGGGCCGAGTGCCCCGAGTGCGCGAAGGCCGCAGGCAATCACGCGGAAGAAGAGATCGTGAGCGTCGATCCGCCGTCGTCCGGCCGTCCCACAGGTCCTCCCTCCGGCCCGCTGTCGGGTCCTTCCCAGCCTCCGCCGGGCGGCGGGCCGCCGTCCGAACCGCCCACCGGGCGCGGGGGCGGCGAGCCGCCGCAGCCCCGCCGGCCGTGGTGGGGCTCCGTACCCCGTGTCGCGATCGTCGCCACGGCCGTCGTGGCCGCCGTGATCCTGGCCGTCGTGCTGTCCCGGCCCGACGGCGGCAGCACGGGCGCCTCCGACGCCGGTACGAGCACGTCCAGCGGCGAGGTCTTCCTCGAACCCGCGGCGGACACCGGCCCGGACCCCTTCACCGACTCCACGGCGGACGAGAAGAGCTCGGCCTCGCCCGTGCCGCCCACCCGGGCCAGCGAGTCGGCGGGGCAGAACACCCTCCAGGGGGTGAAGGGCGACGCACCGGGGCTGTACGGCGGTACCCGCAACGTCGCCGCCTGCAACGTGGAGAAGCAGATCACCTTCTTCGAGCAGGACCCGGACAAGGAGCGGGCGTTCGCCTCGGTCGTGCACAAGGAGCCGTCCGACGTGCCCGCCTACCTGCGCTCGCTCACCCCCGTGCAACTGCGGATGGACACCCGCGTCACCAACCACGGCTACAACGGCGGCACCCCCACCACCTACCAGGCGGTGCTGCAGGCCGGCACCGCCGTCCTCGTCGACGACCGCGGAGTGCCCCGGGTGCGCTGCGCCTGCGGCAACCCGCTGGATCCGCCGGTCGCCCAGAAGAACGCCAAGACCACCGGTGAGGCGTGGCCGGGCTACTCGCCCTCCAAGCTCGTGGTGATCAAGCCCGCGCCGAAGCCGGTCGACGTCTTCGTGATGTGCGAACCCGACGGCCAGTGGTTCGAGCGGCACCAGGGCGACACGGGCAAGAAGGACCACAAGACCGAGAAGCCGGACGAGCCCACCCCGTCGACCAGCGTGACGACCCCCTCGTCACCCGGGGACACGACGTCCGAGGGACCGTCGACCGGCGAACCGCCGAGTTCGGACAGCGGGTCCTCCTCGGAGCCGCCCAGCAGCGACGGACCAGCACCCCCGTCGTCGGAGCAGCCGCCCCCGCCGGACAGCGACAGCGGCGGCTCGGGCTCGGACCCGGGATCCGGCTCGGACAGCGGCGGCGGCGCGACCGAGCAGCCCCCCGCCTCCTGACGGCGCACGGAAGGGGCCCGGGCCACCGGGCCCTGAGGAAGGGGCTCAGCCGGCCCGGACCACCAGGGCGTAGTCGCCGAGTCCGAGCAGGCGGTCCGCCGGCAGCTCGCCCCGGGCGGTGACCACCGACTCCACCCGGCCCGTCTCCGGCTCGAAGGCGACGTCCTGCACCGTGCCGAGGGCGTCGCCCGCGTCGGTGAGGATCCGAAGGCCCTGGAGTTCGTGGTGGGGCGGCGCGGCGGCCGGGGCGGCGGTCGTGCGGACCAGGACGGCGTCCGGGCCGACGGCGTGCAGGGCGCCCCAGGGCAGTGCGGTCTCCTTGCGGGAGTGCTTGCCGCCCACCCGGACGTGCGTCACCACGCCGGACGCGGCGTCGACCGTGAGCGACTTCAGGACGCCGATCTCCTCGGCGTCGTCCAGTGTCAGCACGGGCAGTCCCCGGGCCTGCGAGAACAGCATCATGACGGTGCCCCCCGGTGCTCCTGCCGGAAGGCGCCGACCCGGGCGGTGAAGGCAGCGAGGTCGTCGGCGACGTACCGGGTGGCGTCCGCCGGTATGACCAGGGCCCGGCCGGACACGGCGAGCGTCTCACCGCGCGGCACGTACACCCGCTGCCTCTTGCGCCGCGACCCGGGCACCAGCGCCTTGTCCGCGGCGATCCGGAAGCCCACCACGCGGCCGCTGCCGCCGCCCTCGACCACCACGTCGAGCACCGTGCCGACCTCCGCTCCCTCGTCGGTCAGCACCTTCGCGTGCAGCACCCGCCCCTGCTGGGCCTCGCGCCGTGCCACCACGACGGACGTGTCCTGCAGGGCGTGCGCGTCGCGGACCATGACCGCGTGCGGGCCCAGTGCGTGCACCGCCGACCAGGGCAGGCTCTGCTTCAGCGGGCCCGACAGCAGCCCGCGTCCGCTCAGGGTGAAGCCGGTGACGCGGCCGGCCGCGGCGTCGAACACGGTGTCCTTGACCTGGGCCACCGCGTCCCCGCCCAGGGTGACCACGGGCAGGGTCGTCAGGCTCCGCGCGGCCAGCAGCTCGTTCATCGCACGCCCTTTCCGCCCGGCCTGCGGCGCACCGCGATGACCGTGCCCGACCGCCTGCCCGCCTGCACCGCGAGCGTCACCACGGCGAGGGCGGCGAGCGCCGCGATCACCACGATCAGCCATGTCCACCAGGCCACCGCGCACCTCCGGTGATCCGGTCCGGTCGCCCCTCGACCGGCCCCGGTGTCCTCCGGGTGCCCCGTCGAAGGGGGACAATGCCCGGGGCCTCACAAGGGCCGGAAATCGTGAGGACTGTGAAGACCGACTCGGGGTACGAGCACTCTGCAGAGCGTCCGGCCAGTCCGGCTTCCCAGAAAGAAAAGTATGATCGATCACCTGGACGGGGCAGTGATACCGACTGGTTTCGACGTGCCCGTGGAGCCGCTGAGGCGGGCTGCACACTACACAGGCGAGCAGGGCTGCATCGCCGAGGCGCGGTCCTTCGCCGCGCTCTTCCTCGAGCAGCTGCGGACCGAGTGGTGCGCACGCGTCGACGAGCGGATCGACGGCGCGGTGCTGCTGGTCGTGAGCGAGCTGGTCACCAACGCCGACCGGCACAGCAACGGCCCCTACATCCTGGAGCTCACGGGCACGGACAGCGCGGTGACGGTGTCGGTCTACGACAGCAGCTCCGCCCTGCCGCGCATTTTCCCCCGCAACCCCGAGCGCATCGGCCGGCACGGCCTGGAGATCGTCCACGCTCTCGCGGACCAGGTCACCGTGGAGCGGGTGCCGGTGGGCAAGCGGGTGCGTGCCGTGCTGCCGCTGACCGGCGCGTGAACCGCCGCAGGGACGCGGGTTCACCGACGGCGGGCGGCCCCGAGGGGGCGTTACCGAGCCACTGCACAGGCCCGGCACACCACAAGGGCCCGACACACTACGAACGTAGAAAGGCATCGGAGCCGCCCTGACACCGGGCGGCTCTCAGTCGTTCGCGGGCCCTCCGCGAGAAGCCGGCTGCCGGGGGCCGTGCGGCCGGAGCGCGCGGACATGGTGACGGGTGCCGCCCCACTCCCGCTCGGGGGACGGCACCCGCAGGTCAGGTCATCGCGTCAGGCGCAGCCCAGCTCGCCCAGCATGCCCTCGCGCAGCCGGGTGATGATGCGCTTGATCAGCCGGGAGACGTGCATCTGGGAGCAGCCGAGCCGCTCACCGATCTCCGCCTGGGTGGCCTCCTCCACGAACCGCATGTGGATGATCTGCCGGTCGCGCTCGCTGAGCTCCGCCATCAGCGGGGCGAGCGAGTGGAAGTCCTCGACGAGGCGCAGGCCCTCCTCCTCGACGCCGATGAAGTCGGCCAGGACGGCCTCGCCGCTCTCCGTGCCGTCCCCGGTGAGCGCGGCGTCCAGCGAGGACGAGTTGTACCCGTTCGCCGCGATCTGGCCCTCGACGACCTCCTTCTCGGAGATGTTCATCAGGGTGGCCAGCTCGGCGACCGTGGGCTCGCGGTCCAGGCGGCTGGCCAGCTCCTCACGCGCCTTGGCCAGCTCCACGCGCAGCTCCTGCAGCCGCCGCGGGACGTGCACGGCCCACGTCGTGTCCCGGAAGAAGCGCTTGATCTCGCCGACGATGTACGGCAGCGCAAAGGAGGTGAACTCGACCTCGCGCGACAGCTCGAAGCGGTCGATCGCCTTGATCAGACCGATCATGCCGGTCTGGACGATGTCCTCCATGTCGTCGCCCCGGCCCCGGAACCGGCCCGCCGCGAACCGCACGAGCGACATGTTCATCTCGATGAGGGTGTTGCGCGCGTACTGGTACTCGTGCGTGCCCTCTTCGAGCTCCGTCAGACGCCGGAAGAACTGGCGGGACAGCGCGCGGGCGTCCCGCGGGGCGACCGACCGCGGGTCCGCGAGCCCCGGCAGTGCCCCGTCACCCGTGCCGACCTCGGCGCTCTCTGCGACGACCTCTGCCTTCGACCGGATCACGGCGGTCTCCATTACCTTCTCCCGAACGTCGCGGCTGTGCTGTGCGTGGGAAGTCCCGGGTTGCGGGTACCCGCTAAGGCGTGCACCATGCCCCCTGATTTTCCGGAATCCCGCTTCCCGCTCATTCCCCTCAGGGCGGAACGCCGCAGCCTTGCCCGGGCGGCCGGGATTCCTAGGCTGGGACGGTGAGCCACCGACTGCCGAACAACACCCGTGTCGTCCCGCTGCGCCCGCCCGCCGGCCGTCCCGCGGCCCCGCCGCGCCAGGGGCCCCCGGCCCCCGCCGCGAAGGAGCCGCTCTGGCGTGACCTGGTGGGGGACGTCCTGCGCCGGGAACGGCTCGCGCAGGAGCGCACGCTGAAGGACGTCGCCGACGCGGCGCGCATCTCCATGCCGTACCTGTCGGAGGTGGAGCGCGGCCGCAAGGAGGCCTCCTCGGAGGTCCTCGCGGCCGCCGCCCAGGCCCTCGGCATGGGCCTGGGGGACCTGCTCGCCCGGGCCCACGGCGAACTGGTGCGCGTCACCTCCCGCTACGCGGGCGGCGGACGCCGCGGGGCGCAGCCGGCCTCGTACGACGGGATGTGCCTGGCCGCCTGAGCCGGGCCGGCCGGCGCCTCACACCGTCACGAGGCGCCGGCTCAGCACCTCGTCGGCCAGCCCGTACGCCACCGCCTCCGCGGCGGTGAACACCTTGTCGCGGTCCATGTCCGCCCGCAGCGTGGTGACGTCGTGGTGGGTGTGGCGCGCCAGCACCTCCTCCACCTGGCTGCGGATCCGTACCATCTCCTTGGCCTGCAGCGCCAGATCGGAGACCATGCCGCGCTGCCCGCCCGAGGCCGGCTGGCCGAGCAGCACGCGCGCGTGCTCCAGGACGAACCGCCGGCCCGGGTCGCCGCCGGCGAGCAGCACGGCGGCGGTGGAAGCCGCCTGCCCGACGCAGCACGTGGAGATCGGCGCCCGCACGTAGGACATCGTGTCGTAGATGGCCATCAGCGAGGTGAACGAGCCGCCGGGGGAGTTGATGTACACCGAGATCTCGCTCTCCGGCGCCGACGACTCCAGGTGCAGGAGCTGGGCGATGACGACGTTGGCCACGCCGTCGTCGATCTCGGTCCCCAGGAAGATGATCCGCTCGTTGAGCAGCCGGCTGAAGACGTCGAAGGACCGCTCGCCCTGCGGGGTCCGCTCGACGACGTTCGGAATCGTGTAGCTCCCCATCACTGCAGCCCCATCCTGCGTCGCGTCGTGGCCGGGCGGACGTCGGCGAGGGACTGGACGACCCGGTCCACCATGCCGTACTCCCTGGCCTCCTCGGCCGTGAACCAGCGGTCCCGGTCGCCGTCCCGGGAGATGGTCTCCGGGCTCTGGCCGGTGTGCTCGGCGGTGATCCGCTCGATGGTGCGCTTGGTGAACTCCAGGTTCTCCGCCTGGATCTCGATGTCGGCGGTGGTGCCCCCGATGCCCGCGGAGGGCTGGTGCATCATGATCCGCGCGTGGGGCAGGGCGTAGCGCTTGCCCGGCGTGCCGACGCTCAGCAGGAACTGGCCCATGCTGGCGGCGAAGCCCATCGCGAGGGTGGCGACGTCGTTCGGGATGAGCCGCATCGTGTCGTAGATGGCGAGCCCCGCGTGCACCGAGCCGCCGGGGCTGTTGATGTACAGGCTGATGTCGGTGCGCGGGTCCTCGGCGGACAGGATCAGCAGCTGGGCGCAGACCCGGTTGGCGGAGACCTCGTCGACCTGGGTGCCGAGCAGCACGATGCGCTGGGTGAGCAGCTGGGCGGCCAGATGGTCGTCGAAGCGGGTGGGAGGGGTGTCCCCCTCCTCCGCCCGCGGGGCGAGGGTCGTGCGTGGAGTCATCGGTTCTCCTCGTCGTGGCGAGAGGGCCGCGGGCCTGCCGCGGACGTGCCGTCGGGTCCACTGTCGGCCCCGCGGACCGCTCGCAGACCGCTTCTCTGCCCTGGGCAGATCCGCTGCCGGCAGATCCGCTGCCGGTGGATCCGGCCGGGACCGGCGATGAGTTTCGCGGCCGGGACCGGTCGACATGGGTGACAGCGACGAACGCTCCCGGGAGGACCCCATGGCATCCGACGGCTTCACCACGTGTCTCTGGTTCGACGGCCGCGCCGAGGAGGCCGCGCACTTCTACGTGTCGGTCTTCAAGAATTCCGCCATCGGCCAGGTGGCCCGCTACCCCGAGGGGGCGCCGCAGCCGGCCGGCGGCGTCATGACCGTCGAGTTCACGGCCAACGGCCAGCGGTTCCTCGCGCTCAATGGCGGACCGCAGTTCACCTTCAGCGAGGCGGTCTCCTTCATGATCTTCTGCGAGAACCAGGAGGAGATCGACCACTACTGGACCCGGCTCACCGCCGACGGCGGCGAGCCCGGCCCCTGCGGCTGGCTCAAGGACCGCTTCGGGGTGTCGTGGCAGGTCGTCCCGGACCGCCTCCAGTCGATGATCACCGACCCGGACCCGGCGAAGGCGGCCCGGGTGACCCAGGCGTTCATGGCGATGAGCAAGTTCGACCTCGCCGCGCTGGACCGGGCGTACGCCGGCGAGTGACGCGGCGCCCGGGGCGGGACCGGCTCCCCACGGGGAGCCTCCACCGCGCCGCTACGCCGGCTCGGCCAGGATCTCCCGGATCACGTGCCGGGAGTTCTCGGCGACCGGCGGGTTGGTGTCCCAGTAGTAGGGCAGCGCGATCACCGCGATCGACAGGGCCCAGCCCCTGCCCCGCGCCCACTCGCCTGCGCCGGCGCCCACCGCCTCGCGGAAGACGCCGCGGGCCCGGGCGGGGAGCACGCACCAGGCGCCGATCAGGTCCACGGCCGGATCACCCACCCCGACCGTGCCGAAGTCGATCACGGCGCTCAGCCGTCCGTCCCTGACCAGGAGGTTCCCGGCCATCAGGTCGCCGTGGGCCCAGACCGGCGGCCCGGCGTGCGGCGGGGCGCCCAGTGCCTCCTCCCACCGGGCCGTGACCGCCCCGGTGTCGACCCGGCCGGTCAGCCGGGCGAGCGCCTCGCGGACGTCGGCGTCACGGGCCGCCAGCGGGACACCCCGGCCGGGCGGACCGCCCGAGGCGTCGACGCCGCGCAGGGCCGTGACGTAGGCCGCGAGGTCCTCCGCGAGCAGCTCCGGGTCCTCCAGCCGGCCCGGCTCGGGGTTGCGGCCCTCCAGCCAGCCGTAGACCGACCAGGGCCACGGGAAGTCCTCGTCCGGCTCCCCCTCGCCCAGGGGTTCGGGCGAGGCGGCGGGCAGTCCGGGGCCCAGCCGTGGCAGCCAGCGCCGTTCGTGCGTGATCGCGTCGACGGCCCGCGGATGCCGGGGGAGCCGTACGACCTTGTCCGTGCCGAGGCGGAACATCGCGTTCTCCGTGCCGGAGGACGACAGGCGCCTCAGCGGCAGACCGGCCCACCGCGGGAACCGCCGGGCGATCAGCCGGCCGACGAGCGCGGTGTCGATGTCCCGTTCGTCCACGTGCATGCGTAAGGCGCCCATGGCGCTCTATTGCAGCGGCCGGGTCGCGTCCTGTCGAACGGTTTCCGTGATCGCCCGGGCGATCCGCAGGCGGCGACTCCCGCCCCCGGCTTCCCCGACGGCCCTCAGGCAAGCACAGCCCGGTCGCTGGAGTAGGGCGAACTCCGAAACGTCCGGGCCCGCAGGCCGGAGGGGGGAGGGCCCGGGCCGCCGTCCGGCGCGCGAGACCGTCCCCGGGTGGCTAGCGTGGGAAAGCGGAGGATCCGTCCTGCCGGAGAGGGCCGCAGCCATGGCCGTGCAACCTGAGGGAGCCCCTTGCTGGGCCGACGCGATGTTCGGCGACCTCGAGGGGGCCAAGCGCTTCTACGGCGAGGTCCTCGGCTGGACCTTCGCCCAGGCGTCGAGCGAGTTCGGCGACTACACGGAGGCCTACGTCGACGGACGTGCGGTCGCCGCCGTCGTCCCGCCCATGCCGGGGCAGGAAGGGCAGTCGCAGTGGTGCCTGTACTTCGCGGCCGAGGACGCCGCCGCCACCGCCGAGCGGATCCGCGCCCACGGCGGCGAGATCCTGATGGGACCCATGCGGGTCGGCGACTTCGGCAGCATGTGCCTGGCGCGCGATCCCGGTGGGGTCGTCTTCGGCGTCTGGCAGTCCGGCACCCACGAAGGCTTCCAGACCATGGCCGAGCCGGGCGCGTACACCTGGGCGGAGGTCTTCACCCGCGACCCCGCCGGGTCGGACGCGTTCTTCTCCTCCGTCTTCTCCTACCGGCAGCGGGACATGGAGGACGAAGGGGGGAACTTCCGGATCTACGACCTCGGCGAGCAGACCGTGCTGGGCCGGATGGAGATGGGGAAGGAGTTCCCGCCCGAGGTCCGGCCGTACATCAACGTGTACTTCGGAGTGCGGGACTGCGACGAGGCCGTGGCGCGGGCCGTGAAGCTCGGCGGCGTGGTGCGCTTCGGCCCGATGACCACACCGTTCGGCCGGTTCGCGGCGATCGGTGACCCTCAGGGCGCGACCTTCTCCGTGATCGACACCGGCACGGTCGAGGGCGAGATGCCCGCGCTGACCGACGTGTCCTGAAGCCGGGCCCTCCCGGCCGGACGGCCCGCGCGGCCATGGCATGATCGGGCCATGCGTGAACGTGTGGTGGCCGCGTGCGACGGCGCTTCGAAGGGAAACCCCGGACCCGCCGGCTGGGCCTGGGTCGTCGCCGACGCGTCCGAGGCGCCGCAGCGGTGGGAGGCGGGGCCCCTCGGCAGGGCGACCAACAACGTCGCCGAACTCACGGCGCTCGAACGCCTCCTGGCGGCGACCGACCCGGCCGTGCCGCTGGAGATCCGCATGGACTCGCAGTACGCCATGAAGGCCGTGACCACGTGGCTGCCCGGCTGGAAGCGCAACGGCTGGAAGACCGCCGCCGGCAAGCCCGTCGCCAACCAGGAACTCGTCGTCCGCATCGACGAGCTCCTCGACGGCCGCTCGGTCGAGTTCCGCTACGTCCCGGCCCACCAGGTCGACGGCGACCGGCTCAACGACTTCGCCGACCGCGCCGCCAGCCAGGCCGCCACCGTCCAGGAGCCGGCGGGCAGCGGCCTCGGCTCGCCCGAGCCGCCGCCCTCCCCGGACACCCCGGTCAAGACGCCGCGCCCCCGGGGCGGCTCGTCCCGCCAGGGCAGGTCCTCCGCGGGGAAGGGCTCCACCGCGAAGAGCGGTTCCTCGCGCACCCTCAAGGCCAAGTTCCCCGGCCGCTGCCAGTGCGGGCGCACGTACGCGGCCGGGGAGCAGATCGCCAAGAACGACAGTGGCTGGGGCCACCCGGAGTGCCGGGCGGGCGCCGGCGTCTGATCAGACGTCGAAGGTGTAGTGCCGCGTGTGGTCCAGCAGGTCCGCCGGGCTCATGTCGTGCCACGGCCGCATCGTCTCGTTCAGGTCGACGACGTTCGGCGTCCCCGAGACCGGCAGGTACCCGGAGCCGGGGTGCCGGCGCTGCCAGTCGGCCCACAGCTTGTCTATGTACGCGTGGTGCAGCCAGAACACCGGGTCGTTGGGGGAGGCCCCGGTGGCCATGTGGCCGCCCACCCACACGTGGACCCGGTTGTGCAGGTTGACCCCGCGCCACCCTTCGAGGTGGTTGCGGAAGCCGTCCGAGCCGCTGTTCCAGGGCGCCATGTCGTAGGTGGGCATCGCCAGCACCGACTCGACCTCGGCACGGGTCGGCAGCTCGCGCACCCCGGCGCCGAGCGTGCGCCGCAGGAACGTGCGGCCGTCGACGCGCACGTTGATCGGCCAGTCGCCGCCCGACGCGGAGAACGGCCCGTCCGTCACCCGGCCGTCCCGTTCCCGGCCGGTGCCTCCGAGGAAGTCCGGCGCCCACAGCGAGGCGCGCGGAGTGCGGTCGACGGTCCAGTCCCAGTAGGGCAGGGACACCGACGCGTCCACCGCCTGCAGGGCCCGCTCGAACTCCAGCAGGAATCTTCGGTGCCAGGGCAGGAACGACGGTGAACGGTGCCCCGTCCGCTCGCCGTTGTCGGTGTCGGACACGATGAACGCGTTGTGCGTCGTGACGAACTCGTCGTAGCGGCCGCTGCGCTTGAGCTGGATCAGCGCGGCGACGAAACGCCGCTTCTCGTCGGGGGTCAGGGCGGACTGGTTCTTGCGGACTGCCATGTGCGGGTGCTCCAGGTGCCGTGCGGGGGTGGGTCAGTTGGCGGGGAAGGGCAGCAGCGGTGCGCCCTGCAGTTCGTCCACCGCGGCCCGGGCGGCGGCGCGCGGCGTCGGCACCGGGGCGTAGTGGCTGACGACGCTGATCCAGCTGCCGTCGGCGTTGCGCATCACGTGCAGCTCGACGCCGTCCACGAACACCGCGTAGCCGGCGCCGTGATGGTGGTGCCCGGACCCGCCGCCCGGACGGCCCTGTATCCGGCGGCCCTTGTAGACCTCGTCGAAGGCGCCGGGGTCGGCGTGGTGCCCGGCGGCCTGCGCCGGCCCGGCGGCCGGCAGGGTCGCCGCCGCCGTGACGGTGGCGAGAGCGGCCGCGGCGGTGAGCGCGCGGCGACGGCTGAGTTCCGGCATGCGGATCTCCTTGATCGGTTCGGCTGGTGACCCCGCATGCCTACCGGGCCGTGCGCGAGCGGGAGAAATCCCCACGAGCCGGTTGGCTGCGATCCGGGCAATTCCCCTTATGTCCTGCAAGGTTGAACGAAGATGATCTTGCTGCGGAGGTGGGTGGCCCGGCGTGCGGAAGAGGAAATTCCACCCGCGACGGGTGCCGTGCCGAAGGTTTCTCCCCACGTCCCGCGCGGCCCGTGGTGCGCGTCACGCCGTCAACCTGGCGCGATCCGGCCGCCCGGTCACCACTGCCCCCTGCTGCTACTCTGCGTCCGCAATCGACAGCTCTCAGTGATCCCAGGGGTGTGCGTGAAGGTCGCCTGCGTCGGCGGCGGGCCCGCCGGTCTGTATCTCTCGATCCTGCTCAAGCGGCAGGACCCGTCCCACGACATCACCGTCCACGAACGCGACCCGGAGGGCTCCACCTACGGCTGGGGTGTGACCTACTGGCGCGGACTGCTCGACCGCCTCCACAAGGAGGACCCCGAGTCGGCCCGGGCCCTGGACGCCGGCTCCGTCCGCTGGCGCGACGGCGTCGCCCACGTCGGCGACCTGACGACCCGGCACCGCGGCGACGAGGGCCACGGCATCGGCCGCCACCGCCTGCTGGAGGTCCTCGCCGCCCGCGCCCGCGCACTCGGCGTCCGGCTGGAGTACGCCCGCGAGGTCACGGCCGCCGACCTGCCCGCCGACGCCGACCTGGTCGTGGCGGCCGACGGTGTCCGCAGCACTCTGCGCGAACGGCACGCCGCGCACTTCGGCACCCGGCTCACGGCCGGGCGCAACCACTACGTCTGGCTCGGCACCACCAAGGTCTTCGACGCCTTCACCTTCGCCTTCGTCGACACCGGGCACGGCTGGATCTGGTGCTACGGGTACGGATACGGCGCCGACCGCAGCACCTGCGTCATCGAGTGCGCCCCCGAGACCTGGACCGGCCTCGGCCTGGACCGGGCGAGCGAGGCCGACGGACGGGCCCTGCTGGAGAGGCTCTTCGCCACCGTCCTGGACGGCCACCCCCTGCTCGGCCGGCCCGGCGGCAGCCCGTGGCAGACCTTCCGCACCCTGACCAACCGCACCTGGCACCACGGCAACCTCGTCCTGCTCGGCGACGCCGCCCACACCACGCACTACTCGATCGGCGCCGGCACCACCCTCGCCCTGGAGGACGCGATCGCCCTGGCCACCGCGCTGCGCGAGCACAGCGCCCTGCCCCAGGCGCTGGCCCGCTACGAAGCCGAACGCAAGGCGGCCCTGCTCCCCGTGCAGAGCGCCGCACGCTACAGCGCCCAGTGGTACGAGAACCTCCCGCGCTACATCCACCTGCCGCCGGAGCGCATGTTCGCCCTGCTGGGCCAGCGCCATTCGCCCCTGCTGCCGCACATCCCCCCGCAGGTCTACTACCGGCTCGACCGGGCGGCCGGGCAACTGGAGTCGCTGCGGCGCTTCAAACGCTGGCTGGGGCCCAAGGTGGCCCGCACGGTACAGGCCCGGACGCTCACCACCCGCGACTGACGCCTCGCTCCCCGGACCCGGCCGGACGAGGAGGCCCGGGCGGGCGGACCGGAGCACTCCGTCTCCGCGCCCGGCGGGGACAGATGACAGACTGACGCCCATGGACGAGCGCACATTCGACAGGTCGGGCCGGCACGCCTCCGTGATCGGTCTCGGCACATGGCAGCTGGGTGCCGACTGGGGAGACGTCGACGACAAGGAAGCCCTCGCCGTGCTGGAGGCGGCGGCCGAGGCCGGGGTGACCTTCTTCGACACCGCCGACGTGTACGGCGACGGCCGCAGCGAACAGACCATCGCCGCGTTCCTCAGCGGACGCCCGGACCTGCACGTCATGGTGGCCACCAAGATGGGCCGCCGCGTCGAGCAGATCCCCGAGAACTACGTCCTCGACAACTTCCGCGCCTGGAACGACCGTTCCCGCCGCAACCTCGGCGTCGACCGGATCGACCTGGTGCAGCTGCACTGCCCGCCGACACCCGTGTACTCCACGGACGAGGTCTTCGACGCGCTCGACACCCTGGTCGAGGAGGAGCGGATCGCCTCCTACGGCGTCAGCGTGGAGACCTGCGCCGAGGCGCTGACCGCCATCGCGCGGCCGAACGTGGCCAGTGTGCAGATCATCCTCAACCCGTTCCGGATGAAGCCCCTGCGCGAGGTGCTTCCCGCCGCCCGTGCGGCGGGCGTCGGCATCATCGCCCGCGTCCCGCTGGCCTCCGGACTGCTGTCGGGCAAGTACACCGAGGAGACCGTCTTCCCGGAGAACGACCACCGTGCCTACAACCGGCACGGCGAGGCCTTCGACGTGGGCGAGACCTTCTCCGGCGTCGACTACACCAGCGGTGTCCAGGCCGCCGCCGAGTTCTCCGCGCTCGCTCCCGAGGGCTGCACCCCGGCCCAGCTGGCCCTGCGCTGGATCATCGAGCAGCCCGGCGTCACCAGCGTCATCCCCGGCGCCCGCTCACCCGAGCAGGCCCGTGCCAACGCGGCCGCGGCCCGGCTGCCGGAGCTGCCCGCCGCGACACTGGACGCCATCCGGGACCTGTACGACCGGCGCATCAAGGACCAGGTCGAACACCGCTGGTAGCGCCGACCGGGCGGCCGGGCAGCTTGGCTGCCCGGCCGCCGGGCCCGCGGTCACGGCTCCAGGTGCAGCTCCCTCTCCTGCTCCTGGTCGCCGGAGGCGGCACCCTCGTCGCGGGCCGTGAAGACCCGGGTGAGCGTCTCGCTCGCCCGGCGCACGGCCTCGGGGCTGCCCTGCACGGTGACGGTGACCGGCGCGGACAGACGTCCCGCGTCCTGTCCGCCGCCGTCGGCGGCACCCGCGTCCGTCTCGCCGTCGAAAGTCGCGGTGTGCACCGTCGCGTTGCCGTCGGCCGGGCGTTCGTCGGGCGCCCCGAAGGTGCCCTCCAGGGCCCGGACGACCGTGCGCGCGTCGTCGGCGCCTCCGCCGCTGAGCGTCACGGTGAGCTGCGTACCGGACATGCGTCCACGACCTCCTCGGGATGTGCTGCGTTCGAGCCGTCCGTGTAACCGTCCACCGGTGGTTCAAACCGGCGCCGACCGGGGACGACGGCGCGTTACGGGGCACACGGGGAGGGAAGGCCGCGTCGAGCACCGGGAGGAACCGTGCCGGAGACGTCCGAGGGCGGAGCCGCGCGCCGCGGGCGCAACGAGACCGAGGAGGAGCGCGCCGACCGGATGTGGCAGGAGCTCATCCAGGAGGTCCGCGTCGCGCAGATGGGCGTGCAGATCCTGTTCGGCTTCCTGCTCACCGTGGTCTTCACCGACAAGTACGACGACCTGTCCGCCACCGACCAGACGATCTACCTGGTCACGGTCGTCCTGGGCGCCTGCGCCACCGGGGCGCTCATCGGGCCGGTGTCCCTGCACCGCCTGGTCGCCGGGCGGCGCATCAAGGCCCAGGCCGTGCGGGTGGCCTCCCGGTTGACCCTCCTCGGCCTGCTGCTGCTGCTCGCCACGACGACCGCCTCACTGCTGCTCATCCTGCGCGTGGCGACGCACAACGGCTTCGTGCCCTACCTGGTCGCCGGGGTGGTCGGCTGGTACCTGCTGTGCTGGTTCGTCCTGCCCCTGTGGACCCGCCACCGCTACACCGCCCGGTGACGGCCACCGCGCCGCGAGCTGCCGGTCGTGCACCCGGCCGAGCAGCAGCAGGGAGACGGTCGCGCCGATCAGCGCGCAGAACATGTCCCATTGGGTGTCCCACACGTCGCCCTGGGTCGCCAGGAAGGCGTCCGCCGCGTGCCCGCCGGCCACCGCGGCCGCCCATTCCAGCATCTCGAAGACGGCGCTGAAGGCCAGGCACGCGCACACCGTGAGCGGTGCCAGCCAGCGGCTGCCCCGCAGCGGTGAGGTGCGCACCAGCAGCTCACGCACCAGCACGGCCGGGACGAAGCCCTGCATCAGATGGCCCAGCCGGTCGTACGGGTTGCGGTCCAGGCCGAAGGTGTCCCGGGCCCAGTCGCCGAGCGGGACCTCGGCGTACGTGTAGTGACCGCCCACCATCAGCACCACCGCGTGCGCGGCGAGCAGGCAGCACAGCAGCTGCGTGAGCGGGAAGCGCCGCCACACCAGCACCAGCAGCGGCAGGCCCACGAGGACCCACACCGTCTCCAGGAACCAGGTCGTGCGGTCGTGCGGATTCCAGGCGGACAGCGCCAGCACCGCGACCACGCCCAGGGCGAGCGCGGCGGGCAGGGACGGGCGCGGACGCGAACGCACCTCGGACAGCGCGGACATGGCGGGCTCCTCTCGTGGCAGCCCATCGTCCCGGCGCCGGGTGCGCGGTGCCATGAGTACGGCTACTCAGCCCGGCACCGGTGGTTCGACCCGGGTCGGCCGGGGTCCCGGCCCAGCCGGCCGCCGCTCAGCTGCCCGCCAGGATGTCCGCCAGGAAGTCGTCGATGCAGACCTCCTCCTGGCCCGGCGGGACCACCTCGTGCGTCTCCCGCAGAAACGCCGCCAACGCCGGGGCCCAGGCGAACACGATCGCGTGGTGACGGCCGCCGTCGGACCGGACGTCACCGAGGAACTCCATGCGCAGCTCCCGCCACATGCCCCGCGACTCGGGGCGCATCCGCACGTCACCGATCCCCACCGGGCGCCGCAGCGCCTCCCCGAGCATCTCCCGGTCCAGCTGCCACCGGGCCAGAACCCGGCCGTCGTGGCTGAAGACGACGGTGACGGCGAACGGGTCCGCCGCGTCGTAGCCGAGGTGGGCGAGCACGGAGAAGCGGTCCGTGTCACCCGCCTGCAGCTGCACCACCACGGTCTTGTGGACGAACGAGTTCACGAGAGGGCCTCCGGAATACCGATGTAGAGCCCTCTTGTACCCCCGAATCGGCAGTGATGCTCAGCTCAACGGGTGATTCCCGCGAGCACCGCGGAGCGAGTCGATGCATACGGCAACGGCCCGCTGGAGCTCCTCCAGACGCTGCACCATGTCGTCCTCGTAGAACTCACCGGCGTCGTCGAAGGTGAGCTCCTCGAACACCTTGGTCGCCTTCTCCAGACTGCTGTAGAACCTGGTGCGCCGCTCCTGCACCCGCAGCCCGGGATCGGCCTCAACGGCCTCGACGACCAGCGACTTCATGGTGCCGTAGGCCTCCGCGGCCCACTCGCCGGCGTCCTCGCCCTCGTCCAGCTCGTCGAGGAGCGACAGATGCCGCTCGGCCTCCTGGCGCAGCTCGGCGGGCGCCTGGACCGTCTGGCCGGCGGGTGTCTTGATCTGCCCCGACTCGGCGATCTGGCGCACGTAGCCGATGCGGTCGGCCGCCCTGCTCTCCCCGGCGACGGCCTTCTTCAGCTCATCGGTGCGCACCACGTCACGGGCCAGCTCCGACTGCAGTTCCGGGTCCTCGCGGACACGGTCCAGCAGGGCCTGGCGGGCCGCGCGGGCGGTGGAGGGGTCGGCGAGGATCGCGGCGCGCAGCGCGGTGGGGTTCTCCGCGACCTCCAGGGCCTTCGTGGGCCGGATGCCCTCGGCCGCGGCGGCCTCCGTGATGGCGGTGCCGCGCTGAGAACCGGCGTTGCTGCGGGAGACGTAGTAGTCCGGCCACACGTCCGCGTCGGGAAGCTCGACCTCCTCGCCGGGCGTCAGGGCCTCGAAGTGCGGCACCAGTCCGTCGTCGGCCGCCCGGTCCCACGCCTTGTAGTACCGCATGACCCGCTCCGGGGAGCACCCGGCCAGCTCGGCGAACTCCTTCGCCGACACCTTCGGCGTGTCGCCCGCCGCCTGCCCGCCGGGCCGCACACTGCGCCACCTTCAGCCCGAAGGCCCACCCCCCGGTCCGGGCGTACGCGCCGAACTCGCGCGCGTCGCGCGCGACGAGGTCGGACACGGGCCCGGGGGACGCGGGGGAGGTCGCGGAGGAGGTGTCGGGCGGGGTGAGGGCGACGGTCACGGACGACTCTCCTGGGTGGGGGCGGCGCTAGAATGCGGGACGGAAGCCTATCGGCACCCGCCGCGGCGGATGGAAACGCACACGAGGAAGAGCCCCCCGGAGCGGAGGGCTCGACTCGTCCGAGGACAGGCCGTGCGGAGGCCGGCGCGGGACCTCAGGCGAACGCGTCGCGCAGCGCCGGCAGAAGGGTCTTCTCCGACCAGTCCAGGTACGCGGGCTGCGACTCGCCGCCGATCTGGACCAGGGCGACCTCGGTGAACCCGGCCTCCACATAGGGCCGGACGGCCTCGACGAACGCCTCCGGGTCGTCGCCGCACGGGATGGACTCGGCCACGTCGTCCGGGGTGACGAACTGGGTCGCCGCCTCGAAGGAGTCCGGGTGGGGCAGTTCCGCGTTGACCTTCCAGCCGCTGCCGAACCAGCGGAACTGGGAGTGGGCGCGCTCGACGGCCGCGTCCCGGTCCGGGTCGTAGCAGACGGGCAGCTGGCCCACGCGCGGCTTGCCCTCGCCACCGTGCCGGTCGAACGCCTCCAGCAGGCCCGCCTTGGGCTCGGTGGCGATGACCAGGTCGCCGAGCCGGCCCGCGAGTTCGCACGACCGCTCGCCCGAGACGGCGATGCCGATGGGCGGCGCCTGCTCCGGCAGGTCCCACAGGCGCGCGGACTCCACGTCGAAGTGCGTGCCGCGGTGGTTGACGTGACCGCCCTGGAAGAGGGCGCGGATGATCTCCACGGCCTCCTCGAACATCTCGTGCCGCACGTCCACGGAGGGCCAGCCGCCGCCCACCACGTGCTCGTTGAGGTTCTCGCCCGAGCCCAGTCCCAGCCGGAACCGGCCCTCCGAGAGCAACTGAACCGTCGCCGCCTTCTGCGCCACCACCGCCGGGTGGTAGCGGAACGTCGGGCACGTCACGTACGTCATCAGCGGAATACGCGACGTGGCCTGGGCGGCCGCTCCGAGCACGGCCCACGCGTAGGGCGAGTGGCCCTGCGAACGCAGCCACGGGAAGTAGTGGTCCGAGGTCACCGAGAAGTCGAAGCCGGCCTCCTCGGCGCGTACCACGTGGTCCACGAGGTCGCGGGGGCCGGCCTGCTCGGTCATCATCGTGTATCCGATTTGCACCATGTCCCCCGGGTCCCCTGACAGTGGCCGGGAAAACGGCCGATCAACACCACGGGGGGTGGGCAGGATGGCTCCCATGAGTCCTGTCCCGCTGTCCCCCTCCGGCCCGGCGGCCCAGGGCGTCGACGCCCGCGGTGTCCACGCCTTCCTGGACGCCCTCGAGGCCGCGCCCGAGATCGAGCCGCACAGCCTGATGATCGTGCGGCACGGCCATGTGGTGGCCGCCGGCTGGTGGGCGCCGTACACCCCGGCCCGCCCCCAGCTGCTGTACTCGCTCAGCAAGAGCTTCACCGGGACCGCCGCCGCCCTGGCCGAGGCAGAGGGCCTGCTCGACTTCGACGCCCCGGTGATCTCCTACTTCCCCGAGTTCGAGGCCGACGTCACCGACCCGCGCAGCCGGGCCGTCCTCGTGCGGCACGTGGCGTCCATGGCGAGCGGCCACGACCACGAGACGCTGCAGGAGGCGTACGCGCAGGACCCCGCGGAGCCCGTGCGCGGGTTCCTGCTGGTGCCTCCGGACGCCGACCCGGGCACGGTCTTCGCCTACAACCAGCCCGCCACCTACACGCTGGCCGCCATCGTGCAGCGGGTGACCGGGCAGCCGCTCACCGCCTACCTGCGTCCCCGTCTGCTGGATCCGCTCGGTGTGGGCGAGGCCGTGTGGCGGCGGGACCGCACCGGCCGGGAGATCGGCTTCAGCGGCCTGCACGCCACCACCGACGCCGTCGCCCGGCTCGGGCAGCTGTACCTGCGCGACGGGGTCTGGGACGGTGCGCGGCTGCTGCCGCAGGGGTGGGCCGCCCGGGCCGCCCGTCCGCGGACCCCGACCGCCAAAACCATGGGGACGGCGGACCGCGACGACTGGGACCGGGGCTACGGCTACCAGTTCTGGTCCTCCCGGCACGGCTACCGGGGCGACGGCGCGTACGGCCAGTTCTGCATGGTCCTGCCCGAGCAGGACGCGGTGATCGCCGCGACGTCCGCCACCGAGCAGATGCAGCAGTACCTCGACCTCGTCTGGAAGCACCTGCTGCCCGCCTTCGGCCCCGAGCCGCTGCCGGGCCGCGAGGCCGCCGACGCGGAACTGGGCGAGCGCCTCGCCGGCCTCGCGCTGCCGCCCGCCCCGGGCGGGAGCGCGCCACCGGGACCGGCCGGGGACCGGGACACCGCGCGCTTCCGCGCCGCCGACGGGTCCGGGCCGGTCCGGACGGCCTCGGTGGCACGGGACGAACGGGGCTGGACACTGTCCCTCACGGGCCGCGACCGCGACGACCGGCTGGACCTGCGGATCGGCGCGCCCGGGTGGACGGTCGCCGAGACGCCCGTCCCGACGGCCGTCAGCGGCGGCTGGAGCGACACCGGCACGCTCGCGGTCGAGGTGCTGTTCCTCGAGACCCCGCACCGTCTCGCGGTGACCTGCTCCCCGGCCGACGGGACGCTCACCGCGCGCTGGCACACGCCACCGCTCCACCCGGGACCGCTCACCTCCCTGCGGGCGCCGCGCGGCTCACACTGATCCCGGGCGGAACGTTCTCAGGAAGGTGCGCAGGGCCTCCTGGTTGCGCCGGTCCCGCCAGTCGGCGTCCGGTGTCGTCCAGCGCAGCGAGAAGCCCTCGCCGCCGCCCAGCAGAAAGCCGCGGCCGAAGGTGTGGACCCGGGTGCCGCCGGCGTCCGCCGTCCATTCCATGTCGGCGGCCTCCCGACCCTGGTAGGTGGTCGCGCGGATCCCGCCGATCCTCCGGTAGCCGCCGTAGCGTCTCAGGTCCGGTTCGACGTCGTCCCGCCACACCGCCACCGGGTCGGGACCGACGCGGGCGCTGTAGGTGACGGCCAGCGTGCGCTCGTCGCCGTCGGCGCCGAAGACCACCCGGTACGCCAGGTCGCCCTGGCGGTCGGTGTCCAGCCGCTCGAAGTCCTCGGGGAGCGCGACGGTGAAGCCCTCCGGCGCCCGGTAGCGGTGGAAACCGGGCGGCAGGGCCGTGGCGGGAGCGGACGGCGGGGGTGCGGAGGGCGGGGACGACGGGCCGGGGGAGGGGTCCCGTGTCGGGGCGGGCGGGCCGGTCGGGGCGGGGCTGTCCGGTCCGGTGCCGTCGCCCGGCGAGGCGGCCGACGCCGGTGGCGGGGCGGGCGCGTCGGCCGCGTCGCCGCCGGTGCCGCCGCCGGGCAGGCCCTGGGTGGCGGCCAGTACGGCGACCGTGAGCGTGACGAGGGCGAGGGCGGTGCCCGCGACCATGGTCCGTCTGTTCCAGGCCGGGCCCCTGGGCCGCACGGCGGCGTACAGCCCGCGCAGCCGGGGAGCGGGTACCGCGGCCGTGGCCGCCTCGCTGCCGCCGCTGAGCGCGCGGGTGAGCGCCTCGCGGACCACCGTGCGGGTCAGCCGCTCACGTGAGTCCTTGCGCAGCAGCCCCTGCACGACCTGGGTGAGCGGGCCCGCGCGCACCGGGGTGCGCAGCGGCAGCCGGTCCACGGCCTTCAGGGTGGTCTCCGGGCGCCCCCGGTCCCGGAACGGCGGGCGCCCCTCGACCATCGTGTACAGCAGCGCCCCCAGCGTCCACAGATCGGCAGCGGGGCCGATGCGCTGGTCCCGGGCCTGCTCCGGAGAGGCGTACGCGGGGGCCGTCAGACGGGGGGCGAGGGTCGCGCCGGCCAGTCCGTAGCCGGTGACCACGACCGACTGGTCCTCCCGGACGAAGATCTGCCCGGGGCTGAGCTCCCCGTGGGTGATGCCCTCGGTGTGCGCGGCGTCCAGTACGTCGAGCAGGTCCAGCGCGATGCGGGCGGCGCGCACGTAGTTGAAGGTGCCCTGCTCGGCCAGGAGTTCGGCGAGGGGGGTGCCGTCGATCCACTCGTTGACCGTCCACAGGGTGCCGGGTTCCTCGACGGCGTCGACGACCGCGGCGATCCGGCCGGGGCACAGCAGCGCCATGGCCTCGGAGGTGCGCAACAGGCGTGCGGCGGCCCGGCGTTCGCCCTCCGGCGGCCCCGGGGGGAGCCCGGTCTGGGTGACCAGGCAGGGGCGGGAGATCTCCCCGGCGCCCAGGTCCTCGGCGTACCAGCAGATGCGGTTGGTCTCGCGCTGGACGATCTCGAGCAGCCGGTACCGGCCGGCGACCAACTGGTGTGTGGAGACGTGCGCCCTGCCCATGGCCATCCCTCGCTGGAAACCTGGCTCTCACCCTTTTCCAGGGGTACGGCGAGCGGGGCCGCCGGTGTTCAATCCGATCGCAACTCCGGGCCCATTCCTGTCTTTTGTTCAATGGACCCGAGCAGGTGTGCGAGGCAAGGCCGTCTTCGCCGCTTCCGGGCGGCCCACCTCGGGTGACGGCGGACCCGGCCCGGCGCCGGGAATTCCCGCGCGCCGCGCCGGAATCGCCGAAACGCCTCCGGCCTCCGGTAACCGCCGGTAAATGCCGGGCTCTTTCCCGGTCCGGGCCGGTGATTCCGCCGACTTCCGCCGCCGAATTCGGCGCGGGAAATACCGGCCCGGCGCGGGACTCAGCGCAGCCCGAAGCGTTCCGACCAGGCGATCACGTCCCGCGTGGTGGCGTTGCCCCCGCACACCACCAGCCCCAGCCGGGCACCCTCGCCCACCCGGTCGAGGACCTGCCGCGCGGCGGGCATCAGACAGCCGGCCGCCGGTTCGGTCCACACCTTGGCGTGGTCGGCCAGATCCAGCACCCCCCGGACCGCCTCCCGGTCCGGCACCACCAGCACGTCGGTGACCAGGGCGGAGACATGGTCGTACGTCAGCTGCGACACGGCCGGGGCGCTGAGCGTGGAGACGATCGACGACAGGGCGACCGGGAGCGGACCGCCCGCCTTCAGGGCCTCGGACATCGCCTGCGCGCCCTCGGTCTCCACACCCCACACCCGCACGCCCGGCCTGCGCGCCCGCAACGCGGCGGCCACCCCGGAGATCAG
This sequence comes from Streptomyces sp. NPDC026246, assembly GCF_055567995.1. NCBI lineage: Bacteria > Bacillati > Actinomycetota > Actinomycetes > Kitasatosporales > Streptomycetaceae > Streptomyces > Streptomyces sp. NPDC026246. The sequence continues at coordinate 51,208 of NZ_JBVHPJ010000004.1, read as the reverse complement.
CCCCCCGCCCCCGACACTGACCAGGACGTCGGTGAGGTCGCCGGCGTCGGCGGCGAACTCCAGGCCCACCGTGCCCTGGCCGGCGAGCACCACCGGGTCGTCGAAGGGGTGGACGAGCGTCAGTCCCTCCTGCTGCAACCGGGTCATGAGGGCGAACGCGCCGTCCATGTCGTCGGTCAGCCGCACCGACGCCCCGGCCTCCTCCGCGACCTGCACGGCGCGGGCGGGCGCCGAGCGGGGCATCACCACGGTGGCCTTCACGTGCAGGGCGGCTGCCATCACCGCGAGTGCGATCCCGTGGTTGCCGCCGCTGACCGCCACCACCCCGGCGGCCCGTTCGGCCTCGTCCAGCGACAGCAGTTTCGCGGCGGCGCCGCGCGCCTTGAACGAGCCGGTGCGCTGCAGCAGTTCCAGTTTCGCGGTGACCGGGACACCGAGCAGCGCCGACAACCCCGGGCTGTCCACCGTCGGGGTGTGCACGACGTGCCCGGCGATCCGGTCGGCCGCGGCTTCCAATTCCGGGATGCCGATCACGGCAGCCATCCTTCCGGCGCGGGTTGCGAGGGAGCGCCGTGACGCACCCTGACCCGGGAAGGGGCGCCGGGTCAATCGACCGGAGTGCCCTGCGGGGTGAACGACCGGCGGAACGTGAAGGCGTGCGGTGCGCAGCCGTGCTCGTGGAGGTGTTCCAGCTTGGCGACCCCCTCCCGCCAGGTGGGTGTCACGCCGTCGGCGACCCACCAGAGCACGTGACTCGGGTGGCCCGTCCTCTCGAACCAGTCGTGGCGCCTGCTCAGCGCCTCCCGGTGCGGACCGCGGTAGACGGCGTCGAAGGCGTGGCGCAGGCCGGTCCAGAGCGAGAGGGTCGCGGCCAGGGCGGTCGTGTCCGCCGTCCGGCCCTTGACGTACCAGCTCGGTGCGGCGAAGTGCCCCCATGCGCCCCAGCCCGCCTCGAAGAGCACGCCCGGGTCACCGCCCGCCGGTTCGGCACGGGCGAGGTATCCGGGGTGCTGACCCATCGTCCGGTACACGGCCTCGCCGCGGTCGTAGAACTCGCGCGTGCGGGGTCCGGGGTCGGCGAGGGGCGACGTCAGGACGCCGAACGTGTACAGCGCGAGGGTGGACATGCGTCTCCCTGGTCGGAAGGGGGGGTGGGGCTTGATGGTCTGAGGGAACGTAGCCGTCCCCGGGGGACCTGTCGACGTTGCGTTTCCCGCGTCCATGTGGCCTCCGAACCGCCGCGTCCCACCCCCGCGGTCGTCAGCGGACCGGCTCCGGCGCAGGGGTGTCCGCCGGTATGCCGAGCTCCACGCGTGCCTGGTCCACCATCGCGCGGGTGTGTCCGAGACCTATGCGCTCCGACGTGGCCGTCAGATCGGCGAGTTCCGCGGCCGTCTCGGCCCGGTCGCGCCCGAGCCGGGCCAGGGACTTGGCGAGGCCGAGGCGGGACAGGGCCTCGCCGCGCGGCTCGCTCATCTCGCGGAACCCGGTGAGCGCCTGCTGGTACCACGCCCGCGCCTGCTCGTAACGCCCGGCCCGGTACAGGACGTTGCCGCGCATCTTGTGGTTGTAGGCGAGCGCGCTCGACAGCCGCATCGCGCGGCAGGTCGTCTCGGCGTCGCTCAGCAGGTCCAGCGCCCGTTCGGTGTCCCCGTCGCGCACGGACACCACGTCGGCCATCCCGCGCAGGGCCCAGGCGTGACCCCGCCGGTCCTCGGCGCGTGCCGCGATCCCGGCCGCCTCCTCGAACAGGGCGTACGCCGAGTCGTACCTGCCGGTGTTGCGGTGCATCTGCGCGATGCCCTCCAGCGCCCACACGGTGTGCCGTGCCTCGCCCCGCCGCCGGGCCTCGGCGAGCAGTTGCTCGTGCAGCCGGCCGACGGCGTCGTAGTCACCCTGGATGCGGCCCGTCTCCGCCAGCCCGGCCAGGGAGTAGCCGCGTGCCAGGGCGTCCCCGCCGCGGTCGCCCAGCTCGGCGGCGAGGTGCAGGAGCCGGCGGGCCAGGGGGAAGGCGCCGCGCTGGCGCGCCAGCGTCCCGCCGCTCCACAGGGCCCAGGCCATCGCGCCCGCGTCCTGCGCCTGCCGGGCCGCCCGGTAGCTGGCCTTCCACGCCCGGTCCGCCTCCTCGATCCGCCCCAGCCGGCGGTGGGCCTCGGCCACCGCGAGCCCGCAGCGCGCGGCCTCCCCGGGTCTCCCGGCGCGCTCGGCGGCCTCCAACTGCGCGGTACCGGCCGCCAGGACGTCGGTGAGGGACGCGTTGACGGACAGGTCCGTGAGGGCGCCCTGGTACTCGGGGGCGAATGCCTTGCCGTACATCGATGCCTTTCGGTCCGTATGCACACCGTCTCTACACTCCATCTATACATAGAGCGTATACACGGAGCGTATAGAGGGGCGGAAACCAGCCCTGGCCACCGGGGCCAGGGCGTCGTCTGTTGCCGGTCAAGACGTCGGGCGGACGGAACGGGTTGTCTGTGAGGCGCAGATCACTCCACGCGGTGTCAGTGCTGCCCTGCCTTCTGCGGTGTCGCCTCGCTGGGCCGCACGACGACGAACCCCTGGCCCTGGAGCATCAGTTGCACCGCCTCGCCCGAACCCCCGCGCAACATCGAGCCGATGGACTGGGAGCGGTGCAGGGACGTCTGCAGCCCGGCCGTCCACCCCACGACGGCGTCGGTGTCGACGTACACCGGGTACTGCGGCGACACCGGGATGACGAGCGGGCTGCCCTCGCAGACCAGCCCCAGCCTGCCCTGACCGGTGAAGACGCTGTTGAACAGTCCGCCGCCGGTCATGCCGGCGCCCTTCACGGTGGAGATGCGGTACGACAGCGTGGCGTCGAAGCACAGGACGTTGCGGCCGTTGACCGTGAACTCGTCACCGGGCTCGACGTCGACGACGAAGCAGTTCTGCGCCTCGTGCGCGAACCACGCCTCGCCCTGCCCGCGCACCGCCATCAGCGGAAGTCCCTCACCGGTGACCGCGCGCTTGAGCATGCCGCCCACGCCCTGGCCCTTGCGTTCGAACTGGAGGTTGCCGCGGTAGGAGATCATCGCGCCCTGGCGGGCCAGCATCTCGCCGTTCACCGTGTACCGGATGCACTTGGCGTTCTCGACCGTCATGCCCGGCGCGACGGCCGGCTGCACCATGTGCTCACTGGAAAAGAGGTCACCCTTCATCCCGGCATCCTCACCCGGACCCTTCCGCTCCGCCAAGATCGTGGCGTGCGGCCCCGGGGCCCGGGGTACGCGACGGGTTCCTCCTCCACCCGAGGGGGACGGCACGGCAGGCCCGGCGGGCCGCCCCGCACGGCGTCGGCGACCGTACGACTACGGTGGCGTACGCCGGGACGGCCCGGGAGGCGCGTTCCCCTCCCGGCGGCCCGGTGACCGCGCGGGACCCCGCCCCGCGACCCCGTCCGCACCCACCGCCCCGAGGGCCTCCCCGTCCCCGGCGGCACACCGACCGGCCGAAGGAGCGCCGACCATGCCCCGCACCGCACGCCCCCGACGACGTGCCGCCCTCGCCGCCCTGTCCTGCTGCGTCGCAGTGGGCTGCGGGACGGACACGGGCCCGGCGGGCGCCCGGCCGACCCGGCCGCCCGCCGCACCGGCCGGGTCCGGCCAGGGTGTCGTCACCTGGGCGGCTTCCGCCCACCGCGTCGGGGAGGCGGCCCGCGGGGACCGCGGATACCGGCTGGTGGTCCACACCAGCGTCGGCGGCAGCGGCCTCAGGGTGCGGCTGTCGAACGCCTTCGGCGACCGGCCCGTCACCTTCGGCAGCGTCCACGCGGGCCTGCGACGGGAGGGGGCGGCCCTCGTGCCCGGCAGCAACCGGCCCCTGACCTTCGACGGCGCGGCCACCGTCACCGTCCCGGCCGGCGGCCTCGTCCTCAGCGACCCGCTGCCCGGGCACGTCCCCGCCGGAAGCGACCTCGCCGTCAGCCTGCGCGTCACCCGGGCCGGCGGCACACTCACCGGGCACACGGCGGCCATGCAGACGTCGTACGTCGGCGACGGCGCCCACACCGCGCAGGAGAGCGCGACGCACTGGACGCGGCGCACGGGCGCCTGGTTCTACCTCGACGCCGTCACCGTGCGGCCCCGCAGAGGCGCGGCGGCCGTGGCGGCCCTCGGCGACTCCATCACCGCCGGCTGGCACTCCACGGCCGACCTGAACCGCCGCTGGCCCGACCACCTCGCCCGCCGGCTGGCGCACTCCACCACCGGCACGGTCGAGGGCGTCGCCAACGAGGGCATCCCCGGCAACCGCGTCCTCAGCGACGGGCCGGGGCAGAGCGGCCTGAACCGGCTGAGCCGGGACGTGCTGTCGCTGCCGGGCGTGCGCACCGTCTTCCTCTTCCAGGGCGTCAACGACATCAAGGCCGAACCCGCCCCCACCGCCGCCCAGCTGATCACCGGGTACCGCACCCTGATCGACCGGGCGCACGCGGCCGGGAAGTGCGTCGTCGGCGCCACCGTCGCCCCCTTCAAGGGCTGGCCCGAATGGGACCCCGCCGCGGAAGCGGTGCGCCGCAAGGTGAACGCCTACATCCGCGACAGCGGCGCCTTCGACGCCGTGACCGACTTCGACCGCGTACTGCGCAGCCCCCGGGACCCCGAGCGGCTGCTGCCGGTCTACGACAGCGGGGACCACATCCACCCCAACGACAAGGGCATGAAGGCGATGGCCGACGCGGTCGACCTCGACAGCCTCGAATGCCGCACCGGCTGACGCGGGCCCGGGCCGGCCGGGCGCGCCGCGCTCACCCCGGCGACGACGGCTGGGGGGTGATCAGGCCCTCCCGGTAGGCGACCGCCACCGCCTCGCCGCGGCTGGAGGCGCCCAGTTTGGCGAGGATGTTGGAGACGTGGACGCTCGCCGTCTTGCCGCTGATGAACAGCTCCTCGCCGATCTGCCGGTTGCTGCGGCCCAGGGCGAGCAGCCGCAGCACGTCCTGCTCGCGGGCGGTGAGCACACCGGCCCGGTCACCGGCGTCCGGCGCGTCCGCCAGCCGGCCGCGCCGGACCAGGGCGTCCACCTGCTCGCGCAGCGGCACCGCACCGAGCCGGCCGGCGGTCTCGCGCACCTCCCGCGCCTGCGCCGCCGCCTCCTCGCGCCGTCCGGCCGCGACCAGCGCCTCGGCGTACCGCAACCGGCAGCGCGTGCGCTCGTACACGTCGCCGTAGCCGAACGCCGCCACCGCCCGGGACCAGGCCGCCGGATCGGGCCCCGAACCGGCGCGCGCCCACTCCGCCTCGGCCCGGGCCAGCCACGCCTGGCCCTCCGGGCCCTGCGGCGCGGCGTCCTCGCCGTGCCCGGCGACGTCCCGGGCCAGTTCCACCAGTTCCGCCGCCGTGTCCACCCAGCGGCGCTCCCCGGCCGCGTCCCCCGTGAGCCGCGCCTCGGCGGCCGCGTCGGCCACCGGGGCCAGCGCCAGGGCGGCGAGCCGGACCGCCACGTCGGGGCGCGTGCCCGCCTCGTCGGTCAGAGCCGCCACCGTGGACCGCGCCCACCGCACGGCTTCCTCCGGGTCACGGCGCAGCGCCGCCGCGTCGGTCAGCACGAGACCCGCGACCAGGCCGGCCATCCAGTCGAACGGTCCCTCGAGCAGGGCGTGCGCCCGGTCGGCGGCCGAGAGGTCCCCGCGGGCCAGGGCCACGTACAGCGCCGGCCCGACCGTGTACCCGCCGGCCGCCGGCAGCACCTCGGCGTCGGCGCGGGCCGCCAGCACGCACTCGTCCCACCGCCCCAGCACGTACAGCACCACCAGCCGCAGGTACCGCATCTCCAGCGGGTACGGCGACGACAGCAGACCGGCGCGCCGGGCCCGGTCCTGGCCCTCCGTCAGCCAGGGCAGGCACTCCGCCGGCTCCCCGTTCTCGTAGCAGCCCATGGCGAGGTTGAACAGGGCCCGCAGTTCCACCGCGGCGTTGCCCGAACGCACAGCCAGGTCCCGGGCGGTCAGCAGCCGCTCCCGGCCCGGCGCTCCCCGCCGCCCGCCCGGGTCGAACCCGGCCAGGGAGATCAGCAGGTCCGCCTGCGCGTCGGTCACCCCCAGCCGCTCGGCCACCTCCACCGCGCGCCGGGCCACCTTCAGCGCGGTGTCGTTCTCCCCGACGTAACGGGCCGCCATCACATGGGTGGCCGCCGCCCACACCCAGGTACGCGAGGGCGGGTCCTCCGGGATCATCGACAGGGCCTCGCTGCTGTAGGCGAACGCCGTGGTCAGACTGTCCACGCTCAGCAGGTTCCCGGCCAGCGTGTAGCGCACCCGCGCGGCGAGTTCGGAGTCGGCGTCCTGCCCCAGGTCCGCCAGCGCCGACCGGGAGAGCGAGACGGCCCGGTGCAGCTCCCCGGCGTGCGCGGCCGCCGCGGAGGCGCGCAGCGTCAGCGGCACGCGCCCCACGGCCGCGTCCGCCGGCCGCGCCTCGGGCGGCACGGCGGGCCACAGGTCCAGCGCCGTCTCCAGGTGCCGCTGCTCCTCGGCCGGCGCCCCCATGCGCTGGGCGTGGTCGGCGGCCTCCAGCGAGGCGGCCAGCGCCTCCGCCACGTCGTGGCTCTCCCGGTAGTGGTGGGCCCGCTCGGCGGCGCTCTCGGCACGCCCACCCCGCCCGGCGAGCAGACGCGCGAACGCCCCGTGCAGCCGGGCCCGTTCCCCGGGCAGCAGATCGGCGTAGACGGCCTCACGGGCCAGGGCGTGCCGGAAGGAGTAGGTGTCGCCGTCCCCGGCGACGAGCAACTGCCGTCCCACCGCCTCGCGCAGGGCGGTCTCCAGCTCCGCCTCGGGCAGGCCGACCGCGTCCCGCAGCAGGTCGTGCTCGACCCGGCGCCCGGCGACGGCGGCGGTCCGCAGCACCTGCTGCGCGGTGTCGGACAGCTGCTCGAACCGGATCAGCAGCACGTCGGCGAGCCCGCTCGGCACTCCGCCGGAGCCGGTGCCGGTGGCCGCGAGCAGTTCCTCGGCGTAGAAGGCGTTGCCCTCGGCCCGCTCCACGATCCGCCGCACGGTGGCGTCCGGCAGGGGCCGCCGCTCCAGCGCCCGCACCAGGCGGTCCACGTCCGGGTCGGTCAGCGGCCGCAGCTCCAGCCGCTCCACGACCGGCAGCCGGACCAGCTCGGCGAGCAGCGGCCGCAGCGGGTGCCGGCGGTGCAGGTCGTCGGCCCGGTAGGAGGCGAACACCGCGAGCCGCCGCCACAGCACACCCCGGCCGAGCAGGAAGCGCAGCAGGTCCCGCGACGACTGGTCGGCCCAGTGCAGATCCTCCAGCACGAGCAGCAGCGGGGCGGTGCCGGCCACGTCGGCCAGCAGCCCCGCCATGCCCTCGAACAACCGCAGCCGGCCGTCCACGTCCCGCACGGAGCCGGTCCCGGCGCCCATCAGCCGCTCCACGACCGGATGGGCGGCCAGGGCGTCCGCGAAGCGCGGATCGGCGGCGAGCACACCGAGGATCTCGGTGAACGGCAGATAGGGCAGGCCCACGTCACCGAGGTCCACGCAGTGCCCGGTGACCACGGTCATGCCGGCCTCGGCGGCCCGCTTCCCGGCCTCGTCCAGCACCCGGGTCTTGCCGACACCGGCGTCCCCGGCGAGCAGCACCGCCCGCGCCTCACCCGCGCGGGCACGCTCCAGCACCCCGGAAAGGCGCGCGAGTTCGGCGTCGCGGCCGACCAAGGGCGCGAGCGATGAAGCCTGGGGCACAGAACCAACTCTCTCTCGCCGGGGACGCGGAGCGCGGCACAGTCGTGCCGCGGGCCCGACCGGCCACGGACGGTCCGCCGCCGGACGACCGGGAAGTACCCGGAAGCTACCCGCGCAGCACCTTCGCCCAGTCCGCGGGAACCCGTCCGGGCGGGCCCGGCACGGGCTGGTCGTCCGGGTGGCTCACCGGCGCGGCCAGTTGGGGCCCCTCCTCGTACAACTCGTTCGTCTCGAAGTTCCAGAACCAGGTCTCACCCGGCTCGTAGCTCTGCACGAAGGGGTGCCCGGTCTGGCGGAAGTGGGCCGTGGCGTGCCCGGCGGGGGAGCTGTCGCAGCACCCCACGTGCCCGCACTGCGCGCACCGCCGCAGGTGGAACCACCAGCCCCCGGCCGCGTCGCACTCCGCGCACCCGCTGCCGCTCGGCGGCACCACCGGGTCGATGCCGTTCGCCTCGCTCATGCCGACTCCTCCTCCGCCGCTGTCAGCGGCAGCAGCACCTGAAATCGCGTGTCCCCCGGTGCCGACTCCACCTGGATGCTGCCGTGGTGCTTGTTGACCACGATCCGCCAGGAGATGTCGAGTCCCAGCCCGGTCCCCTCGCCCACCGGTTTCGTCGTGAAGAACGGGTCGAAGATCCGCTCGCGGTGCTCCGCCGGGATGCCCACGCCGGTGTCGCGGAACTCCACCAGCAGCCGGTCGTTCTCCCGGGCCGTGCGCACGGTCAGCGTCCCGTGCCCGCCCGCGTCGTTCATCGCGGCGACCGCGTTGTCGACGAGGTTCGTCCACACCTGGTTGAGCTCCGCCGGGTAGGCCGGGATCGTCGGCAGGGTACGGTCGTACTCCTTGACCACCTCGATGTCCCGGCCGATCTTGCCCGAGAGCATCAGCAGTGTGGAGTCGAGGAGTTCGTGCACGTCGGCTTGCCGGAAGGGCGCCCGGTCCAGCTGCGAGTACTGCTTCGCCGCGTCGACCAGATGGGAGATGCGGGTGGTGGAGTCACTGATCTCGTCCATCAGCAGCTCGGTCTCGACGGTGTAGTTGAGCCAGCCGACCGCGCTCGGCAGCATGTCCTCGTCCACCGCCGCGGCGACCTGCTCCAGCCAGTCGACGTCGAGGCCGGCCTGGACGAAGGTGGGCGCGATCCGCCAGCCCTCGGGGATGCCCCGGTCGTCGAGCCAGTCGGTCAGCTCGTCCTCCCGGTCGGCGGCCTCCAGCGGGCTGAGCGCGGGGGCCTTGGCGACGCGTTCGGCGGTCCGCTCCTGGATGTCGATGAGCTGCGCCATCACCTCGGGGGAGTACGAACCCTGCGCGATGACCGCCAGCTTGTGCCGCATCTTGCCGACCCGCTCGCGCAGGGTCGCCGTGGCCCGCACCGCCGCGGCGGCCGGGTTGTTCAGCTCGTGCGTGAGACCCGCGGACAGGGAACCCAGCGCCAGCAGCCGCTCGCGCTGGCCGATCATCGCCTGGGTGTTCTTCGAGCCGAAGAACAGCCCCTCCAGCAGATGCACCGCCATCGGGAACCACTCCTGCATGATGCCCGCGAAGGTGTCGGCGGGCAGCACGAAGAACCGGGTCGGCTCGGTGACGCGCATCGAGTTGTTGTAGACCTGCCGCACCCGGTCGCCCAGGTACGCCTGCATGGATCCCGCGTACACCCCGCGCTGGGAGGTCCGGGTCACCTCCACGTCGTCCCCGCCGACCCTGCGGTACAGCACGACCGTGCCGTCCAGCATCACGTAGAAGCAGGTGGCGGGCTCGCCCTCGGTGTAGACGGGCCCGGGCTCGAACCGCTCCACCCGCCCCTCGGCGCACAGCCGGCCGAGCTGCTCCGGCGTGAGTTTCTCGAACAGGAACAGCGCGCCGATCTCCTGCGGGTTGCAGGGCGCCGCCCGGCCGCTCACGACTGCTCCAGGTACCGGTGCACGAGCATCACGGCCATGGCTCCCTCTCCGACGGCGGACGCGACCCGCTTCGCGGACTCCGAGCGGGCGTCACCCGCCACGAACACCCCGGGCACGTTGGTCTCCAGGTGGTACGGCGGCCGGTCCAGCTCCCAGTCCTCCGGCGGCCGGCCGTCGGAGGTCAGGTCGGGCCCGGCCAGGATGAACCCGCGCTCGTCGCGCAGCACCGTCCCGTCCAGCCAGTCGGTCAGCGGGGCGGCGCCGATGAACACGAACACCCACTGCGCGTCGACCTGTTCGGTCTGCCCGCTGTCCACGTCCCGCAGGGTCAGCCGCTCCAGGTGCCCGTCGCCGTGCGCCTCCTGGACGACCGTGCGGGTGCGGACCTGGATGTTCGGGGACTCCTCGATCTGCTGCACCAGGTAGTGCGACATGGACGCCGCCAGCGAGGACCCGCGCACCAGCAGCGTCACGGACTTGGCGCCGCGCGCGAGGTACATCGCCGCCTGCCCGGCGGAGTTGGCGCCGCCGACGATGTACACGTCCTGGTCCTGGCAGGCGGGCGCCTCGGTGAGGGCCGATCCGTAGTAGACCCCGCAGCCGGTCAGGTCCGCGCAGCCGGGGGCGGCCAGCTGACGGTAGGAGACGCCCGTCGCGAGGATCACGCTGTGCGCGGCGACCGCCGAGCCGTCGGAGAACCGGACGATCCGCGCCGCGCCGCCCGCCTCCAGCGCCGTCACCTCGCGCGCGGTGAGGATCTCGGCGCCGAACCTGGCCGCCTGCCGCCGGGCCCGGTCGGTGAGCTGCGCGCCCGACACGCCGTCGGGGAAGCCCAGGTAGTTCTCGATGCGGGAGCTCTGCCCGGCCTGCCCGCCGGTCGCGGACCGCTCCACCAGCACGGTCCGCAGCCCCTCGGAGGCGCCGTAGACGGCCGCGCCGAGTCCGGCCGGACCGCCGCCGATCACCACGAGGTCGTAGAAGTCGGCGGTCGGCGTGGTCGCCAGGCCCACCTTCGCGGCCAGGTCGACCGGCTCCGGCTCCACCAGCGGCGTTCCATCGGGGGTGACGACCACGGGCAGCCGCAGTCCGTCCTCGCCGGCCGCGGCCAGCAGCCGTCGTCCCTCCGGCTCGTCGGAGGAGTACCAGCGGTAGGGCACCTGGTTGCGGGCGAGGAACTCGCGCACCTCGGAGGAGCGGGCCGACCAGCGGTGTCCCACGACCTTGGTGGCGGGCACGGGCCGGAAGTCGCTGGAACGCCACGCCTGGAGCAGGTCGTCCAGGACCGGGTACAGCTTCTCCTCGGGCGGGTCCCACGGCTTGAGCAGGTAGTGGTCGAGGTCGACGACGTTGATCGCGTCGATCGCCGCGCTGGTGTCGGCGTACGCCGTCAGCAGCACGCGGCGGGCGCCCGGGTAGACGTCCAGCGCCTGTTCGAGGAACTCGATGCCGTTCATCTGCGGCATCCGGTAGTCCGCGAGGATCACCGCGACCAGATCGCCGCGCAGCTTCAGCTCCCGCAGCGCGTCCAGCGCGGACTCGCCGGACTCCGCCCGCACGATCCGGTACGTCGCGCCGTAGCGCCGCCTCAGGTCACGGGCCACGGCCCGCGAGACCCCCGGATCGTCGTCGACGGTCATGATGACGGTCCGCGCCGTTTCGGCGGCCTGTGTCATGCGTCCCCCACGCCGGGCGGTCGACTCACGGCGCGGAGTCCCGGGGCACCGCGCCGACCTCTGCCCATCGTATGTTCGATCGCCGCACCGCGCTCCGATACGGAGATCCGCTCCCTGCGGCCACAGGGGGGTGGGGGAGACTGATCGGCATCGTCCGACGCCCACTCCAGGAGGCAGCCGCATGACACGCCCGATCACCGCAGGGCTCGACGGATCGCAGGAGAGCCTCGCGGCCCTCGGCTGGGCGGCCCGCGAGGCGGTACGGCGCGACCGGCCGCTGCATGTGGTGCATGCCTGGCGGGTCGAGGACCGGGAGGCGCTCCCGCCGGGGTTCGAGGGGGACGCGGACCGCCAGGCCGGGTGGGTGCGCGATGCGGTCGACGAGGCCGTCGCGACCGTCACCGAGCGGCATCCCGGCCTGCGGACGACCGTCGACATCGTCCAGGGCGAGACCGTCGGGGCCCTGGTGGCCGCCGCCTCCGGCGCCGAGACGCTGGTGCTCGGCTCGCGCGGGCACGGGCCGATCGTCGGCTTCCTGCTCGGCTCGGTCGGCCAGCAGGTCATCGCCGAGGCGACCCGACCGGTGGTGCTGGTGCGGGCCGCCGACCAGCCGTCGGGCGAGGCGGCCGGACGCGAGATCGTCGTCGGCCAGCAGGGCGAGCCGCAGGACAGCGCGGAGGTGCTGCGCTTCGCGTTCGAGACGGCCGCCGCCCGTGGCGCGACCGTCCGTGTCGTCCGCGCCTGGACGCTGCCGCCGCTGTTCACCTACAGCCCCGGCTCGCTGAAGCTTCTCGACGAGGCCGGGGGCATGGAGCCGTACGAGAAGAAGGGCCTGGCCGACGCGGTGCGGCCCTGGCGGGAGCGGTTCCCCGGGGTGCCGGTGGTGGAGCACGTCGAGATGGGCAGCGCGGGGCAGGTGCTGCTGTCGGTGGCCGGAACGGCCCAGTTGATGGTCGTCGGCCGCCGGGCGCGCCGCACGGCCGTCGGCGCGCGGATCGGCTCGGTCGCCCACGGGGTGCTGCACCACGCGGACTGCCCGGTGGCGGTGGTGCCGCACCCCGCGTCGGCGCGGTAGCTCAGTCCTGCGCCGGCCGCGGGGTCTCGCTCGCCGTCGGCAGGACGTTCTCGATGTAGTCCTCGACGGCCGTGTCCAGGCCGATGTCCTGCTGGGCCCGCTCGGACAGGTACCAGCGGTGCTCCAGGAGCTGGTGGTAGATCTCCGCCGGTTCCACGGCGCCGCGCAGTCCGGGCGGCACGGCCCGCACGGTCGGCCGGAACACCTCCCGCACCCAGCGGTGCGCGAGGACCTCCGGCCGGGCGGCGAGGGGGTCGCCGGGGTCGTAGTCGTCCTGGGTGGCCATCCAGCTCTCCAGGTCGTTCAGCAGCCGCCGGGCCTGGTTCTCCTCGGTGTCCAGCCCCGTCAGGCGCAGCAGCTGGCGCTGATGGTGGCCCGCGTCGACCACCTTGGGCACGAAAGTGACGGTGTCGCCGTTGGAGGCGTGCTCGATCTGCATCTCCGCGACGTCGAAACCGAGGTCGTTCAGGCGGCGGATGCGGCGTTCTATGTAGTGGTACTTGCCGGCCGGGTACACCGAGGTGCGGGTCAGCTCGTCCCACAGGCCGCGGTAGCGGGCGCAGATCTCCGTGCCGAACTCGATCGGGTCCACGGACGGGTGCAGGGCCCCGGACGCCTCCAGGTCCAGCAGCTCCCCGCTGATGTTCACCCGGGCGAGATCGAGGTCGTACTCCCGCTGCCCCGTGCTGAGCCGAGGGTGCAGGTCACCGGTCTCGGCGTCCACGAGGTAGGCCGCGTAGGCACCCGCGTCGCGCCGGAAGAGGGTGTTGGACAGCGAGCAGTCGCCCCAGGCGAACCCGGCCAGGTGCAGCCGCACCAGCAGCACGGCCAGGGCGTCCATCAGCCGGTGCATGGTGGCCGGGCGCATGGTCGTCTCGAACATGGAGCGGTAGGGCATGGAACCGCCCAGGTGCCGGGTGACCAGGACACTCTCCAGCGGGGCCCCGTCCGGGTCGGTGCGGCCGGTGACCACGGCCAGCGGGTCCACCGCGGGGATCCCGATGCGGTCCAGGTCGCGCAGCAGCTCGTACTCGCGCAGGGCGGGCCGCTCCGCCAGCTCCTTCACGGCGATCACCTCGTCGCCGGCACGCGCGTAGCGCACGACGTGCCGGGAGATGCCGCGGGGCAGCGGCACGAGGTACTCCGGCGGCCACTCCTCCAGGGGTACGTCCCACGGCAGTTCCAGCAGGAGCGCGGGGTGCTCCGGGTTGGTCGCGCTGATCTGCAGTGCCATGGGCCGCTCGTCCTCGTCTCGCCGCCGATCGTGGCCTCACTCTAAAGGGCCAGTTCCCGGGCCCTCAGCGCGGCGTCGCGCACCGGACCGCGGTGCACCGGGCCGTGGCCGGGCAGCAGCACCTCGGCGTCCAGGTCCGCCAGTGTGCCGAGGGAGGCCGCGGCACGGGAGCGCTCGCGGTGGAACATGTCGGGGAGCAGCTGCGGCCCCTCGGTGCGTGCGGTGGGGTGCCCGGTGACCAGGGCGTCGCCGGAGATCAGCACTCCGGTTCCCGGCACGTGGTACGCGCAGTGCCCGTCGGTGTGGCCCGGGGTGTGGACCGGGACGGGCCGCCCGGGGACGTCCAGCGCGCCGGTGCCCGGGAAGGCCCGCGGGGCGGTGACGGGGACGTGGGCGGTGCCGCCCGAGCGCAGCGCGTGCACGGCCCACGGCAGCACGCCGGGCCGCCACCCGTTGCGCAGCACCGCGCCCACGCTCACCTGGTGGAGGAACTCCCGCCGCGCGTGCGGCACTTCGGCCTCGTGCAGGTACACGGGCGTGCCGTACGCGGTGCTCAGGTGCTCGGCGGAGCCCAGGTGGTCGTTGTGCGCGTGGGTGATCAGCACGGCCGTGACGGCCTCCGGAGCGCTGCCCACCTGCGCGAGGGAGGCGAGGACCTGCTCACGGTCGCCGGGGTAGCCGGTGTCGATCAGAGTGACGGCGTCCCCGTCGGTGAGGATCACCCAGTTCGTGTTCGAGCCGTGCACCAGATAGGTGCCGTCCGCGACGTGGTGCACGTCCGCCCGCATGATCGCCCCGCCCTGTGTCGGTGTGGCCGCCGGTTCTGACGGGAGACAGGAAAGCAGACCCCGTTCCGGGCACGGTCGGCGGGGAGGGGGACGGGGCCCGGCCGGTCGCCGCCCGGCGGGTCACCGCACGCCGTGGGGGCGGAACTGGATGCTGATGCGCGGTCCCGTCGCCCGGGTGCTCTTGGGGATCGAGTGCTCCCAGGTGCGCTGGCAGGACCCGCCCATGACGACGAGGTCGCCGTGACCGAGCGGGCGCCGCACGGTGCTGCCGCCGCCGCCCAGTGGCCGCAGCAGCAGGTCCCGCGGTGCTCCGACGGACAGGATGGCGACCATCGTGTCCTCGCGGGCACCGCGTCCGATCCGGTCGCCGTGCCAGGCCACGCTGTCCCGGCCGTCGCGGTAGTAGCACAGTCCGGCGGTGGTGAACGGCTCGCCCAGCTCCTCGCCGTAGTGGGCGCTCAGCGCGTCGCGCGCCTCGGCCAGCACCGGGTGGGGCAGCGGGTCGTCCGCGCCGTAGTGCGCGAGCAGCCGGGGCACCTCGACGACGTGGTCGTACATCTGGCGCCGCTCCGCCCGCCACGGCACCTCGGCGGCGAGCTGTTCGAACAGCGCGTCGGAACCGGAGAGCCACCCGGGCAGCACGTCGAGCCAGGCACCGGGACCGAGCCCGGTGCGGCGGATTCCGTCGAGCGGACCGAGTCGCAGCTCGTCGGTCTGGTCGAAGAGGGAGCCCTGGAGGTGCATGTCTGCAGCGTACCTCCGAATCGAAAAGATGTTCCATTGAGGGATCGGCCGGTCGGTACGAGGTCTTTCGATACAGCGATGTATCGAATACATTCCCGTATCGAAAGGAGGCCGACCGTGCAGGCAACCACCGGCCGTGTGACCCGGCGCCGGGTGCGCACCCGCGCCAAGCTCCTGGACGCCGCGTTCGCCGTCTTCGCGGCCAAGGGCTTCGGGCGCGTCTCGATCGAGGAGATCTGCGACGCCGCCGGGTACACCAGGGGTGCCTTCTACTCCAACTTCTCCAGCCTCGACGAGCTGTTCTTCGCGCTCTACGAGGAACGGGCCGATCTCATCGCCGACCAGGTGGCCGGAGCCCTGGCCCTCGACGGAGACGGCCTGGACGTGCCGGCCGCCGTGGACCGCGTGACCGACGTGCTGCTCCTGGACCGCGACTGGCTGCTGGTCAAGACGGACTTCCTCGTGCACGCGGCCCGCGACCCCGAGGTGGCGCACAGCCTGCTGCGGCACCGCGCCCGGCTGCGGCAGGCCATCGCCGACCGCCTCGCCCGCGCCCGCGGCCACACCCCGCTGCCCGCCGTCCTCGGCGGCACCGACGGCGCCGCCCGGGCCGTGGTCGCGGCGTACGACGGCGTCACCGTCCAACTGCTGCTGGACCGGGACGCCGAGCGCGCCCGGGCCTGGCTGAAACAACTGCTCACGGCCCTGCTGACCGACGGCAGCGGCACCCCGGACCACGCGCAGGACTGAAGAAGGGAACGGTCGCCATGGACGCCGATGTCATCGTCGTCGGAGCGGGCCTCGCCGGCCTGGTCGCGGCACACGAACTGACCAGCAGGGGCAGGAGGGTCGCGCTCGTCGACCAGGAGAACGCCGCCAACCTCGGCGGCCAGGCCTTCTGGTCGTTCGGCGGGCTGTTCCTCGTCGGCTCGCCGGAACAGCGGCGGCTGGGCATCAAGGACTCCTTCGACCTGGCGTGGAGCGACTGGCGCGGCAGCGCCGGCTTCGACCGGCTGGACGACGAGGACTCCTGGGCGGTGCGCTGGGCCCGCGCCTACGTGGAGTTCGCCGCGGGGGAGAAGCGGTCCTGGCTCGACGGCCACGGCATCACGTTCCTGCCCACCGTGGGCTGGGCCGAGCGCGGCGACCTCACCGCGCACGGCCACGGCAACACCGTCCCCCGCTTCCACATCGCCTGGGGCACCGGCACCGGCGTCGTCGAGCCCTTCGTGCGCTACGCCCGGCAGGCCGCCGAGGACGGGCTGCTCACCTTCCACCACCGCCACCGGGTCGACGCCCTGGTCGTCGAGGGCGGTGCCGCCCGGGGCGTGCGCGGCACGGTCCTCGCCGAGGACCGCTCACCGCGCGGCGTCGCCTCCAACCGCGAGGCCGTCGGCGCGTTCGAACTCACCGCCCAGGCCGTCGTCGTCACCAGCGGCGGCATCGGGGCGAACCACGACATCGTCCGCCGCCACTGGCCCGAGCGCCTGGGCACCCCGCCACGCGAGATGGTCACCGGCGTCCCGGCCTACGTCGACGGCCGGATGCTCGACATCAGCGCCGAGGCGGGCGCACGCCTGGTCAACCGCGACCGCATGTGGCACTACACCGAGGGCCTGCAGAACTGGGACCCGATCTGGCCCGGCCACGGCATCCGCATCCTGCCCGGACCGTCCTCGATGTGGTTCGACGCCCTCGGCCGCCGTCTGCCCGGGCCGTACCTGCCCGGCTACGACACCCTCGGCACCCTGAAGCACCTGCGCACCACCGAGGACATCGCCGGGTACGACCATTCCTGGTTCATCCTCACCCAGAAGATCATCGAGAAGGAGTTCGCGCTTTCGGGCTCCGAGCAGAACCCGGACATCACCGCCAAGGACCGCGCCGGATTCCTCAAGGAACGCATCCTCGGCAAGGGCGCGCCCGGACCGGTCGACGCCTTCCTGCGCAACGGCGCCGACTTCGTCACCGCACCCGGTGTCGAGCAGCTCGTGGAGAAGATGAACCGCCTCACCGACGAGCCGCTGCTCGACGCCGAGGACATCAGACGCCAGATCGAGGCCCGCGACCTGCAGATCGCCCACCCCTACGCCAAGGACGCCCAGGTGCAGGGCATCCGCAACGCCCGCCGCTACATCGGGGACCGCCTGGGCCGGGTCGCCACCCCGCACCGCATCCTCGACCCCGCGGCCGGCCCGCTGATCGGCGTCAAGCTGCGCGTCCTCACCCGCAAGACCCTCGGCGGCATCCAGACCGACCTCGACTCCCGCGCCCTGGGAGCCGACGGCACACCGATCGAGGGCCTCTACGCGGCGGGGGAGGTCGCCGGGTTCGGCGGCGGGGGAGTGCACGGCTACAACGCCCTGGAAGGCACCTTCCTCGGCGGATGCCTCTTCTCGGGCCGGGCCGCGGGCCGCGCGGCGGCGAAGCAGACCGCCTGACGGTCGCGGGCCCGCCGCTCAGCCTCGCAGGAGGCGGGCCAGCACGGTGGCGTGGCTCTGCTCCGGCGTCTTCGACGCCGTCAGCAGGGTCACGTCGCCCTTGCGCCGGACCACATCACGCAGATCGTCGAGCGCCTCGGCGGCCGCGTCGGCGGTCAGTTCCGCCTCGTACCGCTCGGCGAACTCCTCGTAGGAGCCCTCGCCCGCGTGGTACCAGCGGCGCAGTTCCGTCGACGGGGTGAGCGCCTTCGGCCACTCGTCGACCCGTGCCGCGTCCTTCGCCAGTCCGCGCGGCCACAGCCGGTCGACCAGGACCCGGGTCCCGTCCTGTGGCTCGGCGGGGTCGTAGACACGGCGCACGCGGACGTTCACGGCCGGCTCCTCTCGGTGGCTCGCGGCGGGGCGGTGGCGTGAGCCTAACCCCGAACGGCGGCCGGCACCGCCCGGATGCGACCCGGCAGGTTCCGCGCACGCCCGGCGGGTACTCCGTCCGCCGACGGCGCCGAACGAGGAGGTCATGGCATGAGCGCGAAGGACGACCTGCCGGTCGTGCGCACACTCGACGAACTCGCCGAACTGGTCGAGCGGCACGACGGCCTGTACGTCCGCTGGTCCCGCGGCCCGGAGACCGATCTGCGCAGAGTGTCCAGCAAGGACGACCTGACCGGGGTGCAGATGCCGGGTCTGTCCGCCAATCCGCTCGGTGTGGAGGAGTGGTGGCAGGACCGCCCGGTCCGCCTGTGGGTGGCGCGCCGCCTGTTCGACTACGCCCACCTGCCGCACGACAAGGGTCCCGGGGTGCAGCCCTGGGTGCTCGCGGGGCGGGAGGCGGCCCGCGGGCCGGACAACGAACCGCTGGTCGTCGAGGCCCGGCCGCTGTGCCGGATCGACCAGCGGGTGATCGACGAGGCGAAGGCGGAGGTCGCCCGGCAGGAGAACCCCTGGGGGTCGCTGCGGCGCAGCTGACCCCCAGGGGGAGGGGAGGGAGGAGAGGAGGGGGACGGACTCAGCCGGAGCGGCGGCGGGCTGCGGCACGCCGCTTCAGCGCACGGCGTTCGTCCTCGCTGGTCCCGCCCCACACGCCGATGGACTGCCCGGTGTCCAGCGCCCACTGCAGGCACTGCTCCTGCACCGGGCAACGCCGGCACACCCCCTTGGCCTGTTCGGTCTGCAACAGGGCCGGACCGGAGGTGCCGATCGGGAAGAACAGCTCGGGGTCCTCGGTCCGGCAGGAAGCGTGGTTGCGCCAGTTGTCCATCGAAGTCACCTGCATCGCGGTAGAGATGTGCAGTTTCGGATGCTCGCTTCTGTCCGGGTCACCGGTCGACGCGTGGTGAAACCGGGGTTCGTGGACGAACCGTCACTGCTCGCGCATGCCCCACGGGGAGCCGTAGCCCGTCAGCAGGTCCAGGAAGGGGCGGGCGGGGAACGCCTCGGGACCGAGCACACCGGTGCCCGACCAGGCGCCCGTGGCGAGGAGTTCGAGTGCGACCACGGGGTTGACGGCGGTCTGCCACACCACGGCCTGTGAGCCGTACTCGGTCATCGACCACTGGTTGTCCACCACGTGGTAGAGGTACACCTCCCGCTGCTTCCCGTCCTTGACCCCGCGCACCCAGGTGCCCGCACACGTCTTGCCGTGCATCCGCTCGCCCAGGGTCGCCGGGTCGGGCAGACAGGCGGCGACCACGTCCCGGGGCGAGACGGCCACCGGACCGTCCGGCCCGGGCACGGTCACCGGCTCGGTGCGGTCCAGTCCCAGCAGGTGCAGCGTCTTCAGTGTCTCGACGAACTCCCGGCCCAGGCCGTACTTGAAAGTCACCCGGCGCGCGTCGACCCAGCGCGGCACGAGCAGCACCTCCTCGTGCTCCACGTTCACGCACTCGACCGGGCCGATGCCCTCCGGGAAGTCGAACACCTCGGGCTCGCTGAAGGGTTCGGTGGTGAACCAGCCACGGTCGCTCTCGTAGACCACCGGCGGGTTGAGGCACTCCTCGATGGTGGTCCAGATGCTGAAGGACGGGGCGAAGTCGTACCCGTCGACGGTCAGGTTCGCGCCGTCCCGGATGCCGATCTCCTCGATCTCGTCGAAGAGTTCGTCGGCGGCGTAGCGGGCGAACACGTCGGACAGGCCCGGCTCCACGCCCATGCCGACCAGGGCCAGCAGGCCCTCCTTCTCCCAGTCGGCCGCCTGCTCGAACTGCTCGTCGCCCAGCTTCACCCCCACGTGCGCGTAGGGCCGCTCGGGGTGCGGACGGGACAGCGACATCGCCATGTCGAGATAGGTGGCGCCGGCCGCGCGGGCCGCACGGAAGAGCGGCATCACGAAGCGCGGGTCGGTGGCGTTGAGCAGGACGTCGCAGCGGTGCCAGGCGAGCAGCCGGGAGACGGCCGCCTCGTCACCCGCGTCGACCTGCTCCGCGGTGAAACGGGCGTCCCCGCCGAGCGCGGCCACCGCCGCCTCGGCCCGGGCCGGGTCGTAGTCGGCCACCACCATGGCCTCGAAGAACGGCCGCCGAGCCGCGATCCGGGTGATCGCGCCGCCCACACCGCCGGCACCCACGAGCAGAACACGCATGACAGAAACTCCCTATTTGCGAAGAACGTGACGCGCCTTGGGACCGATACAACGCCGCCCGGTGCCTTAAGGTCAATGGCGTTGGCATAAGGAGCGTGAGGAGGGAGCACCGTCGTGCCCAAGCCCGTGGTGCCCGAGGGCGAGCGCCGCCGGCGCAGGCCCACCAAGAGCGGGACCGTGCTGTCCGAGGAACTGATCGTCGAGACCGCGCTGCGCATGCTGCGCGAGCACGGCAGCGCCGGCCTGACCGCCCGCCGGCTGGGCCTGGCCCTGGACGCCGACCCGAGCACGCTCTACCGGTACTTCCGGGGCATGGACGACCTCACGCTCGCCATCGGCGACGCCCTGATCGGCCAGGCGCTCGACGGCTGGCGGCGCACCGGAGACTGGCGGGACGACCTGCGCTCCTTCGGGCTGCGGGTGCACGCCGCGTACGTCGAGCACCCGCAGGCGGCGGTGCTCACCGCGAGCCGCGTCTCCGGCCGGGTCAGCGAGATCGCGGCCGACGAGGCGCTGCTGGACGTCCTGCGCACGGCGGGTTTCCCGCTGCCCGAGGCGGTGCGGGTCTACCACGCCTTCATCGACACCACCCTCGGACTGGCCGCGCTGGACGCCGCCTCCCTCGCGCTGCCCGCCGACTCGCTCCGCTCCGACGAGGAGATGTGGCGCTCGACCTACGCCCGGCTGCCCGCCGCCACGCATCCCCGCATCGCCGAGGCGGCACCGCTGCTCGCCACCCGTATGGTCACCAGCGCCTACCCCACGGCCCTGGAGATGCTGCTGGACAGCGCGCAGGCCCGGCTGGAGGCCTGCCGGGAGGCGTGAGGCCCCAGGGGTCTCACGCCCGCAGGGCTTCGGCGGCGACCGCCGTCACCGTCCGGGCCACCTGGGCGAGAGCGGGCGAGTCGAGCTTCCACTGCTGCCAGTACAGCGGGACGTCCACGGCCCGGTCCGGCGCGATACCCACGAGCCGCCCGTCCCGGAGCAGGGGCGCCGCCTGGGCCTCGGGCACCAGGCCCCAGCCGAGCCCGGCCGCGACCGCCTCGGCGAACCCCTCCGAGGTCGGCACGTACTGCCGCAGCGCACTCGCGCCGCTGCGGCCGGCCGTGAGCCGCCGGACGAACCCGTCCTGGAAGTCGTCCCGCCGGTCGAAGACCACCACCGGCACCCGGGGGAGGACCTGCGCGAGGGGCGCGCGCAGATGGCGCGCGGCGAACTCCGGCGAGGCCGCGGGAAGGTAGCGCATGCGCCCCAGCGAGCGCACCGAGCAGCCCGGCACTGCGTCCGGCGACGAGGTCACCGCCGCCATCACCACCCCCTCGCGGAGCAGGGCGGCCGTGTGGTCCTCGTCCTCGCGGCGCAGCTCGAAACAGAGCCGCGCCTCTTGCGGCACCCGCGTGAGGACGGGCAGGAACCAGGTCGCCAGCGAGTCCGCGTTCACCGCCACCGACACCCGCGTCGGCTCCCCGCCGCCGCTGAGTCCCAGCTCCGCGTAGGCGTCCTGTTCCAGCCGCGCCACCTGGCGGGCCAGCCGCACCAGCACGTCGCCCGACTCCGTCGCCCGCACCGGCTTGGTCCGCAGCAGCAGCACCCGCCCCGTGCGCTGCTCCAGTGCCTTCACGCGCTGGCTGACCGCGGACGGCGTCACGTGCAGAACGGCGGCGGCCGCGTCGAACGTCCCCTCGTCCACCACCGCGAGCAGGGTGCGCACCTGGTCCAGCGGGAGATCCGTCATCATCACGAGCGCTAACGATACGTAAGAATCCTTAGCTGGACCTGCAGGAGCCGGATCCGTAGCGTCGGCGCCATGACCAGCACCCTCACCGCCGGCGCCGCCGGATTCGGCACCGGACTGTCCCTCATCGTCGCCATCGGGGCCCAGAACGCCTTCGTGCTGCGCCAGGGGATACGCCGCCAGGCCGTCCTCGCCGTGGTCGGCATCTGCGCCCTGTCCGACGCCCTGCTCATCGCGCTCGGAGTCGGCGGTGTCGGAGCGGTGGTGGTGGCGTGGCCGGGCGCGCTGCGGGCGGTCGGCTGGATCGGCGGCGCCTTCCTGCTCTGCTACGGGGCCCTGGCCGCGCGGCGGGTGATCCGGCCCGGCGGCGGGGCGCTGCGGGCGGAGGGGGAGGCGGCCGGCTCCGTACGCCGGGCCGTGCTGACCTGCCTGGCCATGACCTGGCTGAACCCGCACGTCTACCTCGACACCGTCTTCCTCCTCGGATCCGTCGCCGCCGACCACGGCCCCCTGCGCTGGACGTTCGGCCTCGGGGCCGTGCTCGCCAGCCTGTGCTGGTTCACCGCCCTGGGCTTCGGCGCCCGGCTGCTCGGCCGGTTCCTGGCCAGGCCCGCCGCCTGGCGCGTACTGGACGCCCTGGTCGCCGCCACCATGATCGTGCTCGGAGCCGTACTCGTCGCCGGAAGCTGACACCGGCGGCGGCGGGTCCGGCGACCGGTGCGATAGTGATCCCGGCCGGAAAGATGTAACGAGCATCGAGGAAGCGGCGCGTGGACGCGAGCGAGAGCACGACCGAAGAGCGGGAAGCCGGACCCGACCCGTCCCGGCGGCGCGGCCGGCGCCGCTGGGCCATGGACACCCGGCCGCTGCGCCACCCCGCCTACCGCCGGCTGTGGAGCTCCACCATCGTCACCGCCGTCGGCAGCCAGCTCACCGCCGTCGCCGTGCCCCAGCAGATCTACGGCATCACCGGCTCCTCGGCGTGGGTGGGCGCCGCGAGCCTGGCCGGCCTGGTCCCGCTGATCGTGTTCGCGCTGTGGGGCGGGGCGATCGCCGACACCATGGACCGGCGCCGGCTGCTGCTCGTCACCAACAGCGGCATCGCCCTCACCTCGCTGCTGTTCTGGCTCCAGGCCCTCGCCGGGATGGAGTCGGTGGCCGCGCTCATGCTGCTGCTGGCCATGCAGCAGGCGTTCTGGGGTCTGAACGCGCCCGCCCGCAGTGCCTCCATCGCCCGGCTGGTGCCGGCGGACGAGCTGCCCGCGGCCAACGCCCTCGGCTCGACCGTGATGCAGACCGGGCAGATCGCCGGCCCCCTGCTGGCCGGCGCCCTCATACCCGTCGTCGGGCTGCCCGAGCTCTACCTCCTCGACGCCCTGGCCCTGTGCGTCACGGTCTGGGCCGTGTACCGGCTGCCGGCGCTGCCGCCCCTGTCGGGTGCGGGAGCCAAGCGCCGTGCGGGCCTGCGGGAGATCGCCGCCGGATTCCGTTACATCTCCGGGCACGCCGTGCTGCTGCTGTCCTTCCTCGCCGACATCGTGGCGATGGTGTTCGGCATGCCCCGCGCCCTGTTCCCGCAGCTCGCCGCCCAGACGTTCGCGCCCTACGGCGAGGGCATCGCGCTGGGGCTGCTGTTCGCCGCGATCCCCGTCGGGGCCGTGCTCGGCGGACTGTTCTCCGGCACCTTCTCCCGGGCCCGGCGGCACGGCTGGATGGTCATCGGTGCGGTCGTGGCCTGGGGCGCGGCCATCACCGGGTTCGGGCTCAGCCGCAGCCTCTGGGTCGCGGTGGCGTTCCTCGCGCTCGCCGGCGTGGCCGACATGGTGTCCATGGTCTTCCGCGGGGCGATCCTGCTGTCCGCCGCCACCGACGAGATGCGCGGGCGCATGCAGGGGGTGTTCACCGTCGTCGTGGCGGGCGGGCCGCGCCTGGCCGACGTGCTGCACGGCACCGCCGGATCCGCCTTCGGCCCCCGCACCGCCGTCGCGGGCGGCGGGCTGCTGGTGGTCGCCGTGATGCTGGCGCTCGCCGCCGCCGTCCCGGCGCTGCGGCGCTACCGCGTCTGACGGCTCACAGGGCGCCGCGCCGGTGCAACGTGTACTGCTCCATGAGCTTGCCCCGCGTCATCTCCAGCCGGTGCGCCAGCACCTCGGCGACGTTGCGCACCAGCGTCAGACCGAGCTGCGGGTCCTCCTCGGTCAGCCGCAGCACGGCTTCCGCGTCGAACTCGTAGGCCCGCACCGGGCTGAACGCCACCGCGCCGAAGTCCCAGACGTACGGCGGGAACAGCCACGACCAGCCGAGCAGGTCGCCCGCGCCGAGGGTCGCGACGGTGACCCGCTGCAGGGAGTTCACCTGCTGGTCCAGGGAGACCGCCCCGGAGCGGATGACCCAGAAGCGGTCGGCCGTGCCGCCGGGCTCGAAGATGCGGGCGTCCTCGGGGAAGGAGACCTCCCGGGCGAGCTCCATCAGGTGATGCCGCTGGGGCGGGGGCAGGGCGGTCAGGAGTTTGATCGCTTTGGTCATGCGGGGCTCCTCGCCGGGCGGTCGACTGGGGTGCTGTCCCTATGCCCATTTCAGCCGCTCGGGGGAACCGGGGCACCTCGGCGTCGGGGACTTCCCGGATCCGGGGCCCCGCCGCGCGGGCCGGTCGCGCCCGGGCATGAAAAAGCCCTGGCTGGACGGGGGAAACCAGCCAGGGCAGTACACGGTGATGCACGAAGGACGGCGCGGTCCACCTCGTCACCACGTATGAATGAACGCTAAACCATTTGACGCGCTCGTGCGTAGTCGAAACCCGGTTGCGTGACCCGTTTCACTTTCCGGGCCGCCGCGCCCCCTCGTCGAGCACCCGGACCGTCCGCAGCGCCGGGTCCGTCGGGTCGGGGAGGTGCATGCCCGCGTCCAGCCCGCTGCGCAGATAGGCCAGCACCGGCTCGGTCAGGCGCTCGCCGGGGAGCACCGCCGGGATGCCCGGCGGGTACGGCGTGATCATCTCCGCGGCGATCCGCCCGGCCGCCTCCGCGAGCGGCACGGCCTGCGCCGGGCCGAAGAACGCGTCACGCGGCAGCAGCGCCTGCTCCATCCGCAGGGCCGCGGGCGAGGGCACCTCCACCCTCGGTGCCCGCGGCAGATCCCGGGCGGCCCGGGCCAGGTCCGCCAGGGCCTCCAGCAGTTCCCCGGTGGTGTCCCGGTCGTCGCCGTGGGTGATCTGCATGCCGATGCGGCGGTGGTCCACCAGGTGCGCGTCGACCTGCCGGTGCTCGCGCAGCCAGTCCGCGGCCTGGAAGCCCGTGATGCCCAGGTCGGAGAGGTCGATGACGCCGGGCAGCGGGTCGAAGTCGTCGGAGAGGCCCGGACCGCAGAAGTCCGCGCGGTCGTTGACGTGCATCCCGTCGATCTCCTCGATGGCCGCCCGCACCTCGGCCGCGAGATCCAGGGCGCCGCCCATGAGTTCCTCGCCGCGCAGCGCCATCTGCCGCCGCCAGCCGTCCAGACCGGCGTAGATCAGGACCGACGGGCTGGTCGTGCCCAGCAGGTCGGCGCGCATGCCGAGCAGCTCCGGCGGGACCAGATCGCCCTGCAGATGGAAGACCGAACCCTGCTCCAGGCCGCTGCCCATCTTGTGGATGCTGGTCACGCAGATGTCCGCGCCCGCGTCCATCGCCCAGGAGGGCAGGCCGGGGTGGAACGGCAGGTGCGCGCCCCACGCCTCGTCCACGATCAGCGGCCGGGAGCGCCGGTGGCACACGTCGGCGATCGCCCGCAGGTCCGCGCAGCCGCCGTAGGGCGTCGGACTGGTGACCAGCGCGCCGCGTGCGTCCGGGTGCGCCTCGAAGGCACGCTCGAACTCCTCGGCCGACGGGGGATGGGCCAGGTGCCGCTCCGCGTCCCAGCGGGGCTCGACCCAGACCGGCTCGATGCCCGAGATGATCAGGCCCGACACCACCGACTTGTGGGCGTCCCGCCCGATCAGCAGCTTCTCGTGCGGGCCCGCGACCGCCAGCATGGCCGCCTTCACCGACAGGGAGCTGCCGCACGTGCTGAAGAACGTGTGCTCGGCGTGGACCGCGTCGGCCATCAGCTCCTGCGCCCGCTCCAGCACGCGGCCCCGCGTCAGGCGGTCGTCCAGGCCCCCCGACGCCAGCACGTCCCCGTGGAACACCGCGTCCCCGAGGATCTCCCGGACCTCCGGGTCCGCACCGCGCGCCTGCTTGTGCCCGGGCGGCGTGAACGACACATGTCCCTTCCTGCGGTAGGCGTCGAGGGCGTCCAGGACGGGGGCTCGGCTGTGGTCGACTGTCATGCGCACCTGGTGCCCGACACGGACGCGGGCAATCCGCCGGCCCGCCGAGGGACCACGCCCTGGCCCGGTGGGCCGCCGGCCGCGCGGCGAGCCGGTTCCGCCGTCCCCGGGGCAGGCGGGCGCCGGGCACCTGCCGACTCCGGCTCGCCGTCAAGAGGGGGCAGGTACGGGCCGTCCCTCCTGCGTGCCGCGCCGGGACCGTCGTCCTCCGTCCTCCAGGGGACGTGGGTGTGCCGGGCGGGTTCCCGGACCCCGGGGCGCCGGGACGCCGGGACGCCAGGGTGCGCCGGTCTGGGCCATAGCCGTCACCCGATCAGCCGCAGGCCGTGTAACGGCCCCGGCCCTGCCCCTATTTCCGGTCGTCGCCGCCCGGTGAAGGGCGGTCCCGAGGGCGGAAGACCGGGTCAGGCCTCGGCGGTGTGCCGGCCCGGCGCCACGATCTCGTCCAGCACCCGCGCCACCGCCTCGAACGACATCCGCCGCACGGCCGCGTCCCGGGCTCCCTGCGGGTCGGTCGCGTCCAGTTCCTCGCTGCGGGCCCGCCACGCCCGCTCCTCCTCCAGCGCGCACGTCCTCGCACGCTGGATACGCCGCAGCAGTTCGTCGGAGTCCACCACATCGGTCATGACCACCGCCTACCCCGTGAACGCCCGGGGATGGCACCCGCTGCGGCCGTCCGGGGCGTCTTCGGGACCGGACCCCGGCCCATCGGGGTCTTTCCGGCGGGGCCGAGGTTTGCAGGTGCGGCGAGAGGTGAGCCGGACAGGGAGACCCGCGGGGCCCCGGGGCACACCCCCGACGGCTGCGGCAGGCAGCAGGAAGCGGTGGATCCGTGGACCCCCGACGCGCCGGACGGACACCGGGCGCGGTCCGGCCCCCGCTTCCGTCCGCATCGACCAGGGAGCTGCAGGATGTGCGACGAGCGCATGACCGACCTCTACCTCTCCGAGCCGCCGGGGGCGGAACGGCCCCGGCCGCGCCAACCGGCCGAGGCACGCCTGGCCGTGCGCCGGGCCGTGGCCGAACGCTGCCGCGCCACCCCCACCCCCTGCGACGCCGACGCCCTCTCGGACGCGCTGCTCGTCGCCTCGGAACTGACCAGCAACGCGATCCTCCACGGCGGCGGGGTCACGGACTTCCAGGTGGACGTCGACGGCGCCCGCGTGCGGCTCTCCGTGAGCGACCGCAGTGACCGGCTGCCCGTGGCCGCACCACGCACCGACCCGCAGGGGCGCACCCGGCACGGGGGACACGGCTGGCCGATCGTCTGCCGGCTCTCCCGTGACGTCCGGGTGTCCGACCTGCCCGCCGGCGGCAAGTGCATCACCGCCGTCGTCCCCCTCGTCCGGCAGACCGCGGACCCCTCCCGCCGGACCTCCTCCGGCAGGCCGTGAACCCTTCCCGTCGATAGGTGTGCAAAGCGGGATTCCGGATTCTTCGGCAAAGTGGAGTTTGCTGCCCCGGGGTAGGGGCAGACGCAATTTCGTGCTTCGGACCGGAGGCGCGCCAGCGGGAGCCATACGGCTGCCCCGGAGGCCCACTTCGGCGTTTCCGGGCAGCGTTCCTCCCGCGGTCAATCCCTGAAACGACCGTTCAGGAGCGAATCCGCATGCTCATCGATACGCCCACCCATCGTCCCGGCACGCCCGAAACGACGGCCACCTCCGCCCGGCGGCGCCACGACGACGCCCCCGACACCGCGGCCCTGTTCGCCCGGATGGCGGAACTGGAGGAAGGCCCCGAGCGGGACGCCGTCCGCGACGAACTGGTCACCCTCTGGCTGCCCATGGCCCACCGCATCGCCGGTCGCTTCCGCGACCGCGGGGAGTCCCTCGAGGACCTCCGCCAGGTGGCCGCCCTGGGCCTGGTCAAGGCCATCGACCGCTTCGACCCGAGCCGGGGCGCCTTCGAGAGCTACGCCGTCCCCACCATCACCGGTGAGGTCAAGCGGCACTTCCGCGACCGCATGTGGGCCCTGCGGGTCCCCCGCCGCGTGCAGGAACTGCGCAACAAGGTGCGGGTGGCACGGCGTGAACTCACCCAGAACCCCGGCAGCCCCGAGCCCTCCGTGGCGGACATCGCCCGCCACACCGGCCTGACCGAGGAAGAGGTCGGTGCCGGGCTGGAGGCCCTGGAGAGCTTCAGCACCCTGTCGCTGGACGCCGAACTCTCGACGGACGACGACGGCTACAGCCTCGCCGACACCCTCGGCGCGGCGGACTCGTCGTACGACATCGTGATCGACCGCGAATCCGCCAAGGAAGGCCTGCGCCGGCTGCCCGAGCGCGAACGGGCCATCCTCTACATGCGCTTCTTCGAGGACATGACGCAGAGCCGGATCGCCGACCGGCTCGGCATCTCCCAGATGCACGTGTCCCGCCTCATCAGCCGCAGCTGCGCCCGCGTGCGTGACGAGGTCCTGGGACAGCGGACCGGGAAGCGGGGCACCGGCGGCCCCTCCACCACGGTCTGACCCACCGAATCTCACCGAGGAGCAACGAACCATGCTG
Organism: Streptomyces sp. NPDC026246; assembly: GCF_055567995.1. NCBI lineage: Bacteria > Bacillati > Actinomycetota > Actinomycetes > Kitasatosporales > Streptomycetaceae > Streptomyces > Streptomyces sp. NPDC026246. The sequence continues at coordinate 22,520 of NZ_JBVHPJ010000004.1, read as the reverse complement.
AGGCCCAACCCCGCCGTGCTGCGCCGTCTCGTCGACGAGTACGAGGCACTGACCGCCGCAGACGCCGGCCGTGGTCCCGCAGACACGAACCCGCGGGTGCGCGACCTGGCGTACACGCTGTGCGTGACCACCGGCACCCGGGACGTGCGACGCGCCCTGGAAGCCGCCCACCAGTGGCTCGCCGCCGCGTCCGTGTCCGTCCCGGCCCGGGAGACGATTCCCGCCCCCGCGGCCGCGGTCGCCGAGGCACGCGTGCCGGCCGCCGGCAGCGCCTGACCACGTGTGTCCCTGACACGGCGGGGAAGGCGAGCCTGAGCAAGGGGCCCGGCCGACGGCGCAGCCGCGGCCGGGCCCGCCCCTGCCCGGAGCGAGGGAGTGCCATGTCCGCAGCGGGACGGACAGCCGCCGACGATGACGACGAGCTGGAGCGGCTGCGCGCCGAGGTACGCGACCTGCGGGCCCGGGCCCGGGTGCACCCGCTGATCTCCCAGGCCCAGGGCGTGCTCCAGGAGCGGTACGGCCTGGCCGACGCCGAGAGCGCCTTCGCCCTGATGCAGCGGGCCTCCCAGCGCCACAACGTCAAGCTGCGCAGCCTGGCCGAGACCCTGGTCACCGTCCCCCGGCCCGACGCCGGGCAGCAGCTGTGGTTCCCGCGGCGGGTCCGGCAGCCGCCGCCGGAGCTCACCTTCACCACCGCGCACCGGGAGTCCGGAGGCCGCGGCGCGGTCCTCAGGGCCGTGCTCGGACACACCCTGACGGTGACCGGCACGTCCATGGGCAACGTCCAGCTCACCGACCGGGCCCGGGGCGGGCTGCGCATGGAGGAGCACACCGGGCTCACGGACCGCTTCGTCGACTTCTTCGCCCATGTCGGGGAGGACGGCACCTCCTGCGCCCAGGCCGCCCGCGACGTCTCCCAGGTGACCGTGCGCGACGTGGAGAGCGCCCCGGTGTTCACCGAACCGGCCCGGCTGGCGATCCTGGAGGCGGGCAGCAGGGCGTGCCACAGCGTGCCCCTCACGACCGCGTCAGGGCGCTGCGTCGGCATGGTCTCGGCCCACATGGACCGTCCCCTGACCGGGCTGACCACCGCCCAGATCAAAGCCCTGGACTCCATGGGCGGCCAGGCCGGCCGCTGGCTCGCCTGGCACGACCGCACGGTCGTGCCCGACGCCCTGGAGTACCTGCACGCGCTCGGGCGCACCGCCCGCGGCGCGCGGCTGCGCCGCTCCTGACGCCACCCGGGTGTGTGGCCCCCGAGGCGGGGCATCCGCACCTCCGGGAGGTCGAGATGAACTCGAGTGCGATGGCACAGAACGGCGTCCGGGCCCGGCGTATGGCGCGGGGCTCGGTGACCGAGGGGGCGGCGCGGGCGGGCCTGAGCGCCCGGGGTGTGATCTATCTGCTGGTCGGCGCGCTGGCCGTGCAGATCGCCTTCGGTGACACGGGCAAGCAGGCCGACCGCGGCGGTGCCTTGGCGGAACTGTCCCAGAAGCCCTTCGGCGCGGTACTGCTCTGGGCGCTGGGCATCGGCCTGGTGGGCATGGCGCTGTGGCGGCTGTCCGAGGTGCTGTTCGGCTCGGTCGGCAAGGACGGCCGCAGCCCCCGCAAGCGGCTGCTGTCCGCGGTCCGTTTCTGCTTCTACTCCTTCGTCGCCTACTCCGTCCTGTCCTTCGCGGCCACCCGCCACCAGAGCGGCGGATCCAGCGACCAGCAGTCCCGTGACGCCACCGCCAAGGTCATGGAGATGCCCGGCGGCCAGTGGCTGGTCGGCGCGGCCGGGCTCGCCGTCGTCGCGGCCGGCGGCTGGATCGGCGTACGGGCCGCGATGCGCAAGTACCACGACAAGATGCGCATGGGGCAGATGAGCCGGCGGACCCGGCAGTTCGTGGACGTCACCGGCGTGGCCGGCGGCGTGGCCCGCGGCCTGGTGTTCGCCGCCGCCGGAATCTTCGCGGTCCGCGCCGCCGTCGACTACGAACCGGACAAGGCCAAGGGCCTGGACGACACCCTGCGGACCTTCGCCGACACCCCGCTCGGCCCCTGGCTGCTGGTGATCGTCGCGGTCGGGCTGGTGCTCTTCGGGGTGTTCTCGTTCGCCATGGCCCGCTATCGGCGCGTCTGAGCCGCTCCGAACGGGGAACACGAGGCCAATGAGCGATTCCGAGATTCCGCATGGTGATGGCCGTCCCGTGGACGTGTACCTGGACCTCCTGCGCATCCGGATGGACACGGAGGACTACAGCCTCCTGATGCGCGCGGTGGAACCGGTGCTCCAGGCGATCGACGAGGAACGCCTGTCCAGCCTGGACTTCGCGCTCGACTCCGGGACCGACGACGAACTGCCGCAGGAGGTCCGTGACGAGGTGGCCCTCGTCATCGCCACGGCCGTCACCGGCCGCCTGGACAACGAGGTGATCGAGCTCGACGTCGACGACACCGGCCCGGTCCGGATCGTCACGGACGCCTCCACGGCCTCCGACCCCGTCCGGCTCGGCGAGATCGCCGACTACATCAAGGAGCGGCACCGCCAGACCGAGGAGCTGCGCGGCATCGCCGAGGTGAGCGGACTGCCCACCGACTTCTGAACCGCGGCCCGCCTCACGCCGGAGGCGGGCCCACCCGTACCCCCAGCGGCCGGGCGAGCCCCACCACGGCCTCGTCCAGCCGCTCCAGATGCCGCAGCACGCGGTCGGTGATCCGGCCGTAGCGCGGTGTACCGGCGTCCGAGCCCAGCAGCGAGGCGATGCTCGGGCCCGTCTCCACCAGCGCCTGCGCACGTTCGTCCGCGACCCGGGCCGCGATGGCCTCGATGTTGCGCACGGTGCGCCCCGCCGCCCCCTGCAGCCGCGGGTCCGCCGCGATCGACGGATGCGTCGGCAGCAGCTCGGCCGTCGCCGCCAGGGTCCGCGCGTGGTACGCGGACGTCTCCAGCAGGGCCACCACGTACCGGGCCGTGTCGCGGCGGCCGCGCAGCGGCGTGACCGGATGGGTCAGCGGCTGAATGGCGGCCCGCAGGTCGGCCAGCGCCTGGTCCAGGTCGCGGGCCTTGTCCAGCAGGCCGTCCGCCGGCCCCCCGCTGAGCTGCGCCACCGCCGCCTGCGTGACGTCGGACAGCCGCTCCAGGACGGTCTCGAGCAGTTCGTTGGTGCGCCGGTCGGTCTGCACCGGCAGGACCAGCGCCGCGGCGACCACGCCGCAGAGGGCCCCCAGGGCCGTCTCCTCGATCCGCAGCACCAGCACGTCGAGGCTGTAGGTGTGCAGCAGCGTGTACAGCAGCCCCAGCATGGCCGTGACGAAGAACGACATCAGCGTGTACGACAGCGGTGCCGTGTAGAACATCGCGAAGATCAGCACCAGCACCAGGGCGAACGCCGTCCAGGTGTGGTTGCCGACCAGGCCCGCCAGCGCGATGCCGGCCACGACGCCGAACACCGTCCCCAGCAGCCGCCGGTAGCCCTTGACCAGGATCTCACCGGTCGAGGACGTGTTGATGAAGACGATCCAGCACGTCAGCACCGCCCAGTACCAGCGCTGCGTGGACAGCAGCTCACCGCCCAGGATCGCCAGCGAGGACCCCACGGAGACCTGTACGGCGGCCCGCGTGGTCGGCCGCCGCAGCCCGGTCTGCTCCTCCTGCGCGCTCTCCTCGGCGCCGCCGTCGAGTGCCGCCTCCTCGGCGTCCAGCTCCTCGCGGGAGCGGGCCGTGGCGGGGGTGTCGTCCGACTCGTCCTGCGGCCCGTCCAGCGCGATCCGCAGGCCGAGCACGGCGCGGGCCGCCTCGCCGATGCCGCGGAAGACGTCCTGGACAGCGGCGGAGGCGGGCGGCAGGTTCTCCTCGTCGCGGTAGCCGAGGAGCCGGTTGCGCACGTGCGCCAGCGCGGTCCCCGCGTCCCCGGCCCGCAGCACCAGGGCGTGCAGGGCCTGCAGATCGCGGCGCAGCGTGACGGTGGACTCGTCCGGAACGGCCGGCACGGTCACCGACGGGGCCGGCGCACCCGGCAGGTGCAGCGTGAGGGTGTCGGCCCGTTCGGCGCTGCGGGCCGTCAGCAACAGCAGTCCGAGCCGCTCGGCGGCGATCTCGGCTTCCGCGATGCGGCGCTGCACCAGCCGCGCCGCGGCCTCGTCCGGGGTGCCCTCCTCCAGCCGCCCCTGGATCATCATGGCCGTCTCGTGCAGCCGCGCGGTGCCCTCGCGCACGGCCTCCAGCGCCTTGTCCATGTCGTCCGCGCCCGCGTCGAGCAGCTCCAGCTGCGCGGCCACCAGCTGGGCCAGCCGGGCCCGGAAGGCGAGCCGCAGCCGCACCAGGACGGACGTCGGCGTCGCCGGCACGACAGCGAAGCGCAGGACGGCACTGGAGGCGAAGGCCAGCGCGATGGCGCCCCACAACTTTGGCAGTCCGGCCGGGGTCGCGCCGACGAAGAGGGACAGGAAGTAGACCTGGAAGCCGATCAGCCCCAGGGCGGTGCCCCGGTCACCGAAACGGCGGCCGTAGACCGCGCAGAAGATCAGGACGACGAAGAAGACGTCACCCGTCACCGGGCGCGTGGAGAGCATCGCGCTCAGGGAGACCGACGCCAGCGCCACCGGCAGCCCGGCGGCGAGGGTCACCGCCTGCGGGCCGAGCTGCTTCTCCCGGATGGCGAAGGTGGCGACCATCGCCGCGATGGCCCCCGCCACCAGCAGGTGGACGTCGGCGCCCAGCAGGGACAGCAGCGCCAGGGTGAGGGCGATGGCGCCGACGGTCCGCAGCCCCGCCGTCAGGCGCAGCAGCCCGGGGTCGGACGCCGCGACCCGGTCCCGCAGTCGTGTCCGCACCGAGCGTCCCGCTGCCCTCACGCCGTCGCACTCTCTCCCGACTCAGACCAAGATCCGCTTTCCAGCATGTCATGCCGGCGGCGGAAGGTCCCGACCGGCCCGTCCTACTCCTGCCGGGTGCCACCGCCGATCCGCTCGCGCACCTGCTCGGGCGACAGATAGGCGTCCGTGTACTCGAAGTCCTTCAGCCGCGCCGGCTTGCGGGCCTGGAACCCGGTGCGCACGAAGTCGTCACCGGCGACCGCGTTGAGCAGCCAGTTGGTCATCACCCGCGTCTTGGCGACGTTGGTGCGCAGTGCCGACCAGTGGTACCCGCGGGCCACGGCCTGGGCGGGCAGGCCCCGCAGCTCGACGCCGAGCGGCTTGGAGACGGCGTCGGTGCCGCCGAGGTCGACCACCAGCCCCAGGTCCTTGTGCACGTACGGCGAGAGCGTCCGGCCGCGCAGCGACGCGATGACGTTGTCGGCGACGTGCCTGCCCTGCCGCAGCGCGTGCTGCGCGGTCGGCGGGCACATGGCCCCGTCGCCCTTGGCCAGGTCGGGCACGGCGGCAGAGTCGCCGAGAGCGAACACCCCGTCGTGGCCGGGCAGGTTCATCTCGGCGCCGACGGCCAGCCGCCCCTTGACGGTCTCGGCGCCGAGCGTGGCGATCAGCGGGCTGGCGACGACACCGGCCGTCCAGATGAGTGTGCGGGTCGGGACCACCCGCCCGTCGGTGAAGGTGACCTCCTCGGGGCCCGCCTTGGCGATCGAGGTGCCCAGGGAGATCTCGATGCCGCGGCGCTGCAGGATCTCCTGCGCGCTGCGGCCGAGCTTGTCGCCCAGCTCCGGCATGAGCTTCGGCGCGATGTCGATCAGGTGCCACCTGATCAGCTTGGGGTCCAGCCGCGGGTAGCGCCTGACCGCCGCGTGCGTGAGGCGCTGCAGGCAGGCGGCGGTCTCGGTGCCGGCGTAGCCGCCGCCCACCACCACGAACTGCAGCCGCGAGGCCCGCTCCTGCGGGTCCTGGCTCGCGTCGGCCAGATCCAGCTGGGAGATGACGTGGTCCCGGATGTACGCCGCCTCGGCCAGGGTCTTCATGCCGAACGCGTGGTCCGTCAGGCCCGGGATGTCGAAGGTCCGGGTGATGCTGCCGGGCGCCAGCACGATGTAGTCGTACGGCTGGTTCACGATCTCGTCGGTGATGGTGCGGATGACGCACACCTTCGACTTCAGGTCCACGCCGATCGCGCCGCCCGGAATGATCCGCGTGCGGTACTTCTTGCTGCGGCGCAGGGACACGGCGATCGACTGCGGTGTCAGCACGCCGGAGGCGACCTGGGGGAGCAGCGGCAGGTAGAGCTGGTAGGCGAAGGGGGTCACCAGGGTGACGTCCGCCTCGTCGGGGGAGAGTTTCCGTTCCAGACGGCGGACGCACTCCACGCCGGCGAAGCCTGCGCCCACCACCAGGATCCTGGGTCGTGTCACGGTGTTCATCCCTTTCTGCGGCTCCAGGCGGTCTGCCTCGAACGCCATTCGACTGCCCCTGGATCGCCGGTTCGCACCCTTTCGATCCCACCGTGTGCGGCGCCGGGGCGCCAGCCGGACAGGGCAGTCTGACGAACGTGCCGATCACCACCATGCCCGCACCGTGGCCGAAAAGCACCGTGGGGGAGTGCAGAACGCGTGTACATCCGGGGCCGCCGGGACACGGCTCAGCGGCCGCCGTCCCCGCGGACGTGACACAGCAGCAGGCACACGTCGTCGTCCCGTTCGGAGTCGCTCAGCAGCGGATGCAGGATCCGGTCCGCCGAGCCCTCCAGGTCCGCGTCCAGTTCATCGGAGCGGAACCCGCCGAGCGCCTCGGCCAGCCGCCCGATCCCCGGGTCTATGCCCTGGGCACGGCGTTCCACCAGCCCGTCGGTGTACATCGCGAGGGTCGACCCGGGCGACAGGCGCACCGTGTGGTCGTCGATCTCCTGGGTGAGCGGGATGCCGAGCATGGCGCCGGGCTTGGCGTCGAGGATCTGCACCGTCCCGTCGGCCCGGCGCAGCACCGGTGGCGGGTGCCCGGCCGCGGCCCACGTCAGGGTGGGCTCGTCCGGGTGGAACCGGGCGATGACGGCCGTGGCGTACAGGTCCGGCTGGAGGTGATGCAGGAACCGGTGCAGCCGGGTCAGCAGCCGGCCCGGGCTGTCGCCGTCGACGGCGTACGCCCGCAGCGCGGTGCGCAGCTGGCTCATCATGACGGCGGCCCGCAGTCCGTGCCCGGTCACGTCGCCGATGACCGTGATGAGACCGCCGTCGCGCTGCGGGAAGGCGTCGTACCAGTCGCCGCCGATGTTCAGGCCGTGCGTGGCGGGCAGGTACCGCGCGGCCAGGCTGAGGCCCTCGGTGGCCGGCAGGTCCGTGAGCAACGCCCGCTGGAGGGTCTCGGCGATGTCCCGGTTGTGCTCGAAGCGCCGGGCGTTGTCGATCGCGATGCTGGCCCGCCGGGTGAGCTCGATCAGCATGACCGCGTCGTCCGGGTTCCAGCGCGCTCCGGGCGGCGACAGCGTCAGCACCCCGAGCGGCGCCCGCCGGGTGGGCAGCGGCACGCACAGCAGCGGGCGTCCCGGGTCCAGCGCCGACGGGGGATGGTCGTCGACACCGGGGAGCTCGCCCGGGTGGCCGGCGGCGTACTGGGGACGCCCGGTCCGGGCCGCGACGACGGCCGCGGCCGGATGCGGCGCCGCGCCGTCCTTGTCCTCCTCCTGGTCGAACAGCCAGACGTCGACGCTGCTGGCGTACTCGGGCACCAGCAGGTCGGGCAGCCGGCGCACGATCTCCTCGTGGTTCAGCGAGGCCGTCAGCACGGCGCTGGCGTCGGCGAGGAACGTCAGCCGGCGACGGGCGCTCTCCGCCTCGTTGCGGGCGCGGCGCTCGGCGGCGAAGGCCTCGCGCTGGGCCCGGCCCGCCGCGTCCAGCTCGGCGTGCAGGGCCAGCACGCCCTGGTTGGTCTGGTGCAGCTCCTCGCGGTGGAAGGAGACCAGGTCCTCCTGCTCGGTGAGCTTGTCCAGCACCACGGCCGTGTCCTCGTCGGCGCCGAGCAGGGCCTCCGCCAGGGCGGCGGCGTCCTCGGCGATGTCGTCCTCGGCGGCGCGGGGCCTCTCGGGGCAGGGGACGGTGGCCTCCCACGGGGGCTCGCCCGCGGCGCACGCCTCCGGCGAAGGGGCGACCACGGCGCGCAGCAGCCCCTTCCCGGTGCCGGTGTCCGCCGCGACCAGGGTGAGCCGCCAGGTGCCGCCCTTGGTGAGGCACTGCCGCAGGTGGGCGCTGAGGGCGGCGGCGAGCCGGGTCCGCTCCACGGTCGGTACGCCGTGGGCGGCGGCCAGGCGCGCGAGGGCGATACGCGCGCGGGCCGCGTCGGTGACGGTGGTGATCTGCCAAGTGCGCTTCATGGGAGTTCCGGCGGAGTCGGAGTCAGCACGGCCACGGCGGTGTCGTCCCGCACCGGACGGGCGGGACTGCTCGCGTCACGTATCGTCACGGCGGCCGTCACGGCCGGGTCGGCCGCCGGCAGGCCGGCTCCGGGCGGTGGGGCCCAGCGGCTGGGCAGCCCGTCGGTGTGCAGGACCAGCAGGGGATCGCCCGTCCAGTCGGCCTCCTCCTCGCGGAGGGTGGTGGGCCGGTGGACGCCGACTATGCCGGGCCGCGCGAGCAGGTGGCGCCAGGTGCCGCCCGTGCGCAGCCGGGCTCCCACGTTGCCGATCCCGGCGAACCGCAGCCGTCCGGTGCCGAGGTCCAGCCGGGCCAGGGAGACCGCCGCCCCGCGGGTGCCCTTCAGGGTGTCGTGCAGCCGCCGCAGCACGTCGGCGGGGGACAGGTGGGCGCACAGGTGCAGGGCCGTGACGGCGGCGGAGGAGGCCCGGGCGGCTTCCGGACCGTGTCCCAGGCCGTCCGCCAGCATCAGGGTGACCGCGTCCCCGGCCCGCACCCAGGCCCAGGCGTCGCCCGAGTGCTCCGCACCGCCGTAGGGGATGTTGAGGCCTCCCGCGCGCACACCGGCGAGGGGAGCGAAACGTTCACGCCGGTCGGCGTGGCACTCGGCGGGGTCGGGTGCGAGCCGCTCCCGGCCGGTTCCGGAGACCGGGCCGGGCGCACGTCCCTCGCCCGGCCCCTCGCCGGAGGGCGGGGGGGAGGTGCCCGGCCCGGGCGCGTGGCCCCCGTCCCCCGGCACGGCGTCCCCGCCCCGCGGGGTCGCGTCCCAGCGGGCCACCGCGACCGTGCCGCCGCCGGGCGTGCTGTGCAGGGCGAAGTCGTCGGCGAGCCGCCGGCAGGTGCCCAGGCCCGCGCCGAGCGAGCCCGTCGTCGAGAACCCGTCGCTCAGGGCCGAGGGGACGTCGCCGATGCCCGGTCCGTGGTCGATCGCGGCCAGCTGCACGACGCGGGACCGCCCACCCTCCTGCGGCGGCGCCGGGGCGGGCACGACCTCGGCGAGCAGCCGGCCGCCCTCGGCGTGCTTCAGCAGGTTCGTCGCGAGCTCGGTCGCGACCAGGGCCGCCGCGGCGGTGCGCCGCTCGTCCAGCCCGGCCAGCGCGGCCGCGCCCTCGGCGGCGACCCGGGCGTCGTGCACCCGGGTCCAGTCGCGCACCGGGACGTCCCACACGCGGGGCATCAGACCTCCTCGCGCGGACGCGGCGGCTGCGCCACCCAGCAGGTCACCCGTACCGTCGTACCGGCCCCCGGTGTGCTGTCCACGTGGAACTCGTGGACCAGGCGCCGAGCCCCGCTCAGCCCCATCCCCAGCCCGCCGCCGGAGGTGTAGCCGTCGCTCAGTGCCAGGTCCAGGTCGGCGATGCCGGGCCCTTCGTCGCTGAAGGCCAGCTGCAGGCCCTGGGCGCCCGCGCTGCTGACCCGTGTCGCCTTCATCTGCCCGCCCCCGCCGTGCACCAGCGTGTTGCGGGCCAGCTCACTGGCCGCCGTGACCAGCTTGGTCTGCTCCACCAGGCCGAAGCCGAGCAGGGCGGCGGCCTGCCGCACGTGCTGTCGCACCCACACCAGGTCCATGTCGGACCGGATGGGCAGGCAGGCCTCGACGCCCGCGGCGGTGTGCATCACGGACTCTCCTGACGCGGACCCCCGGCGCGGGCCCGCGCCGGCCGCCCCGTGAGGAGCTCCATGCCGGCCTCGGTGCTGAGCGCCGTGCCGAGGCCCGGCAGCGACAGGCCCAGTTCCACCAGGGTGATGGCGACGGCGGGACGCATACCGGCCACCACGGTGCGCGCGGCGAGCAGTTCGGCCTGCGCGGCGATCTCGGCCAGCACCCGGCCCAGGAAGGAGTCGACGATCTCGATGCCGGAGATGTCGATCAGGACACCGCGCACCCCGGTGCGGGAGATGGTCTCCGCGAGGTCCTGCTGCAACTGCTGCGCCGTGCTGTCGTACAGGTCTCCCTGGAGGGTGACGAGCAGCACGTCCCCGAGCCGGAGCACCGGTACGTGGCCCGTGGCGGGGCGGGTGTGTACGTCGTTCACCGCTTGACCGCGCCCGGGGTCACGATGTCGGCGCCCAGCTGGTGCAGGGCGTACCCCAGGGCGTCGGCGAGGCTCGCGCGGGTGATGACGTCCAGGTCGAGACCGAGGTGCACGATCGTCTGGGCGATGGCCGGCCGGATACCGGAGACGATGCACTCGGCGCCCATGAGGCGCGCCGCGGCGACCGTCTTCATCAGGTGCTGGGCGACCAGGGAGTCCACCGTCGGCACCCCGGTGATGTCGAGGATCGCGAACCGGGCGTGCTCGTCGACGACGGCGTTGAGCAGCGTCTCCATCACCACCTGGCTGCGGGCGCTGTCGAGCGTGCCGATCAGCGGCACGGCGACGATGCCGTCCCACAGGCGGATGACGGGGGTGGCCACCTCCATCAGCTGCAGCCGCTGCCGGTCGCTCAGTGCCTGCGACTCGCTGAGGGCCGCCTGCATCGCCACCAGCCGCAGGGTGCCCATCAGCACCGTCAGCGCGGTGGAGGACGCCCGCAGGTGCTCCGGCGGGGCCTGCTCCAGGTCGGCGGCCAGCAGATTCTCCACGGGCGGCCGCAGCGCGGCCAGCTCACTGGACACCTGGGTGCCGGACAGCCCGGCGCGGGAGCGGGCCGCGCCCATCCGGGCCAGCTGCTCGCGCACCCCGCTGAAGCCCGCGGCGTCGGGGTTCTCCACCTGGCCCGAGTCGGCCACCTGGGCGAGCGCCTCCACGATCACCTTGCCCGCCTCCACCGCCTCGTCGCGCGAGACGGTGAACACGGTGCGGAACAACGGCTCGTCCGCCCACCGCTGGGCGATCTGCTCGCGCCGGCGGTGCAGGAAGTCCCTGACCTCGTCGGTCGGCGTGGCGAGCTGTCCGTCCGCTTCGTGCTCCGGCACCTGGTTCTCTCCTCATCCGCGTTGCGTCGGCCGCACCCGCTGCAGCGATCGGGACGGCGCTGTGACACTTGCCGGGCGACAACTCTAACCATGCGCCGACCTCGTACGACACCTGATCCAGGGCAAGTGGTCCGGTTCGGCGAAGAGGCCGTCGGTCGCCTCCCGGACCGGCGGGCGACGTGCGGGGAAGGGCCGCCGGGCAGGCGGAACCGGGCACCGGCCGACCGGCCCGCGCCGGTGCCGTGCCCGAGGGGTGCCCGGTCGGTCAGACCTCCGGTTCCTCCGGGACCGCCGGCCCCGCGTCGACCCGGGCCAGCGCCTCGTCGACGCTCTCCGATATCGGCACGGTGATGCTCACGCCGGTCAGATCGAGGATGCGCCGCACGGCAGGCGTCGGGCTGATGACATGCACACTGCCCTCGGTCTTACGGGTCTCCTGGTAGACGCGCAGGATGATGTTCATCCCCGACGAGTCCATGAACGGCACGGACGCGAGGTCCAGCAGGAAGTGACGTCGGCCGTGGTGGAGTTGGTTGGCCAGATGGGCCTGGAACTCGGTCGCGGTGTCGACGTCCAGGTAGCCGTCGACCGTGATCAGGGCAACGTCCTCCCGGGGCAGTTCGACTTCCACGGACAGCGGGTTCTGGGCGAGGGGCACGGGTACCTCCAACAAGTGCTACGGCCTGGGGTCGGTCACCTCAGGGGTGACCGCGGTGCGCGGGGATGCCGGTCGTTCTCCGGACTCGGGTGCCGTCTGTCATGCGCCTCCTCTCGCACCAGGGCTCGGATCCCACCGCGCCCCGCGAATACCCGGCAATCACCGATGCATGCCTGCGGAATGTGCACGATCTCCGGATCACCCGGCGGAAGACGCCCCGGTTGCCGACCCGATCACCGAATGCGCGTGCGCCAGGAGGGTAATTGCCGCTGTGGGACGGCAGGACGGGCGGAAGGCGTCCGCCGCCGCTCCGCGATCCGCACACCGCCAGGGAGGATGGAGCAGCGTGGCCATCGACAGAATCTGGTCGTACGCACCCGGCAGCGCCCACACCGAGGGGCAGGACCTGACCGGGTTCAGCGTCGCGGCGACCGACGGCACGATCGGGCACGTGGACCGGGAGGACGCCCCGCACGGCATGCGGCACCTCGTCGTCGACACCGGGGTCTGGGTCTTCGGCCGCAGCGTCCTGGTGCCGGCCGGAGTCGTCACGGGCGTGGACACCGAGGGCCGGAAGATCACACTGGCCTGCAGCAGGGCCGATGCCAAGGAGGCGCCCCGCTTCCAGACCGACAGTGAGACGCGGGACCCGCAGTACCTGACGGCCGTGGGCGACTACTACCACCGGCTGCCACCGCGCGAGACGACCTCGGTCTGAGCCGGCCAAGAGCGCGGTCGTGAAGGGAGCGCCCGGCTCGCGCCGGGCGCTCCCTTCTCACGTGTCTCCCCTCCACCGCTCGCCGGGCCCGCAACCCACCGAGCGGGTCCGCACTCACCACGGCAGAAAGACGTGCACGTCCTTGCCGCTGTCGTCGGTCACCACGCTGACCTGGTCGCACAGCGTGTGGATCAGGTGCCAGCCGATACCGCCGCCGCCACTGCGGGGATCGAAGGGGCGGGGGGCGGGTTCGGTGGTGCTGGTGTCGTGCAGGACCACGTGCACGCCGTCGAAGGTCCGGCGCATCCGCAGTGCGAACGGACCAGGGGCGTACTGGACCGCGTTGGCGGCCAGCTCCGTCACCACCAGCAGGATGTCGTCCCAGTACTCGGGAGCGGAGGGCGGGGAGGAGCGTGCCAGATCACGCAGGAACTCCTCCGCTGCAAGGCGCGCACCCGTCACGTCGTGCGGCTCGCCCACGAAGCTGTTCGTGCGGCTCGGGATCTCCTCGGAGGTCAGGGCGTCGTCTCCACGCGGCTCGGTTGACATATCGCCTTTCCGGCCCGGGCGTCAGCGAGGGCTGTCGTCAGGGCAGTCGTCCTTTCTCGTGCGTCGCCACTGTCGCGTGTTCCCATGGTGGCGAGGGCTACGCGTTCGCCACCCCGCTCAGCGGAACACGTTGTCCGAATCGTCCCAATTGGACGGTTCGTCCCTGGCGGGCTGCCGCCCCGGACGCCTGCGCGACTCGTACATCGCGTCGATCTCGGACGCGTAGTGCCGCACGATCTCGTCGCGACGCAGCTTCATGGAGGGTGTCAGCAGCCCGTTCGTCACGTCGAACGGCTCCGGCAGCACCCGGAACACCCGGATCGACTCCGACGGCGAGACGGAGCTGTTCGCCGCGGCCACGGCCCGCGCGACCTCCTCCCGCAGCGCGTTCTCCTCCCGGGCCTCGCGCAGCTCGCCCTGCAGGGCCAGTGCCGCCCGCCAGTGGGCCAGGAAGTCCGGGTCCAGCGTGATCAGGGCGCCGACGCAGGGCCGGTTGTCGCCCACCACGACCGCCTGGTGGACGAGGGGGTGCATGCGCAGCCGCTGCTCCAGGGCGGCCGGGGCGACGCTCTTGCCGCTGCTGGTGATGATGACGTCCTTCTTGCGGCCGGTGATCGTGAGGTAGCCCTCGGAGTCCAGCCGCCCGAGGTCGCCGGTGGCCAGCCAGCCACCGCGCAGGGCGGCCCGGGTCGCCGCGTCGTCGCCCACGTACCCCTGGAACACCGACGGCCCGCGCACCAGGATCTCGCCGTCCTCGGCGACACGGATCTCCGTGCCCGGCAGGGCCTGCCCGACGGTCCCGGACTTCTCCCGGCCGAGCGGCTGCATCGTGACCCCGCCGGCCGTCTCCGTCAGGCCGTACCCGTCGTGGACGTAGACGCCGATGCCCTCGTAGAACAGCGACAGGTCGCGGCTGAGGGGCGAGCCGCCGGACGTCGCCCGCCGCACCCTGCCGCCGAGCGCGGCCCGCAGCCGGCGGTAGACGGTGCGCTCGTACAGGGCGTGCTGCAGCCGCAGATCGAGACCGGGGCCGCGGCCCCGGCCGAGCCGCTGGCGCTCCAGCGCCGCGGCGAAGTCGCGCGCGGTCGCCGCGGCCCGCTCGAACACCGCGCCGTGGCCGTCCTGCTGCGCGACGCGCAGGAAGTTCTTGTAGATCTTCTCCAGGACCGAGGGGACCGCGTAGAGGTACGTCGGCCGGAACGAGCGCAGCGCCGCGGCCAGTGCCTCCCCGCTCAGATCGGCCTGGTGCCCCATGAGCAGGCCGCCGCGCACGCACAGCCCCTGGATCATCAGCCCGTACACATGGGAGAAGGGCAGGAACGCCAGCACCGACCCCTGCTCCCCGCGGGGCGCGGCGGTGTGCCCCCAGCCCGCCAGCAGCGTGTCGCAGGGACCGGCCAGATTCCGGTGGCTGAGGGCGCAGCCCATCGGCCGGCCGGACGTCCCGGAGGTGTAGGCGATCACGGCCGTGGAGTCCGGCAGCACGATGCGGCGCATGGAGTCCACCGTGGTGACCGGCACGTCGTGGCCGCGCGCCGCCAGCTGCTCCAGCGCGCCCGCGTCCAGCTGCCACACATGGCGCAGCAGCGGCAGCGCGGCGCACACCGACCCGACGGTCATGACGCCCTGCTCGTCCTCCACGACCACGGCCACGCAGCGCGCGTCCCGCAGGATCCACTCCACCTGGTCACGCGACGAGGTCGGATAGACCGGGACGACCTCGGCGCCCACGGCCCACAGGGAGTAGCACAGGACCGTCCACTCGTAGCGGGTGCGGGCCATGATGGCCACACGGTGGCCCGGGGCGATACCGGCGGCGATCAGCCCCTTGGCCGTGTCCACCACCTGGTCGCGCAGCTCGATCGCGGTGATCTCCTCCCAGGTGGCGGAGGCAGGATGGACGCGGCGGGCCAGCAGGGGCCGGGTGGGTTCGCGGTCCGCCGTCTCGAAGACGCTGTCGGCGAGGCCGCCGGTCAGGTTCGGCGCGGCAGGTGGAGCGAGGGCGAGGTCGCGCATGCACTGCTCCTGACATGTACGTGGTGTCACCGTGCCGACGGGTACCGTCATCGGCGGTGCTCGAATGTAGTCCAGGCAGGACCCTTCGGGGTCGGAAAATACGGAAGTGGGTCCGCTGATGATCCGGGCGTGATCGGGGGACCCGGTCGGCATGAGTCACTACAGTCCCGATCCCGAGCCCGAGCGCAGCACCGGTCTGGAGCCCGGCGGCGGTGTGCCGCCGGGCGAGACCCCACCCGCGGAGAGCAGCATGCCCGAGGCCCTGCCCCGGGAGACGCACAACCCGACCAAGGGGTGGGCCAAGGGGCCGATGACCGTGATCATCGTGGTCTCCGTGCTGGTCGCGGCGTTCTTCCTGGCCTACGCCCTCGTGCTGATCCTCTGATCCTCCGGGCCGGCGGCCGCCCGAGCCCGGGACGTCTCACCCCTGCGTGTGCCGCACGCACTCCGTGACGACGTCCCGCAGACTCCCGGTGCGCTCCATCAGCTCCCGCTGCACCCGGGCGCCGTTCCCCTCGCGCAGCAGCTTTTCGCAGGCGGCGCGGGCCTGATCGAGGTCCCCGGTGCTGTCGAGGGCCTCCTCGACGTGGTCGAGCAGCGCGCGCACGACGGTCTCGGCCGGCATGCGGCGCATGGTCGCGGGGTGCAGCAGCTCGCCCGTGAGCCCGCACCGGGCGGCCTGCCAGTCGGCCAGCCGCAGCAGGCCGACGCCGGGGTCGAGCGGCTCGGTCCCGGCCCGCCACTCCCGTGCGGCGGTCTCCACCAGCCCGCGCACGAGCGTGGCGATCAGCACGGCCGTCTCCGCGTGCAGGCAGACGTCCGAGACGCGGAACTCCACGGTGGGGTAGGTGCGCGACAGCCGGGCGTCGAAGTAGATCATCCCGTCGTCGAGGATCACGCCGGTGGACACCATGTCCGCGACCTGCCGGTGATAGCGCTCCGCCGAGCCGAACAGCTCCGTGGGGCCGGCCGACGGCCAGCGCAGCCACACCCGGCTGCGGTAGCTGCTGTACCCGGTGTCCTTGCCCTGCCAGAACGGCGAGTTCGTGCTCAGTGCCTTCAGCACCTGCACCCAGGGCCGTACCCGGTCGACGACCGCGACGCCCTCCTCGTCCGACTCCACCGACACGTGCACGTGGCAGCCCATGACGAGCTGTTCCCGGGTGGCGATGCCGTACTGCTCGGCCATCCACTGGTAGCGGCGGTTCAGGCTGACCGCCGGGCTGACCGGCAGCGGGGAGGTGGCCAGGGCCGCGACGGTGCAGCCGATGTCACCGGCGTGCCGCGCGGCCTCCTTGCGGCAGCGGACGATCTCCGCGCGCAGGCTGTCCATCGAGGACTGCGGATGTGTGGCGAACTCCAGCATCTGCTCGTGGAGTTCCTTCTCGAACACGTCCTGCCCCGCCTCGTCCTGCGCCGCCCGGGCCAGGACCGCAGCGGACAGTGCCCGCGGTTCGCCGGTCTCCGGATCGACCAGGAGGAGTTCCTCCTCCACTCCCACGGTGCGCACCTGGTGCCCGCCCTTCTGTCTCCGTCGAGTCGTACCACCGGAACGTCCCGGTGGTACGACCCCCTGTGCCCCCCGCGGGCGGGTGGGACACCTGGCAGGACGGCAGCAGTTCTACCCGGCGTCCGGCGCCAGCCACACGGTGGCCAGCGGCGGCAGCGTGATCCGCAGGCAGCCGTCCTCCGGCTTCACCGGGTCCGGGCACGTGACGCCGCTGCCGCCGTAGCGCAGGTCGTCGGTGTTGAGCCGCTCCCGCCAGGCCACGGCGTCCCCCGGCACCCACAGCCCGTAGTCGTGCCGGACCACGGGGGAGAAGTTGGACACCGCCAGCAGCGGGTTGCCCTCGGCGTCGTACCGCAGGAACGCCAGGACGTTGTCGTCGGCGGAGTCCACCGCCACCCAGCGGAAGCCCTCCGGCCGGGTGTCGCACTCCCACAGCGCCGGCGTCCGGAGGTACACCGCGTTCAGGTCGCGGACCAGCTCGCGCACGCCCCGGTGGTCGTCCGCCGAGTGGTAGCCGTCGTCGAGCAGCCACCACTCCGGCCCCTGCTCCACCGACCACTCCGCCCCCTGCGCGAACTCCTGTCCCATGAACAGCAGCTGCTTGCCGGGGTGGCCCCACATGAAGGCCAGGTAGGCCCGGTGGTTGGCACGCCGCTGCCACCAGTCGCCCGGCATCTTCGACACGAGGGCCTGCTTGCCGTGCACCACCTCGTCGTGGGAGATCGGCAGCACGTAGTTCTCGCTGTAGGCGTACACCATCGAGAACGTCATCTCGTGGTGGTGGTACTTGCGGTGCACCGGCTCGTGGGAGATGTACTCCAGCGAGTCGTGCATCCAGCCCATGTTCCACTTCAGCCCGAACCCCAGCCCGCCGGTGCCGGTCGGCCGGGTCACCCCGCCCCACGCCGTCGACTCCTCGGCGATGGTGACCACGCCGGGGGCACGCCGGTACACCGTCGCGTTCATCTCCTGCAGGAACGCCATCGCGGCCAGGTCCTCCCGGCCGCCGTAGGCGTTGGGCTCCCACTGGCCGTCCTCGCGCGAGTAGTCCAGGTACAGCATCGAGGCGACCGCGTCCACGCGCAGCCCGTCGATGTGGAACTCCTCGCACCAGTACACGGCGTTCGCCACGAGGAAGTTGCGCACCTCGGTACGGCCGAAGTCGAACTCGTAGGTGCCCCAGTCCGGGTGCTCCGCGCGGCGGTCGTCCCCCGGCTCGTACAGCGGCTCCCCGTCGAAGCGGGCCAGCGCCCAGTCGTCCTTCGGGAAGTGGGCCGGCACCCAGTCCATGATCACGCCGATCCCGGCCCGGTGGCAGGCGTCGACGAAGAACCGGAAGTCGTCCGGCGTGCCGAGCCGGGCCGTCGGCGCGTAGAAGCCGGTCACCTGGTAGCCCCAGGACCCGTGGAAGGGGTGCTCGGCGACCGGCATCAGCTCGACGTGGGTGAAGCCCATCTCCTTGACGTACCTCGGGAGCTCCTCGGCGAGCTGCCGGTAGGTCAGCCCCGGCCGCCAGGACGCCAGGTGCACCTCGTACACCGAGAAGGGCGCCTCGTGCACCGGCCGGTCCGCCCGGTGCGCCATCCACTCGGCGTCGTCCCACTCGTAGTGCGAGGCCGTGACGACCGACGCCGTGTTGGGCGGTTCCTCCGTGCGGCGCGCCATCGGGTCGGCCTTGAGGAAACGGTGGCCGTGCCGCGAGTGGATCTCGAACTTGTACGCCGTGCCCTCGCCGACGTCCGGCAGGAACAGCTCCCACACACCGGACGCGCCCAGCGAGCGCATCGGGAACTGCGTCCCGTCCCAGTGGGTGAAGTCCGTGGCCACCCGCACGCCCTGCGCGTTCGGCGCCCACACCGTGAACCGGGTGCCGGTCACCCCCTCGTGGGTCATGGGCTGCGCGCCGAGTGCCTGCCACAGCTGCTCGTGGCGCCCCTCCCGGATCAGGTGCAGGTCGAGCTCGCCGAGCGCGGGCAGGAACCGGTACGGGTCGTGCGTCTCGATCTCACCCGCCTCGTACACCACGTGCAGCGTGTAGTCGGGGACCCTCTCCAGCGGCAGCAGGCCCGAGAAGAGCCCCTCACCCTCGGAGACCAGGGGGACGCGGCGGCCGCCGGTGACGACGCTCACCGAGCGGGCGAACGGGCGCAGCGCCCGGAAGACCACCCCGCCGGGCACCGGGTGGGCGCCCAGCAGGGCGTGCGGGTCGTGGTGGGCGCCCGCCAGCAGCCGCCCGCGGTCCTGCTCGCTCAGGGCGGGCGCGGGCGCCGTCGTGACCGGGCCGGACGGCTCCGGGATTGAGGTGTCTCGCAGGGCCACGGCTCAGTCTCCTCTCACAGCGAGGCGCTCGATCGCCGCCATCGGTACAGGCAGCCAGTCGGGGCGGTGCCGTGCCTCGTACAGCACCTCGTACACGGCCCGGTCCGTCTCGTAGGCCCGGAGCAGTCCGTGCTTCTTGCGTGGGTCCCAGCCGGCGCGGGCGGCGTAGCCCGCGCAGTAGGCCTCCTGGCAGCGGCGGGCCCACTCCGGGCGCCAGGGGCGGCGCTGCCGGGCGGCGTAGTCGAAGGAGCGCAGCATCCCGGCGATGTCCCGCACGGGGGAGTGGGCGCTGCGCCGTTCGGAGAGCGGCCGGGACGGCTCGCCCTCGAAGTCGATGACGAACCAGTCCCGCCCGGCCCGCAGCACCTGCCCCAGGTGCAGATCGCCGTGGATGCGCTGGGCGGGCGGGCCCGGGTCGCAGGTGGTGAGCGCGGCGAACGCGGTGCGCAGTCCCGGTACGTGGGGCTGCAGCGCGGGCACGCAGTGCGCGGCGGCGTCCAGCCGCTCGGTCATGGCCGACGCCGTGCGCGCGTTCTCCCCGGGCGCCCCGACCGGGAACGCCGAGGCCAGCGCGAGGTGCACCTCGGCCGTGGCCGCGCCCAGTGCCCGGGCCTGGACGGTGAAGTCGTCCCCGGCGGCCAGCGCCTCCAGGGCCAGCGTCCAGCCGTCGGAGGCGCCCTGCAGGTAGGGCTGGAGCACGCCGAGGGTCGCGGTGAAGGGATGCCTGGTCTGGAACCAGGCCACCGGCGCGGGGACGCGGTGGCAGCCCTGGCGGGCCAGCGCGCCCGGCACCTCCAGGTCCGGGTTGACGCCCGGCTGGATGCGCCGGAAGACCTTCAGGATGTACTCGTCGCCGTACACCAGCGAGGAGTTGGACTGCTCGGCGTCCAGCAGCCGCGGCACGAGCCCGGCGGGGACCTCCTGCTCCGGGTCGCAGTCGAAGCGCAACGGGCCCGCGGTACCGGGCCGGCGCAGCCGCTCCAGCAGCAGTTGCGCGGAGCGCGGATCGTGCAGGGCGTCGTAGACGGTCGTGCCGGCCAGCGGCCCGTCCTGCACCTGCCCGATCAGCGCCCGGCCCAGCCGTGGCGACGGGTGCTCGCGCACACCGAGCAGCAGCTGATAGCAGTCGCCGGCCGGGGGCGCGCCGCCGGGCGAGGGCACGCCGGTGTGCCCCGCGTGCCCGGCGTGCACCAGCAGGTGCAGACACCCCGGGAACAGTTCGGTCATCGACAGCAGACCGAGTTCGGTGACGGGCCGGTCCTTGCCGGCGAACCAGCGCTGCCGGGGCAGCCACTCGCGCAGCAGCGCGCCGAGCGACTCCATGGGCTCCGCCAGGCGCGTGAGGTCCGGGCGGAGGGATGCGGTCTTCGGCATGGTCACGCCTCCTTTCGTCGGCGCACGCTCACAGTCGCCGGCCGATGCGGGATGCGACTCGAGTGAGCCGGAACCAGTAGAAGCCGTGGCCCCCGAGGGTCAGCAGGTACGGCAGTTCACCGATCGCGGGGAAGCGGACCCCGCCGAACAGCTCCACCGGGTGCCGCCCGGCGAACTCGCGCAGGTCGAGTTCGGTGGGCTGGGCGAAGCGGGCGAAGTTGTTCACGCACAGCACCAGGTCGTCCTCGTACTCCCGCAGGAAGGCGAGCACGGCGGGGTTGGAGGAGGGCAGTTCGGTGTAGGAGCCGAGGCCGAACGCGGGGTTCTGCTTGCGGATCTCGATCATGCGCCGGGTCCAGTGCAGCAGCGACGACGGCGACGACATCGACGCCTCGACGTTGGTCACCTGGTGGCCGTAGACCGGGTCCATGATGGCGGGCAGGTAGAGCCGGCCCGGGTCGCAAGTGGAGAAACCGGCGTTGCGGTCCGGGGTCCACTGCATCGGGGTCCGCACGGCGTCCCGGTCGCCGAGCCAGATGTTGTCGCCCATGCCGATCTCGTCGCCGTAGTACAGGATCGGCGAGCCGGGCAGGGCCAGCAGCAGGGCCGTGAACAGCTCGATGGTGTGCCGGTCGTTGTCCAGCAGCGGCGCCAGGCGCCTGCGGATGCCGATGTTGGCCCGCATGCGCGGGTCCTTGGCGTACTCGGCCCACATGTAGTCGCGCTCTTCGTCGGTGACCATCTCGAGCGTCAGCTCGTCGTGGTTGCGCAGGAACATCCCCCACTGGCAGCCCGAGGGGATGGCCGGGGTCTTGGCGAGGATCTCGGAGACCGGGTAGCGCGACTCGCGCCGCACGGCCATGAAGATCCGCGGCATGACCGGGAAGTGGAAGGCCATGTGGCACTCGTCGCCGCCGCTGGGGTAGTCGCCGAAGTAGTCGACGACGTCCTCGGGCCACTGGTTGGCCTCCGCCAGCAGCACGGTGTCCGGGTACTGGGCGTCGATCTCCTTGCGCACCCGCTTGAGGAAGGCGTGCGTGGCGGGCAGGTTCTCGCAGTTGGTGCCCTCGGCCGCGTAGAGGTACGGCACCGCGTCCAGCCGGAACCCGTCGATGCCCAGGTCCAGCCAGAACTTCAGCGCGGCCAGGATCTCCTCCTGGACGCGCGGGTTCTCGTAGTTGAGGTCCGGCTGGTGGGAGAAGAAGCGGTGGAAGAAGTACTGGCCGCGCACGGCGTCGAAGGTCCAGTTCGAGGTCTCCGTGTCGACGAAGATGATCCGCGCGTCCGGGTAGCCCTTGTCGTCGTCGGCCCACACGTAGAAGTCGCCGTAGGGGCCGTCGGGGTCCTTCCGCGACTCCTGGAACCACGGGTGCTGGTCGCTGGTGTGGTTCATGACGAAGTCGATGATCACGCGCATGCCGCGCTGGTGCGCGGCGTCGACGAACTCCACGAAGTCGGCGAGGTCGCCGAACTCGGGCAGCACGGCGGTGTAGTCGCTGACGTCGTAACCGCCGTCCCGCAGAGGGGACTTGAAGAACGGCGGCAGCCACAGGCAGTCCACACCGAGCCACTGGAGGTAGTCCAGCTTGGCGGTCAGGCCCCTGAGGTCGCCGACGCCGTCGCCGTTGCTGTCCTGGAACGAGCGGACCAGCACCTCGTAGAAGACGGCGCGCTTGAACCAGTCGGGGTCCCGGTCCCTGGCCGGGGTGTCCTCGAAGGTGTCCGGCACGGGTTCGTTCACGGTCATGACGTTCCTGCCCCTCCGTTACCTTGCGCGGCGGGCGGGGACTGGAGGTGGAAGACGTGCGCGGGAGCCCGCCCCGGCTCGAGGCGCACGTAGTTGCTCCGGCCCCAGTGGTAGGTCTCGCCGGTGAGCTCGTCGCGCACCGGCACCGACGCGTGCCAGTCCAGGCCGAGGTGCGGCATGTCGAGCGAGACCGTGGCCTCCTGGGCGTGGTGCGGGTCGAGATTGACCACCACCAGGACGACGTCGTCTCCGCTGCGCTTGCTGTAGGCGAGGAGAGCGTCGTTGTCGGTGTGGTGGAAGCGCAGATGGCGCAGCTGGTGCAGCGCGGGGTGGCTCCGGCGGACGGTGTTGAGGCGGGTGATCAGCGGGGCGATGCTGCGTCCCTCGCGTTCGGCCGCCTCCCAGTCGCGGGGCCGCAGCTGGTACTTCTCCG
>NZ_JBVHPJ010000003.1:527621-801535 GCF_055567995.1 Streptomyces sp. NPDC026246 | reverse complement strand
CTGCACGCCTACCTGCAGCACGGCGGCCGGCCGGCCTTCGAGGTGCGCGCGGTGCTCGCCGCCACGCTGTCACCGACGTGGGGCATCTACTCCGGCTACGAGCTGTGCGAGAACGTGCCGCTGAAGGAGGGCAGCGAGGAGTACCTGGACTCGGAGAAGTACCAGCTGCGGCCCCGCGACTGGGAGGCGGCCGAACGCGAGGGACGCAGCATCGCCCCGCTGATCACCCGCCTCAACACCGTCCGCAGGGAGAACCCGGCCCTGCGGCAGCTGCGCGACCTGCACTTCCACCACGCGGACCAGGACGCGGTGATCGTGTACTCGAAGCGGCAGGGTTCGAACACGGTTCTGGTGGTCGTGAACCTCGATCCCCACCACACCCAGGAGGCCACGGTCTCGTTGGACATGCCGCAACTCGGCCTGGACTGGCACGAGTCGGTGCCGGTGCGCGACGAGCTCACCGGCGAGACCTATCACTGGGGCAGGGCCAACTATGTGCGCCTCGAGCCGGGCCGGCGTCCCGCGCACGTCTTCTCGGTGCTGCGACCGTCCACCCCGCAGATCGGAGGGTCACCCACAATATGATCGTCAACGAACCCGTGCCGGACACCTTCGAGGACACCCCGGCCAGGGACCGCGACCCCGACTGGTTCAAGCGCGCCGTCTTCTACGAGGTGCTGGTCCGCTCGTTCCAGGACAGCAACGGCGACGGCGTCGGCGACCTCAAGGGTCTGACCGCCAAGCTGGACTACCTCCAGTGGCTCGGTGTCGACTGCCTGTGGCTGCCGCCGTTCTTCAAGTCGCCCCTGCGTGACGGTGGCTACGACGTCAGCGACTACACCGCCGTGCTGCCCGAGTTCGGCGACCTCGCCGACTTCGTGGAGTTCGTCGACGCCGCCCACCAGCGCGGCATGCGCGTGATCATCGACTTCGTCATGAACCACACCAGCGACCAGCACCCGTGGTTCCAGGAGTCGCGGAAGGACCCCGACGGCCCCTACGGCGACTACTACGTGTGGGCCGACGACGACAAGCAGTTCCAGGACGCGCGGATCATCTTCGTCGACACCGAGGCCTCCAACTGGACCTACGACCCGGTCCGCAAGCAGTACTACTGGCACCGCTTCTTCTCGCACCAGCCGGACCTCAACTACGAGAACCCGGCCGTGCAGGAGGAGATGATCTCCGCGCTGAAGTTCTGGCTGGACCTGGGTATCGACGGGTTCCGGCTGGACGCGGTGCCGTACCTGTACCAGCAGGAGGGCACCAACTGCGAGAACCTCCCGGAGACGCACGACTTCCTCAAGCGGGTGCGCAAGGAGATCGACGCCCAATACCCCGACACCGTGCTGCTGGCGGAGGCCAACCAGTGGCCCGAGGACGTCGTCGACTACTTCGGCGACTACCCCAGCGGCGGCGACGAGTGCCACATGGCCTTCCACTTCCCGGTCATGCCGCGGATCTTCATGGCCGTGCGGCGCGAGTCGCGCTACCCGGTCTCCGAGATCCTCGCCAAGACCCCGGCCATCCCCGAGCGCTGCCAGTGGGGCATCTTCCTGCGCAACCACGACGAGCTGACGCTCGAGATGGTCACCGACGAAGAGCGCGACTACATGTGGGCCGAGTACGCCAAGGACCCGCGCATGCGGGCCAACATCGGCATCCGCCGCAGGCTCGCCCCACTGCTGGACAACGACCGCAACCAGATCGAGCTGTTCACGGCCCTGCTGCTGTCGCTGCCCGGCTCGCCGATCCTGTACTACGGCGACGAGATCGGCATGGGCGACAACATCTGGCTCGGCGACCGGGACGCCGTGCGCACGCCGATGCAGTGGACGCCGGACCGCAACGCGGGTTTCTCCTCGTCCGATCCCGGGCGGCTGTTCCTGCCCACGATCATGGACCCGGTCTACGGCTACCAGGTGACCAACGTCGAGGCGTCCATGGCCTCGCCGTCGTCGCTGCTGCACTGGACCCGGCGCATGATCGAGATCCGCAAGCAGAACCCCGCGTTCGGCCTCGGCTCCTACACCGAGCTGCCCTCGTCCAACCCCGCCGTCCTGGCGTTCCTGCGGGAGTACGAGGACGACCTGGTGCTGTGCGTGAACAACTTCTCGCGTTTCGCGCAGCCCACGGAGCTGGACCTGAGCGCCTTCGAGGGGCGGCACCCGGTGGAGCTGTTCGGCGGGGTCCGCTTCCCCGCGATCGGTGAACTGCCGTACCTGCTGACCCTCGGCGGGCACGGTTTCTACTGGTTCCGGCTCCGCAAGGACGCCGTGTGACACCCGAACGACAGGCCTGCTGAGGCCTGATCCGCGCGGCGGGCCGCAAACCCCCGTGGCGGGGCGTTTCCTCCGCCCCGCCCGGGGCACGCACTAGTAACACCCCGCCCACCCGCGTATGCCGGAGGAGCGCCGTCCGGGCCGGTTGCAGGCATCAGGGGGCGCATCAAGAATGGGTGAAAGGACGCGAGGCCATGTCGGAAGCCGTCACACGCACCGTCGCCACCCCGCCCGGCCTACTCGCATCCCTGGAGCCACTGCTGCGGGAATGGCTGCCGCGGCAGCGCTGGTTCGCGGGCAAAGGACGGCCGGTCACCGGCTTCACCCTGGTCGGGGCCACCGAGCTGCTCCCGGGCACGGCGAAGCTCGGTCTGTACCACCTGCTCGTGCGCGCCCACCAGCCGCTCGTGCCGTCCCACGGGGCGCCCGACCACCCCGGCGACTGCTACCAGCTGCTGATAGGTGTGCGCGAGGCGCTGCCGCCTCGGCTGGCGCCCGCGCTCATCGGACACGTGTCGACGGGGCCGCTGGCCGGCCGCACGGTCTACGACGCCCTGCACGACACCAGGCCCGCCGAACTGCTCCTGGAGGCCCTGCGCACCCGGGCACGGATCGGCGGGCTCCGTTTCGACCGGGACCCGCAGCAGGACATCCGCTCGGGGCTGGTGCCGCGCGTGGTGACCGCCGAGCAGTCCAACTCGTCGGTCGTCTACGGAGATACGTTCATCCTGAAGCTGTTGCGGCGGATCGTGCCGGGGGTCAACCCCGATCTGGAGCTGCCGCTGGCGCTGGCCCGCGAGGGCTGCCCCCGGGTGCCCGCGCCGACGGCCTGGATGGTCGCGGACGTCGACCCCGCGGCCGACCCGGTCGTCATGGGCGGCCCGGCGGATCTCGCCGGAGAGCCGTACGTGCTGGGGGTGCTGCAGCCGTTCCTGCAGGGTGCCTCGGACGGCTGGGAGCTGGCCCTGCGCGAGCTGGCCAAGGGCGAGGACTTCGCCGCCGAGGCACGGGCCCTGGGACGGGCCACCGCCGAGGTGCACACCGCGCTGGCCCGCGCACTGCCCACGGTGACGCTCGGCCACATGCAACTGCGGATGATGGTCGACGGCATGATCGAGCGCCTGGACACGGCGGTCCAGGCGGTGCCCGCGCTGCGCCCCTACGCCGGCGGTCTGCGCTCGGCGTTCACGGCGCTGGGCGACCTGGCCTCGGAGGGCCGCACCTGGACCGCGCAGCGCGTGCACGGCGATCTCCACCTGGGGCAGTGCCTGCGCTCGCCGTCCGGCGAGTGGTGGCTGATCGACTTCGAGGGCGAACCGGCCCGTCCGCTGCCCGAGCGGCGCATGCCGCAGCCGGCGGTGCGGGACGTGGCCGGCATGCTGCGTTCCTTCGACTACGCGGCGCGCTCGGTGGACCCGGCCCAGCCGGACTGGGCCGAGACGTGCCGGGCCGCCTTCTGCTCCGGCTACGGCGACGCCTCCGGCAGCGACCCGCGCACCGACCCGGTGCTGCTGCGCGCCTTCGAGACGGACAAGGCGATCTACGAGGTGGTGTACGAGGCCCGGCACCGCCCCGACTGGCTGCCGGTCCCGCTGGCCGCCATAGAGCGGCTGGCCTCGTCCGGCCACCTGACCTGACCCACCCCCTCGCCCTGGAGGCTCCGCCCGTGACCCCCCGTCCTGAGTCCAGCGGTCCGCGTCCCAAGGGGACGGCCGGGGAGAAGATCCCCGAGCAGCCCACGGCCGCGCAGCGAAAGAGCGCCGCGAAGAAGACGGCGGTGCCGAAGCAGGCAGCGGCGAAGAAGACGGCGGCCGCGAAGAAGGCGGCCGTCAAGAAGACGGCCACTGCCGCGAAGGCGGCCCCCGAGAAGGCGGCGGCCGCCAAGAAGGCCGTCACGAAGAAGGCGGCCGCGGCGAAGTCCACGGCCAAGAAGGCCGCCGCGACCAAGACGGCGGCAACGCAGCCGGCGGACGCCGGGACAACCACGACCGCCGGACCGGCCACGACCGCGAAGAAGACCACGGCGAAGAAGGCGACGGCGAAGAAGGCGACGGCGAAGAAGGCGACGGCCACCGGGACGGCCGCGGTGAAGTCCGTCGCGAAGAAGGCCACCGCACGCAAGACCACGGCCGAGAAGACGCCGGCGGAGAAGGCCGCCGTCAAGAAGGCCGCCGTCAAGAAGACCGTGACGAAGAAGTCGGCGGCCACCAAGGCCGCTGCCGTGAAGGCGGCGGCCGCGCCGGCGGCCTCCGCCGAGGCCCCCGCCAAGAAGGCCCCCGCCAAGAAGGCCCCCGCGAAGAAGACCACGGCGGTGAAGAAGGCCGTCGGGAAGGCCCCGGCCGGGAAGGCTCCCGCGCGGGACGCCGCCGCTCAGGTGGCCCCTCCGGAGATGGAGGTCGCCGTCTCCCCCGCCGTCGGCCCCAAGGACCGCGCGCGGCTGCTCGACGGCACGCATCACGACCCGCACTCCGTGCTCGGCGCACACCCCGTACCCGGCGGCATCGCCTTCCGGGCGTTCCGTCCGTACGCCCTTGCGGTGACGGTCCTCGCCGGTGAGGTGCGGGCGGAGCTGCACGACGACGGCGAAGGGTTCTTCTCGGGGCTGCTGCCGCTGACGGAGGTCCCGGAGTACCGGCTGCTGGTGCAGTACGAGGGGACCCTGCTGGAGACGGCGGACGCCTACAGCTTCCTGCCCACACTCGGCGATCTCGACCTGCACCTGATCGGTGAGGGCCGGCACGAGGAGCTGTGGACGGCGCTGGGCGCCCACCCGACGACGCACCAGGGCGTGACCGGCACCCGGTTCGCGGTGTGGGCGCCGAACGCCCGCGGTGTGCGCGTGGCCGGCACGTTCAACTTCTGGGACGGCACCGGGCACGTCATGCGGTCGCTGGGTTCGTCCGGGGTGTGGGAGCTGTTCCTGCCGGACGTCGGCGAGGGCGAGCTGTACAAGTTCGACATCACCCGGCCCGACGGGTCGAGGACGCTGCGCGCCGACCCGATGGCCCGCCGCACCGAGGTGCCCCCCGCGACGTCGTCGGTCATCACCTCCTCGGACTACGCGTGGGGCGACGCCGAGTGGCTGGAGCGCCGCGCGCAGGCCCCCGCGCACGAGGCGCCGTTCTCCGTGTACGAGGTGCACCTGCCCTCCTGGCGCCCGGGGCTGACGTACCGTCAGCTTGCCGAGCAGCTGCCCGCGTACGTGAAGGACCTCGGTTTCACGCACGTGGAGCTGATGCCGGTCGCCGAGCACCCCTTCGGCGGGTCCTGGGGGTACCAGGTCACCGGCTTCTACGCGCCGACGGCCCGGCTGGGCACGCCGGACGACTTCCGGTACCTGGTCGACAAGTTGCACCAGGCGGGCATCGGCGTCCTCATGGACTGGGTGCCGGCGCACTTCCCGCGGGACGCCTGGGCGCTGGCCGAGTTCGACGGGCGCCCGCTGTACGAGCACGCGGACCCGTTGCGGGCCGCGCATCCCGACTGGGGGACGCTGGAGTTCGACTTCGGGCGCAACGAGGTGCGCAACTTCCTCGTGGCGAACGCGGTGTACTGGTGCGAGGAGTTCCACATCGACGGGCTGCGCGTGGACGCGGTCGCCTCGATGCTCTACCTGGACTACTCCCGCGAACCGGGCCAGTGGACACCGAACGAGCACGGGGGCCGGGAGAACCTGGACGCGGTGGCGTTCCTGCAGGAGATGAACGCGACGGTGTACCGCAGGGTGCCCGGCGTGGTGACCGTCGCCGAGGAGTCCACCGCGTGGGACGGCGTCACGCGGGCCACCCACCACAAGGGCCCGAGCGGCTTCGGCGGGCTCGGCTTCGGGCTGAAGTGGAACATGGGCTGGATGCACGACTCGCTGCAGTACATGAGCCACGAGCCGGTGTACCGCAAGTACCACCACGGGGAGATGACATTCTCCATGGTGTACGCCTACAGCGAGAACTACGTGCTGCCGATCTCGCACGACGAGGTCGTGCACGGCAAGGGTTCCCTGGTGTCGAAGATGCCGGGCGACTGGTGGCAGCAGCGGGCCGGGGTGCGCTCCTACCTCGGTTACATGTGGGCCCACCCGGGCAAGCAACTGCTGTTCATGGGCCAGGAGTTCGCGCAGGGCGCGGAGTGGTCCGAGGCGCACGGCCCGGACTGGTGGCTGCTCGACCCGGGCTACGGGGCGGAGGCGGACCACCGGGGCGTGCGCGACCTGGTCCGCGACCTCAACGCGGTGTACCGCGCCACCCCGGCGCTGTGGCGGCTGGACACCGACCCGGCGGGCTTCGAGTGGATCGTCGGGGACGCCGCCGACGACAACGTCCTGGCGTTCCTGCGGCTGGACCCGGAGGGCAACCCGCTGCTGGCGGTCTCCAACTTCGCGCCGGTGATCCGCCACGACTACCGTCTCGGCGTCCCCGAGGAGATTCCCGCCTGGCACGAGGTCCTCAACACCGACGCGGCCCGCTACGGCGGCAGCGACGTGACGGCCCCCGACCCGGTCAAGCCGGAGCCCCAGCCCTGGCACGGCCGCCCGGCCAGCGTCCGCCTGACCCTGCCCCCGCTGGCGACGGTGTGGCTGCGGCCGGCCTGAGAGGGCAGGTACCACCGCGGTGACGCGCCGTACCCGGCCGGGGGACGGCCGGGTACGGCTCCGGGTGCGTCACGCCAGGGCGTCGGCGAGCGCCTCGGGCAGGGGGCCGGTGTGCACGACGCCGAGCCGCTGGGTGGCCCGGGTCAGCGCCACGTACAGGTCGCTGGTGCCGTAGCGGCCGGGTTCGACGACGAGCACGGAGTCGAACTCCAGGCCCTTGGCCTGGCGCGGGTCGAGCAGCACCACACTGCGGGTGAGGTCGGGTTCCCCGCCCGCCGTGACGCCGTCCAGCCGCGCCGCCAGGGAGCGGTGCAGGTCGCGCGGGGCGATCACCGCGAGCCGCCCCTCGGCGGGGGTGAGTTCCCCGACCGCCTTGGCGACGGCACCGGGCAGGTCGTCGGTGCGGCGGGCCCAGGGGCGCACTCCCGTGGAGCGGACCGAGCCGGGCGGCTCGAACCGCGGGTTCTCGGCCCGCACCACGGCCGCCGCGACGTCCATGATCTCCGCGGGGGTGCGGTAGTTGACGCCCAGCCGGGTGTGCTCCCAGCGGTCCTCCACGTACGGGGCGAGGATGCCCGACCAGGAGCCGACCCCGGCCGCCTCCGCCGTCTGCGCGGGATCGCCGACCAGGGTCATGGAGCGGGTCGGGCTGCGCCGCATCAGCAGCCGCCACGCCATGGGCGACAGCTCCTGCGCCTCGTCGACGATGATGTGCCCGAACGCCCAGGTGCGATCGGCCGCCGCGCGCTCGGCGGCGCTGCGGTGGTCGTCCTCCTCGTGCCGCTCGGCGAACCGCTCGGCGTCGATGATGTCGTGCGCGGACAGCACCTCGGAGCTCTCGGGGTCGTCCTCCTCCTTGTCCTCGAACTCGTAGGTCCGGGAGGCGTACGACACGTCCAGCACGCCCTGCGCGTAGGCGATCTGCCGCTCCCGCTCGCGCGCGGCGCGGTCCCGGGCGATCCGGTCGTCCTCGCCGAGGAGTTCGGCGGCCTCGTCCAGCAGCGGCACGTCCGCGACGGTCCAGTGCCGGGTCACGGGCCGGCGTACGGCGTCGGCGTCCTCGGCGGACAGGAACTCCTCGGGCGCGGCGAGGAGGTCCGCGACGAGCCGCTCGGGGGTGAGCACCGGCCACAACCGGTCGACGGCCGCCCACACGTCGGGGTTCTCGGCGAGGTCGTCGCGGATCTGCGTGATGTCGCTGGGGTCGAGGAGGCTGGACCCGTCGAAGGGGTCGGTGCCGATCCGCTCGGCGTACAGGTCGGTGAGCGCGTTGAGGATGTGGCCCTCGAAGTGCTCGCGGGCCGCGTTGTGCGGCAGCTTCACGGCACGGGTGCGCTCGCGGGCGACGTTGACCAGACCGTCGTCGAGCATCAGGACCTCGCGCTCGTGCTCGACGGTGATGACGGGGTCGGGCAGCGCCTGCCGGCTGCGGACGGCCTCGGCGAGCACGTCCGCCATCTCGGCCCGCCCCTTCACGGCGGCCGCCGCTGGGGTGTCGCCGGCGGTCGCCCGTACGCCCGGGTACAGCTCGCCGACGGTCGCGAGGAGCACGCCGGTCTCGCCGAGCGAGGGCAGCACCTCGCCGATGTAGCCGAGGAAGGCCGGGTTGGGCCCGACGATCAGCACGGCCCGCTTGGCGAGCAGTTCCCGGTGCTCGTACAGCAGGTAGGCGGCACGGTGCAGGGCGACGGCCGTCTTGCCGGTGCCCGGCCCGCCCTCCACGACCAGGACCCCGCGGTGCGGGGCGCGGATGATGCGGTCCTGGTCGGCCTGGATGGTCCGCACGATGTCGCCCATGCGGCCGGTACGGGCGGAGTTGAGCGCGGCGAGCAGGACCGCGTCGCCGGTGGGGTCCTCGTGACCGGTGCGCGTCTCGTCGCCGAGGTCGAGGATCTCGTCGTGCAGGTGGGTGACGCGGCGTCCCTCGGTGGCGATGTGCCGCCGGCGCGCGAGTCCCATCGGGGTGTGCCCGGTGGCCAGGTAGAAGGGACGGGCGACCTCGGCGCGCCAGTCGATCAGCACGGGGGTGCGCTCGGTGTCGTCGGTGCGCAGGCCGATGCGGCCGATGTGGTGGCTGACGCCCGAGGTGAGGTCGATCCGGCCGAAGCACAGGGAGCCGTCCACCGCGTTCAGCGCGGCGAGCAGCCCGGAGCGCTCGGCGACGAGGATGTCCCGTTCGAGCCTGGCCTGCATGGGCGTGTTGCCCTGGGCGAGCGCGTCCGTGACGGAGGTCTCGGCGTCGCCGCGCAGTGCGTCCACGCGCGCGTACAACTCGTCGATGAATTCCTGTTCCTGTCGCAATTCATCGTCCGGAAACTCGGTGTTTGACAATTCCGCTCCCGCCCGGATATACTGTGCTCACTGAACTTCACCGTGACTGCAATAAACTTGAAGTCACGAACAGACAAATATACGCAAGGAAATCCCCCGAGCGCAATTGCTCGGGGGATTTCCCGTTTCCGGGCGGGTCGTCCGCCGATCGCCTACAGCACCTCCTCCAGCTCCTGGAGCAGCCGCCGCTTGGCCCGTGCTCCCACCATCGCCTTCACGGGCTCACCGTCGCGGAACACCAGGAAGGTCGGCATCGACAGCACTTTGTAGGCGTGGGTCGTGGCCGGGTTGGCGTCCACGTCCAGCTGCACGACTTTCAGCCGCTCACCCTCCTCCGCGGCGAGGGCCTTCAGCACCGGCCCCATCTGCCGGCACGGCGGGCACCAGTCGGCCGTGAACTCCACCAGCACCGGCAGCTCCGCGCCGATCACCTCGGTCGCGAAATCGGCGTCCGTCACCTCGGTCACGCCGTCGCTCACCCTGCTCGTCACGGGTCCCCTCCCAGCTCGCACACGGGTTCCGGACCACCCGGAACCTCCGCCTCGGCGGCCAGCTCGGCGCGGGCCAGCTGCCGTGCCACCGTCTCGCGCACGGTGCTCAGCTGGCCGATCAGCGCGTCGAGTTCGTCCAGCTTGCGCCGGTAGACCGCGAGGGACGCCGGGCAGGAGTCCCCCTCGGGGTGCCCGGCGCGCAGGCACTCCACGAACGGCCGCGTCTCCTCCAGGTCGAACCCGAAGTCCTGCAGCGTCCGGATCTGCCGCAGCAGCCGCAGATCGCTCTCGTCGTAGGTGCGGTAGCCGTTCCCGGTGCGCCGCGCGGGCAGCAGCCCCCGCGACTCGTAGTACCGCAGCGTCCGCGTCGTGGTCCCGGCCCGCGCGGCCAGCTCGCCGATTCGCATACCGCCGAACGTAATCCTTGCCCCCGGCGTCAAGGCAACGGCGGTTCGAGGGGTCTGCTGCGTGACGTCCGCTCGCGCCGTCCGCCCGGCAGGGCGGGCCTGCCGGGCGGCACGACGAGGGCGGTAGGCCTAGCGGGCCCCGGCGGTCTCCGGTTCCCGCTCCTCGGCGGGCTCGGGCTCCGGCTTGTTCCGGCCGGGGAGCAGCAGGGCGACCAGCAGGGTGCCTGCGCCCAGGACGACGGCCCCGACCAGGCTGGTGTGCGCGACGGCGTCGGAGAAGGCCGCACCCACCGCGTCGGTCATCTGCCGGGCGCCGCCGCCGAGTTGTTCGGCCTGGGCGCGCAGCCGCTCCGCCTGCTGGGGGTCGCCGGTGTGGGCCGCCTGCTCGGCCAGCTGCCGCGCCCTGTCGCCGATTTCCCGGGCGACGGCGTAGCCGGCGCCGACCGAGTCCTGGGCGGTGTCCAGGGCGGAGGCGGGCAGCTTGCTGCCGGACGTGGCGTCGGACAGGTGGCCGGAGTAGGAGGTCGCCAGCAGCGAGCCCAGGACGGCGATGCCGAGGGAGCCGCCCAGCTCCAGCGAGGTGTCGTTCACGGCGCCGCCGACGCCCAGCTCCGGCTCCGGGAACGCCCCCATGATCGCGTCGGTGCAGGGCGAGAGGGCCAGCCCGATCGCGAGGCCGAGGACGATCAGGGGTGCGACGAAGTCGCCGTAGGACGATGCGGAGTCGACCCGGGTCAGCAGGGCCAGGGCCGCCGTGCCCCCGGCCATGCCCGCCGTGACGGTCCACTTCATGCCGACCCGGGGGGTGAGGTAGCCGGTCAGCGCGGAACCGGCGAAGACCGCACCGGCCAGCGGCAGCATGCGCAGCCCGGTGTCCAGGGCGTCGTAGCCGAGCACGAACTGCAGGTGCTGGGTCAGGTAGTAGAAGGCGCCGAAGACGGCCAGGAAGAACAGCGCGACGGCGAGGTTGGACCCGGCGAAGCCGCGGTCCGTGAAGCGGCGGACGTCGAGGACCGGGCGCGGGTGACGCAGCTCCCACAGCACGAAGGCCACGAGGCCGGCGCCGGCGACGACAGCGGCCGTGACGGCCTTGACGCCCCAGCCGAAGTGCGGACCCTCGATGATCATGTAGACGAGCGCGGCGATCCACACCACCGACAGCAGTCCGCCGCCGTAGTCGATCCGGCCGCGGTGCCCGGCCCGGGACGGCGGTACGAGGACGAAGGCGCCGACCACGGCGAGGGCCGCGACGGGCACGTTGATGAGGAACGTCGACGACCAGCCGTGCCGCTCCAGCAGGGCCCCGGCGACCAGGGGCCCGGCCGCGATGGCGAGCCCGGCGGTGGCGGTCCACAGGGTGATGGCCTTGGCGCGCTCGGACCGCGGGAAGGTCGCGGCGAGCAGCGAGAGCGTGGCCGGCATGATCATCGCGGCGCCCGCGCCCATCACGGCCCGGGCGGCGATCACGGTCGCGGCACTGTCGGCGAGGAAGCCGAAGACGGAGCCGCCGCCGAACACCACCAGCCCCGCGACGAGCGCGCCCCGGCGGCTGTACTTGTCGCCTATCGCACCGAGCAGCAGCATCAGCGCCGCGTAGGGGACGGTGTAACCGTCGATCACCCACTGCAGATCGGCACTGGTCAGGCCGAGGTCGGCGGTCATGTCGGGCGCGGCGACGGTCAGGGCCGTGTTCGCCATCACGATGATCAGCAGGCTCAGGCAGAGCACCAGCAGCGCCCACCAGCGGCGTGCGTAGGGCTGGTCCGTCCTGTCGGCCGGTTCGGTCACGACGAGTCGCATGGCAGGGGTCGCCTTCCTCCGGTGTGCGCGACGGTGATTGCACAGCACTGTGCAATTGCTCAGTCATGTGCAATGTACGCCTGTTGCACAGCACTGTGCAAACAACGGAGGCGTCCCGCCGGGCGGGGCGGGCAGAATGGCTGGCATGCCCACCGGTCACACCGGCCGCGCCCCCGGCCACTCCAGCCGCGCCGACGCCAACCGGCGCCGCATCCTCGACGTCGCCCTGGCCGAGCTGCTGCGCGACCCCGACGCGTCCATGGACCAGATCGCCCGTGCCGCCGGTGTCGTCCGGCGGACCGTGTACGGGCACTTCCCCAACCGCGAGGCGCTGATCAGCACACTCGTCGACGAGGCGGTGCAGGCGCTGTCGGCCGCGCACGCGGCCGGCCGGGAGGGGGTGCAGGACCCGGCGGAGGCCGTGGCCCGCTCGGTGCTGGCGGTCTGGGAGCTGGCCGACCGCTACCGGCTGCTGATCGCGCTCGCCCAGCGCACGGTCACCATGCAGGGCATCCGGGAGCGGCTCGCCCCCGTCCGCGAGGCCGCCACCGAGGTGCTGCGGCGCGGGGTCGGGCGCGGCGTCTTCAGCTCACCGCTGCCCCCGCCGGCGCTCGCGTACGTGCACGAGCAGATGCTGGTGGCGCTGATGGAGGCGGTGAACGACGGGCTCGTGGACGCGCGGGAGGCGGGCCGCTGCGCCGCGGTCACCATCCTGACCGCGGCGGGCGTGCCCGCCTCCGACGCCACCGCGCTGGTGGCGAAGCTGAACGACTGAACTGCGCGGGGTGGGACCGGACGGCCGGGCGACGGGGGGGTCGTCGCCCGGCCGCCCGGCGTCCGCGGGGCGAAGCGGCCCTCAGGCCTTCGCCAGTTCCTTCTCGCCGCCCTGCCCGGGAACCTCCCCGGCCGGGTCGTCCGCGGCCCGGTCCTCCGGCCCGCCGTGCCCGTCGTCGAGCAGCGTCTTCTCGTCGAAGGGCAGCCGGCCGGCGAGCACCTGGTCGACGCGCTCCCGGTCGATCTCCTTGGTCCAGGTGCCGATCAGCACGGTGGCCACGGCGTTGCCCGCGAAGTTCGTCAGGGCGCGGGCCTCGCTCATGAAGCGGTCGATGCCGACGATGAGGCCGATGCCGTCCACCAGGGCCGGCTTGTGCGACTGCAGACCGCCGGCCAGGGTCGCGAGGCCGGCGCCGGTGACACCGGCGGCGCCCTTGGAGGCGACCAGCAGGAACAGCAGCAGCGGGATCTGCTCACCGACGGACATCGGGGTGCCCATGGCGTCGGCGATGAACAGCGACGCCATGGTCATGTAGATCATGGTGCCGTCGAGGTTGAAGGAGTAGCCCGTCGGGACGGTGATGCCGACCACCGGCTTGCTGACGCCCAGGTGCTCCATCTTGGCGATGAGCCGCGGCAGCGCGGACTCGGAGGAGGACGTGGACAGGATCAGCAGGAACTCGCGGCCCAGGTACTTGAACAGCGAGAAGACGTTGAGCCCCGACACCACGCGCAGCAGGGTGCCCAGCACCAGGAAGACGAACAGGAAGCAGGTCACGTAGAAGCCGAGCATCAGCACGGCCAGGCTCTTGAGCGCCTCGACGCCGGCCGAGCCGGTGACGGCGGCGATCGCGCCGAACGCGCCGATCGGGGCCGCCCACATCACCATGGCCAGGATGCGGAAGACCAGCCGCTGGATGTGCTCGATGCCGCGCAGGATCGGCTGCCCGGCCGCGCCCATGCCCTGCAGGGCGAAGCCCGCGAGCAGGGCGATCAGCAGGGTCTGGAGCACCGACTCGCTGGTGAAGGCCGACACGATGGTGGTCGGGATGATCCCCAGCAGGAACTCGGTGGTGTCCTTGGCCTCCGCGTCGATCTGCGCGTGTCCGGCGTCCTTGACCGCGTCGGTCACCGCGAGGCCGGTGCCCGGCTCCAGGATGTTGCCGACCACCAGGCCGATGGCCAGCGCGACCAGCGACATGACCATGAAGTAGCCCAGGGCGATACCGCCGACGGCACCGACCTTGGCGGCCTTGCGGACCGAACCGATGCCCAGCACGATCGTGCAGAAGATGATCGGCGAGATCATCATCTTGATCAGGGCCACGAACCCGGTGCCGATCGGCTTGAGCTCCTGCGCGAAGTCGGGTGCGGCCAGACCCACCGCGATACCGGCGGCGACCGCGATGATCACCGCGATGTACAGGTAGTGCGTGCGGTCCCGCCTGGCTCGGGGTGCGGCAGGTGCCGTATCGGCTGCGCTGGTCACGGCGGCCCTCCTTGACGACGTCGTCGGCATCACCGGCGTGCGGCTCACGTCCGGGGAAACTCCGGGGAAACAGCACGGGGCTCCCGGAGATGCGTTATGGGGAATGCCGTGACTATGTCGTGCGCTGTGAGCGCGGTCACCCTTCCGTTCATTTAGTTCACAATCGGCCACGGTGCAGACTGACGGCATGCGCCTCACCGTCCCCCGCCCCCGCAGCCTGGCGGGGCAGCTCTTCGCCATGCAGGCCGTGCTGATAGCGGTCGTCGTGGCCGGATATGCGCTGTTCACCTATGTCAGCGACCGCAGTCAGGCCGAGGAGGCGGCGGCACGCCAGGCCAGGGCGGTGGCCCGGTCCGTCGCGGACTCCCCTTCCGTGCTCGCGGCGGCCCGCACCCCCGATCCGACCGCCGAGCTGCAGCCGTACGCGCTGAAGGTCATGCGGGACACCGAGGTCGACTTCGTCACGATCATGGATCCGCGGGGCATCCGCTGGACCCACCCCGATGCCCGGCAGATCGGCCAGACCTTCCAGGGGCACACCGAGCGGGCCCTGCGGGGTCAGACCTTCACCGAGACCTACACCGGCACGCTCGGCCCGTCGGTCCGCGCGGTCACCCCGATACGGGACGGCGACCGGGTGGTCGGCCTGGTCAGCGCGGGCATCCGGGTCGAGCAGATCACCCAGCGGGTGCAGGACCAGCTGACGGCCCTGCTCGGCGTCGCGGCCGGCGCGCTGCTGCTGGGCGCGGTCGGCACGTACGTCGTCAACGCCCGGCTGCGCCGCCACACCCACGGGATGAACGCGACCGAGCTGAGCCGGATGCACGACTACCATCAGGCCGCCCTGCACGCCGTGCGTGAGGGGCTGCTGATGCTGGACGGGCAGTACCGTGTGGCGCTGATCAACGACGGAGGGCGGGAGTTGCTCGGCGTGGCGGGGGACGTGGTGGGCAGGTCGGTGGCGGA
This sequence comes from Streptomyces sp. NPDC026246, assembly GCF_055567995.1. Classification (NCBI taxonomy): domain Bacteria; kingdom Bacillati; phylum Actinomycetota; class Actinomycetes; order Kitasatosporales; family Streptomycetaceae; genus Streptomyces; species Streptomyces sp. NPDC026246. The sequence continues at coordinate 786,407 of NZ_JBVHPJ010000003.1, read as the reverse complement.
GCTCGGGCTGCCCGCGCCGCTCACGGGTGCGCTGCTGGCGTCGGAGCCGCGGGTGGACGAGGTGCACCTGACGGCGACCCGGGTGCTGGTGATCAACACCTCGCCGGTGTCGGGCGGGGAGCGGCGCGGCACGGTCGCCACCCTGCGCGACGTCACGGAACTGCAGTCCCTGACGGGCGAGCTGGACTCCGAGCGAGGCTTCACCCAGGCCCTGCGCTCCCAGGCGCACGAGGCGGCGAACCGGCTGCACACCGTCGTCTCGCTGATCGAGCTGGGCCGGGCACAGGAGGCGGTGGAGTTCGCCACGGCCGAGCTGGAGCTGGCGCAGGCCCTGACCGACCAGGTCGTGGCGGCGGTGAGCGAGCCGGTGCTGGCGGCGCTGCTGCTCGGCAAGACGGCCCAGGCGAACGAGCGGGGCGTGGAGCTGGTGGTGTCGCCGGACAGCAGCCTGGACGACGGACTGCTGCCCGAGACCCTGCCCGCCCGGGACCTGGTCACCATCCTGGGCAACCTGATCGACAACGCGGTGGACGCGGCCCAGGGCACCGTGCGGGCCCGGGTGACGGTCACGGCCCGCACCCAGCGTCCCGCGACCGGCCCGGAGCTGGTGCTGCGGGTCTCGGACACGGGTCCGGGCGTCGACCCCGCCCACGCCGAGGCGGTCTTCGAGCGCGGCTTCTCGACCAAGCCGGCGGGCCCGGGCGGCCGGGGCCTGGGACTCGCGCTGGTCCGGCAGACGGCCCGCAGGCACGGGGGCTCGCTGACCGTGGCGGAGGCCGACGGGGGCGGGGCCGAGTTCGAGGTGCGGCTGCCGCTGCGGGAGCCGGGGACGGACCGGGGCGTGACCGCCGCGGCCACCGCCGGCACGGGCGCGGGAGACGACGCATGAGCGGCGACGAGCACGCCATCCGCGTCCTGGTGGTGGAGGACGATCCGGTGGCCGCCGACGCCCACGTCCTCTACGTCGGCCGTGTGCCCGGGTTCGTCGCCGTGGGCAAGGCCCACACGGGCGCGGAGGCCCGCCGGATCCTGGAGCGGACCCCGGTCGACCTGCTCCTGCTCGATCTGCACCTGCCGGACGGGCACGGACTGCAACTGGCGCGTTCCCTGCGGGCGTCCGGGCACCAGGCCGACGTGATAGCGGTGACGTCGGCCCGCGACCTGGCCGTCGTCCGCGAGGGCGTCTCGCTGGGGGTGGTGCAGTACGTCCTGAAGCCGTTCACCTTCGCCACCCTGCGCGACCGGCTGGTGCGCTACGCCGAGTTCCACGCGGCCGTCGGCGAGGCGAGCGGGCAGGACGAGGTGGACCGGGCCCTGGCTGCCCTGCGCGCACCCGGCCCGGCCGCCCTGCCCAAGGGCCTGAGCGCACCGACCCTGGAGCGGGTGACCCTCGCCCTGCGCGACAGCGCCGAGGGCCTGACGGCCGCCGGCGTCGCCGAGAGCGTGGGCATCTCCCGCATCACCGCCCGCCGTTACCTGGAGCACCTGGTCGACGCCGGCCGTGCGGCCCGCCGCCCGCAGTACGGCACGGTGGGCCGGCCGGAACTGCAGTACCGCTGGGTCACGGGCCAGTGACGGTCCCTCAGCCGGCGAGCGAACCCCCGCACACGCATTGACCTGACTAGACCACTCAACTTAGGTTCACGACGCAGCCGTCCCGGCCACAACGAAGTGCGCCCGTAGGAGGTCGTGCCCGTGCGCCCCACCGCCGCCCTCACCCCCCTCGTCGCCCTGGCCCTCGCCGCCACCGCCCTCACCGCCTGCGGCGGAGGTTCCGGCAGCGACCCGGACACCGTGAAGGTCTCCTTCAAGCAGTCCACGGACAACTCCGTGAAGGTGATGGACACCTATCTCGCCGACATCAAGAAGCAGTTCGAGAAGGCCCACCCCGGCAAGAAGGTCGAGCTGGTGCCGATCAAGGCCCCGGACTCGGAGTACTACACCAAGCTCCAGCAGATGCTCCGCTCCCCCAAGACCGCGCCCGACCTGGTCTACGAGGACACGTTCCTGATCAACTCGGACATCACCAGCGGGTACTTGAAGCCCCTCGACGCGTACCTCGCCACGTGGCCGGACTGGAAGCGGTTCATCGACACGGCGAAGGCCGCCGCCCAGGGCGAGGACGGCAAGACCTACGGCGTCCCCGACGGCACCGACACCCGCGGCCTGTGGTTCGACAAGGACGTCTTCGCCAAGGCCGGCCTGCCCGCTGACTGGCAGCCCCGGACCTGGAACGACGTCCTGGCGGCCGCCCGCACCATCAAGAGGAAGGTCCCCGGTGTCATCCCGCTGAACGTCTACACCGGCAAGCCGGTCGGCGAGGCAGCCACCATGCAGACCTTCGAGATGCTGCTCTACGGCACGAACGACGGCGCCGCGGACCCCCTCTACGACAAGTCGAGCAAGAAGTGGATCGCCGGCGGACAGGGCTTCCGGGACGCCCTCTCCTTCGTCGAGACGGTCTACGAGGAGAAGCTCGGCCCGGACGTCTCCGACGCCCTCGACCCCAACGTCATGACCCGGGTGCGCGGCGAGTGGCTGCCGCAGGGCAAGCTCGGCATCGCCCTGGACGGCTCCTGGCTGCCGCAGGACTGGCTGCCCGGCAGCGGCCACGAGTGGCCCGAGTGGTCGAGGGAACTGGGCCTGGCCGCCATGCCCACCCAGCACGGCCAGGCGCCCGGCAAGGTGAGCATGTCCGGCGGCTGGACCTGGTCGATCCCCGCCAAGGCCGGCAACCCGGACCTGGCCTTCGCGTTCATCAGGACGATGCAGACCAAGGCCAACGCCCGGAAGTGGTACGTGGCCAACTCGGGCATCGCCGTCCGCGAGGACGTCGCCGAGGACCCCGCGTACGTCGACGCCCAGCCCGGCATCGCGTTCTTCACGGACCTGGTCGCGCACACCCACTACCGCCCCGCCTACCCGGCGTACCCGAAGGTCTCCACGGCCGTCCAGGAGGCGATGGAGAGCGTCACCACGGGTGACGCGTCGGTCCAGGAGGCGGCCGCCGCCTACACCGACGCGCTGAAGGACGCCACGGACGGCCAGGTGACCACGCGGTGAGCGAGGACCGCGCATGACCGCCACCGCACCGCACCCGCGCCTCACCAAGACCTCCCCGGACCCCCGCCCGGCACGCGGCCCCCGCCTGCCGGTGCGGGCGCTGCCCCTGGCCCCCGCGGTCGTCCTGCTGCTCCTCTTCCTCGCCGGCCCGATCGGCTACTGCGTCTACCTCGCCTTCACCGACCTCCAGCTCACCGGCCAGGCCCAGGAGTCGTTCGTCGGCTTCGACAACTTCACCCGGGCCTTCGGGGACGAGGCGTTCCTCAACGCCGTATGGCTGACGCTGGTGTTCACGGTCCTGTCGTCGCTGATCGGGCAGAACACCCTGGGCCTGGCCCTCGCCGCGCTGATGCGGCGCGCGTCGGGACCGGTCCGCACCCTCACCGGCGGCATCGTGGTCACGGCGTGGGTGCTGCCGGAGGTGGTGGCCGGCTTCCTGCTGTACGCCTTCTTCCGCCGCGAGGGCACCCTGAACGCCGTGCTGGAGTGGCTCCGTCTGCCCACCCAGAACTGGCTGTTCACCCTGCCGATCCTGGCGGTGTCCTTCGCCAACGTCTGGCGGGGCACGGCGTTCTCGATGCTGGTGTACTCGGCCGCGCTGAACGAGATCCCGCAGGAGATCACCGAGGCGGCCGAGGTCGACGGGGCGGGCGGCTGGCGCCGGTGGTGGCACATCACCCTGCCGATGATCCGCCGTTCCATCGGCACGAACCTGATGCTCAACACCCTGCAGACCCTCTCGGTGTTCGGACTGATCTGGGTGATGACCAGGGGCGGCCCGGGCGGCAGGAGCCAGACCCTGCCCCTGTTCATGTACGAACAGGCCTTCCAGAACTCCCTGATCGGCTACGGCACGGCGGTGGCCCTGCTGCTGCTCGTGGTCGGCTCCCTGTTCTCCCTGGTGTACCTGCGCCTGCTGCGGACGGAGGTCTGACGCCCATGCCGTACACCCTCGCCGCGCGCCGCGCCCGCCGCCGGCTGGCCGCCGACGCGGGACTGCTGGTGGTCGCCGCCGCGTTCGTCCTGCCCCTGGCCTGGGTCGTCCTGTCCGCCCTCGATCCGCACGCCGGTCTCAGCGTCAAGGCGCCCGACGGGCTGACCCTGGACAACTTCGACGCGATCCTGACCCCCGAGATCACCTTCACGCCCCTGCTCAACAGCCTCGTCCTGTGCGGCGGGGCGACCCTGCTGACCGTGGTCTGCGCGGTCCTGGCCGCCTATCCGCTGTCCCGGTTCCGCTCCCGCTTCAACCGGCCGTTCCTGCTGACGATCCTGTTCGCGACGAGCCTGCCCATCACGGCGATCATGGTTCCGGTCTACGCGCTCTTCGTCCGGGTGGACCTGATCGACACCGTGCAGGGCACGATCCTCTTCTTCGCCGCCTCCCAACTGCCGTTCGCCATCTGGTTGATGAAGAACTTCATGGACGGCGTCCCGAAGGAACTGGAGGAGGCGGCCTGGACCGACGGCGCGTCCGCCCCGCAGTCGCTGCTGCGGATCGTGCTGCCGCTGATGGGCCCGGGCGTGGCCGTGGTGACGGTCTTCTCCTTCGTCATGATGTGGGGGAACTTCTTCGTGCCCTTCATGCTCCTGCTCACCCCCGACCAGATGCCGGCGTCGGTCAGCATCAACGACTTCTTCGGCAACCGCGGCATGGTGGCCTACGGGCAGCTGGCCGCGTTCTCGATCGTGTACTCGACGCCGGTGATCCTCCTGTACGTCCTCATCGCGCGCCGGCTGGGGGGCGGGTTCGCCCTGGGCGGGGCGGTGAAGGGCTGAACGGGTCCGGGGCCGGGTGAGGGAGGCCGACGGACGGCGGGCAGCGTACGGATCGCGCCGCGGAGTGCCGCCTTCCGTCCGCGCGCGGGGGGTTGACGGCGACGCACCCGCCTTCGACTGCCGTCCGCACGGGCGACCGCGTTCCCGCCGCCGTCCGCCCCGGCGCCGCGAGCTGCCGGGAGACGGGCGCGGTGCGCGATCGACGCATATGCCCGTTGAGCTTGCCGTTCTCGTGTCCCGGGAGCTCGCGCGCCCGCGCGCACCGGCGCGCACATCCGGTCCGGCCGCACACCCGTCCACCCGACAGGCGCTCCCCCGCTCCACCCGAACCGGCGGGTAGCCGTACGTTCCTACAATCCGTGATCCTGGCCGAACAGCCCGTAGTCGGCGCCGTCGGGCACCCCTAGCTTGTGGCGCGTGCGCCGACCATCACCCCGTCCGGGCGATCCCCCTCCCGCGACCGCTCCCCCGCCCTTCGACGCCTCCGCGGCCCGCCGTCTGCGGGCGGCCCTCGGCATGGCCCCCGAGCATGTCGCCTACGGCATGCGGGTCTCCTACGGACACGCCCACGTCACCCCCGAGCACGTCGTCGACTGGGAGCGCGGACTGACCGCCCCCAGCGGCTCCGAACTCACCGCTCTGGCGGGCGTGCTGTGGTGCTCGCCCGCCGAACTCATCGGCAGGCCGCGCACGCTGCGCGAACACCGCATCGCGCGCTGCCTCGCGCCCGAGGACGTGGCCCGCGCCGTGGGTCACGACGTGCACGCCTATCTGCGGATGGAGGAGACCGACCACTGGCGCGGGACCGAGCGCCAGTCGACGGCCCTGGCCGAGGTGCTCGGCCTCGACCTGCCCGACTTCGTCGCCGTCACGGGACGCGAGCGCAAGCTCGGCGAACTGCTGCGCAGCGCGGCCACCACCCGCTGGCAGGCCTATGTGCGCCCGGTGGCCCGGCTGGTGCCGCTGACCCGGCGGTCCCTGGAGGCGACCCTGCAGGGGCTGCACGGGGACTACCAGGGGCACATGGCCGCCACCCTCAGCTGGGGCGGTGGCCGCGGTGACGCGGGCGGCGCCGGTCAGGAGTTCCTGGACCGGATCGTCGAGCACTTCTGGACGAAGCTCCAGGAGGAGGGCGGCCGTGAGGCCTAGAAGACCGACTCGGCCTCGTCCATGCGGTCCTTCGGGACCGTCTTCAGCTCGGTCACGGCCTCCGCGAGCGGCACCATCACGATGTCCGTCCCGCGCAACGCCGTCATCCGGCCGAAGCGGCCCTGGTGCGCGGCCTCCACCGCGTGCCAGCCGAACCGCGTGGCGAGCACCCGGTCGTAGGCGGTCGGCACACCGCCGCGCTGGACGTGGCCGAGGATGACCGGCTTGGCCTCCTTGCCCAGGCGCCGCTCCAACTCATGGGCGAGGGCGGTGCCGATGCCCTGGAAGCGCTCGTGGCCGAACTTGTCTATGGCGCCCTTGCCGTAGTCCATGGAGCCGTCGACCGGGTGGGCGCCCTCGGCCACGCACACCACGGCGAACTTCTTGCCGCGGGAGAAGCGCTCCTCGACCATCTTCGCGAGGTCCGCCGGGTCGAACGGGCGCTCCGGCAGGCAGATCCCGTGCGCACCGGCGGCCATGCCGGACTCCAGGGCGATCCAGCCGGCGTGGCGGCCCATGACCTCGACCACCATCACCCGCTGGTGGGACTCCGCGGTGGTCTTCAGGCGGTCCATCGCCTCGGTGGCGACACCGACCGCGGTGTCGAAGCCGAAGGTGCGGTCGGTGGAGGAGATGTCGTTGTCGATCGTCTTGGGCACGCCCACGACGGGCAGGCCCGCGTCGGACAGCATGCGGGCCGCCGTGAGGGTGCCCTCGCCGCCGATCGGGATGAGCGCGTCGATGCCGAACTGGTGGATCATGTCGGAGGCGTTCTCGCAGGCCTCGCGGAGCCGGTCGCGCTCCAGCCGGGACGAGCCGAGGATGGTGCCGCCGCGGGCCAGGATGCCGCTGACGGACTCCAGGTCGAGGTTGCGGTAGCGCCCGTCGAGCAGCCCCGCGTACCCGTCCTCGAACCCGATGACCTCGTCGCCGTAGTTGTCGACCGCCCGGTGCACGACCGACCGGATCACGGCGTTCAGTCCGGGGCAGTCGCCGCCTGCGGTGAGAACTCCGATACGCATCGTGCTCTGTCTCCTGCTCGCTGTAGACACCGGTGAGCACTGCCGATTCTTTCACGCCCCGCGGACAGCTGTGGAACCCCCTTCTGACGGGCGCCTTATCTAGCGGCAGAGGTATTGTCAAGAGGGTTCTGCTCACCTCGGTGGGCGATTTTTGTGCCTCTGGCTGGATAGCCGTGAGGCAGGGCCGCCCCCCTTGGACGCACCCCCCATTCGGAACGAAACGGAGAGCGCGCGTGACCCGCAGCGTGTACGTGACCGGCATCGACCGCGGCGACGGCCGCCAGGTCGTCGAACTGGGGGTCATGGAGCTCCTCACCCGGCAGGTCGACCGGGTCGGTGTGTTCCGGCCCCTGGTGCACGACGGGCCCGACCGCCTCTTCGAGCTGCTGCGCGCCCGCTACCGCCTCACCCAGGACCCGGCGACCGTCTACGGCATGGACTACCACGAGGCGTCCGCCCTGCAGGCCGAGGCCGGTACGGACGAGCTGGTCTCCACGCTGGTCGACCGCTTCCACCTGGTCGCCCGCGACTACGACGTGGTCCTGGTCCTGGGCACCGACTACGCCGACACGCAGCTGCCCGACGAACTGTCGCTCAACGCCCGGCTGGCCAACGAGTTCGGTGCCTCCGTGATCCCCGTCGTCGGCGGGCGCGGACAGAGCGTGGAGGCGGTGCTCGCCGAGACGCGCAACGCCTACCGCGCCTACGACACCCTCGGCTGCGACGTCCTGGCGATGGTCACCAACCGGGTGGCCCGCGAGGACCGGGACGCGATCGCCGCCCGGCTGGACTCCCGGCTCCCCGCACCCTGTTACGTCCTGCCCGACGAGCCCGCGCTGTCCGCCCCGACCGTCTCGCAGATCAGCCACGCCCTCGGCGCCCGGGTGGTGCTCGGCGACGACTCGGGGCTCGCCCGGGACGTGCTCGGCTTCGTCTTCGGCGGTGCGATGCTGCCGAACTTCCTGAACGCCCTGACGCCGGGCTGCCTGGTCGTCACCCCGGGCGACCGGGCGGACCTGGTCGTCGGCGCGCTGGCCGCCCACAGCGCCGGGACACCGCCGATCGCCGGCGTGCTGCTCACCCTGGACGAGGTGCCCGGCCGGGACATCCTGACCCTGGCCGACCGTCTCGCCCCCGGCACCCCGGTGCTGTCGGTGACCGGCACCAGCTTCCCCACCGCCGAGCAGCTGTTCTCCCTGGAGGGCAAGCTCAACGCGGCCACCCCGCGCAAGGCCGAGCGGGCCCTCGGCCTGTTCGAGCGGTACGCCGACACCGCCGGACTGGCCCACCGCGTCTCCGCGCCGAGCAGCGACCGCGTCACGCCGATGATGTTCGAGCACAAGCTGCTGGAGCAGGCCCGCTCCGACCTGCGCCGGGTGGTGCTGCCCGAGGGCACCGAGGAGCGGGTGCTGCACGCCGCGGAGGTGCTGCTGCGCCGCGGCGTGTGCGAGCTCACCCTGCTGGGCCCGGTCGACCAGATCCGCAAGAAGGCCGCCGACCTCGGCGTGGACCTCGGCGAGTCCCGGCTGATCGACCCGGCCACCTCCGAGCTGCGCGACTCCTTCGCCGAGAAGTACGCGGCCCTGCGCGCCCACCGCGGTGTGACCGTGGAGCTGGCGTACGACGTCGTCTCGGACGTGAACTACTTCGGCACGCTGATGGTCCAGGAGGGTCTCGCCGACGGCATGGTGTCGGGCTCGGTGCACTCCACCGCCGCGACGATCCGCCCGGCCTTCGAGATCATCAAGACCAAGCCGGACGCGGACATCGTCTCGTCGGTGTTCTTCATGTGCCTGGCCGACAAGGTCCTCGTCTACGGCGACTGCGCGGTCAACCCGGATCCCGACGCCGAGCAGCTGGCCGACATCGCCATCCAGTCCGCCACCACCGCCGCACAGTTCGGCGTGGAGCCGCGCATCGCGATGCTGTCGTACTCCACCGGCACCTCCGGCACGGGGGCCGACGTCGACAAGGTCCGCGAGGCCACCGAGCTGGTGCGCGCCCGGCGGCCCGACCTGCGGATCGAGGGCCCGATCCAGTACGACGCCGCCGTGGAGCCGTCCGTCGCGGCGACCAAGCTGCCCGGCTCGGAGGTCGCCGGGCAGGCGAGCGTGCTGATCTTCCCCGACCTGAACACCGGCAACAACACCTACAAGGCCGTGCAGCGCTCGGCGGGCGCCATCGCCGTCGGGCCGGTGCTGCAGGGTCTGCGCAAGCCGGTCAACGACCTGTCCCGGGGCGCCCTGGTGCAGGACATCGTCAACACCGTCGCCATCACGGCGATCCAGGCCCAGTCCCCGAGCGAGAAGGTGACCGCCCAGTGAGCCCCACCCGTGTCCTCGTCCTCAACTCCGGCTCCTCGTCGGTGAAGTACCAGCTGCTCGACATGCGCGACAGCAGCCGGCTGGCGGTGGGCCTGGTCGAGCGCATCGGTGAGCGGTCCTCCCGGCTGAAGCACACGCCGGCGGGCGGCGAGAGCCGGGAGCGCGGCGGCGCGATCGCCGACCACGACGCCGCCCTGAAGGCCGTGGCGGAGGAACTCGCCAAGGACGGCCTCGGGCTGGACTCCCCCGAACTGGCCGCCATCGGGCACCGGGTGGTGCACGGCGGCAAGTCCTTCACCGAGCCGACCGTGATCGACGACGCCGTGCTCGCCGAGATCGAGCGGCTCATCCCGGTGGCGCCGCTGCACAACCCGGCCAACCTCACCGGCATCCGCACGGCGCAGGCGCTGCGGCCGGACCTGCCGCAGGTCGCCGTCTTCGACACCGCGTTCCACACCACGATGCCGGAGTCGGCCGCCCGCTACGCGATCGACGTGAAGACCGCCGACGAGCACCGCATCCGCCGTTACGGCTTCCACGGCACCTCGCACGCCTACGTCTCCCGCGCCACCGCCGGGCTGCTGGGCAAGGACCCGTCCGAGACGAACGTGATCGTGCTGCACCTGGGCAACGGGGCGTCGGCGTCGGCCGTGCGGGGCGGCCGCTGCGTGGACACCTCCATGGGGCTGACGCCTTTGGAGGGGCTCGTGATGGGTACGCGCTCGGGAGACATGGACCCGGCCGTCATCTTCCATTTGATGCGTGTCGGCGGAATGTCCGCCGACGAGATCGACACTCTTCTCAACAAGAAGAGCGGGCTGATCGGGCTGTGCGGCGACAACGACATGCGGGAGATCCGCCGTCGCGTCGACGCGGGCGACGAGCAGGCGGAGCTGGCGTTCGACATCTACATTCACCGGCTGAAGAAGTACATCGGCGCCTATTACGCCGTTCTCGGACGGGTGGACGCCGTCGCCTTCACCGCCGGTGTCGGGGAGAACGCGGCGCCCGTGCGCGCGGCCGCCGTGGCGGGCCTGGAGGAGCTGGGCCTCGCCGTGGACCCCGGACGCAACGGGGCGCGCTCGGACGAGGCGCGGCTGATCTCGCCCGAGGGTGCCCGGGTGGCGGTGGCCGTGGTCCCCACCGACGAGGAAATGGAGATCGCGACCCAGACCTACGCGCTGGTAATTGGTTCGGGGAATCACACCTGAGCGGCAACCCGCCCTTTTGTATTTTCCGCCAGACGGAATATTCCGCTGGGAAACAAACCGATAGGATCGCCCCCATGCGCCGTTCGAAAATCGTCTGTACTCTCGGCCCCGCGGTCGACTCCCACGAGCAGCTTGTCGCGTTGATCGAAGCCGGCATGAACGTGGCCCGCTTCAACTTCAGCCACGGCTCGCACGCCGAGCACCAGGGCCGGTACGACCGGGTCCGGGCCGCCGCCAAGGAGACCGGCCGGGCCATCGGTGTCCTCGCCGACCTCCAGGGCCCCAAGATCCGGCTGGAGACCTTCGCCGAGGGCCCCGTGGAGCTGGTCCGCGGTGACGAGTTCACCATCACCACCGAGGACGTCCCCGGCGACAAGACGATCTGCGGGACCACCTACAAGGGCCTGCCCGGCGACGTGAACAAGGGCGACCAGGTCCTCATCAACGACGGCAACGTCGAGCTGAAGGTCACCGAGGTCGAGGGCCCCCGGGTGAAGACGATCGTCATCGAGGGCGGCGTCATCTCCGACCACAAGGGCATCAACCTGCCCGGCGCGGCCGTCAACGTGCCCGCCCTGTCCGAGAAGGACGTCGAGGACCTCCGCTTCGCGCTCCGCATGGGCTGCGACCTGGTCGCGCTGTCGTTCGTCCGGGACGCCAAGGACGTCCAGGACGTGCACCGCATCATGGACGAGGAGGGCCGCCGCGTCCCCGTCGTCGCCAAGGTGGAGAAGCCGCAGGCGGTGCAGAACATGGAGGACGTCGTGATGGCGTTCGACGGCGTGATGGTCGCCCGCGGTGACCTCGCCGTCGAGTACCCGCTCGAGAAGGTCCCCATGGTGCAGAAGCGCCTGATCGAGCTGTGCCGGCGCAACGCCAAGCCGGTGATCGTGGCGACCCAGATGATGGAGTCGATGATCACCAACTCCCGTCCGACCCGCGCCGAGGCCTCCGACGTGGCCAACGCGATCCTGGACGGCGCCGACGCGGTCATGCTGTCCGCCGAGTCGAGCGTGGGCGCGTACCCGGTCGAGACCGTCAAGACGATGTCGAAGATCGTCACCGCGGCCGAGCAGGAGCTGATGTCCAAGGGCCTGCAGCCGCTGGTGCCGGGCAAGAAGCCTCGCACGCAGGGCGGTTCGGTGGCCCGTGCCGCCTGCGAGATCGCCGACTTCCTCGGCGGTCGCGGCCTGGTGGCCTTCACGCAGTCCGGTGACACCGCCCGCCGGCTGTCCCGGTACCGCGCCCAGCAGCCGATCATCGCCTTCACCACCGACGAGGGCACCCGCAACCAGATGGCGCTCAGCTGGGGCGTCGAGCCGTACGTCGTGCCGTTCGTGAACAGCACCGACGAGATGGTCGAACTGGTCGAGCAGGAGCTGGTCAAGCTCAACCGCTTCAACGCCGGCGACATCGTGGTGATCACCGCCGGCTCGCCCCCCGGCGTCCCCGGCACCACCAACATGGTCCGCGTCCACCACCTGGGCGAGGCGACGAGCTGACCACGCCCACCCCGGCACACACGACCGAGGGCGCCCCCTGCGACACAGGGGGCGCCCTCGTTGCCGTCTATAACTGATCAACCTTTTCTCGCGCACGTGACTGTGCCCCGCCGGTCGAATCCGGCGGGGCACAGTCGGTTGCGGCTCCTTCAGAGACCTCGCAGGCGGCGTCAGCCCGTCACGTACTGGCGCAGCCCCGGCACCGTCAGCGTGCCGCCGAACTGGGCGGCCTGGGTGACCTTGACCTTGGTGAAGTAGATCAGCGGGATGTTCAGGGGCGGCGGGTGCTCCGGGTCGAAGGTGACCGGGATCAGTCCGAGCAGGTTGCCGGAGATGCTCTCCGTGTACATCACCGTCTTGCCGTCGTCGATCGTGGAGATCGATCCCTTCGCGGCCTGGACGTGGTGCGTCTTCCCGGACTGCTTGTCCTTGACCAGCTGGTGCAGGTCCCCGATGTCGGTGCCGTTGCTGATGACGTACTTCAGCACCTTCTTGGTGGTCCCGCTCGCCGTCTTCACCTCGACGATGCCCTGGTAGTCGGCGCCCTTGAGCGTCAGGGAGCTGGCCTCCAGGTACCACGGGTCGTCGGGCACCAGGATCTGGTTGTCGACGCCCCCCTCGGCGTCGGTGGCGGCCGGGCAGTCCTCGGGGTCGACCGAGGGGCTCGCGGAGGGGCTGGGGGAAGCCGTGGCCTCGTCCGCCGCCTCCTCGGCCTTGTCCTCGGCGTCCTCGGCGTCCTCGGCCGCCTTCGACGCGGCGTCGGTGGCGTCCTTCGCGGTGTCCTCGACGGCGTCCTTCGCCGTCCCGGTGGCCTTGCCCGCGGTCTTCCCGGCGCTGCCGGAGGTGTCCGTGCCGGACGGCTCCTCCGTCTTCTCCGGCGTGCTCGCCTGCTCGGACGGCGACGTGGACGCCGACGGCGTGGGGCTCGGGCTCTCGGTGGACTTGCCGCCCGTGAGGATGCCGCCGATCGCGTCGCCGATGTCCTCCAGGATGCCGCCGCTCCTGGACTCGGACGGGCTGGGCGCCGCCTCGTCCTCCTTCTCGTCCGAGGCGTCCCCGGAGGCGGAGGGGGCGGGCTTCGGCTCGGCCGTGTCGCCCGGGTCGTCGGAACCTGAATCCGACGAACCTGACGAACCGGAGGAGCCCGCCGGGCTCTCGTCCGCGTCCGCGTCCGAACCGCCCGCCGACGCCGAAGGAGTCGGCTCTGCCGTGGGGGTGTCCTTGTCGCCGTCGTCCTCACTGCCGCTCGCCGAGGGCGAGGGGGAGGGCGAGGCGTCGGCCTTGTCCTTGTCGCTGTCCTTGTCGAGCGCCTCGACGCAGTCCTTGTACTCGTCGGCCTTGAGGCTGTTGGACGCCGCCGGCTGATCGTCGGCGAGGGCCAGCGTCGGGGTGAATCCCATGCCCATGAGGACGGCGGTGGGCATCGCCGCCATGGCTATCGCCTTGCCGGCCGGCATCTGGAACCTGGTGAACAGCGGCTTCTTGGGGGCCGCGTGACGGGGACCCGTTCTCGGCCGGTCCTGCGTCCCGGGGAACTGGTCGCGGGCGTCAGCCGACACGGTGCCCCCCGTGGTGCGCCTCGGGCCGCGCGTCGCCGGCCGCTTCGCCGTCACCGGCCCCGGGGGCGGGCTGCGGGTGCCCCGGCTCGCCGGGCTCGCCGGCGGGGGCGGGCTCCCAGGCGGCCTTGTCCGCGGGGCCCTGATCCGCCGACCGCTTGCCGCGTCCGTTGTCCTCCGGCCGGCCCGGCGCCCAGGCCATCGCCAGCGCGCCGCCGAGCATGGCGAACAGGAAGCCGATGATGAAGCCGCCGATGTTGGAGACCACCAGCGACACCAGGGCCAGGATGATCGCCGCCACACCGGCGAAGATGCGCGTCGCCTGCTGGAACCACATGGTCAGGCCCAGCGTCACGAGCAGGACGCCGATGATGAGGGAGCCGGCACCCGCGGTGGTCGCCATGGTGAGCGACATGGTTCCCAGCTTCAGGGTGGCGTAGGGGAAGTAGGCGATCGGCACGCCGCCGAGGATGGTGAACAGCCCCGCCCAGAACGGCCGGTTGCCCCGCCAGTCACGGAATCGCCGACGCAGCCGGGTGAAGGTCCCGGCGCTCTGGACCGGAGTCTCGGCACTCATGGAAAACAGCTCCCTCGGTCCGGTGGAGGTACGTACCGGCTCGGCCGTAGGCGTTCAGTAGCCGGAAGTGGTGAGTCTGTGGAGGCGCCCGGCGTACGGCCCGGCCGGGCGGCGGGGCGGGGAAGCGAGGGCTTCCCCGCCCTTCAGGGGCGCTTCGGCCCTTGGTGTGCCTGACGACCCGAGGCCGTCAGAAGCACTCCATGCCCTTGTCCATGCCGAGCTTCATCGACAGGCCGTTGAGCGTGAAGGTACCGGCCGAGGTCGCCCACGCCGTCTGCTTGACGCCGGTGAGGTCGGCCGACTCGGCCTGCTGGGCGAAGCCGCCCGGCAGGACGTTCTCGCCCTGCTTGACGTCGGGGCCGCGGGTCTTGTCCTTGACGGCGACGCCGATGTCGATGTTCTTGAACTTCGCGTCGGCGTCGAGCTGGGCGACGTCGATGTAGAGGTTCTCGGCGGTGACCGGCTTGTCGTTGCCCGCCTCGAGACGGAGGTACACCGTCTTGCCGATGAGCGGGATCGGCGTCGCGACCGACTGACACATCTTCTTGATGGTCGCCGTGTCGAACGAGGAGATGGCGACCGGGACCGGCACCTTCTCCTTGCCCTCGGTCGTCTTGTAGACGGTGTCGATTCCGCCGTACTGGGCGAAACCATCACCGTGCAGGTGACCGGCCGACACCTTGAACTGCTGGCCGGAGACGCTGAACGACGCGGCGAGCGCCCCCTGAGCGAGTCCGACACCCACACATGCCGCGGCGGCGACGCTGGGCACCATGACCACAGCGAACCGCTTCCATCTGGTCCCGCCACGCACCTGGGACTCCATATTTCCTCCTTCTCGGACGTACATCTCCTGTCCCGGCCCGCCGCGAAGTGCGGCTCAGCCGGGCAGGGATGGGAGAAGTGCTACGTCCTCGGGAAGGAGAGCGCCTGCACTCGGCGGCGCAACTGCGCCCGAATCACCGGCGATCACCCCCGAGCGACAACCACTGGTCGCGCCTGACACGCATCACGCACAACCCTGCTGGACAGGCTTCACCGGGTGGGTGAAGACCCCCCTGTCCTAGAGCCGGCGCCACTGCCGCCGGCTCTGCTCGGTGGGGACCCAGATCGTCCCGCGACCCAACCGGCTGCCGGGGTACGGGAATGGACCGAGCGTGGCCGATCGTGGTGCATTCTCGCCGCCCGCACAAGGGGGTTCGTTACTCACTAGTAACGGCGGGATAACCGAACAACGACCCAACGGTCTCGGACGGCGACGCACGGTGGCGCCGGGCGGCGGTACAAAGCTGTTGATCGCTGGACAGAATCCGACAGATCAACGCCCAGGATGTACTGGCAGTAACAGCGGCCGCGATTACCAAGATTTGGCAAAGCGCGGCCGCGGTGACGACTCCACAGCAGACTTTTCACCCGGGCACCACAGGCCCGGGCGTTTAACGACTGGTCAGAACAGGGCGCGCGCCAGGGCCCGGCGCGCCGCGATCACCCGCGGGTCCTCGGGGCCGACGACCTCGAACAGCTCCAGCAGCCTGACGCGTACGGCGTCCCGGTCGTCGCCCGCCGTGCGCGCCACGGTCTCGATGAGCCGGCCGAACGCGTCCTCGACGTGACCGCCCACCAGGTCCAGGTCGGCGGCGGCGATCTGCGCCTGCACGTCGGACGGCTTCTCGGCCGCTTCCCGGCGCACGCGCTGCGGGTCGGCGCCCTGCACCCGCTGGAGCAACTCGGCCTGGGCGAGGCCCAGTTTGGCCTCCTCGTTGGCCGGGTCCTCGTTCAGCACGTTGCGGTAGGCCTGGATGGCCCCGCCCAGGTCGCCCGAGTCCAGCGCCTGCACGGCGGCTTCCAGGAGCCCGTCGTGCGGACCGGCCGGACGCTCGGGGGCCGCGGGGGCACCGCCCGGCTCAGCCTCCGGGTCGACGACGAGGCCGGTCAGACCGAAGCGCTGCTCGGCGACCTGCACCAGCTGGTCCAGGGTCTGCCGGATCTGCTCCTCGCCGGCGGCACCCTGGAAGAGCGGCAGCGCCTGCCCGGCGACCACCGCGAACACCGCGGGGATCCCCTGGACACCGAACTGCTGCATCAGCATCTGGTTGGCGTCGACGTCGATCTTGGCGAGCAGGAAGCGGCCGTTGTACTCGACGGCCAGCCGCTCCAGGACGGGGCTCAGCTGCTTGCAGGGCTGACACCACTCGGCCCAGAAGTCGATGACGACCGGCACCTCGGCGGACCGCTGCAGGACGTCGTTCTCGAAGCCCGCTTCGTCGACGTCGATGACCAGGTCGGCCGGGGAGATGGCCCCCGTGCCGCCCTCGCGGGCCGCCTGGGCCCGCGCCTGCTCCGCCTTCGCCTTGGCCTCCTGGGCCGCCTTCACCGCGGCGAGGTCGACGACTCCGCTCATGGACATGTTCCGTGGCTGCATGCGCCTATCCTCCCCCGTAGTGCGCGCGCGTGTGAAAACGCGGTGTGGAAGCCGGGCCGGTCGGTGCCCTTCGGCGCCGGGTCCCCACCCCACGCCGTGCGTGTCGAGGCCCGTGTACGTCCGGCACGGGCTTTCGCTACGAGTCGTAGCGTAATGCCAGACGCGGGCTTCGGGACACCGCTCCCCGGTGATCTCCCTCACGGGGCCGTGCGGGAACCGTCGGTTTATGGTCAGGACATGGACAGTCGCAGCCCGTCCGGCCGTTCCGGGCGCCCGCGCAGCGCCGCGGCGGACGCCGCGATCCTGGCCGCGACCCGTGAGGCGCTGGTGGACCTGGGCTGGTCCAAGCTCACCCTGGGGGACGTGGCGACGCGTGCCGGGGTTGCGAAGACGACGCTCTACCGCCGCTGGGCGGGCAAGAACGAACTGGTCGTCGACGCCGTGGCCGAACTGTTCGACGCGCTGGAGCTGCCCGACTGCGGCTCGCTGGCCGCCGACATCGAGGGCGTGGTGCTGCAGTTCGCCGCGATCCTGGCGCTTCCGGAGGCGCGCAGCGGCCTGATGGCGGTGGTGGCGGAGGCCACCCGCGACGAGGCGCTGCGCGAACGCATCCGCGCCTCGGTGGTGGACCGGCAGAAGCGGCTGGTCCTGGAGGGCCGCGCCCGGGCCCAGGCGCGCGGCGAACTCCCGGCCGAGGACGACCCGGAGTCGGCGGCGCGCACGGTGGACCTGATCTTCGACATGGTGGCGGGCGCGGTGGTGCACCGCACCCTGGTGAGCGCGGAACCCGCCGACGAGGAGTGGGTCCGCGGCTTCACCAGGGTGCTGTTGCAGGGGCTGGGGTCGTAGGGGGTGTCCGCACAGCCTCGCCTGCCCCGCCCGCCGGGCGGACGACGCGACGTTGCGGACACCCGCTGGCCCCTCAGAAGCCGGCCGGCTCCGTGTACACGCCCCACTCGTCGCGGAGCACCCCGCAGATCTCCCCGAGCGTGGCCTCCGCGCGGACGGCCTCCAGCATCGGCTCGATCATGTTGGCGCCGCTGCGGGCGGCGTCCAGCATGGCGTCCAGGGCGGTGCGCACCGCCGCGTCGTCCCGCGCCGCCTTCCGGCCGGCCAGCACGCGCACCTGCTCGCGCTCCACCTCGTGGCTGACGCGCAGGATCTCCAGGTCACCGGTGACGGAGCCGTCGTGGCAGTTCACGCCGACGACCCGCTTGTCGCCCTTCTCCAGCGCCTGCTGGTACCGGAACGCCGACTCGGCGATCTCGCCGGTGAACCAGCCGTCCTCGATGCCGCGCAGGATGCCGGAGGTGATCGGGCCGATGGGGTGCTGCCCGTCGGGGTGGGCCCGCAGGCCGCGCTCCTTGATCTGGTCGAAGATCTTCTCGGCGTCGGCCTCGATGCGGTCGGTCAGCTGCTCGATGTACCAGGAACCGCCCAGCGGGTCGGCCACGTTGGCGACGCCGGTCTCCTCCATCAGCACCTGCTGCGTGCGCAGCGCGATCTCCGCGGCCTGCTCGCTCGGCAGGGCCAGGGTCTCGTCGAGCGCGTTGGTGTGCAGCGAGTTCGTCCCGCCGAGGACGGCGGCCAGGGCCTCGACGGCCGTGCGGACGACGTTGTTGTACGGCTGCTGGGCGGTGAGGGAGACACCCGCGGTCTGCGTGTGGAAGCGCAGCCACTGGGCCTTCTCCGACTTCGCGCCGTAGACGTCCCGCATCCAGCGGGCCCAGATGCGGCGGGCCGCGCGGAACTTGGCGATCTCCTCGAAGAAGTCGACGTGCGCGTCGAAGAAGAAGGACAGGCCGGGCGCGAAGACGTCGACGTCCAGGCCGCGCGAGAGGCCCAGCTCCACGTAGCCGAAGCCGTCGGCGAGGGTGTAGGCCAGCTCCTGGGCGGCCGTCGCCCCGGCCTCGCGGATGTGGTAGCCGGAGACGGACAGCGGTTTGTACGCCGGGATCCCGCCCGCGCAGTGCTCCATGAGGTCGCCGATGAGGCGCAGGTGGGGCTCGGGCTGGAAGAGCCACTCCTTCTGGGCGATGTACTCCTTGAAGATGTCCGTCTGGAGCGTGCCGTTGAGGACGGAGGGGTCGACGCCCTGCCGCTCGGCGGCCACCAGGTACATGCAGAAGACGGGCACGGCCGGGCCGCTGATGGTCATGGACGTGGTGACGTCGCCCAGCGGGATGTCCTTGAACAGGACCTCCATGTCGGCCGCCGAGTCGATCGCCACGCCGCAGTGGCCGACCTCGCCCAGCGAGCGCGGGTCGTCGGAGTCGCGGCCCATGAGGGTCGGCATGTCGAAGGCGACCGAGAGCCCGCCTCCGCCGTTGCGGAGGATCATCTTGTAGCGCTCGTTGGTCTGCTCGGCGTTGCCGAACCCGGCGAACTGCCGGATGGTCCAGGTGCGGCCCCGGTAGCCCGTCGCGTACAGGCCGCGGGTGAAGGGGTACTCCCCGGGCCAGCCGATCCGCTCGAACCCGTCGTACCGGTCGCCGGGCCGGGGCCCGTACACCGGTTCCACGGCGTCCCCGGAGAGCGTGGTGAAGTCGGCCTCGCGCTTGCGTGCGGCGTCGTACCGGGCCTGCCAGCGGCGGCGGCCCTCCTCGATGGCGTCAGCGTCCATACCCTCGAATTTACTTGGACGTCCTAGTAAATGTCGATGGCTGACGGCGGTGACCTGGCGAACGGGTGAGGACGGCCGCCGTACGCGCGCGTACGGCGGCGGCCCCGGGTGTCCTGCTACGCCTTGGCCGGCGCGGGCACGTCCTCGGCGAGCCGGCCGTCCAGCTCGCGGCTGATCCGGCGCTCGACGAAGAACGCGGCCGTGGGGATCG
This sequence comes from Streptomyces sp. NPDC026246, assembly GCF_055567995.1. Lineage (NCBI taxonomy): Bacteria > Bacillati > Actinomycetota > Actinomycetes > Kitasatosporales > Streptomycetaceae > Streptomyces > Streptomyces sp. NPDC026246. The sequence goes on along the minus strand of NZ_JBVHPJ010000003.1, from coordinate 766,968 downwards.
TGCCGGCCAGCAGCACCCACAGCTGCTTCTTGACCGGCCACTTCGCCTTGGACCCCAGGTCGAAGGCGAAGATCAGGTACACGACGTACAGCCAGCCGTGCGCGATGCTGACCACCTGGGTGAAGTCAGCCGCGCCGCCCAGATCCAGGACGTACTTGCCGATCATTCCGAGGGTCAGCGCGACGAGCAGCACACCGGTGACGTAGGCCATGACCCGGTAGCGGGTCAGCACGCTCTTCTTCATGCCGTCGAGCGTAACGACCCGTTCCGGGAGATCTTGCCCCGGGTCACTGCTCCTCGAAGTCGCCGGCCGCGACCCGCAGCGGGCGCAGCATCGCGAAGATCTCGGCGCACTCCTCGGCGTCGTACGCGCCGAGCCCGAAGTCCATCGCCATCAGGTCCCGCGTGGCCGACTCGACCACCTCGCGGCCCTTGGCGGTGATGCTGGCCAGGGTGCCGCGGCCGTCGTTGGGGTTGGGCCGCTTGGCGACCAGGCCGGACCGGACCAGCCGGTCGACGGTGTTGGTCACGGACGTGGGGTGCACCATCAGCCGCTCGCCGATCTTGGACATCGGCAGCTCGCCCGACTTGGAGAAGGTGAGCAGCACCAGGGCCTCGTAGCGGGCGAAGGTCAGCCCGTACGGCCGGACGACCGCGTCCACCTCGCCGAGGAGGATCTGCTGGGCCCGCATGATCGAGGTGATCGCCGCCATGGACGGCACATTTCCCCAGCGCTGCTTCCAGCGTTCGTCGGCGCGCGCGATCGGGTCGAAGGAGAGACTGAGCGGCTTCGGCACGGACCAGACCTTACCGGCCGGTCACATGGTGGTCAGCTCCGTCTCGCCCTTCGGTCCACTCATCGGGGAGCGCGCCGGCGGTCGCTACTGCGCGAGGTGCCGCTCCACCGTCTCCACCTTGGACGTCAGCCCGTCCGTCACGCCGGGGCGGATGTCCGCCTTCAGCACGAGGGAGACGCGCGGCGCGCGGCGCTCGACGGCGGCGACGGCACGCCGGACGACGTCCATGACCTCGTCCCACTCCCCCTCGACGGAGGTGAACATCGCATCCGTGGAGTTCGGCAACCCGGACTCCCGCACCACCCGCACGGCGTCGGCGACGTACTCCCCCACGTCCTCGCCGACGCCCAGCGGCGTCACGGAGAAGGCGACGATCACGCGTTCACCACGCCTTCCTTGCGCACGCGGGAGGCGATGACCGCGTCCTCGGCCTCACGCCGCAGCCGGCGCTCGGCGAAGAAGCCGCCGGCCGGGAGCACCGAGAGGACGAAGTACAGCGCGGCGGTCCCCAGCGGCCACTTGGCCCGGTTCCAGGCGTCGGCCCAGAAGACGACGTAGAGGACGAACAGCGCACCGTGCACCGCCCCCATCACCGGCACGGCGTTGAAGTCCGTGGTCCGCTTCAGCACCGAGCAGACCAGCAGGAGCAGGAACGAGATCGCCTCGGGGGCCGAGACCAGGCGGAGGCGGCGGAGGGCGGTGGCGGTCTTGAGGTCCACGGGTCACCTTCGGTGGCAGAGATCGGTTTGTGAACGCACGCACAAGCGTCGCGCCCATTGTGGCAAACGGCCCCGGCCGCCCGGCCCCTAGGGGTGCGCTCGGGGACGTTCTCCTCCCACGGGCCCTGTCCGTGGGCCCGGGCCTGCGGATACCTTCGCGTACGTGGCGATGTTCCGACTTCAGAGCAGCAAGGTGCTCGCCGTCGACATGACCGGAGACGCCGTGAAGGCGAAGAACGGCTCGATGGTCGCGTACGACGGCGAGATGGCCTTCAAGAAACTCAGCGGCGGCGGCGAGGGCATACGGGGCATGGTGACCCGGCGCCTGACCGGCGAGCAGATGACGTTGATGGAGGTGAAGGGCCGGGGGACCTGCTGGTTCGCGGACCGCGCCTCCGAGATCAACCTGGTCAGCGTCCAGGGCGACAGGCTCTACGTCGAGTCGAGCAACCTGCTCGCGACCGACGGCGGGCTGCGCACGGGGACCGAGTTCACCGGCCTGCGCGGCGCCTCCCAGGGGAACGGGCTGTTCACCACGACCCTCGAGGGCCACGGCCAGGCGGCGATCATGTCGGACGGGCCGGCGGTGGTGCTCCGGGTCAGCCCGCAGTACCCGCTGACCGTGGACCCGGGCGCGTACGTGGCGCACCAGGGGAACCTGCGGCAGTCCTTCCAGTCCGGTGTGACGTTCCGCACGCTGCTCGGGGAGGGCGGCGGCGAGGCGTTCCAGATGCGGTTCGAGGGGGACGGGCTGGTGTACGTGCAGCCGAGCGAGCGGAACACGATCGCGGGAGACGTGTGAGATGGGCTTCCGGGAGATCAACGGGAAGATGGTCGAGGCGACGGTCGCGCCCGGGCAGCGGCTGTTCAGCCAGCGCGGCGCGATGCTCGCGTACAAGGGCGAGGTGTCCTTCACGCCCAACATGGCGGGCGGGCAGGGCGGGATCATGTCGATGATCGGCCGCCGGGTGGCGAACGAGGACACGCCCCTGATGTCCGTCGAGGGCAGCGGCACGGTCCTGTTCGGGCACGGCGGCCACCACGTCCAGGTGATCCAGCTCGCCGGCGACACCCTGTACGTCGAGGCGGACCGCCTCCTCGCCTTCGAGGGCACGCTGCAGCAGGGCACGATGTTCCTCGGTTCGCAGGGCGGCGTGATGGGCATGGTGCGCGGCCAGGTCAGCGGCCAGGGGCTGTTCACGACGACGCTGAAGGGGCACGGGTCCGTCGCGGTCATGGCCCACGGCGGGGTCATCGAGATCCCGATCACCCCGCAGCGCCCGGTGCACGTCGACCCGCAGGCCTACGTCGCCCACCACGGCGAGGTCCGCAACAAGCTGTCCACCGCCCTGGGCTGGCGGGACATGGTGGGCCGCGGCTCGGGCGAGGCGTTCCAGCTGGAGCTGAGCGGCAGCGGTGCGGTGTACGTCCAGGCGTCGGAGGAGAAGCTGTGAGCACCTACGCAACCCCGGGCGCCGGCCCCGCGGTCTTCGACCCGGCGACACTGCCCTCCGACGACAACGTCAATCCGTACACCTTCTGCGTGGAGCTCAAGGGAAGCCAGTGGTTCCTGCAGAAGGGGAAGATGATCGCCTACTACGGGTCGATCGACTTCAACGGCGTCGGGCACGGCCGGCTGGACCGTCTCGTGCGCACCTCGTTCCATTCGCCACTGCACGCGAGCGACTGGGTGGTGGCCGAGGGGTCGGGCAAGATGCTCCTGGCCGACCGGGCTTTCGACGTCAATTCGTACGACCTCGAGGACGGCAACCTGACCATTCGCTCGGGCAACCTGCTTGCTTTTCAGCCAAGTCTGTCGCTGAAGCAATCAATCGTGCCGGGTTTTTTGACGCTCATCGGGACGGGGAAGTTCGTGGCCGCGTCCAACGGCCCGGTGGTGTTCATGGAGCCCCCCATCCGGGTCGACCCCCAGGCGCTGGTCGGCTGGGCCGACTGCCCCTCGCCCTGCCACCACTACGACCACGGCTACATGACGGGCGTGATGGGCGGTCTACGTGCACTGACGGGCCTCGGGGGCGCCTCGGGCGAGGAGCACCAGTTCGAGTTCGTGGGCGCCGGCACAGTGCTGCTGCAGTCGTCCGAGATGTTGATGGCGGAGCAGGCGACGGGGGTGGTCCCGCACCAGGCGGGGGTGCCCGGCGCGGCGGCGCCCGGCCCGCAGGCGGGGCAGTCCGGGGTACCGCGCCTTCCCGGACAGCTGGGGGACCTCCAGCGTCGCTTCGGGCTGTGAGCGGTAGTCTGCGGAGTGTGACATCGAACGCCTGCGCACGGTTGTTCGCCAGGTGTGCGCTGTCACACGCCACCCCTCACTAGTTCGCCTTTCAACATTTTAGGTAGACTTCATTCATGGAGACCGAGACGGCCACCCGCTGGCTGACCGATGCGGAGCAGTGCGCTTGGCGCACCCACCTGGAGGTCAACAGGCTGTTGACGTACCAGCTCGAGAAGGACCTGCAGCCGTTCGGCCTGACGATGAACGACTACGAGATCCTCGTGAACCTCTCGGAGTCCGACGACCTGCGGATGCGGATGAGCGACCTCGCCTCCGCCACGATGCAGTCCAAGAGCCGCCTGTCGCACCAGATCACGCGCATGGAGAACGCGCACCTGGTCAGGCGCGAGAACTGCGAGTCGGACCGCCGGGGGCTCTACGCGGTCCTCACCGACCACGGCATGGCGACGATGCAGAAGGTCGCGCCGCACCACGTGGCGTCCGTGCGCAGGCACTTCATCGACCTGCTGTCCCCGGAGACCCTCACGGAGCTCGACAAGGCCCTCAAGCCCATCGCGGAGCACCTGCGCGGCCAGCGCGGGCGCCCCTGACCCGCTAGCGGAGCGGCAGGCGGAGTTCGAACAGGGCTCCGCCTGCGGGTCCGCGCCCGGCGGTGAGCGTGCCCCCGTGCCGGACCGCGACGTCCCGGGCGATGGCCAGCCCCAGTCCGGCGCCTCCGTCGTCCCGGCTGCGGGCCGCGTCCAGCCGGACGAACCGTTCGAAGATCCGCTCCCGGTCCGCCTCGGGCACCCCCTCGCCGTCGTCCGCCACCCCGACCACGGCCCGGTCGCCCTCGCGCCGCACGCTGACCGTCACGGCCGAGTGCGCGTGCCGCTGAGCGTTGTCGAGCAGATTGGCGAGCACGCGCCCCAACTGCCCCCGTGAACCGACCACCTCCACGGCTTCCGCCCGGACGCTCACACCGGTCCGCCCGGCGGCCTCCTCGCGGGCCAGCGCGGCGAGGTCGACCGTCGCGTCCCCGGGCCGCTCCCCCGCGTCGAGCCGGGCGAGCAGCAGCAGGTCGGCGGCCAGCCGCTGCAGGCGCACGGTGTCCTCCACGGCCCCGTCGAGGTCCAGCAGGTCGGGGTGGGCGGCGGCCACCTCCAACTGCGTGCGCAGGGAGGCGATCGGGCTGCGCAGCTCGTGGGAGGCGTCCGCGACGAACCGGCGCTGCCGCTCCACGGACGTCTCCAGCGCCGCGAGCGTCTCGTTGGTGGTGCTGGCGAGCCGGGCGATCTCGTCGTGCGTGTCGGGCTCGGGCACCCGGCGCGCGAGGTCCTCGGACCGGGTGATCGCGGCCATCTCGCGCCGGATGCCCTCCACGGGGCGCAGGGCCCGCCGGGTCACCAGCCAGGTCACGCCCGCGACGACGGCCAGCAGCAGCGGGAAACCGATCAGCATCACCGTCAGCGCCGTCCGCACGGCCCCGTGCTCGGCGGCCAGCGGCCAGCCCGCGTAGACCTCGAGGTGACCGCGGTCCCGGGTCTCCACCTCGACGGCGGCGAACCGGTAGTCCTCCGTGTCCCCGTCGATCGTCGCGGAGCCGTTGCTGAAGACGCTCTCCCCGGAGATCTCGCCTGGTTCGAGGCTCTCGCCCGCGCCGTCGGAGTCGTCCTCGTCGTCCCCGTCCGGCGACGCGGCCGGCCGCGGCTTCACCTGGGTGCTGTCCGTGCCGCTGATCCGCTCCAGGTCCTCGCTGGCCGCGACCAGCCGTCCGTCCTCGTCGAGCACCTGCACCGGCCCGTCGTCGCCGTCCAGCCCGGACAGCTTGCCGTAGGGCGTGCCGGCGGCCAGTTCCGAGGCGACCGCGCGGGCGGAGCGCTCGGCCTGCGTTCCGGCCTCGCCGATCAGGTTGGACCGCAGGGACAGCAGCACGGCGGCCCCGGCCGCGACCAGGGCCACCGCGACGACGAGCGTGGCGCCCAGCGTGGCCCGTGCCCGGACGGACCCGAACAGCCGGCTCACGGCGCCGTCTCCAGCCGGTACCCGGCTCCGCGCACGGTCCGGATCAGCTCCGGGCGCAGCTTGCGCCGCAGCGTGCTGACGTACACCTCGACGATGTTCGGGTCGCCGTCGTAGGCGAAGTCCCAGACGTGCTCCAGGATCTCCGACTTGGACACGACCTCGCCGGGCCTCAGCACGAGCTGCTCCAGCACGGAGAACTCCTTCGCCGTCAGGGCGATCTCCGCCTCGCCGAGGAAGACCCGGCGGGCGGCCGTGTCGACCTTCAGGTCCCCGAGCACGTGCACGGGCGACGCCCCGCCACCCTGTCCGCGCCGGCGCAGCAGCGCCTTCACACGGGCGACCAGCACGACGTACGAGAACGGCTTGGTCAGGTAGTCGTCCGCGCCGGTGTCGAGGCCCTCGGCCTCGTCGTACTCGCCGTCCTTGGCGGTCAGCATCAGGATCGGCACGTCGTGCCCGGCGGCGCGCAGGGCGGCGCAGACCCTATAGCCGTTGAGTCCCGGCAGCATGATGTCCAGGATCACCAGGTCGTGGACGCCCTCCGAGGCCCGGTGCAGCCCCTCCAGTCCGTCGTGGACGACGTCCACGGCGTACCCCTCGGCCGTCAGGCCCCTGGCGAGCGACAGGGCCAGCCGCTTCTCGTCCTCCACGATCAACAGGCGCATGCGTCCAGAGTGGCAAAGCCAAGCTGAAGATCCCTTCAGGGGGCTTCAGCTTCCTCTCAGCCTCCGTCGGCCAGAGTCGAAGACATCGAAAACGAAACGACTCGGGAGGAACCCGCATGAAGCGCAACATCGTGATCGCCGCCGTGACCGCCGCCGCTCTGATCGGAGGCGGTACGGCCACGGCCCTCGCGACCACGGGCGACGACGACGGCCCGGCGCGCCAGACGGCGAACACCCGGGTGTCGGACGACGACGGCCGCGACGACCGGGACGACGCCGAGCAGGTCGCCGACGCGGACGTCACGGCGGCCGAGGCCATCGCCTCCGCGCTGAAGCACACCCCGGGCACGGCCGTCTCCGCGGAACTGGACGACGAGGACGACTCCGGCAAGGCGGTGTGGCAGGTCGACGTGCTGTCCGGCGACGACACCTGGCGCAGCGTGAGCGTCGACCCGTCCAGCGGCAAGGTCCTCGGCGCGCACAAGGACGACGAGGACGACACGGCGCAGGTGCGGGCCGCGCTGAAGGGCTCCGCCGTGACCGCCGAGGAGGCGGCGAAGGCCGCGGCCGGCAAGGGCGTCGTGACGTCCGTCGACCTCGACGACGACGGCAAGGGCCAGACCTGGGAGGCCGAGACCCGCAAGCAGGGCGGCACCGAGCAGGACTGGAAGATCGGCCTCGACACGGCGAAGGTCACGCCGGACCACTCGGACACCCAGGACGACACGGACGACGACCAGGACTGACCACTCCCCCGGCGCCCACAGTCGCGCCGGGGCACGGCACGACAGGAGCGCAGCCGGACCGGCTGCGCTCCTGTCGTGGCAGCCGAAACCCACCCGCACCCGCACCCGCAGGGACGGCGCAAGGGGCCGTGTCGGGGGGTGTCCGCCCGCAGCTGGTTGGCGCGTCGACGAACAGTCAGTCGGCACGCACGTCGATCGCGCCGTTCCGAGGACGGACACCCCCCGGCGCGGCCCCGACCCACCACCCACGGTCGGGCGCCACACCCCCGGAGCAGCCGGGCGCCCGGCGCCCGGCTCAGCTCAGCCCTCCGTCAGCCCCGCCACCAGCTCGTCGGCCGCCCGGTAGGGATCCAGCTCGCCCGCCACGATCCGCTCCGCGAGGGCCCCCAGGCGCCGGTCCCCGTGCAGGTCCCCGATCCGCTCGCGCAGAGCCGTCACCGCGATCGTCTCGACCTCGCGCGCGGCCCGGGAGAGACGCCGCTCCGCGAGCACTCCCCGCTCCTCCATCCAGGCCCGGTGCTTCTCCAGCGCCTCGACGACCTCGTCCACGCCCTCCCCCCGCGCGGCGACCGTCTTCACGATCGGCGGGCGCCAGTCCCCCGGCCCCCGCGACTCCCCCAGCCCCAGCATGTGGTTCAGCTCGCGGGCCGTCGCGTCCGCGCCGTCCCGGTCCGCCTTGTTCACGACGTACACGTCGCCGATCTCCAGGATCCCGGCCTTGGCCGCCTGGATGCCGTCGCCCATGCCGGGCGCCAGCAGCACCACCGAGGTGTCCGCCTGCGAGGCGATCTCCACCTCCGACTGCCCGACCCCCACCGTCTCGACGAGGATCACGTCGCACCCGGCGGCGTCCAGCACCCGGATCGCCTGCGGCGCGGCCCACGCCAGCCCCCCCAGGTGCCCGCGCGTCGCCATCGACCTGATGTACACACCCGGGTCGGACGCGTGATCCGACATCCGCACACGGTCGCCGAGCAGCGCGCCGCCCGAGAACGGGGAGGACGGGTCGACGGCGAGCACACCGACCCGCCTGCCCTGCTTGCGGTAGGCGCTGACCAGCGCCGAGGTCGACGTCGACTTGCCGACACCCGGCGACCCGGTCAGGCCCACCACGTACGCGCCGCCGGTCAGGGGCGCCAGCGCCTCCATGACCTCCCGCAGCTGCGGGGACGCCCCCTCCACCAGGGAGATCAGCCGGGCCACGGCCCGGGGCCGACCTTCCCTGGCCTGGGCCACCAACGTGGAGACGTCCTGCATCACAGCTCCGTTCAGATCAGGGACGTACCGAAACTCAGGCCTTGGGCACGCGCACGATCAGCGCGTCACCCTGGCCTCCGCCACCGCACAGCGCGGCCGCGCCCACACCGCCGCCGCGCCGCTTCAGCTCCAGCGCAAGATGCAGCACCAGCCGCGCGCCGGACATCCCGATCGGGTGACCCAGGGCAATGGCACCGCCGTTGACATTCACCTTTTCGGTGGACACTCCGAGGTCCTTCATGGACTGCACGGCCACCGCCGCGAACGCCTCGTTGATCTCGACGAGGTCGAGGTCGGAAACCTCCAGCCCTTCCTTCTTCAGCGCGTGCAGGATCGCGTTGGACGGCTGCGACTGCAGCGAGTTGTCCGGACCGGCCACGTTGCCGTGCGCCCCGATCTCGGCGATCCACTCCAGGCCGAGCTCCTGCGCCTTGGCCTTGCTCATCACGACGACGGCGGCGGCGCCGTCCGAGATCTGCGAGGCGGAACCGGCCGTGATCGTGCCGTCCTTGGCGAAGGCGGGACGCAGCTTGCCGAGCGACTCCGCGGTCGTGTCGCCGCGGATGCCCTCGTCCTTGCCGAACAGCACCGGGTCGCCCTTGCGCTGCGGGATCTCGACGGGCGTGATCTCGGCGTCGAACAGGCCGTTCTTCTGCGCGGCGGCGGCCCGCTGGTGCGACAGCGCGGCGATCTCGTCCTGCTCGGCCCGGCCGATGCCGAGGCGGGTGTTGTGCTTCTCGGTGGACTCGCCCATGGCGACGCCGTCGAAGGAGTCGGTCAGCCCGTCGTGCGCCATGGAGTCCAGCATCTGGATGGCGCCGTACTTGTACCCCTCGCGGGACTTGGGCAGCAGGTGCGGGGCGTTGGTCATCGACTCCTGGCCGCCGGCGACGATCACGTCGAACTCACCCGCGCGGATGAGCTGGTCGGCGAGCGCGATGGCGTCGAGGCCGGAGAGGCAGACCTTGTTGATGGTCAGCGCCGGCACGTTCATCGGGATGCCGGCCTTGACCGCGGCCTGGCGGGCCGGGATCTGCCCCGCCCCGGCCTGGAGCACCTGGCCCATGATCACGTACTGCACCTGGTCGCCGCCGATCCCCGCACGGTCGAGGGCGGCCTTGATCGCGAATCCGCCGAGGTCGGCTCCGGAGAAGGACTTCAGGGAGCCCAGCAGCCGTCCCATGGGCGTACGCGCCCCCGAGACGATCACCGAGCTGGTCGTTGCAGAAGACATGAGCTGCGATCCCCTTACCGGCTGCACAGCCGAGGAGTGAACGAGGGTTTACTTCGAATGTACTGAGTGGCACTCCGTGCCGTCATCGGGCCGTCGGTGTGATCGCGCGCACGTTGCGTAACCACCTCCGGGGCGCTGCACTGAACTCATGCTGACGCGAATCGACCACATCGGGATCGCCTGTTTCGACCTGGACAAGACCGTCGAGTTCTACCGTGCCACCTACGGCTTCGAGGTCTTCCACTCCGAGGTCAACGAGGAGCAGGGCGTGCGCGAGGCCATGCTCAAGATCAACGAGACGTCCGACGGGGGCGCCACCTACCTGCAGCTCCTGGAGCCCACCCGGGAGGACTCCACCGTCGCGAAGTGGCTCGCGAAGAACGGCGAGGGCGTCCACCACATCGCCTTCGGCACCGCGGACGTCGACGCGGACGCCGCCGACATCAAGGACAAGGGCGTGCGCGTGCTGTACGAAGAGCCCCGGCGCGGTTCCATGGGGTCACGGATCACCTTCCTGCACCCCAAGGACTGTCATGGCGTACTGACAGAACTGGTCACTTCGGCGCCCGTTGAGTCACCTGAGCACTGACCCTCGTACATAGGGGCCGGTAGGGTTGGGTGCGGTCGCCGCTCAGCCAGGGTGACCGCGGTCCCGCCGTGCGACGGCAGGACCACCGGGGTCCGGGTTTCGGGGGACGAGCGTCGGGGCAGCAGCCTCTGCTCCGCCGATGATCTGACACCATTCCCCGGGGGCCCCGTTCGGCGGATGGACGGAGCTCGTACGGAAAGAGTTTCGACCAGGGGACGGATGGGACCGCGCAGTGCGGGGCTACGAGAGCCAGGAGCGAGAGCCGGCGGCTGACGTCGACCACCTCTCTCGGTTCGAAGCCGAGATGAAGCGGCTGAAGACCGAGCGGGAAAAGGCGATCCAGCACGCCGAGGACCTCGGCTACCAGGTCGAGGTACTGCGCGCCAAGCTGCACGAGGCGCGGCGCACCATCATGACCCGGCCCTCCTTCGACGGGGGCGACATCGGCTGGCAGGCCGAGCAGTTGCTGCGCAACGCGCAGATGCAGGCCGACCAGATCCGCACGGACGCCGAGCGGGAACTGAGCGAGGCCCGGGCCCAGACTCAGCGGATCCTGCAGGAGCACGCCGAGCAGGCGGCCCGCCTCCAGGCGGAGCTGCACCAGGAGGCGGTCACCCGCCGCCAGCAGCTGGACCAGGAGCTGGCCGAGCGCCGCCAGACGGTCGAGTCGCACGTCAACGAGAACGTGGCGTGGGCCGAGCAGCTGCGCGCCCGCACCGAGCAGCAGGCCCGCCGGCTGCTGGAGGAGTCCCGCGCGGAGGCCGAGCAGTCCCTGGCCGCCGCCCGCGCGGAGGCCGAGCGGCTGGCCACCGAGGCCCGGCAGCGGCTGACCAGCGCGGCCGAGGAGGCCCGGGCGGAGGCCGAGCAGATCCTGCGGCGGGCCCGCACGGACGCCGAGCGGCTGCTGAACGCCGCCTCCACGCAGGCCCAGGAGGCCACCGACCACGCCGAGCAGCTGCGCACCTCCACCGTCTCGGAGTCGGAGTCCGCGCGCCGCGAGGCCCAGGAGCTCACCAAGGCCGCCGAGCGGCGGATGGCCGAGGCCGAGGAGGCGCTGCGCAAGGCGCAGTCCGAGTCGGAGAAGCTCGTCTCGGAGGCCGAGGAGGCCGCCGCCAAGGCCCTGGCGAGCGCCGAGTCGGCCAACGAGACGCGGACGCGCACCGCCAAGGAGCAGGTCGCCCGGCTGGTCGAGGAGGCCACGAAGGAGGCCGAGAGCACCAAGTCCGAGGCGGAGCAGATCGTCGCGGACGCCCGGGCCGAGGCCGAGAAGATCGTCGCGGAGGCCGCCGAGAAGGCGCGCACGCTCACGGCCGAGGAGACGGCGACCCAGCTGTCCAAGGCGGCCCGTACGGCCGAGGAGGTCCTCAACAAGGCGTCGGAGGACGCCAAGAAGACCACCAAGGCCGCGGCCGAGGAGGCCGAGCGGATCCGCAAGGAGGCCGAGGCCGAGGCGGACCGGCTGCGGGCCGAGGCGCACGACATCGCCGAGGAGCTCAAGGGCGCGGCGAAGGACGACACCAAGGAGTACCGCGCCAAGACGGTCGAGCTGCAGGAGGAGGCCCGCCGGCTGCGGGGCGAGGCCGAGCAGCTCCGGGCGGACGCCGTCGAGGAGGGCGAGAAGATCCGCGCCGAGGCCCGCAAGGAGGCCGTGGCGCAGATCGAGGAGGCGGCGAAGTCCGCCGAGGAGCTGCTCGCCAAGGCCAAAGCCGACGCGGACGAGCTGCGCACCACGGCCCAGGCCGACAGCGAGAAGGTCCGCACCGAGGCCATCGAGCGGGCGACGACGTTGCGCCGGCAGGCGGAGGAGACCCTCCAGCGCACCCGGCAGGAGGCCGAACGGCACCGCGAGGAGGTCGTCGAGCAGGCCGAGGCCCTCAAGGCGGAGGCCGAGCGCGCGGCGCTGGAGCTGCACGAGGAGACCGAGCGGGCCATAGAGGTCCGCCGGGCGGAGGCCGCCGCGGAGCTGACACGGCTCCAGACGGAGGCGGAGGAGCGGCTGACGGCCGCCGAGCAGGCGCTGTCGGAGGCCCGGGAGGAGGCCGCGCGGATCCGCCGCGAGGCCGCCGAGGAGAACGAGCGGCTGCGCGCCGAGGCCGCCGAGCGCATCCGCACGCTGCGGCAGCAGGCAGAGACGGAGGCCGAGCGGCTGCGGGACGAGGCCGCGTCGGACGCGTCCGCCGCGCGTGCCGAGGGCGAGGCCGTCGCCGTACGGCTGCGCACGGAGGCCGCGACCGAGGCCGAGCGGCTGAAGTCGGAGGCGCAGGAGAGCGCCGACCGGATGCGCGCGGAGGCGCAGGCCGCCGCCGAGCGGCTGGCCGCGGAGGCGTCCGAGACGCTGGCCGCCGCCCAGGAGGAGGCCAACCGCCGCCGCCGCGAGGCCGAGGAACTCCTCGGCAGCGCCCGGCAGGAGGCCGACCAGGAGCGCGAGCGGGCCCGCGAGCAGAGCGAGGAGCTGCTGGCCTCGGCGCGCAAGCGCGTGGAGGAGGCCCAGGCCGAGGCCGTGCGACTGGTCGAGGAGGCCGACCGGCGGGCCACGGAGATGGTGTCCGCCGCCGAGCAGCACGCGCAGCAGGTCCGCGACTCCGTCGCGGGGCTGCACGAGCAGGCCCAGGAGGAGATCACCGGACTGCGCAGCGCCGCCGAGCACGCGGCGGAGCGCACCCGGCGCGAGGCCCAGGAGGAGGCGGACCGGGTCCGCGGCGACGCCTACGCGGAGCGCGAGCGGGCGAGCGAGGACGCGAGCCGGCTGCGGCGCGAGGCGCACGAGGAGTCCGAGGCCGCCAAGGCGCTCGCCGAGCGGACGATGTCCGAGGCGATCAGCGAGGCGGAGCGGATCCGCGCGGATGTCGCCGAGCACGCCCAGCGGGTGCGCACGGAGGCGTCCGACGCGATCGCCGAGGCGGAGCAGAGCGCCTCGCGCACCCGGGCCGACGCCCGTGAGGACGCCAACCGCATCCGCTCGGACGCGGCGACGCAGGCGGACACCCTCATCACCGAGGCACGCAGCGAGGCGGAGCGGCTCACCACGGAGACGGTCCGGGAGACCGACCGGCTGCGCATGGAGACGGTCACCGAGGCGGAGCGGGTGCGCACCGAGGCGCTCGCCGAGGCCGAGCGCGTGGGCGCGGAGGCTGCCGGGGAGGCCGACCGGCTCCTCGCGGAGGCCACCGGTGAGGCGGAGCGGCTGCGGGCCGAGGCCGCCGAGACGGTCGGTTCGGCGCAGCAGCACGCGGAGCGGATCCGCACCGAGGCCGAGCGCGTCAAGTCGCAGGCGCGGGCGGAGGCCGAGCGGGTCGTCGCCGACGCGCGCGAGGAGGCCGACCGCACGCTGGACGAGGCCCGCAAGGACGCCAACAAGCGGCGCTCCGAGGCGGCCGAGCAGGTCGACAAGCTCATCAACGAGACCACGGCCGAGGCGGACAAGCTGCTCACCGAGGCGCAGCAGCAGGCGCACAAGACCACCGCCGAGGCCGAGGCACAGGCCGACACGATGGTGGGCGCGGCCCGCACGGAGGCCGACCGGCTGGTGTCCGAGGCGACGGTCGAGGGCAACTCGCTGGTGGAGAAGGCCCGTACGGACGCCGACGAGCTGCTGGTCGGCGCGCGCCGGGACGCCACGCAGATAAGGGAGCGCGCCGAGGAGCTGCGCGACCGCATCACCGCGGAGATCGAGGAGCTGCACGCGCGGGCCCGCCGGGAGTCGGCCGAGGCGATGAAGACGGCGGGCGACCGCTGCGACGCCCTGGTCAAGTCGGCCGAGGAGCAGCTGGCGAAGGCACAGGCGAAGGCCAAGGAGATCGTGTCGGAGGCCAATTCCGAGGCGGGCAAGGTGCGCATCGCCGCGGTGAAGAAGGCCGAGGGGCTGCTCAAGGAGGCCGAGCAGAAGAAGTCGACGCTGGTCCGGGAGGCCGAGGAACTCAAGGCCGAGGCGGTCCGCGAGGCCAAGCGCACGGTCGAGGAGGGCAAGCGCGAGCTGGAGGTGCTGGTCCGCCGCCGCGAGGACATCAACGCCGAGATCTCCCGTGTCCAGGACGTGCTGGAGGCGTTGGAGTCCTTCGAGGCTCCGGCCGGTGCGAAGGACAGCGGGGTCAAGGCGGGCGCGACGGTCGGCGCGCCCCGATCGGGTGGCAAGTCCTCGGACGGCTAGGCGTCCGGAGCGAGCCGGAAGGACCGATTCCGGGGACATCGAGCGGCTTTGACCGGGTTCTGGCAAGCGATCCGCCGCTTAGCCACTCAAAAGGGGTCTCATTTTCCGGTTCAAACGCGCATCCGCTCGATGACACACCGTTCCGGCCCCTAGGATTCCACCTATCACCTCACCGGTCTCATTCGACAGGAACCCCATGAGCGACACTTCCCCCTACGGCTTCGAGCTTGTGCGGCGTGGGTACGACCGCGCTCAGGTGGACGAACGTATCTCCAAGCTCGTCTCCGACCGTGACAGCGCTCTCGCCCGCATCACCGCTCTGGAAAAGCGCATCGAAGAGCTCCACCTCGAGACGCAGAACGCCCAGGCCCAGATCACCGACGCCGAGCCGTCGTACGCGGGTCTCGGTGCGCGCGTGGAGAAGATCCTCCGCCTCGCCGAGGAGGAGGCGAAGGACCTGCGCGAGGAGGCCCGGCGCGCGGCCGAGCAGCACCGCGAGCTCGCCGAGTCGGCGGCCCAGCAGGTGCGCAACGACGCCGAGTCGTACTCGGCCGACCGCAAGGCCAAGGCCGAGGACGAGGGCCTGCGGATCGTCGAGAAGGCCAAGAGCGACGCCGCCCAGCTGCGCTCCGAGGCGCAGAAGGACGCGCAGTCCAAGCGCGAGGAGGCCGACGCCCTCTTCGAGGAGACCCGCGCCAAGGCCGCGCAGGCCGCCGCCGACTTCGAGACGAACCTCGCCAAGCGCCGCGAGCAGTCCGAGCGCGACCTGGCGTCGCGTCAGGCCAAGGCCGAGAAGCGCCTCGCCGAGATCGAGCACCGCGCCGAGCAGCTGCGCCTGGAGGCCGAGAAGCTCCGCACGGACGCCGAGCGCCGCGCACGCCAGACCGTCGAGACGGCCCAGCGCCAGGCCGAGGACATCGTGGCCGACGCCAACGCCAAGGCCGACCGCATCCGCTCGGAATCCGAGCGCGAGCTGGCGGCGCTGACGAACCGTCGCGACTCCATCAACGCGCAGCTGACGAACGTCCGCGAGATGCTCGCGACGCTCACCGGCGCCGCGGTGGCCGCAGCGGGCACGCCGGCCGAGGACGAGCCCATCTCCCGTGGGGTCCCGGCCCAGCAGTCCCGGTAACAGCCCGGCATACGGAAGCTGAACCTCCGCAAAGCCCTCTGCCGCCCGGGTGGCAGAGGGCTTTGCCGCGCTCTAGCGTGGCGGTCATGATTGAGCTGGAGGGGCTGACCAAGCGTTACGGCGAGAAGGTGGCGGTCAACAACCTGTCGTTCACCGTGAGACCGGGCATCGTCACCGGCTTCCTCGGGCCGAACGGCGCGGGCAAGTCCACCACCATGCGGATGATCCTGGGCCTGGACCACCCGACCGCCGGCGGCGTCCGGATCGACGGCAAGCGGTACCACCAGCTCACGGACCCGCTGACCTGTATCGGCGCCCTGCTGGAGGCCAAGGCCTGGCACGGCGGGCGCACCGCCTACAACCACCTGTTGTGCCTCGCGCAGAGCAACGGCATCCCGCGCGCCCGGGTCGGTGAGGTGCTGCAGACGGTCGGGCTGACCGGCGTCGCGAAGAAGAAGACCAAGGGCTTCTCCATGGGCATGGGCCAGCGGCTCGGCATCGCCGCCGCGCTGCTCGGCGACCCGCGGATCCTGATGTTCGACGAGCCGGTCAACGGCCTCGACCCGGAGGGCATCCACTGGATCCGCACCCTGATGAAGTCGCTCGCCGCCCAGGGCCGGACCGTGTTCGTCTCCTCCCACCTGATGAGCGAGATGGCCCTGACGGCCGACCACCTCGTCGTCATCGGGCAGGGGCGGCTGCTCGCGGACACCTCCATGGCCGACTTCATCGACCGCAACTCGCGTTCGTACGTCCGGGTGCGCAGTCCGCAGCGGGAGCGGCTGCTCGATGTGCTGCACCAGGCCGGGGTGGTGGCCGTGGAGAGCGGTGAGGGCGTGCTGGAGGTGGACGGCGGCAAGGCCGAGCAGATCGGCGAGCTGGCGGCACAGCACCGGATCACCCTGCACGAGCTGAGTGCGCAACAGGCGTCCCTGGAGGAGGCGTTCATGCGGCTGACGGCGGAGTCGGTGGAGTACCACGCGCACAGCGGAACGGGCGCCGAGGCGCCACCACCGCCCCCGCAGCAACAGCAGCAGTGGGGCGACAGCTGGAAGAGGGGCTGAGCATGGCGGTGACACAGGTCGTACGGTCGGAGTGGACCAAGATCCGGTCGGTGGCGTCCACGGTGTGGACGCTGTCGCTCGTGGTGGTCGTGACGGTCGCCCTCGGCATGCTGATCTCGGCCCTGTCGAAGAGCGAGTTCGACTCGATGAACGCGCAGGACCGGGCGGAGTTCGACCCGACGTTCATCAGCTTCGCGGGGATGAGCCTCGGACAGCTGGCGATGATCGTCTTCGGTGTGCTGGTGGTGTCGAACGAGTACAGCACCGGCATGATCCGCACCTCGCTGGCGGCGGTGCCCCGGCGCGGCGCCTTCCTGTTCAGCAAGATCGCGGTGGCCACGGCTCTCGCCCTGCTGGTCGGGCTAGTCACCAGCTTCGCCGCGTTCTTCCTCGGCCAGGCGATGCTGGGCGGGCACCGGGCGGAGATCGGCGATCCCGGGGTGCTGCGGGCGGTGTTCGGCGGGGGCCTCTACATGGCGCTGATCGCGATGTTCTCCATGGGTGTCGCCGCGATGCTGCGCTCGCCGATGCTGTCGCTGGGCATCCTGATGCCGTTCTTCTTCCTCATCTCCAACATCCTGGGCAACGTCGAGGCGACGAAGAAGGTCGGCCGGTTCCTGCCCGACCAGGCGGGCAGCAAGATCATGCAGGTGGTCCCGCCCATCGGCGACGACACGCCGTACGGCCCGTGGGGCGGGCTCGGGATCATGGCGCTGTGGGTGCTGGCGGCCCTGGCCGGGGGGTACCTGCTGCTGAGGAAACGGGACGCCTAGCGGTTCGGATGCCGCCGACCTTTACCTGCTCTTGGGCGGAACCGTCAGCGCCTGGATATCCTCCTAACCCTTACGGGGGCGTGTGCCCCGCTGTCCTGAACCTTGCGATGGGTGCGGAGCATGATCGAAGCAGTCGGCCTGACGAAGCGCTACGGCGACAAGACCGCTGTGTACAACCTTTCCTTCCAGGTGCGGCCCGGAGCCGTGACCGGCTTCCTGGGCCCGAACGGCTCCGGCAAGTCGACGACCATGCGCATGATCCTCGGTCTGGACAACCCGACGGCCGGGCACGTGACGATCGGCGGCTTCCCCTACCGCAGGCTGCCCAACGCGGCTCGGCACGTCGGCGCCCTGCTGGACGCCAAGGCCGTGCACGGCGGCCGCTCCGCCCGCAACCACCTGCTGTCCCTGGCCCAGCTGTCGGGCATCCCGGCCCGCCGGGTGGACGAGGTGCTGGGGGTCGTCGGTCTCCAGGACGTGGCCAAGCGGCGGTCCAAGGGCTTCTCCCTCGGCATGGGGCAGCGGCTCGGCATCGCCGCGGCGCTGCTCGGCGACCCGCAGGTGCTGCTGTTCGACGAGCCGGTCAACGGTCTCGACCCGGAGGGCATCCTCTGGGTGCGCAACCTGATGAAGGCCCTGGCCGCCGAGGGCCGCACGGTCTTCGTCTCCTCGCACCTGATGAGCGAGATGGCGCTGACCGCCGACCACCTCATCGTCATCGGCCGCGGGCAGCTGCTCGCCGACATGAGCGTCACGGCCTTCATCTCGGCGAACTCCGCCGACTTCGCCCGGGTGCGCACGCCCGACAGCGAGCCGCAGCACCGCGAGAAGCTGTCGGCCGCGCTCACCGAGTCCGGCGGCCACGTGCTGCCGGAGCAGGACGGCGCGCTGCGTGTGACCGGGCTGCCGCTCCCCCGCATCAGCGACATCGCGCACGAGCACGACGTACGCCTGTGGGAGCTCTCGCCGCACCAGGCGTCCCTGGAGGAGGCGTACATGCGGATGACGCAGGGCGCCGTCGACTACCGGTCGACCACCGACCAGAAGGAAGGGCTCCAGCAGCCGCTGCCGCCCGGCGCGCAGCCGCCCATGCCGGTGCCCGGTCAGGGCCAGCCCGGCTGGTACGCCCCGCCGCCGCCCCAGCCGGGCGGTCCGCTGCCGGCCCCGCCGCAGGGCGCGCCGATCCCCTCCGGCGCGTACGGCGCTCCCCAGGGCGCCTTCGCCCCGGACCCGGCCAACCCGTACGCCCAGCCCGCGCCGCAGGGCTTCGCCCCGCCGGCCCAGCAGGTCCCCGCGGGCCCGGCCGCGGGTGCGCCCGCCGCGCCCCTGACCCCGCCGTCCTCCGCGGGCCGGGCTCCCTCCGCCGGCGCCCCGTCCGCGCCCACGGCCGCCCAGGCGCCCGCCGCGGCACCGGCCCCCGCGGACAGCCCGCCGGCGACTCCGTCCGCGCCCGCCGCCGCTCCGACCACCGACCTGACCAAGCCCGAGGACGCCCGATGAGCAGCCCCCAGCCCCAGATGCCGCAGGCCGAGCCCGCCTGGCACGCGGCGCCCGGCACGCCGTTCCCCGCCGGCCCGGCGCAGCCCGGCTACACCTCGCCGATCCCGGTCGTCCGCACGCACCTGCTGCACGCGATCGCCTCCGAGTGGACGAAGATCCGGTCGGTGCGCTCCACGCTGTGGACGCTGGGCGTGTTCGTCCTGCTCGTCGTCGGCATCGGCACACTGACCGGCGTCATCGTGGCCCAGTCCGACCCGGCCCTCAGCGGCGAGAGCCCGCTCGGGCTGGGCTTCTTCGGGGTGCTCCTCGGCAGCATGTGCCTCATGACGCTGGGCGTGCTGACCACGGCCTCGGAGTACGGCACCGGGATGATCCGCACCACGATGGTCGCCTGCCCGAGCCGCGGCCGGGTCCTGGCGGCCAAGGGCGTGGTGTTCTTCCTGGTCGCCTTCGTGGTGACGCTGGTCTCGGCGTCCCTGGTGGCCTTCCTGCACGTGGCGCTGCTGGAGGGCGACGGCGCCCGGACCCCCTCCGGCGGCGAGTGGCTCAAGGCCACCGTCGGCATCTCGGTCTACGTCGCCCTGCTGGGCCTGCTCTCGCTGGCCGTCGGCTCGATCATCCGCCACTCGGCCGGTGCCATCACGATCATGATCGGTGCCGTGCTCGCCCCGCTGGTGATCGCCCTGTTCATGTTCTCGGAGTCGCTGCAGGGAGTGCGCGACGCCCTGTTCGAGTACTCGATCCCGAACCAGCTCAGCATCTTCTACTCCAACTCCCTCAGCTCGTCCGGCCCGTCCGGCTGGGACCCGCTGTGGATCATCCTGGGCGCCACGGCCGTCGCGTTCGCCGCCGCCTTCGCGCTGCTGGAGAAGCGGGACGTCTGAGCCCGGTTCAGAACCTCGGCGCGTTACGGGACCGCCGCACCCCCGGGGTGCGGCGGTCCCGCGCGTTCCAGCAGGCCTTGTGCCAGTGCCGGCGGTCGTCGACGCCCGCGTGCTCGGACCAGGCCACCACGTGCGGCACCCCGTCCGGGATCAGCTGGTCGCAGCCCGGGCAGCGGTAGGACTTGCCCTGCGCGCTCGCCCCGGCCACGTGCCGCACGCTCCAGCTCTCGCCCCGCCAGTCCTCGGAGGACTGCCAGCCGCCGTAGCGGCCGCCGTCGTCCTCGGAGGTCCGGCCGAACGATCCGGCGCCCTTGGCTCGGTTGCGACGCGGGGACACGGGACACCTCTCGGGTCTATACAGGAAGCACGGGCCGCGTCCAGCCTACGCGGCGCGGGGGCGGGTGGACGTACGCCACCGGTCGTCACAAGTCCCCCCGCGAGCGGGGCGGGCGGCCCGCCCGGACGCGCCGCGCGACCGCTCGCGATCCCCCGCGCGGCCGCTCATTGGGCAGACAATCCGCAAAACACTCCGCCCGGCCGTGTCCTCGGCACGTGTCGGACGGTTATGCGCTGTGGGGGAGCTCCGCGTCGGAGCCAAGGAAGCAGGAAAGCAATGCGCGTTGGAAGTTTCGTGCTGGGGGCCCGGTTCCCCGGCCAGGGCGAGGGAGAGGCGCTGCACCGCGCGGTCCGCTCGGCCGAGGTGGCCGAGGAGGCCGGGCTCGACACGGTCTGGCTGGCCGAGCACCACTTCGTGCCGTACGGCACCTGCCCGTCGGCCGTCACCCTGGCCGCGCTGCTGCTGGGCCGCACCCGCCGGATCCGGGTCGGCACGGCGGTCAGCGTCCTGCCCACCGCCCACCCCGTGGCCCTGGGCGAGCAGGCGGCGCTGCTGCACCACACGAGCGGTGGCCGCTTCACCCTCGGCGTCGGCCGGGGCGGCCCGTGGATCGACCTGGAGGTCTTCGGGGCCGGCCTGGAGGCCTACGAGACGGGGTTCCCGGAGTCCCTCGACGTCCTGGTGCGCTGGCTGCGCGAGCCGTCCGTGTCGGCCGACGGGGAGCGGTTCCGCTTCCGCGAGGTCCCGGTCGTGCCCCGGCCGTCGGAGGCCCTGACCGACGTGGCGGGTCCCGAGCTGGTCGTCGCGTGCACCTCGCCGAAGTCGGTGCGGCTGGCGGCCGAGCGCGGGCTGCCGATGCTGCTCGGCATGCACGTGGGCGACGAGGAGAAGGCCGAGATGGTCGCGCTGTGGCGGCGGCACGCGCGCGACAGCGGCCGGCCGGCCGAGGAGGTCCTCGCCGCGGCCCATGTGTCGGCCGGCGTCTGCCAGATCGCGGACCGCAGGGCCGACGCGGCGGAGACGCTGATGAAGGCGATGCCGGGCTGGCTGAAGCAGGGTCTGGAGGCGCACGTCACGGTCGACGGGCGCACGCGCCGGATGCGCGACCCCCTGGCGTACACCGAACTGCTCTGCGGGCTGCACCCGGTGGGCACCCCGCGGCTGTGTGCGGACCGGATCGCGGCCACCAGCGAGCGGACCGGCATCTCCCGCTTCGCCCTCCTCGTCGAGGGCTCCGGCGACCTGGCCGCGACGGAGGAGAACGTACGGCGGCTGGGGGCAGAGGTGCTCCCCCAACTCCTCTGAAGGCACGGTGGATCCCGGGCACTTGCCGCTCCGGTACAAAAAGTGCACCTCCCGCGTACGGAGCGGCAAGCGAGCGGCGCTGCGTCAGCAGTCCCGGAATTCGGGGGACTGGTTGAGCACCTGACTGCGGACCGAGGTGAAGCGCGTCAGCTTCTCGTCGACCGAGGAGTCAAGCGGGAACACGGCCACCCGGTGGCAGTTCTGGAAGGCCAGCCGCACACCGAAGTGGCGTTGCAGCGCGCCGCGTATCGCGTCACTCGCAAGCGCGCGCAGCAGCTGGCCGCGCGCCTGCTCGTCCGGCGGAGGCGTCTGGTTGTCGGCGAACGCACCGCCGTCCACCTTCAGCTGGGCCACCAGGGAGCTGATCATCTCCCACGCATAGGGCAGGGAGGTCCGGACGCAGTCGACGAATTCCGCTTCGTCGACCTCGCCTCGCTCGGCCTGTTCGAGTAGGGCCGGTGAGACGTCGAGCGACATGAGTTCTCCTCTCGCACCCCCAACCAGCGGGGGTTGCCTGACGGATGAGGGAGCTCGCGATCCAGACACGCTGCGTACACATATCGCGACCTCCCGCTCATACGGTAAGCACCGGAGCGGGACGGCACCAGGAAAATGCGCAGATGAGACACTCTCGCTGAGCACACCCTGCACACAATCGGCCATTACCGAACACGCGTTTTCCAGGGCGAATCGCGTGGACAGGTGCCCGTCGAGTAGCGTTGCGGACCATGCGTCTCGTCATTGCCCGCTGCTCCGTGGACTACGCCGGGCGGCTCACCGCCCACCTTCCCTCGGCCCCGCGCCTGATTCTGGTGAAGGCGGACGGCAGCGTCTCGATCCACGCCGACGACCGGGCCTACAAGCCCCTGAACTGGATGTCGCCGCCCTGCACCCTCAAAGTGGGCACCGGCGAGGAAGAGGGCGTCTGGACCGTCGTCAACAAGGCGGGCGAGAAGCTCATCATCACGATGGAGGAGGTCCTCCACGACTCCTCGCACGAACTGGGCGTGGATCCCGGCCTGATCAAGGACGGCGTGGAAGCGCACCTCCAGGAGCTGCTCGCCGACCGTATCGAGACACTCGGCGAGGGCTACACGCTGATCCGCCGCGAGTACCCCACGGCCATCGGGCCGGTGGACATCCTCTGCCGGGACGCCGACGGCCGGACGGTCGCCGTGGAGATCAAGCGGCGCGGTGAGATCGACGGTGTCGAGCAGCTGACGCGCTATCTGGAGCTGCTGAACCGCGACCCCCATCTCGCGCCGGTGCGCGGCGTGTTCGCCGCGCAGGAGATCAAGCCCCAGGCCCGCGTCCTCGCCACCGACCGGGGCATCGGCTGCCAGGTCCTCGACTACGACGCGCTGCGCGGCATCGAGGACGACAAGCTGCGGCTGTTCTGACCGCACATCCCGCGCGCACACCCGCGCGACGGCGACACAGGGCCGGGTCCGGCGTACGGACCCGGCCCTGCGTGTGTGCGGGTGTCAGATCACCGACGGGGAGCCGCTCGGCGCGCCACTGCCGCTCGCCGGTGCGCTCATGGTGCTCGCGGGAGCACTGGAGGCGGGACCGCTCGCGGAGTTGGACGTGGAGGGCGAGGACGGCGGCGGGTCGGACGTCGGCGGCTCGGAGGAGGCCGGGGGCTCGGAGGAGGCGGGCGGCTCCGACGTCGGCGGCTTGGAACTGGCCGGCGGCTTCGACGAGGCGGGCGGCTTGGAACCGGCCGGCGGCTTCGACGACGCGGGCGGCTTGGAACCGGCCGGCGGCCTGGAGACGGAAGCGGAACCGCTCGGGTCCGGGGATCCGCTCGGGCCGCCCGTCGGCGTGGGGTCGTCCGAGGTGCCGAGCGTGCCGTCGGGGCCCGGGTCGGTCGGGCGGTTCGCCGCCGGCTCGGTGTCGCCGTCGGCCCCGTCGGCCGGGCGGTCGGCACCCAGGCTGCCGTCGCTCGCGTCCTGACTGGCGGACGGGTTGACGCCCACCCGGTCCGACGGTGAACCGGGGTCGTTGTCGGAGGTGGCGCCGAGGGTCACGACCGTGCCGAGGACGGCGACGAGCAGGGCACCGGCACCGGCGGCCACGAGATTGCGCCGGGCGAGGCCCCCCAGTCCGCCCCGGGCCTTGCGCGAGGGCGCGGGTGTGCTCTGGTGGGTGACGAGCGCCGGGGAGGTGGGCGGCTGGAGCCTCGGGAACGCCGCGGGGGCCGCACCGGCCGGGGGCGTCGACTCCTCCTGCCGGGCCTCGGGCACCTCGTCCGCGACGGCCGGCCCCAGGCTGATCGGGGTGCCGGAGCGGTCGGCGACCAGGGCGAGGGCCCGGCGCCCGGCGACGGTGCCGCGCTTGTCGGAGAGGGCCCCGCGCAGGCCGATGGACGCCTCCAGCTCGGCGCGCGCCCGGTCGAGCCCGCCCTCGCACAGGGCGAGGATGCCGAGCTCGTGGTGGAAGTAGGCCTCCTCGGCCACGTCCCCGGCGAGCCGGGCCGCCTCGGCGCCGGAGCGCAGGGTCCGCTCCCAGGCGCTCCAGTGCAGCCCGGCGGCGAAGGCGGGGGCGGCGGTGCGGGCCAGGTGCACGGCCGCGCTCCGCTCGTCCTCGGCGGGCGGCCGGGTGGCCGGTCCGAGGACGGCCAGGGCGGCGAGGACCGCGTCGGCCTCGGCGCACACCCGCTCGGGCGTGACCGAGGGGTGCCCGGCCCACCAGGAGTAGTGCTGGGCGGCACTGCGAGCGGCGGCCTCGGCCTCCTCGCCGTACCCGGCGGCCTCCAGCTGCGCCTGTACGCCGGCGGCGAGCCGGTAGTGGGAGCCGACCGGGGAGACCAGGCCGCAGGCGGCCAGTTCACCGAGGGCGGCGTCGGCGTGGGTGTCGCCGACCAGGGCGGGCAGGTGGGCCTGGTGCGGGATCTCGCCGCCGAGGGCGACGGCGAAGCGCAGGGTGGCGCGGGCGGAGGCGCTCAGCCGTGCGGCGAGCAGGGGCGCGGGTGCGGCGGCCTCGGCGAGCGAGGGCAGTGGTACGTCGTCCCCGTCGGCCGGGTCGGAGGAGTCGGCAGGGGGCGCGTCCTCGAAGACGCCGAACTCGTCGACGGCGCTGGTGCCGGCGCGCAGCCGGTCGCGCTGGCGGAGCAGGGCGCCGGCCTGCGCGAAGCGCAGCGGCAGGCCCTCGGACTCGAACCAGAGGTCGCCCGCCCAGGTGGCCTCCTCCTCGGTGAGGGGCCGGCCGACGGCGTGCTCCAGCAGCTCCAGACCGTCGGCGCGGTCCAGGCCACCGAGCGTGACCTCCTCCACGCCGGAGTCGCCGGAGGGGTTCGGCACGTCCGGGGTGGCGCCGAACAGGAAGGCGCACTCGGGGGTCGCCTCCAGCAGCTCGTCGAGTGCGGCCCCGCCGAACTCCAGGTCGTCGAGGACGACGACGGCGCCGATCTCGCGGACGTGGGCGAGCAGCCGGTCCCGGTCGGGGCGGTGCAGGGGGGCGCTGTACACGGCCCGGAAGAGGTCGTCCAGCAGGTCGCCGGCGGTGCGGCCGAAGCCGCTGAGGCGGATGACTCCGTCGGGGGCGAGGTCGGAGCAGTCCTCGGCGACGAGGTCGAGCAGACGGGTGCGGCCGGAGCCGCCGGGGCCGGTGAGCCGGACGGAGCGGCCGCGAGCCAGGAGACGGACCAGCTGCTCGCGCTCGTCCTGGCGGGCCAGCAGCGGCAGGTCGGGCTGGGCGGGGCCGGGCGGCACGGGCGGCCGGGACGCGCGCTCGGCCTCGGCGCGCTCGGCGGTGGCGCGTTTCACGGGGGCGGCGGGCCGCTCGGCGGGCGGGCAGACCTCTATCTCGCTGCCGTCGACGGGGTTGACGGTCAGCAGGAAGTCGCCGGAGACCAGCTGCACGGTGCGCGCCAGCGCCGGTGCGTGCTGCCCGAAGTCGGAGGTGAGGGATTCCCTGGGAGGGCGCTGACGCGGCGTCTCGCCGTCGCCGTCGTGGCCGTACTCCTCGGGTCCCCGGTTGTCAGGGTCCATAGGTCATGCCCCCCAGAGGCGTGTGTGTGCTCGGTGAAGCCCCTCCCGGCCTTGCTGCACACCGCGCTGTCGCTTCTGGTCCGGGCCCGCTCGAAGGGTGCAGTGCAGCGGGCAGCCAGACCTTAAACCTTCGCACAGTATCTACGACAGTCCGGGGTGCCGCTCCGTCCATAACGTCATGGTGTCGTGAGGATTGTGCGCGGCGCGCTGCTCGGCGCCGGGGGGCCGGGTCTCCCGGGTCGCCCGGTTCACACCCGGACGGACGTCACACGCGGGGCAGTGTCTCCACCCCGATGCCGCCCTCGATGGCGAGGATGCGGTGCAGGCGGGTGGCGACGAGCAGCCGCTGCATCTGCGGCGGGACGCCGCGCAGCACCAGTCGCCGGCCGCAGCGGCCGGCCCGCCGGTGGGCGCCCATGATGACGCCGAGTCCGGTGGCGTCCCAGGAGTCCAGTGCGGACAGGTCGAGCACGAGGTCACCGACTCCGCCGTCGACCGCCGAGTGCAGAACCGTACGGGCGTCCGCCGCGCTGCGGACGTCGAGGCGGCCCCCGACGACCAGCTCGGCGTGGTCGCCCCTGATGTACATATGCGCTCCCGGTGCGTGCGAATCGTGCTCCGCGTTCTGGTTCTGGGTATGCAACCTCTGACTGTGTGGAGGAGCCGGAGGTTGCTTCTTGTAAGCGAACCGATACCGAATTCACCCCGGGGAGTGATCCCCCCGGGGCGTGTGCGGTTTTCAGTGCTTGTAGAAGCCCTGCCCGCTCTTGCGGCCGATGTCACCGGCGTCAACCATCCGGCGCATCGACTCGGGGGCGGCGAACTTCTCGTCCTGGGACTCGGTGTAGATGTTGTTCGTGGCGTGCAGCAGGATGTCGACGCCCGTCAGGTCCGCCGTGGCCAGCGGGCCCATGGCGTGGCCGAAGCCCAGCTTGCAGGCCAGGTCGATGTCCTCGGCGCTGGCCACGCCGGACTCCTGCAGCTTCGCGGCCTCGACGACCAGGGCGCAGATGAGACGGGTCGTCACGAACCCGGCGACGTCGCGGTTGACGACGATGCAGGTCTTCCCGACGGACTCGGCGAACTCGCGGGCGGTGGCGAGGGTTTCGTCGCTGGTCTTGTAACCGCGCACCAGCTCGCACAGCTGCATCATCGGCACCGGCGAGAAGAAGTGCGTGCCGACGACCCGCTCGGGACGCTCCGTCGCGGCCGCGATCTTGGTGATCGGGATGGCGGAGGTGTTGGAGGCGAGGATCGCCTCGTCCTTCACGATCTTGTCGAGTGCGCGGAAGATCTCGTGCTTGACCTCGAGCTTCTCGAACACGGCCTCGACGACGACGTCGGCGTCGGCCGCTGCGTCCAGGTCGGTGGTGGCGGTGATGCGGGCCAGGGCGGCGTCGGCGTCGTGCGCCTCCAGCTTCCCCTTGGCGACGAACTTGTCGTACGACGCCCTGATGCCGTCGGTGCCGCGCCGGAGCGCCTCGTCGGTGACGTCACGCAGGACCACCTCCCAGCCCGCCTGTGCGGAGACCTGAGCGATGCCGGATCCCATGAGGCCGGCTCCGATGACGGCGAGCTTCCGTGCCACTGTGCGACTCCCCTGACGCGCTGTTCATGTCTGCCTCTCCGGCGGACATTAGCGGTCGTGCGGTCCTGTGTGACCAGTAAGTAATGCGCGTCACGTCTCACATGACGGACATCACACCAGGAGGGGTCACGCGGCGCCCCGGACGGCGTAGTTGAGCACCTTCCGGCTGAAGAACCCCTCCTGTCCACGGTGTCGCCGGCGGCACTGCCGTACGCACTGGTGACTGCGTCCCGCCCCGCCCCGCGCCGTCCCGCCGTCCGGTCGGCGCCCGACGCTACGCGTACGCGCCCGTGACGGTGGGCACACGCGTGTCCCGAACGGGCGGTGCGTAACTAGGCTGGTCACATGGTCAATCTGACGCGCATCTACACCAGGACCGGCGACCAGGGCACGACCGCCCTCGGCGACATGAGCCGGGTCGCCAAGACCGACCTGCGGATCTCCGCGTACGCCGACGCCAACGAGGCGAACGCGGTGATCGGCACGGCGATCGCGCTGGGCGGTCTGGACGAGGAGGTCGTCACGGTCCTCACCCGCGTGCAGAACGACCTGTTCGACGTGGGGGCGGATCTGTCGACGCCGGTGGTGGAGAACCCGGAGTTCCCGCCCCTTCGGGTCGAGCAGTTCTACATCGACAAGCTGGAGGCGGACTGCGACCGCTTCAACGAGCGACTGGACAAGCTCCGCTCCTTCATCCTCCCCGGCGGCACCCCCGGCGCGGCCCTGCTTCACCAGGCCTGCACGGTGGTGCGCCGGGCGGAGCGCTCCACCTGGGCCGCCCTGGAAGTCCACGCCGACGTGATGAACCCCCTCACCGCCACGTACCTCAACCGGCTCTCCGACCTCCTGTTCATCCTCGCGCGGACGGCGAACAAGGAGATCGGCGACGTCCTGTGGGTCCCGGGCGGGGAGCGGTAGGCACGCGGCAGGGCGGCGCTCAGGCTCCCCTGTGCGCCCTGTGCCACGCCCCCGCGACGGCCTGCGCGGCGCCCACGCACATCATCACCACCCCCACCTTGGTGAGGGTCACCCACGGCACCTCCACGTCACCGGCGAACAGCCACAGCGCCAGCCCCGCCGTGAAGGTGACGGCCCCCTCCGGCAGCCCCCCGCGCCCGCGGCTCATCGGCGCACCCCTTCCTTGTCCTCCTCCGCCGCCACCCCGACATCCCCCACGGGTGCCTTCCGCGGCCAGATCCAGTACGACAGCGCGATCAGGCCGTGGATGCCCGCGGCGCGCCACGCCACGGAGCGCCAGCTCTCCAGGGACGTGACGCGGCCCGGGTGGTCGACGTACCAGATCGCCAGCTGCAGCAGTCCGGTCGCGACGGCGGCGCCGAACAGGGTGCCCAGCCAGACCCTGCCCTCGTGACGGGCCCGGGGCATGCCGTACCGCGGCGGCCTCCGGGGCGGCGGCGCACCGCCGAACCGATGGGCCGCGTGGCCGTCCAGCCACGTCACCGTGCGGTGGCCGTGCCCCACGGTGTAGCCGATGTACAGCGCGGCCAGCCCGTGCGTCCAGTTCGGGTCCGCGCCGTTCCTCAGGTCCACCGCGGTGGCGACCAGCAGGACGACCTCCAGCAGCGGTTCGCACAGCAGCAGCGCCAGTCCCGTACGCGGCATGCGCAGCAGGTAGCGGAAGGCCAGCCCGGCCGCCAGCAGCACCCAGAAGCCGACCTCACACGCGGCGATCAAGGCGACGATCACGGTTCGCTCCTCTCGGTCACCCTTCCAGGCTCCCGGGCGGTGCGGCCTAAGTCGTCGTCGCCACTGACGAACCCGCGGTACATCGAAAGATGCAGCCGAGGACCCTCCACGGGGATCAGGCGCCGCACCAGACGGCCGTGTTGGATGGGGACATGGCCGTACGACCGACCCGCCCCAGCCGCTTCGACGTGACCGTCGCGCTGGGCAGCCTGCTGGGCGGGCTGCTGCTGTGGGGCCTCGGCCTGGCCGTCCGACCGCACACCGAGCCATACGTGCTGCTGCCGGGACGCTGGCCGGTCCTGCTCCCGCTCGTCGTCATGGCGGGCTGCGAACTGCTGCGCCGGACCGCGCCGCGCACGGCCCTGCTGGTCGGCACGCCCGCGATCGTCCTGGACACCGTCACCCAGGGCAACCTGGTGACGATCCTGATGTACACCGACCTGATGTACGCGGCCGTGCTCTACGGGCCGCCCGCCTCCGCGCACCGGATCCCGCGGATCACCGGGCTGCTCACGGTGGCCGGAGCCGTCGTGCCGTTCGCGCTCTGGCGCGAGCCCGAGGCGCTGCTGATCGGCGTGGTGACGGGCCTGGTCACCTTCGGTCCCGCCTCCACCGGGCTGATCGTGCGCAACCACCGCGAGGCCGCCGACGCGGCCCGGCTGCGCGCCGGGCAGACCGCGCTGCTCGCCGAGATGGACCGCACCCAGGCGGTCACCGCCGAGCGCGCCAGGATGGCCCGCGAACTGCACGACATGGTCGCCAACCACCTCTCCGCGATCGCCATCCACTCCACGGCCGCGCTCTCCCTGGACGACCCGAGGACCTCCCGGGACGCCCTGACGGTCATCCGCGAGAACAGCGTCGAGGGGCTGGCCGAGATGCGCCGCCTGATCGGCATCCTGCGGGACGCCGGCGGTGGCACCGAGCCGGCCGCGGCCCCCACGCTCGACGGGCTCGGCGCCCTGGTCGAGGCCGCCCGCACCAACGGCCTCGACGTGCAGCTGGACGCGGCCCCGGGCGCCGTCCCCGCGCCGGTCGAGCTCGCCGCCTACCGCATCGTCCAGGAGTCGCTGACCAACGCCCTCAAGCACGCCGGCCCCGGCCGGGTCACCGTCCGCCTGACCCGGCGGGACGGGTCGCTGGCCATCGCCGTCACCAGCCCCTACGGCGACCGTGAGGTGCCCGGCGCTCCGGGGTCGGGCGCGGGCCTGATCGGCATGCGCGAACGCGCCGCGCTGCTGGACGGCACGTTCGAGGCCGGACCCGAGACCTCCCCCAAGGGCAAGGTCTGGGTCGTGCGCGCCGCCCTGCCCGTCGTCGAAGGAGAGCCCGAATGATCCGCGTCCTGGTCGCCGAGGACCAGTCCGCCGTCCGCGCCGGCCTGGTGCTCATCCTGCGCAGCGCCCCCGACATCGAGGTGACCGGCGAGGCGGCGGACGGTGAGCAGGCGGTGGAGCTCGCCCGGGAGTTGCGGCCGGACGTGGTGCTGATGGACGTTCAGATGCCGCGTCTGGACGGGGTGACGGCGACCCGGCGGATCGTCGCGGACCGGCTCGCGGACGTGCTCGTGCTGACCACCTTCGACCTGGACCAGTACGTCTTCGGGGCGCTGCGCGCGGGCGCCTCCGGCTTCCTGCTGAAGAACACCGAGGCCAAGGACCTGCTGGAGGCGGTGCGGACCGTGGCGCGCGGGGAGGGCCTGATCGCCCCCGCGGTCACCCGGCGGCTCATCGCGGAGTTCGCCGCGAAGCCCGCCCGGGAGCCGGCGGCCGACCCGGCCGTCCTGGAACGGCTGACCCGGCGCGAGCGCGAGGTGCTGTCCTGTCTCGGCGAGGGGCTGTCGAACGCGGGCGTCGCCGAACGGCTCGACATGGCCGAGGCGACCGTGAAGACGCACGTCAGCCGCCTGCTGGCCAAGCTGGAGCTGCGCAGCCGGGTGCAAGCCGCAGTGCTCGCGCAGGAGTTGGGGCTCTGATCCGGCACGGATCGGCACAGGTCGTGGTGGTCCAGACCTATTGACCGGTGGTCCAGACCTTTCTATTCTCACCGCACCATGAGTGGCGTGAGGCTCAGTCACGCCCCCCACAACTCCATCAAGGAGGCGCAGCATGCGCTTCAGACACAGAGCCGCGGCAGGGTTCGCGACCCTGTTGCTCCCCTTCGCCGGCCTCGTCGGCCTGGCGAGCCCGGCCCAGGCAGCCACGTCCGCCACCGCCACCTACGCCAAGACCCAGGACTGGGGCTCCGGCTTCGAGGGCAAGTGGACGGTGAAGAACACCGGCACCACCTCCATCAGCTCCTGGACCGTCGAGTGGGACTTCCCCTCCGGCACGTCCGTCACCTCCTCCTGGGACGCCGACGTCACCTCCTCCGGCACCCACTGGACCGCGAAGAACAAGGCCTGGAACGGCAGCCTCGCCCCCGGCGCCTCCGTCTCCTTCGGCTTCAACGGCTCCGGCTCCGGCTCCCCCGCCAACTGCAAGCTCAACGGCGGCAGCTGCGACGGCGGCACCCAGCAGCCCGGGGACAGCGCGCCGAGCGCCCCCGGCACCCCCACCGCCTCGAACATCACCGACACCTCGGCGAAGCTGACCTGGTCCGCCGCCACCGACGACAAGGGCGTCAAGAACTACGACGTCCTGCGCGACGGCGCCAAGGTCGCCACCGTCACGACGACCTCCTACACGGACACCGGCCTGACCAAGGGCACGGACTACTCCTACTCGGTCCAGGCCCGTGACACCGCCGACCAGACCGGCCCGGTCAGCGGCGCTGTACGGGTCCGCACCACCGGCGGCACCACCGAGCCGCCCCCCGGCGACAAGGTCAAGCTCGGCTACTTCACCGAGTGGGGCGTCTACGGCCGCAACTACCACGTCAAGAACCTCGTGACGTCGGGCACCGCGTCGAAGATCACCCACATCAACTACGCGTTCGGCAACGTCAAGAACGGTCAGTGCACCGTCGACGACACCTTCGCCGCGTACGAGAAGGCCTACACCGCCGACCAGTCGGTCAGCGGCACCGCCGACACCTGGGACCAGCCGCTGCGCGGCAACTTCAACCAGCTGCGCCAGCTGAAGGCCAAGTACCCGCACATCAAGGTGCTGTACTCCTTCGGCGGCTGGACCTACTCCGGCGGCTTCGGCCAGGCGGCGCAGAACGCGGCCGCGTTCGCCAAGTCCTGCAAGGCCGTCGTGGAGGACCCGCGCTGGGCCGACGTCTTCGACGGCATCGACATCGACTGGGAGTACCCGAACGCCTGCGGCCTGACCTGTGACACGTCCGGTCCGGCGGCGTTCAAGACCCTGTCCCAGGCCCTGCGCACCGAGTTCGGCTCGAACTACCTGATCACCGCGGCCATCACCGCCGACGGCTCGTCCGGCGGCAAGATCGACGCGGCCGACTACGGCGGCGCCGCCCAGTACCTCGACTGGTACAACGTGATGACGTACGACTACTTCGGCGCCTGGGACAAGACCGGCCCGACGGCTCCGCACTCCCCGCTGACCTCGTACAGCGGCATCCCGAAGGACGGCTTCAACTCCGCGGCCGCCATCGCCAAGCTCAAGGGCAAGGGCGTCCCGGCGAGCAAGCTCCTGCTCGGCATCGGCTTCTACGGCCGCGGCTGGACCGGTGTCACCCAAGCCGCTCCGGGCGGCACGGCGACCGGCCCCGCGCCCGGCACGTACGAGGCGGGTATCGAGGACTACAAGATCCTCAAGAACTCCTGCCCCGCCACCGGCACCATCGGCGGCACCGCGTACGCCCACTGCGGCAGCAACTGGTGGTCGTACGACACCCCGTCGACCATCGCCGGCAAGATGAGCTGGGCCAAGAACCAGGGCCTGGGCGGCGCGTTCTTCTGGGAGTTCAGCGGCGACACCGCCAACGGAGAGCTGGCGGCCGCCATCGACAGCGGCCTGAAGTAGGCCGGATCAGAGAGAAGTTCGAAGGGTCATGGACCCTGGACGACACTGACGCTCCCCCGGAATCCTTCCGGGGGAGCGTCACCCGGTCGGGGGGCGCGGCTACGCCACGTTCACGCGCTGTCCGGGCGGGGCCGCCTCGAGCCACGCGAGGAAACCGGTCAGCGCGTCCTCGCTCATCGCGAGTTCCAGGCGCGTGCCCCGGTGCAGACAGGCCAGGATCACGTGGTCGGAAAGCAGCGCCAGCTCCTCCTCGCCCTCCGGGACCCGGCGGCCGGCGACCTCGATCGCGGACCGCTCCAGGGTGCGGCGCGGGCGGGGCGCATACGAGAAGACCCGGTACCACTCGACGCGGTCGCCGTTGTACCGGGCCACTCCGTACGCCCACCCCTTGCCGTTGCTCTCGCCCTCGGCGGGGGCGTCCCAGCGCAGGCTGGCGTCGAAGGTGCCGCCCGAGCGCTGGATCAGCCGGCGGCGCAGGCCGAAGACGAACAGGCCCACCACCACGAGGGCCACCACGATTCCGCACACAGTCAGAGCGAGGACCATCGACACCGACCTCCTCGTCTCCTAGGTAACGGAACGTAAAAACACCCACATCCGCCTCAGCCGCGGCCGGGTCCGGATCTCTCCGGTACCCAGCCGCGGCTGAGTGACGTCATCACACGGCGAGCGGGGTCAGCGCGCCGCCGTCGCAGCCCGCAGACGGACGTCCGCGCGGCGCCGGGCCTCCGCGTCGTCCTCCGCCTTCGCGCGCTCCAGCTCCTGCTCGGCCCGCTGGACGTCGATCTCGTCCGACAGCTCGGCGACTTCGGCCAGCAGGGAGAGCTTGTCGTCGGCGAACGAGATGAATCCGCCGTGCACCGCGGCGACGACCGTCCCGCCGTCGCTCGTGCGGATGGTCACCGGGCCCGACTCCAGCACACCGAGCAGCGGCTGGTGACCGGGCATGACGCCGATGTCGCCGGACGTGGTGCGCGCGACGACCAGGGTGGCCTGGCCGGACCAGACCTCACGGTCGGCCGCGACCAGCGCGACGTGCAGCTCAGCAGCCAAGGTGGCTCCTCGGGTCACCACCCGGCGGGAGTGCCGGGTGTTGGTTACAAGTCTAGTAGGCGTGACGGAGGGGGCGGGACGAACCCCGCCCCCTCCGGTGTGAGCACGAGGCTCACGTCGAACACGCGGCTCAGCTGACGCCGAGCTCCTTCGCGTTCTTCTTCAGGTCCTCGAGACCACCGCACATGAAGAACGCCTGCTCCGGGAAGTGGTCGTACTCGCCGTCACAGATCGCGTTGAACGCGGCGATCGACTCGTCCAGCGGCACGTCCGAACCGTCCACGCCGGTGAACTGCTTGGCGGCGTGGGTGTTCTGGGACAGGAAGCGCTCCACGCGACGGGCACGGTGGACGACGAGCTTGTCCTCCTCGC
The DNA here is from genome assembly GCF_055567995.1 of Streptomyces sp. NPDC026246. Lineage (NCBI taxonomy): Bacteria > Bacillati > Actinomycetota > Actinomycetes > Kitasatosporales > Streptomycetaceae > Streptomyces > Streptomyces sp. NPDC026246. The sequence goes on along the minus strand of NZ_JBVHPJ010000003.1, from coordinate 732,917 downwards.
CGAGCTCGTCGATACCGAGGATCGCGATGATGTCCTGCAGGTCCTTGTACTTCTGCAGGATGTTCTTCACGCGCATCGCGGCGTTGTAGTGGTCCGCCGAGATGTACCGCGGGTCGAGGATGCGGGACGTCGAGTCCAGCGGGTCCACGGCCGGGTAGATGCCCTTCTCGGAGATCGGACGGGACAGAACCGTCGTCGCGTCGAGGTGGGCGAAGGTGGTGGCCGGGGCCGGGTCGGTCAGGTCGTCCGCGGGGACGTAGATCGCCTGCATCGAGGTGATCGAGTGACCACGGGTCGAGGTGATGCGCTCCTGGAGGGTGCCCATCTCGTCGGCCAGGTTCGGCTGGTAGCCCACCGCGGAGGGCATACGGCCGAGCAGGGTCGACACCTCGGAACCGGCCTGGGTGAAGCGGAAGATGTTGTCGATGAAGAACAGCACGTCCTGCTTCTGGACGTCACGGAAGTACTCCGCCATCGTCAGGCCGGCCAGGGCCACGCGCAGACGGGTGCCCGGGGGCTCGTCCATCTGGCCGAAGACCAGGGCGGTCTTGTCCAGAACGCCGGACTCTTCCATCTCCGCGATGAGGTCGTTGCCCTCACGGGTGCGCTCGCCGACGCCCGCGAAGACGGAGACGCCCTCGTGGAGGTTGGCGACACGCATGATCATTTCCTGGATCAGCACGGTCTTGCCGACACCGGCACCACCGAACAGACCGATCTTGCCGCCCTTGACGTACGGGGTGAGCAGGTCGACGACCTTCAGGCCCGTCTCGAACATCTCGGTCTTCGACTCGAGCTGGTCGAACGCGGGGGCCTTGCGGTGGATGGACCAGCGCTCGCCCGTGTGGACCTCGTCCGTGTTCAGCACCTCACCGAGGGTGTTGAACACCTTGCCCTTGGTGAAGTCGCCGACGGGCACGGTGATGCCCGCACCGGTGTCGGTCACCGGGGCCTGGCGGACCAGGCCGTCGGTGGGCTGCATCGAGATCGCGCGGACCAGGCCGTCGCCCAGGTGCTGCGCGACCTCCAGGGTCAGCGTCTTCTTCTCGCCCGCGAGCGCCGGGTCGGCGACCTCGACGTGCAGGGCGTTGTAGATCTCCGGCATCGCGTCGACGGGGAACTCCACGTCGACGACCGGGCCGATGACCCGCGCGACGCGGCCAGTGGCCACGCCAGCAGGAGCGGTCGGCTCAACAGTGGTGGTCATTTGTCAGTCACTCCCCGCGGTCGCGTCGGCCAGGGCACTGGCGCCACCGACGATCTCGCTGATTTCCTGGGTGATTTCGGCCTGGCGGGCCTGGTTGGCAAGCCGGGTGAGCGTCTCGATGAGCTCGCCGGCGTTGTCGGTGGCCGACTTCATCGCGCGCCGCGTGGCGGCGTGCTTGGAGGCGGCCGACTGGAGCAGCGCGTTGTAGATGCGGCTCTCCACGTAGCGCGGCAGCAGGGCGTCCAGGACGTCCTCCGCCGAGGGCTCGAAGTCGAACAGCGGGAGGATCTCGCCCTTGGGCGCGGCCTCCGCCGCCACCTCGTCGAGGCTGAGCGGCAGCAGCCGCGCCTCGAACGCCGTCTGCGTCATCATCGACACGAACTCGGTGTAGACGATGTGGAGTTCGTCCACGCCGCCCTCGGCCGTCTCCGTCTCGATGGCCTCGATCAGCGGGGCCGCGACCTTCTTGGCGTCCGCGTACGACGGCTCGTCGGTGAAGCCCGTGAACGACTCCGCGATCTTGCGCTCGCGGAAGTTGTAGTGGGCGACGCCACGGCGGCCGACGATGAAGTTGACGACCTCCTTGCCCTCCGCCTCCAGCTTCGCCGTGAGCTTCTCCGCCGCCTTGATGGCGTTGGCGTTGAAGGCGCCGGCCAGACCGCGGTCGCTCGTGAGGAGCAGGACCGCGGCACGGGTCGGGTTCTCGGCCTCCGTCGTCAGCGGGTGCTTGGTGTTAGAGCCGGTGGCGACCGCCGTGACCGCGCGGGTGAGCTCGGTCGCGTACGGGGTGGAGGCCGCCACCTTGCGCTGCGCCTTGACGACGCGCGAGGCGGCGATCATCTCCATCGCCTTGGTGATCTTCTTGGTCGCGGAGACGGATCGGATGCGACGCTTGTAGACCCGGAGCTGGGCTCCCATGAGTCAGGTCCCTTCCGTCGTCACTTGCCGGCAGCCGGGGCGTCCTCGCCGAGCAGCTTGCCGTCGGAGGTCTCGAACTGCTTCTTGAACTCCACGATGGCGTCCGCCACGGCCTGCAGGGTGTCGTCGGACATCTTGCCGCCCTCGCGGATGGAGGTCATCAGACCCTGCTCCTTGCGGTGCAGGTAGTCCAGGAGCTCCGACTCGAAGCGGCGGATGTCGGCGACGGGGACGTCGTCCATCTTGCCGGTGGTGCCGGCCCAGACGGAGACGACCTGGTCCTCGGTGGCCATCGGCTGGTACTGCGGCTGCTTCAGCAGTTCGACCATGCGCTGACCGCGCTCCAGCTGCGCCTTCGACGCGGCGTCCAGGTCGGAACCGAAGGCGGCGAACGCCTCCAGCTCACGGAACTGGGCGAGGTCCACGCGCAGACGGCCGGAGACCTGCTTCATCGCCTTGTGCTGCGCGGAACCACCGACTCGGGAGACGGAGATACCGACGTTCAGCGCGGGGCGCTGACCGGCGTTGAACAGGTCCGACTCCAGGAAGCACTGGCCGTCGGTGATGGAGATGACGTTGGTCGGGATGAACGCCGAGACGTCGTTGGCCTTGGTCTCGACGATCGGCAGACCGGTCATCGAACCCGCGCCCATCTCGTCGGAGAGCTTGGCGCAGCGCTCCAGCAGGCGGGAGTGCAGGTAGAAGACGTCACCCGGGTAGGCCTCACGGCCCGGCGGGCGGCGCAGCAGCAGCGACACGGCGCGGTAGGCGTCGGCCTGCTTCGACAGGTCGTCGAAGATGATCAGGACGTGCTTGCCCTGGTACATCCAGTGCTGACCGATGGCCGAACCGGTGTACGGCGCCAGGTACTTGAAGCCGGCCGGGTCGGACGCCGGGGCGGCGACGATGGTCGTGTACTCCAGCGCGCCGGCCTCCTCCAGAGCGCCGCGCACGCCGGCGATGGTGGAGCCCTTCTGGCCGATGGCGACGTAGATGCAGCGGACCTGCTTCTTCGGGTCGCCCGAGCGCCAGTTGTCGCGCTGGTTGATGATCGTGTCGACGGCCAGGGCGGTCTTGCCGGTCTGGCGGTCACCGATGATCAGCTGACGCTGACCGCGGCCGACGGGGGTCATCGCGTCGACGGCCTTGTAGCCCGTCTCCATCGGCTCGTGCACCGACTTGCGGACCATGACGCCCGGGGCCTGCAGCTCCAGGGCACGACGGTCCTCGGTCTCGATCTCGCCGAGGCCGTCGATCGGGTTGCCGAGGGGGTCCACCACGCGGCCGAGGTAGCCCTCGCCCACCGCGACGGAGAGAACCTCACCGGTGCGGGAGACCGGCTGGCCCTCCTCGACGCCGCTGAACTCGCCGAGGACGATGGCACCGATCTCGCGCTCCTCGAGGTTGAGGGCGAGGCCGAGGGTGCCGTCCTCGAACTTCAGCAGCTCGTTGGCCATGGTCGAGGGCAGGCCCTCGACCTTCGCGATGCCGTCACCGGCGAAGGTGACCGTACCGACCTCCTCGCGCGAGGCCGCGTCCGGCTTGTACGCCTGGACGAAGTTCTCCAGCGCGTCCCGGATCTCCTCCGGCCGGATCGTGAGCTCCGCCATCTGGGTTCCCTGCTCTCCTTGTTGGGCCCGAAGTTTCACTTTGGGGGTCTGGGGGCGACCCCCAGGATTCTTCTGCACGGCCCAACCAGGGCCGTCGTAAGTACGTTGTGCCTATTGAGTTGCTGCTCAGCCGGCGAGCCGGCGGCTGGCGTCCTCGATGCGGTCCGCGAGGGAGCCGTTGATCACCTCGTCGCCGACCTGCACCCTGATCCCGCCGAGGACCTCGGGGTCCACGTCCAGGTTGAGGTGCATCTGGCGGCCGTAGAGCTTCGCGAGGGCGGCACCCAGGCGCTGCTTCTGCGGGTCGCTCAGCGGAACCGCCGAGGTCACGATGGCGACCATGCGGTCCCGGCGTCCGGCGGCGAGCTTGGACAGGGACTCCAGTCCCGTCTCCAGGCTACGTCCACGCGGCACCGTCACGAGGCGCGTCACCAGACGCTCGGTGGCCGACTGCGCCCGGCCGCCGAGGAGGCTGCGCAGCAGCCCGCTCTTGGCCGAGGTGGTCGCCTTGCGGTCGGTCAGCGCGGCACGCAGCTCGGTGCTGCCGGAGACGATCCGGCCGAACCGGAACAACTCGTCCTCGACGTCGTCGAGCTTGCCGGCCTGCTGGGCGGCGGTGAGGTCGGCCGTGTTGGCCAGCTCCTCCAGGGCGTCCACCAGGTCGCGCGAACGCGACCAGCGGGAACGCACCATGCCCGCGACGAGGTCGGCGGCGGGACCGCTGACCTGCGTGCCGAGCAGGCGCTGGGCCAGCTCGGCCTTGGCCTGACCGTCCTGCGCCGGGTCGGTCAGGACCCGACGCAGCGACACCTCGCGGTCGAGCAGCGCGGTGACGGCGGCCAGCTCGTCGGCGAGCCGCGCGGCGTCGGCGGACGTGGAGTCCGTCAGCGCGTCGAGACGCTCTCGTGCGGCTGCCAGGGCCTCGCGGCTCGCTCCGTTCATCGCCCGGCCTCGGCCTTCTCCTCGAGGTCGTCGAGGAACCGGTCGATCACGCGGCTCTGCCGGGCGTGGTCCTCGAGGGACTCGCCGACGAGCTTGCCGGCCAGGTCGGTGGCGAGCTTGCCGACGTCCTGGCGCAGCGCGGACGCGGCGGCCTTGCGGTCGGCCTCGATCTGGGCGTGACCGGCGGCGACGATCTCCTCGCGCTGCCGCTGGCCCTCGGCCCGCATCTCGGCGATGAGGGTGGCACCCTGCTCCTGCGCCTCCTGGCGCAGACGCGCGGCCTCGTGCCGGGCCTCGGCGAGCTGTGCCTTGTACTGCTCAAGGACGCTCTGGGCCTCGGTCTGGGCGGCCTCGGCCTTCTCGATACCGCCCTCGATGGCCTCACGCCGCTCGTCCAGAACCTTGTTGATGTTCGGGAGGAGCTTCTTGGCGAGGAAGCCGAAGACGATGGCGAAGGCGATCAGGCCGATGACAAGCTCAGGGATCGGCGGGATGAGGGGGTTCTCTCCCTCACTCGCCGCGATGAGCAGGTAGCTCATGTGAGTGCCTTTCGTCTGGTCGGCTGGTCCCGGGGCGGTTTAGTTGTAGCCGTAGACGAACGGCATAACCAGACCGATCAGGGCGAGCGCCTCACAGAAGGCGAAGCCGAGGATCTGGTTGGCACGGATCAGGCCGGCGGCCTCGGGCTGACGGGCCAGCGCCTGGGTGCCGTTACCGAAGATGATGCCGACGCCGACGCCCGGGCCGATCGCGGCGAGGCCGTAACCGATGGAGCCGAGCGAGCCGGTAACAGCGGCAAGGGTCTGGGACATGCCAGTTCTTCCTTTTCTTTACGGACCGGTGGGGGTTGGCCACCGGACGATCTGAGAGGGGGAGGCCAGTGGTCTCAGTGGTGTTCAGCCATGGCGCCCTGGATGTACGTGCAGGTGAGCAGCACGAACACGTAGGCCTGCAGGGCCTGGATGAACAGCTCGAAGGCGGTCATCACGACGACCATCACGAACGAGACACCCGCGTAGGCGATACCGATGCCGTTCAGCATGTACCAGCTGGCGATGGTGAACAGCAGCAGCAGGGTGTGCCCGGCGAACATGTTCGCGAAGAGCCGCACGGCGTGCGTGAACGGCCGGATCAGCAGGTTCGAGAAGAGCTCGATCAGCATGGCCAGCGGCAGCACCGGGCCGAGCGACTTGTCGTAACCCGTGACGTTCTTCCAGAACCCGACGAAGCCCTGACGCTTGAAGGTCAGCGAGACCCACACGACATAGACGAGGAGAGCCAGGATGAGCGGGTACGAGATGATCGAGGTGACCGGGAACTGGGCGATCGGAATGATCGACCAGAGGTTCATCATCCAGACGAAGAAGAAGAGCGAGACGACCAGAGGAACGTACTTCTCGCCCTCCTTCTTGCCGATCGTCTCGTAGACGACTCCGCGGCGGATGAAGTCGTAGCCGGCCTCGGCGACCATCTGGAGCTTGCCGGGAACGACCTGCGGCTTACGGAAGGCCGCCCAGAAGAAGCCGACGATGATGATCGAGCCGAGCAGCGCCAGCAGCATCGTCTTGTTGAAGTACACATTGCTGTCGCCGTCGCCCCACAGGGGCTGGAACAGGAACGAGTGCAGGCCCGGGGACACATCGGCGAAGCCACACCCGTCGAAGAGGTGGCAGTTGGTGTCGAAGGCGAGCACCTGCGTCGGGTCAGCACTCACCGCGGGCTCCTTCAGCGTGGCGCATAGGTACGGCAACCTCGTTGTGTCGGCGCGGCGCAGGGCCGCGGTTCGGCACGGGACTGGTGTTACGGATGTGGGGGCGGCAGTGGGGCATCTCGCCTCGCGATGAAGCAGGCGTCAACTCGGATGCCCGCGCCCGCGATGCCGCAGTTGGCACCGGACGATAGCAGGAGATCTCACGCCTCTTTATCCCGGCCCTACCCCTCACGAGGAGTGCTCCGACTTTTCGGGCTTCTTGCCCGTCGTCGAATCGGGCTCGACGTAAAGGATCTTGGATTTCATGTGGGCACGCGCCTGCGCGGCGATCCACGCGAGGGTGCCCGCGACGAGCGTGATGGCGAACGCCCTCGGGTTGAACAGCGTCGTGTTCTTGAAGGCGGCCATGAAGATGAACAGCAGCAGGATCTGAGCCGCGTAGAGCATCAGGCCCATCGCCTGGAAAAGATGCGGAAGCGATTTGGCGGTGCGCTGCAGAACGTAGAGACCGATCCCCATGAAGAGGATCACCACAAGGGTGGCGACGACCGCCCCGATCGCCCCTTTGCCACCGGCGACCACACCACTGATGACGGCGGCGACAGCACCGACGGCAGCCGTGGGTACGGCGGCCTGGGCCAGGATCCGGGCGTCATTGGACGGCATGGCGGCAACTCCGCTTTCGCAGGGGGCAGGGGTGTCGTCATGGACGAGCGTAGTCCCGGGCTGAGTGGAGACCTCACGCCGGTGGACCGTCGCACTGCGGTCCTTCGGCTCTATCCGGGGGGTTCTCGTGAACCGTATCACAAACTATTTGATGCAGTCTTTACCTGGGGGTGTGCGTACAGTCACACATGAGAGTGAACACGCGCGTATGAGCGAGAACAGCATCGACATGTCTGGTATTGGGGCGCTTTGCACCCCCATCACCACCCCACGACTTGGCAATGCTCTCGTCAGATTCTTACCTTGTCCCAGCCCTGCCCCGGTCGGCCATACGCGACCGTCCCCCGATGGCCGTAGCCCCGTTGACGCCCGATACCCCCGAGGCCACCGGGGTGCGGTCCTGTGGGTCGGCTGGGGCCGGGTCGTCCGTCGTCGGGTCCGGGGACGCGGCACCGGGAGCGACCGCCGCCGGGGCTCCGCGGCGGCGGTAGCGCGGCGGCACGAACCGCTCCATCCAGCGCGGCGTACGCGGCGTGAAGCGCGGCAGCAGGAGCAGGATCAGCCCGATCGCGCTGAGGAAGACCACGCCCAGCACGATCCACATGGACGCCGAGTTGACCGAGTAGGCCAGCGCCCCGAAGGCGATCAGCGCCGACCAGAAGTACATGATCAGCACCGCGCGGCTGTGCGAGTGCCCGATCTCCAGCAGCCGGTGGTGCAGATGCCCGCGGTCCGCGGCGAACGGCGACTGCCCGCGCCAGGTACGCCGCACGATCGCCAGGATCAGGTCGGCGGCCGGCACCGCGATGATCGTCAGCGGCAGCAGCAGCGGGATGTAGACGGGGACCGTCTGGTGCACGGCCTCCTTCTCCGACCCCGCGTACAGGTTGAGCGCGTCCGGGTCGACCTGCCCCGTGACGGAGATCGCACCCGCCGCCAGGACGAGGCCGATCAGCATGGAGCCCGAGTCGCCCATGAAGATCCGCGCCGGGTGCATGTTGTGCGGCAGGAAGCCCAGGCACATGCCCATCAGGATCGCCGAGAACAGCGTGGCCGGGGCCGCGGCCTCGATGCCGTACGAGAACCAGATGCGGTAGGCGTACAGGAAGAACGCCGTGGACGCGATGCAGACCATGCCGGCCGCGAGACCGTCGAGGCCGTCCACGAAGTTGACCGCGTTGATCGTGATGACGACCAGCGCGACGGTGAGCAGCGTGCCCTGCCACTGCGTGAGCGCGACCGAGCCGACACCCGGGATCGGCAGCCACAGGATCGTCAGACCCTGCACGACCATCACGCCCGCGGCGATCATCTGGCCGCCCAGCTTGATGAGGGCGTCGATCTCGAACTTGTCGTCCAGGACGCCGATCAGCCAGATCAGGGCCGCTCCGGACAGCAGCGCTCTCGGTTCGTTCGACGTCTCGAAGACCTGGTTGAGGTTGGTGAGGTGGTCGGCGACCAGCAGGCCCGCGCACAGACCGAAGAACATCGCGATCCCGCCGAGCCGCGGAGTGGGTTCCCGGTGCACGTCACGGGCCCGGATCTCCGGCATCGCGCCCGCCACGATCGCGAACTTCCGCACCGGCCCTGTGAGCAGATACGTCACCGCGGCCGTGATGCAGAGCGTCAGCAGGTATTCACGCACGGGCTTCCCCACAGGTCTCGCTGGCCATCTCAGCCTCACACCCTAGCGATGCGCGCATATGAGTGGGGACTTCCGGGTAGCGACGATGGTTGCACGATCAGCCGCGCACCCGGGCGCGCCCGCCCCGCTCAGCGGGGGTACGGCGGGAATCCACCGGTCAGCTCCCGCACTTCTTCACGAGCCGTCGAGGGATCCGTCACGTTCCGGAGCACCCGCGCGAGCAGGTGCGCGATCCGTGTCATCTCCGCCTCCCCCATGCCCTGGGTGGTGACGGCGGCGGTGCCCAGACGCAGTCCGCGGGCGTCGCCGTGCGGCAGCGCGCAGCAGTCCAGGACCAGCCCGGCCGCGGCCAGCCGGCTCCGGGCGGTGCGGCCGTCGACGCCGAGCGGGGCCGGGTCGGCGGTGATCAGGTGGGTGTCCGTGCCGCCGGTGGTGACCACCAGGCCCTCGGCGGCCAGCCGCGCCGCGAGGACACGCGCGTTCGCCACCACCTGATGGGCGTACGCGGAGAACGCCGGTGTTGCCGCCTCCCCGAAGGCGACGGCCTTGGCGGCGACGGTGTGCATCTGGGCGCCGCCCTGGGTGAAGGGGAACACGGCCCGGTCGACCCGCTCGGCCAGTTCGGCCCGGCACAGGATCAGCCCGCCGCGCGGGCCGCGCAGCACCTTGTGCGTGGTGCCGCACACGACGTCCGCGTACGGCACCGGGTTCGGCGCCGCTCCCCCGGCCACCAGCCCCAGCGGGTGCGCGGCGTCCGCGATGAGGTAGGCGCCCACCTCGTCGGCGACCTCGCGGAAGAAGGCGTGGTCCAGGTGGCGGGGGTAGGCGATGGAGCCGCAGACGATCGCCTTGGGCCGGCGCGCCCGGGCCAGCGCGCGCACCTGCTCGTGGTCGACGAGCCCCGAGTCGGCCTCCAGCCCGTAGCCGACGAAGTCGAACCAGCGGCCGGAGAAGTTGGCGGGCGATCCGTGCGTGAGGTGGCCGCCGTGCGGCAGGCCCAGGGCCAGGACGGTGTCCCCGGGGCGCAGCAGGGCCGCGTAGGCGGCCAGGACGGCCGAAGAGCCCGAGTGGGGCTGGACGTTGGCGTGATCGGCGCCGAACAGGGCCCTGGCCCGTTCGACGGCGAGGCGTTCGGCGGCGTCGACGATCTCGCAGCCGCCGTGGTGGCGCGCGCCCGGGTAGCCCTCGGCGTACTTGTTTGCCAGGGGTGAGCCGAGCGCGGCCAGCACGGCGGGTGAGCTGAAGTTTTCCGCGGCGATCAGCTGGAGCGTGGTCGCCTGCCGCTCCCGTTCGGCGAGCAGGAGGTCGGCGAGCTCCGGGTCCTGGCGGTGCAGGACGTCGGCCTCGATGGCAGGGGTGACCGTCATGGTGGGCTCCGGGCGGCGTCGCTTTTCTGGGCGGTTCGCCTCCGGGGCGCCTGAGTCGGTCCTGAGAGGCCGATCGTGCTCAGCCCTCCGGGCCTCCGCGCGTTCGGCCTCTGAGGACGGACGCGCCCCTTCGGCTCACGCGCCGGGGTGACGTACGTCCAATGTAGGCCCGGGGCCCCCGGGGCGCTCGGCCGCTACGTCCGTGCGGGAACGCCGGTGAGGGCCGTCACGACCGGGTCGAGCGCCTGGTGTATCTCGTCGCCGATGGAACGGAAGAACGTCAGCGGCGCCCCGTACGGGTCGTAGACCTCGTCCGCCTCGGCGTCCGGGGCCAGGAGCCAGCCGCGCAGCGCGGCCGCGGCACGCACCAGGGCACGGGCGCGGATGACCACGCCCTCCTCCAGTGCGGGCAGGGTCGCCGGGTCGATCGCCTTCACCAGCCGGGTGAACTCCTTGAGCGTGAAGGTGCGCAGGCCCGCCGAGTGGCCCATGGAGATGACCTGGGCGCGGTGGTCGCGGGTGGCGGTCAGCACCAGGTCCGCGCGGATCACGTGCTCGTCGAGGAGCTCGCGCCCGGTGAAGCCGGAGGCGTCCGCGCCGAAGTCGGCGAGGACGGTCTCCGCGTGGGCCTCCATGGGCGCGCCCTCGTGACCCCAGGTCCCCGCGCTCTCCACGACGAGCCCGCCGCCGAGCACGCCCAGCCGCTCCATGACGAGGTGGCGGGTCAGCCGCTCGGTGATGGGTGAGCGGCACACGTTGCCGGTGCTGACGTGAAGGATGCGGAAGCTGTCGCGCGGAAGTCCCACGAAGGTCGTCGTGATCTCCGCCGCGCTTTCCCCGTTGCCTATGCCGCGCCCCGTTCCGGGGGACGTCAATTCGCCACCTCGAGGTCGGGTACGACCTTGCGCAGCTCGTCCGCCGAGAGGGCGCCGGCCCGCAGCAGCAGCGGGACCTCGCGGGTGACGTCGACGATGGACGACGGCACGTTGCCGGGGGTGGGGCCGCCGTCGAGGTAGACGGAGACGGAGTCGCCGAGCATCTGCTGCGCGGCGTCGCAGTCCTCCGGCGCCGGGTGGCCCGTGAGGTTCGCCGACGACACGGCCATGGGGCCGACCTCGGTGAGCAGCTCGATGGCGACCGGGTGCAGCGGCATGCGCACGGCCACCGTGCCCCGGGTGTCCCCGAGGTCCCACTGCAGGGACGGCTGGTGCCGGGCGACGAGCGTCAGGGCGCCCGGCCAGAAGGCGTCGACCAGCTCCCAGGCCAGCTCGGAGAAGTCGGTGACGAGGCCGTGCAGGGTGTTCGGGGAGCCGATGAGGACGGGCGTGGGCATGTTGCGGCCCCGGCCCTTGGCGTCCAGCAGGTCGGCGACCGCCTCCGCGGAGAACGCGTCCGCGCCGATGCCGTACACGGTGTCCGTCGGCAGCACCACGAGCTCGCCTCGGCGGACGGCGGACGCTGCCTCGCGCAGACCGGTCACACGGTCGGTCGCGTCGTTGGTGTCGTATCGCCGTGCCATCTTCAGCTGGCCTCCTCGTACACGTACTGCTGGGTCGAAGTTCGCGGGGACCGCGCCGGGCTCACGGCAGTGCCTTGCGGGCCGTGGCGAAGCGCGGACGGTTGTTCAGGTCGGGGTGGTCGGCGGCGTCGGTCCAGCCGCGGTCCTCGGCGAAGATCCACGGCACCTGACCGCCCTGGGTGTCGGCGTGCTCCACGACGACGACGCCGCCGGGGCGCAGCAGCCGGTGCGCGGTGCGCTCCAGGCCCCGGATCAGGTCCAGGCCGTCCTCGCCGGAGAACAGGGCCATGTCGGGGTCGTAGTCGCGCGCCTCGGGGGCGACGTACTCCCACTCGGTGAGCGGGATGTACGGCGGGTTGGAGACGACCAGGTCGACCTGGCCGTCGAGGTCCGGGAAGGCCGTCAGGGCGTTGCCCTGGCGCAGGTCGACCCTGGACCCCTCGACGTTCTTGCGCGTCCACTGCAGAGCGTCCTCGGACAGCTCCACGGCGTGCACGCGCGAGCGCGGGACCTCCTGGGCGAGGGCGAGCGCGATCGCGCCGGAGCCGGTGCACAGGTCGACGATGCACGGCTCGACGACGTCCATGGCGCGCACGGCGTCTATGGCCCAGCCGACCACCGACTCCGTCTCGGGCCGCGGCACGAACACCCCGGGCCCGACCTGGAGTTCCAGGTAGCGGAAGTAGGCGCGCCCGGTGATGTGCTGGAGGGGTTCGCGGGCCTCGCGGCGGGCGATGACCTCCCAGTACCGGGCGTCGAAGTCGGAGTCCTTGACGGAGTGCAGCTCGCCGCGCTTGACGCCGTGCACGAACGCGGCGAGTTCCTCCGCGTCGGTGCGCGGCGAGGGCACGCCGGCGTCGGCGAGCCGCTGGGTGGCCTGGGCCACCTCCGCGAGCAGCAGGTTCACGCAAGTCCTCCGTAGTGCTCGTACGTGCTCGGGCGCGCGCGCACGTCGTCTTACGCGGCTGCCAGCTTCGCCGCCGAGTCGGCGTCGACGCAGGCCTGGATCACCGCGTCGAGGTCGCCGTCCAGGACCTGGTCCAGGTTGTACGCCTTGAAGCCGACGCGGTGGTCCGAGATGCGGTTCTCCGGGTAGTTGTACGTCCGGATCTTCTCGGAGCGGTCGACGGTGCGGACCTGGCTGCGGCGGGCGTCGGCGGCGTTCCTCTCCGCCTCCTCCTGCGCGGCGGCGAGGAGCCTGGAGCGCAGGATACGCAGGGCCTGCTCCTTGTTCTGCAGCTGGCTCTTCTCGTTCTGGCAGGAGGCGACGACGCCGGTGGGCAGGTGCGTGATGCGCACGGCGGAGTCGGTGGTGTTGACGGACTGCCCGCCCGGTCCGGAGGAGCGGTAGACGTCGATGCGCAGGTCGTTGGGGTTGATCTCGACGTCGATCTCCTCGGCCTCGGGCGTCACGAGGACACCGGCAGCGGAGGTGTGGATCCGGCCCTGGGACTCGGTGGCGGGCACGCGCTGCACGCGGTGCACACCGCCCTCGTACTTCAGCCGCGCCCACACGCCCTGCCCGGGCTCGGTGGCGCCCTGGCCGCCCTTGGTCTTCACGGCGACCTGGACGTCCTTGTAGCCGCCGAGCTCGGACTCGGTGGCGTCGATGATCTCGGTCTTCCAGCCGACGCGCTCGGCGTAGCGCAGGTACATCCGCAGCAGGTCGCCGGCGAACAGGGCCGACTCGTCGCCGCCCGCGCCCGCCTTGATCTCCAGGATGACGTCCTTGTCGTCGCTGGGGTCGCGCGGGACGAGCAACAGGCGCAGCTTCTCGGTGAGCTCCTCGCGCTGCCGCTCCAGGTCCTTCACCTCGGCCGCGAAGTCGGGGTCGTCGGCGGCCAGTTCGCGCGCGGTGTCGATGTCGTCGCCCGTCTGCGTCCAGGAGCGGTAGGTGGCGACGATGGGGGTGAGCTCGGCGTAACGCTTGTTCAGCTTGCGCGCGTTGGCCTGGTCGGAGTGGACCGACGGGTCGGCGAGCTTCTTCTCCAGGTCGGCGTGCTCGGCGACGAGTTCCTCGACGGCCTCGAACATCTTGGGCTCCTGTGCGGGACGGGGGTGAAGGGCGGGCGACCAAAAACGCCGGTCCCGGAGCGCCCGGTGAGGGGGCGCGTCCGCGGACCGGCGATTGGAGGCTCGCTACTTCTTGGAGCCGGCGGCCTTGCCGAAGCGGGCCTCGAAGCGGGCCACGCGGCCACCGGTGTCGAGGATCTTCTGCTTGCCCGTGTAGAACGGGTGGCACTCGGAGCAGACATCGGCGCGGATCGTGCCGGACTCGATGGTGCTGCGGGTGGTGAACGACGCGCCGCAGGTGCAGCTGACCTGCGTCTCGACGTACTCGGGGTGGATGTCGCGCTTCAAGGTGTCTCCTAGGTTCGGGAGGGCGCCGGGTCGCCGCCGCGGGGTGCGGGAGCGTGAACCGGAGCCGACGTACCAGTCTGCCAGGACTGGGGCCATCCCCCAAAACCGGGGGTTGCCGTTCTTTGTTCCCTGCGGGCCGCAGGTGGCTGCTCGCGCGGTTCCCCGCGCCCCTCACGGGGCGCTCACGACCTCCTTGGCCTCTCCTGAGGCGTTGCCCGTCGTCGCGCTCTTCGGGATCGGCTTGTCGTGCGCCAGGGCCTTCCAGATCTCGTCGGCCTTCTTCTCCCGCAGCAGCACGCGGTTGGGGTCGGCCGGGTCGTAGGCGACCGGCATGGTGACCATGTGCAGGTGGGAGGGGCTGATGCCCTTGAGGCCGTTCGCGAAGGACGCGAGCCGGTTGACCGAGCCGAGGTCGGAGTCGGTCGTCACCGTCTTGGTCGCGGTCTCGGCGAGGTCGAGCAGTTTCTTGGGGCTGGAGAAGACGCCGACGTCCTTGAGCTGGTGGACCAGCGCCTTGACGAACGCCTGCTGGAGCTGGATGCGGCCGAGGTCGGAGCCGTCGCCGACGCCGTGGCGGGTGCGGACCAGGCCGAGGGCCTGCTCCCCGTCGAGTCTGTGGGTGCCGGCCTTGAGCCTCAGGTGGCTGTCGGGGTCGTCGATGCTCCTGGTCGTCGTGATCTCGACGCCGCCGAGGTCGTCGACGAGCTTCTGGAAGCCGGCGAAGTCGACCTCCAGGTAGTGGTCCATGCGCAGGTCCGTGATCGACTCGACCGTCTTCACGGCGCAGGCGGCTCCACCGGTGGAGTAGGCGGAGTTGAACATCACGCCGCGCGCGGCGGGGTGCTCGTTGCCCTCGGTGTCGGTGCAGGCCGGGCGGTCGATGAGGGTGTCGCGCGGGACGGAGACGACGCTGGCCTTCTTGTGGCCCTTGTACAGGTGCACGATCATCGCCGTGTCCGAGCGGGCGCTGCCGTCGTCGGTGCCGCCGCCGATCTTCCTGTTGCCGCCGGCGCGGGTGTCGGAGCCGAGGACGAGGATGTTCTCGGAGCCGTTGTCGGCCTTCTCGGGCCGGTCGGTGCCGAGGGCCTGGTCGATGTCGACGCTCTTGAGGTTGCCGTTGAGCTTGAAGTACAGGTAGCCCGCGCCGGTGCCGCCCAGGACGACGATGCCCGCCGCCGTCCAGGCCGCGATCACCAGCCCCTTGTGCCGCTTGCGGGGCTTGCGGCGCCGCCCCTTGGCGCGGCCGCGCGTTCCCTCGGTGCCGGTTCCGCCCGGTATGTCCGGGCCCGGTGTGCTCTCGGCAGACATGTGCTCCTCAGCTCGTCTACGGTCCATTACCCCCTGCGGTCAGCGCCAGGCGTGGAGACGAACCTCCTCCTCGCACCATCGTCGCTCCGCCCGGTCAGACGGAGAAACTCGGGAAAGGGTTGCACAACGGACTGTGCCCACCGCGTGCGGCGGTGGGCACAGTGCGTGGTCGGGCGTCGCGGGGCGTACCCGCTCACCTGGGATTTCAGCCGAAGATGTCGTACTGTGCGAAATCGGTGCCGACGGACTTCCTTGTGGCAAAGATCTCGCTGGTCGCCTTGCCGGTGCCGGCGTACAGGTAGAGCGTGCCGCCGGGCGTGCGGGCCAGGAAGTCGGCCTTGCCGTCGCCGGTCACGTCACCGGGCGCGTCGAAGGCGTTGTAGCCGTCCCACGTGCGCACCTTGACCCGGGTGGAGAAGGCCGCCGAGCCGGACTTGCCGGTCCCCTTGTACAGGTACATGGCGCTGCCGGTCTTGGCGCGGGCGATGAGGTCGGTCTTGCCGTCGCCGTTGAAGTCGCCCTTGCCACGCACGGAGTTGTACTGGTTCCAGCCGGAGCCGACCTTCACGCGGGTGGCGAAGGTGCCGTTGCCCTTGCCCGGGTAGATCCACAGCACACCGGCGGAGTCCACCGAGAGCAGGTCGGGCAGGTAGTCGCCGGTGACGTCACCGGGGGTGACGATCCGGGTGCGGGTCTTCCAGTTGTCGAAGATCTGCTTGGTGGTCCAGGTGCCGCTGGAGACGACGAAGTGGGTCCAGAAGACGTCGCCGTCGCTGCTGCGCCGGTAGACCAGGTCCTGGTAACCGTCGCGGTCGAGGTCGGCCTGCAGGACGACGTTGACGCCGTTCCAGTCGCCCCAGGACTCGCGGGCGGCGAACGAGGTGCCCTTGGAGTCCTTGGAGTAGCCGGTCCTGGTGGAGGCGTTGCGCACCCACAGGTCGGCCTTGTGGTCACCGCTGATGTTGGTGTCGTCCAGGCGCGGGTAGGCGGCGCCGACGTAGGAGCTGACCTTGCTGAAGACGCTGTAGGCGCCCCGGGCGACGCAGTCGGTCACGCCCCAGGACACGACACCGACGATCCGGTTGTTGACGACCAGGGGGCCGCCGGAGTCGCCGTTGCAGGCGGTGGTGGTCCCGGTGTCGCTGCCGGTGGCGGGCTTGCCCGCGCAGACCATGTGCCCCTTGACGAAGTCACTGCCGTACGCGCCGGAGCAGGTCGTGTCGGACTGGATGGGCAGCGTGGCGGTCTTCAGGGTGTCGGAGATGTCGTCGCTGGTGGAGCTGGTGCGGCCCCAGCCGTACACCTTGGCGCTGGTGCCGGCCTTGTACGACGTGGTGTCGCCGGACGTCGTCATCCGGATCGGGGTGGCCTTGACCGCGACGGGCAGGGTCAGCACCGCGATGTCGTTGTCGATGGTCGTGGCGCTGTAGGAGGGGTGGTTCCACTGGCGCCAGACACCGGTGACGGTGCCGCCGTGCACGTCGTCGCCGTCGGGCAGCTGGGAGGTGCCCGTGATGACGGCGCCGTTGTTCTTCCAGTCGTAGCCCTTGACGCAGTGCGCGGCGGTGAGGATCTTCGTCGGCGCGACGACGGCTCCGCCGCAGAAGAAGCCGAGGTCGTCGTCGGTGCCGGAGGTGCCCCGGTCGTCGTAGTAGTGGAGCTGCGCCATCCACGGGGCCGTGCTGATGGTGGTCTCGTTGCCGCCGATGATCTTCGGATCGATGCGGCCGTCGACGGTGCCCGCGCTGAGCGAGGTCTTGCTCGTCCTGCCGGCGACATCGTCACCGGCCATGGCGCCGGCGACCCGCTTCTGCAGCTCGGCGAGCGACGGCGAGCTGACGGCCGGCTCGACCGTCGGCTGCGGCAGCGAGGTGGCGGCGCCCGCGGACGTCGTCAGCAGCGTGCCGGCGACGGCGGCCGCGATGCCGGCGGCGGCGACGGGCAGCGCGAAACGTATCCGGCGTCTGTGCCGACCGCCCCCGGACATGGGTGTACCCACGTATGTCCCCCCTCGGGATCACAAGTTCGAAGAGAGCGTGATCCTAACGTGTACACGACCAACACAAAGGGCCGCCCCCGTGCGGGGAGCGGCCCTTGTGCGTGGTGCTGCCGGCGTCAGTCGCCGTTGCCCGGCGTCGGCGTCGTCTTCTGGATCTGCATCAGGAACTCGGCGTTCGACTTGGTCTGCTTCATCTTGTCGAGCAGCAGCTCGACCGCCTGCTGCTGGTCGAGGGCGTGCAGCACCCGGCGCAGCTTCCAGACGATGGCGAGCTCGTCGGGCGCGAGCAGGATCTCTTCCTTGCGGGTGCCGGACGCGTCGACGTCCACCGCCGGGAAGATGCGCTTGTCGGCGAGCTTGCGGTCGAGCTTGAGCTCCGCGTTGCCGGTGCCCTTGAACTCCTCGAAGATGACCTCGTCCATGCGGGAGCCGGTGTCGACCAGCGCGGTGGCGAGGATGGTCAGCGAGCCGCCGTCCTCGATGTTGCGCGCGGCACCGAAGAACCGCTTCGGCGGGTACAGCGCCGTCGAGTCGACACCACCGGACAGGATGCGGCCGGAGGCCGGGGCGGCGAGGTTGTACGCACGGCCCAGACGGGTGATCGAGTCGAGCAGCACGACGACGTCGTGACCCAGCTCCACCAGGCGCTTGGCGCGCTCGATGGCGAGCTCGGCGACCGTGGTGTGGTCCTCGGCCGGGCGGTCGAAGGTCGAGGAGATGACCTCGCCCTTGACCGACCGCTGCATGTCGGTGACCTCTTCCGGACGCTCGTCGACGAGGACGACCATCAGGTGGCACTCGGGGTTGTTGTGCGTGATCGCGTTGGCGATCGCCTGCATGATCATGGTCTTGCCGGTCTTCGGCGGGGCCACGATCAGACCGCGCTGGCCCTTACCGATCGGCGACACGAGGTCGATGATGCGGGTGGTGAGCACGCCCGGGTCCGTCTCCAGGCGGAGGCGGTCCTGCGGGTACAGCGGGGTGAGCTTGTTGAACTCCGGGCGGCCGCGGCCGTGTTCGGGCGCCATGCCGTTGACGGAGTCCAGGCGGACCAGCGCGTTGAACTTCTCGCGGCGCTCGCCCTCCTTGGGCTGGCGGACCGCGCCGGTGATGTGGTCGCCCTTACGCAGGCCGTTCTTGCGGACCTGGGCGAGGGAGACGTACACGTCGTTCGGGCCGGGCAGGTAGCCGGAGGTCCGGATGAACGCGTAGTTGTCGAGGATGTCGAGGATGCCCGCGACGGGGATCAGGACGTCGTCCTCGTTGATCTGCGGCTCGGTCGCGATGTCGTCGCGGCCCCGACGGCCCCGGCGGTCGCGGTAGCGGCCGCGGCGGCCCCGGCGGCCGCCCTCGAAGTCGTCCCCGTCCTCGTCGGCCCGCTGCTGGCCGCGGTCCTGGCGGCCGCCGCCCTGCTGGCTCTGCTGCTGGCCGCGGTCCTGACGGCCGCCGCCCTGCTGGTCGTCGCCCTTGCCCCCGCGGCCGCGGTCGCGGTCCCGGCCGCGATCGCGGTCCCGGTCCCGGTCGCGGCGGTCACGCCGGCGGCCCTCGCCGCCGTCACCGGCGTCGGACTTGGCGTCGTTGTTGTTCTGCGACTGCTGCGAGGCGTTGTTCTGCGACTGCTGCGCGGCCGGGGTCTCGGCCTTGCCGTCGTTCTTCGCCTCGGCCGCGACCGTCCCGGAAGCGGAGGCGGGGGCTCCGGCATCGGCGGTGGCGCGGCGGCGACGGCGCTCGGCCGGGGCGTCCTCGCCGCCGGCGGGCTGTCCCGGGATCTCGATCTGCTGCTGGGCCGCGGCCTTGTCGGCCTGGTCCGCGGGGGCCTGCGCGGCCTCCTTCGCGTCCTTCTTCTCGGCCTTGCCGGCACCGTCGGCGTTGTCGCCCGTACGGGCGCGGGAGGTCGCGCGACGCTTGGGCTTGGTCTCGGCACCCGCGTCGCCCGCGTCGGCCTTGGCGGCCGGGGCGGCGCCGCCGGACGCCTGCGCCTCCTTGATGACCTCGATCAGCTGGCTCTTGCGCATACGCGCGGTGCCCCTGATGCCGAGGCCGGATGCGACCTGCTGCAGCTCGGCCAGCACCATGCCCTCGAGGCCGGTACCGCGGCGCCGCCGGGAGCCGGCACCGGTGGCAGGCGCGGAGGCGTCCGTGGCGGGCGCGGCAGCGGTCTCCTCGACACGTGCGCCCATCAGATCGGTGGTGTCGCTCACGAAGGGTCCTTCCCTGGAGCGGACGTCGGCCTGTCTGGCTCGGCGACCGGTTGTGCTGTCCGGCTTCGGTCCGTGTGGTGTGAACCGTGCCGGGGCGGTGGTCCGCCTAAGCGGCGGAGGAATCTGGTGATGGCGCTTCCTTGAGTCGTGGCACCCAGTGTCAGTGTCACGCGGCGTGGGAGCACCGGTTCCGGAGCGTGCCCTGCGCCCCGCTCAGTGTCCACGTACGGCGTACGGTCCGACGTACGGCACACAGTGCGGCTTGGGGGGCTCCCGGAAGAATGTCTGTCCCGGACGGGGACACGAGGCACCTCGCCATGGTGGGGTCGGGTGCAGACTTGAGATTAACACTACCGGATCCAACAAACATTCCCCCTCTCGAAATCCGGCAACCGTGTGGCGTCAGATGTCGCCGGAGGCCGTCAGCGGCAGCACGCTCGCGCCCTGCGCGTCGAGACCGAGCCGGTTGGCGGCCCATTCGGCACCGGCCAGGGCCTCGACCTTGTCGGCCGTTTCCGCGTCGGCCAGTGCCATGACCGTGGGTCCCGCACCGGAGATGACCGCGGGGACGCCGTCGCCGCGCAGCCGCTCCACCAGCGCCGCGCTCTCCGGCATGGCGGGGGCGCGGTACTCCTGGTGCAGCCGGTCCTCGGTGGCGGGCAGCAGCAGCTCGGGACGGCGGGTGAGGGCCTCGACGAGCAGGGCGGCCCGGCCGGCGTTGGCGGCCGCGTCGACGTGCGGAACGGTGCGCGGGAGCAGTCCTCGCGCCGTCTCGGTGAGCACCGGCTTGGCGGGGACGAAAACCACCGGAACGATGGAATCGGCCGGGTCCATCCTGATCGCGCGGGCGGCGCCGCCCTCCATCCACGACAGGGTGAAGCCGCCCAGCAGGCAGGCCGCGACGTTGTCGGGGTGACCCTCGATCTCGGTGGCGAGTTCCAGCAGCGCGGTGTCGTCGAGCTTGGCGTCCGCGCCTATGGTCACGGCCCGGGCGGCGACGATCCCGGCGCAGATGGCGGCGGAGGAGGAGCCGAGGCCCCGGCCGTGCGGGATGCGGTTGGCGCAGACGATCTCCAGTCCGCGCGGCTGCCCGCCCAGCAGGTCGAAGGCGGTGCGCAGGGACCGTACGAGCAGGTGCCGCTCGTCGCGCGGGAGCGTCTCGCTGCCCTCACCCGCGATGTCGATGTGCAGCCCGGAGTCGGCCACCCGGACGACGACGTCGTCGTACAGCCCCAGCGCGAGGCCGAGGGCGTCGAAGCCCGGGCCGAGGTTGGCGCTGGTGGCGGGGACGCGCACCCGGACGGCGGCGGCGCGGAACGCTGGACCGGCCATCGCTCGATGACTCTCCTTGAGCTGCGTGATTGTCGAATGACGTTCGATGGACATTCGATGCCGTACGGGAACCCCGGGGGCCGCCGCCGGCCGGGAGGGCCGGCCGCTGCCCGGCCGCGGAGACGGCGCGACACCGCGCTCCTGCGGAGGCATATGCGGCGGGCGGGTTCAGTACAGCCTATCGAAGGAAGGTTCTGCGGCGACATAGGGCGCACAGGAGGCGCACGATGCGTGTCGCAAGCCCCCTGTGCACCCCCCGCGAGAACCCTTCCCCGGCGGGCGCCGCCTTACGCCGGACCGTGCCGTGCGAGCACCGGCGCTCGGAGCGTCGGCGCACGTCGCAGCGGGTCCGGGCGCCCTCAGGCGAGACCCAGGCGCTCCGCCGCGGCGGCCGCGTCCACCGGGACGGTGACCGGCTGCGGGGCGCCGGCGACGGCCCAGTCGGGGTCCTTCAGCCCGTTGCCGGTGACCGTGCAGACGATCCGCTGGCCCGGGTCGACCTTGCCCTGCTCGGCGGCCTTCAGCAGACCGGCGACGGACGCGGCGGACGCCGGCTCCACGAAGACGCCCTCCTGCGACGCCAACAGCCGGTAGGCGCGCAGGATCTCACGGTCCGTCACCTCGTCGATGAAACCGCCCGACTCGTCCCGTGCGGCGAGCGCGTAGTTCCACGAGGCCGGGTTGCCGATGCGGATGGCGGTGGCGATGGTCGAGGGGTCCTTGACCACCTCGCCGCGCACGATCGGGGCGCTGCCGGAGGCCTGGAAACCCCACATCCGGGGCTTGCGGGAGGCGATCCCGTCGCCCGCGTACTCCGTGTAGCCCTTCCAGTAGGCCGTGATGTTGCCCGCGTTGCCGACCGGCAGGACGTGGATGTCGGGCGCGTCACCCAGCATGTCCACGATCTCGAAGGCGGCCGTCTTCTGGCCCTCGATCCGTACCGGGTTGACCGAATTGACCAGGGCGACGGGGTAGTTGTCGCTCAGGCCGCGCGCGAGCGTGAGGCAGTCGTCGAAGTTGCCGTCGACCTGGAGGATCTTCGCGCCGTGGACCAGCGCCTGGCCCATCTTGCCGAGCGCGATCTTGCCCGTGGGCACGAGGACGGCGCACACCATCCCGGCCCGCACGGCGTACGCGGCGGCGGAGGCGGACGTGTTGCCCGTGGAGGCGCAGATGACGGCCTGGGCGCCCTCCTCCTTGGCCCGCGTGATGGCCATGGTCATACCGCGGTCCTTGAAGGAACCGGTCGGGTTCGCGCCCTCCACCTTGAGGTGGACCTCGCAGCCCGTGCGCTCGGAGAGCACCTGCGCGGGCACGAGCGGCGTGCCGCCCTCGCGGAGCGTCACGACCGGCGTGGTGTCGGAGACCGGCAGACGGTCCCGGTACTCCTCGATGATTCCGCGCCACTGGTGGGTCATTGCTGGTTACTCTCCTTCAACCCGCATGATGCTGGCGACACCACGCACGGTGTCGAGCTTGCGCAACGCCTCGACGGTGCCGGTGAGGGCGGCGTCGGACGCACGGTGCGTGACGACGACGAGGGAGGCCTCGCCGTCCTTCCCCGACTGGCGAACCGTATCGATCGAGACCCCGTGCTCGGCGAAGACGGTCGCGACCTGGGCGAGAACGCCCGGTTTGTCGGCCACGTCGAGGCTGATGTGGTAGCGCGTGACCACGTCGCCCATGGGCGACACCGGCAGCGCGGCGTAGGCGGACTCGCCCGGTCCGGTCGCGCCGCCGATCCGGTTGCGGCAGACGGCGACGAGGTCGCCGAGCACGGCCGAGGCCGTGGGGGAACCGCCCGCCCCGGGGCCGTAGAACATGAGCTGCCCGGCGGCGTCGGACTCGACGAACACGGCGTTGTAGGCGCCGCGCACGGAGGCCAGCGGGTGGCTCAGCGGGATCATCGCCGGGTGCACGCGCGCGGTGACGGACGCGCCGTCCCCGGCCCGCTCGCAGATGGCGAGCAGCTTGATGGTGCAGCCCATCTGCCGGGCGGAGGCGAAGTCGGCCGCCGTCACCTCGGTCATGCCCTCGCGGTAGACGTCGTCGAGGCGCACGCGCGTGTGGAAGGCGATGCCCGCGAGGATGGCGGCCTTCGCGGCGGCGTCGAAGCCCTCGACGTCGGCGGTCGGGTCGGCCTCGGCGTACCCCAGGGCGGTGGCCTCGTCGAGGGCCTCCTGGTACCCGGCGCCCGTCGAGTCCATCTTGTCGAGGATGAAGTTGGTGGTCCCGTTGACGATGCCCATCACCCGGTTGATCTTGTCGCCGGCGAGGGACTCGCGCAGCGGCCGGATCAGCGGGATGGCACCGGCGACGGCGGCCTCGTAGTAGAGGTCCTTGCCGTGCTGCTCGGCGACCGCGTGCAGGGCCGCCCCGTCCTGGGCGAGCAGGGCCTTGTTCGCGGAGACGACGGAGGCGCCGTGCTCGAAGGCGGTGGTGATGAGCGCCCGGGCGGGCTCGATGCCACCGATGACCTCGACGACCACGTCGATGTCGCCGCGTTTGACCAGGGCGGTGGCGTCGGTGGTGATGAGCGCGGGGTCGATGCCCTCGCGGACCCGGTCGGGCCGGCGGACCGCCACGCCCGCGAGCTCCACCGGGGCACCGATGCGGGCCGTGAGGTCGTCGGCGTGCGTCGTCATGATGCGCGCCACCTCTGAGCCGACCACTCCACAGCCCAGCAGCGCCACCTTCAGCGGACGCGTACGCATCATCCGACCTCGTTTCCTCATTACCGTCATCGGTGGAACCAGTCTCACTCACCGGACGGGAGTTTCTGCCCGGAGTCCGGATCGTGAGACATCTATTTCATTTCCGCGGGGCGGTGGACAGAAGATCTTCCGCCACCCCGGGACTGCGCGCCGGGCTCAGCCGACGTCGAGACGCAGCAGGTCCTCCTCCGTCTCGCGGCGGACGATCACCCGGGCCTCGCCGTCGCGCACGGCGACGACCGGCGGGCGCAGCACGTGGTTGTAGTTGCTGGCCATCGACCGGCAGTAGGCGCCCGTGGCGGGCACGGCGACCAGGTCGCCCGGCGCCAGGTCGGCCGGCAGGAACGCGTCCTTGACCACGATGTCCCCGCTCTCGCAGTGCTTGCCGACGACGCGGGCCAGCATCGGCTCGGCGTCGGAGGTGCGGGAGACCAGGGCGACGCTGTACTCGGCGTCGTACAGCGCGGTGCGGATGTTGTCCGACATGCCGCCGTCCACCGAGACGTACGTGCGCAGCCCGTCGAGCGGCTTGATCGTGCCGACCTCGTAGAGCGTGAAGGCGGTCGGCCCGACGATGGCCCGCCCCGGCTCGACCGAGATGCGCGGCGTGCGCAGCCTGGCGGCCTCGCACTCCCGCGTGACGATCTCGGTGAGCGCCTTGGCGATCTCGTGCGGCTCGCGCGGGTCGTCGCCACTGGTGTACGCGATGCCGAGTCCGCCGCCGAGGTCGATCTCGGGCAGCTCGACGCCGTGCTCGTCGCGGATGTCCTTCAGCAGCCCGACCACCCGGTGGGCGGCGACCTCGAACCCGGACATGTCGAAGATCTGCGAGCCGATGTGGCTGTGGATGCCGACCAGCTCCAGGCCGTCGAGCTGCAGCGCCCGCCGTACGGCCTCGGCGGCCTGCCCGCCGGCCAGCGGGATGCCGAACTTCTGGTCCTCGTGGGCCGTGGCGATGAACTCGTGGGTGTGCGCCTCGACGCCGACGGTGATCCGGATGAGGACCTTCTGCCGCTTGCCCAGGCTCTGCGCGATGTGGGCGACGCGCACGATCTCCTGGAAGGAGTCGAGCACGATGTGCCCCACCCCGGCCTCGACGGCCCGGGTGATCTCGTCGACGGACTTGTTGTTGCCGTGGAAGGCGATGCGCTCGGCGGGCATGCCGGCGGACAGCGCCGTGGCCAGCTCACCGCCGGAGCAGACGTCCACGTTCAGCCCCTCCTCGTGCAGCCAGCGCACCACGGCCCGGGAGAGGAACGCCTTGCCGGCGTAGAAGACGTCGGCGCCGGTCCCGAAGGCGGTACGCCAGGCCCGCGCCCGGGCCCGGAAGTCGGCCTCGTCCAGGACGTACGCCGGGGTCCCGACCTCCTCGGCGAGCCGCGTGACGGGGATCCCGCCGACGGTGACGACACCGTCCTCGTCGCGCGTCACCGTCCCCGCCCAGACCTTGGGGTCGAGCGCGTTGAGGTCGGCGGCCGGGGCGGAGTAGTGGCCCTCGGGAAGGACATCGGCGTGACGGGGCCCGGCGGGGTGTGCGGAACGGCTCATGGTGTCGTGTGCCTCTTCTTGGCTCTCAGAGGTGTTCGGGTGCGTCGATACCGAGCAGGGACAGGCCGCCGGCCAGCACCGTCCCGGCGGCTTCGGCGAGAGCGAGCCGGGCACGGTGGGCGGCCGAGGGTTTCTCCTCCCCCAGGGGCAGCACGGAGTGCAGCACGGGCAGGGTGGCGTCGGCGACGGCGACGAGGTGCCGGGCCAACCGGTCGGGAGCGCGGTGCGCGACGGTGGCGGCGAGGACGCGGGGGTGGTCGCGGAGGGCGGCGAGGAGCGGGGCGTGGGCGGCGGGGGCGTCCACCGGGCCGGGCTCGGGGTGGAAGCCCAGGTCGGCGGCGTTGCGCAGGAGGGCCCGGGTGCGGGCGTGGGCGTACCGGACGCGGAAGAGGGGGTTGCCCTCCCGCTGCACGAGGTGGTCGCCGGTGACGCGGGGCCGGTCGTGCCCGGCGGGATACAGCAGGGCCCAGCGGGCGGCGTCCCGGCCGAGGGGAAGGGGGTCGGCGGGGGCGGGCACGGGGCGGAGGGCGGCGACGGTGTCGTGGCCGGGGTGCGTGGCGCTGTCGGTGTCGAGACCGAGGACGGTGGGCCACTGCGGGTCGACGGGGCCGTGGTCGGCGTGCGCCGCGGCATCGGTATCGAGTCCCAGGAGGGTGGGCCACTGCGGGTCGACGGGGCCGTCGCATTCGACGCGGGCGGCGTGTCCCTGGCTGCGCGCCACGCGGGCGAGGGCGTCGGCGACGACTACGGCACGGACCTCGGCAGGACAACGGAGGAGGAGGCCGGACGGGCTCGGTGCGGTGACGTGCCCGTACCGCTGCCCGCACCGCAGGATCTCGGCGACGAGGTCGGCGGAGGCGTCACCGCGCAGACGGAGATTGAGGAACCCCGGTCCGGTGACGACGACGTCGGTGATCCGACGCTCCCGGAGCAGCCGCGCGCGCAGGATGCCGGCGACGCGGTGCGGGGACTCGCCCGCCGCACGGGCCAGCTGGAGGGCGACGGGGGTGGCGTAGTCGCCGCACCCTCCGGGCCCGGGCGGCGCGACCACGACCCGCTCGGGAACGGTCACGCACAGCTCTCCCTCGTCGACAGCACGACGCACGGCGTGCAGCACGGTGCGCGAGAGCTCGACGGGGGTCACGGGTCAAGCGTAGGGGAGGAGGGGGGTGGGTATGCGAACCGGTTTACCGAGGGTCCCGGGATGTGGACGGGGGGCGGTGGGGCGGAGGGGCGGCGGGAACGCCCGGGGGGGGCGAGGGCGTCTGCGCGTAGGAGGGAGAAGAGCAGTGGGAAGTGGGAGAGGAAAGAGAAGCGGACTACGACCCGACGGACTGATCCGCGACGACGGGCGGAGGGACTACGGCCGACCGATCAACCGGGGCGGACGACTCGACCGCCGGCACATGGACGGAGGCGTCACCCTCCTTGCCGACGCCGGAACCACCACCCCGCTGCCGCCCGCCACCCCGGGCGCGCTCGACCAACTGCCGGACCAGGGAGACCAGTTCGGCGGGCTCGAAGGGCTTGGACAGAAAGGCGTCGACACCCACTTCGAGCCCGGACTCGATCTCGTGGTGGCTGCAGGCGCTGACGATGGCGAGGGGGACGTCACGGGTACGCGGGTCGGCCCGAAGCCGAGCGGCGGTGCGGAGCCCGTCGAGCCGGGGCATGACGACATCGAGGGTCACGACATCGGGCCGCACTTGATGAACGACATCCAGACACTCGGCACCATCGGCAGCGGTCACGACCTCCAGCCCCTCCAGCTCGAGGTTGACCCTGATCAACTGCCGGATGACCTTGTTGTCGTCCACAACAAGCACCCGGCCCGACGCGCCTGGCACAACTCGAGAGTAGGTCGCCCCCGGCCATCGCGTCCGGGTTTTCCCCACTTCCACCCCGCACGGGCGACCGGCACGCCGTGCCGCCGAGGTGCCGCCGGCCTCGGAAAGTGGTTCATGACCACCCCGAGGGAGCTGGTAGTGTTCTACCCGTCGCCGCGAGCGAACAGCTCCCGCCCGACACGCCCCCGTAGCTCAGGGGATAGAGCAACGGCCTCCGGAGCCGTGTGCGCAGGTTCGAATCCTGCCGGGGGCACCTTGGATTAGGTGCCTAAAGACCCCGCCATCAGCGCTTTTGCTGAGACGGGGTCTTCGCGTATGTGCAGGCGTATGCAGCCCTAAGCGACCCTGGGACGCGGTCTGTGGACTATTCGTGGACAGGATCTTGGGGCATCAGTCCAGGTCAGCCATGGCAAACGGCAAGGCCCCCGGACAAGTCCAGGGGCCAGAAGCCTAGCGTCGAGCACGATCATTCGTACTCGCGCAACAGCTCTTCGATCTTCCGGTTGGCGATCTCCTGCCGACCGTCGATGCACTTCGCGTAGCGGCTCAGCAGGACCTCAACGCTGTTGCCTGCTCGCTCGGCGACCTCAGTTGGATCCACCCCGGAGTTGAGCCAGGTGGACAGCGCCGAGTGCCGGAGGTCGTACGGCCGGGCAGCGAGAGGGGAAGCGACCGCGGCCGGCGGGAGCGCCAGCGCCCGAGCCTCCTGCCAGACGCGGTAGTACGTCGAGGAGCCGACCACTCCCCCGCGTTCGTTCGTGAACAAGCGCCCGTCCTCCGCAGTGCCGAAGGTGTCGAGGTGTTGCCGGAGAATGGCGACGAGCTGAGGCGGGATCGGTACCAGCCGGACCTCTTCGGCCGGTCGGTTCTTCAGGCCGCGGTCGTCGTGTGTCTCCCCGGAGTCCGTCCACTGCTTGCCGACACTGGGGCGCGTCCGGTTCAGCAGAGCCGTCCCCCAGCCGGTCTCCGGCAGTTTCAGGTCCGCACGAGTGAGACCGACAGCCTCAGCGGGACGGAGGGCGCCGTAATACATGCAGGCGAACAGGCCAACGAGTCGACGACCACGCGCCCGGCCGTACCCACCAACGTACGAGACCGCAGCCAGCAGGGACCGTGCCTGCTCCGGATTGGCAACTACCCGCGGATCTACTTCCCCGGCCACCTTCGGTTTCTTCCAGCGGATAGCAGTGATCGGGTTCTCTTTGAACTCCCCGAGATCCACCGCATAGTGCAGTGCGTTGACGAGCGTCCGACGCTTGCGCCGAACGGTTTCCGCGGCCGCCGCCGTCCCGTCGAGCTTCAGTTTGAGGGAGTCCAGTACCGCCCTGCCTACCGCAGGGTCGCCGAGGTCGGACAGGGGCCGCGAAGCCTTGGCCACCCAGTACAAGGTGTTGGCGATCTCGGTCGGCACTTCGCGATCATCAGGAAAGGGCAGGACAAAGGCCCAGTTACGCAGTGCCTTCCTAAGCAGACTGTCGGACGGCCGCCCCGGACGATCATCCAGAAGAGCCATGGTCACGGCGGTCAGCGACTCATTGATCCCGTTGCGCGTATTCGGAGCGGCGTGCGGCCACTTCATAGCGAGGTAGATCAGAGCGAAGGCATACCAGGTAGTCGAAGGCGCCTTCTCGACCATCGAATCAGGCAGCCCCGTGACCGTATCGAACTCCTCACCGTCACGGGTGGCCCTAAGAAGCTTGGCCCGGTAGTGGTCTGCAAGCCCCTTAGTGCGAAACTGCTCGGAAAACACGTTGCCGGAAACCGTCCACCTGACGTCATATGACGACTTCTTGGTGTTTCTCTTCCGGACCCCCCAGACCTTTACGTCAAGCGACTTCATGCGGCCCGCTCTCGGGCGTTCAGCCAAGCGTTGAAGTCACTACGCCACACGCGCAGTTCCCCGTTAGGCAACTTGAATGCCTGCGGCGCCTCACCCAACTCGCGCCAACGATAGAAGGTCCGGCGGGAGATGCCCTTGAGTTCGGCACAGACCTCTCGAACGGTCATCAGCTCGTCTTTCACGTCAGCGCTCCTTCCTGACTGAGTTGGTCGCGCAGGGCTTCGCGGGCGGTTTCTCGGTTGAGCTGGAGGTCGCGGGCGATGGTGGCTGCGAGGGCGGATTCGCCGGGGGTGTGGCCGTGTCCGGCGTACTGCCAGTCGGCCAGGACCAGGACGGTGTCCGGCTCGACGTCCTCCAGGCCGAGGGCGGCGTGTTCCTGGGCGGCGCGGTAGTCGGCGCGGGCCTGGCGGAGGGCGCCGAGGGTGGTGGAGTAGCGGCGGGACTTGGAGGAGAAGTGACCGCGGAATCCGAGCATGTGCGCCCAGGCCCACAGGCGCCGGTCGGGGTAGAGCGGGTCGAGCTGCTTGCAGGCTTCGATGAGGCGGCGGGTGTGGTCGGGGACCTGGTGGCGGTCGAGCTCGGAGAGTTCGCCGATGCGCCGATCGAGGGTGCCGGTGGTCTCGGCGGCCTTGGTGGCGTACTTGGCCACGTAGGAGGCGACGGCCTGTTCCGTGATGTCGGAGCCGTCTCCGAACGCCTTGATCGACCGGACGTCGAGCTGTCGGCCCCAGCGGAAGGTCCGGGCCGGCTGGTCGGCGACGGCCGGGACGGAGACCGAGGTGTAGGAGTGCTTGGCGGCGGCCCGGATCGCGTCGGAGAGGAGATCGACCGTGGCCCAGGTCGGCGGCGGGGAGCCAGGGCCGTCCGGTCCGTCGAGGCGGATCACGGCATGGAAGTGCAGCGCACCCCGCTTCTGGAACTCCGCGACCTTGCCGTACGACAGCCGGGCCGACTCCTTCAACTCCCGCTGAGAGAGGCCGGCGCGGGCGGCGACTTCCCGACGGAGCCGGTTCGTGAAGCGTTGCCAGAGCTGTCCGGCGTGGTTGTTGAACAGCACCGTGCCCGCGTAGTCGTACGTCTCCGGGTCGAGGGCCGTGCCGAGGGTGGGATCGTCGGGAGCGTGGCGGGTGCCGCATCGGCAGACGCCTCGGTCCGGGCGGTTGTGCACGCGGCCGAATGAGGGTGCGGTGAGGGTAGCGAAGACGCGGGGATGGTCGCGGATGGTGGCGGGGATGTCACGGCGGTCGTCCCCGGCCAGGCCCGCACGGATCAGGTGGTAGGTGTCGCCCGCGTACGTCCAGGCGCAGGACGGGCAGCGGGAGGCGCGGCGGTTGCCGCAGGCGACGCGAAGGCGTCCGCCCGGCTCGTTGGCGGTGGAGTAGTGGTGCAGGGTCTCGCCGGTGGTCTTGTCCTTGGTGAGGGTCCAGCCGGTCAGGTGGATCGGGTCGGCGCAGCCGCCGGTGCGGCGGATCTGTTCTTCCCAGCGGTGGTAGTCGACAGCCGAAGCCACCCTCAGCAGGTCGCCGAGGGTGGTCGGGTCGAGCAGCGTCTCAGGCACCAGCGCCCTCCCGGAGGCGGCGGGCGGGAACGGTGCCGGTGCCCTGGCAGGCGGGGCAGTGCGCAGTGATAGTGCGCAGGTGGCCGCGCGGGTTGCGGCCGCCGAGGGTGACGGCGACCGTGGCGAAGCCGTTGCAGGCCGGGCAGATACGTCGTGCGGGTCGGGTTTGCTGGGCCATGATGGTGGTTCCTTTCGATTGCGGTTGGAAGGAACGGCACCGGGTGGCGGCGTGCTTGGCGGCTTGTGCGCCACCCGGTGGCCGGTCAGTGAGAGAGGCGCGAGCCCCGGCGGCCACGACCCTTGGCCGCGTACATGGCCGCATCGGCGGCGGCGAGCGCATCGGTGAGCAGCGGCACCGGCAGCTCAGAGAGACGGCAGACACCGACCGACGCGGCCAGCGGCAGCGACCTTCCGGCGTAGTCCAGCGGCCGGTGGAGTGCGGCGATGAGCGCGTCGAGGTCGGCGGCGGTTAGGTCCTGGACGACGGCGACGAACTCGTCCCCGCCCAGGCGTCCGGCGGTGCCGTGGCGGCCGCACCAGGCCCGGAGCCGGTCGGCGGTGGCGATGAGGGCGGCGTCCCCGGCGGCGTGGCCGTGGGTGTCGTTGAGCGTCTTGAAGTGGTCGAGGTCGACCAGGAGCAGAGCGGCTGCCGGGTGCCGGCGGACGCAGTGTTCGGCGCGGGCGGTCCATCCGGCGCGGGTGTGCAGCCCGGTCAGCGGGTCGCGGCGGGCAGAGGCGAGCCGGTGGGCGAGGACGCTCCCATGCACGGCCCAGCCCAGTAACGGCACCAGGGCGGCAGTTATCTGGAGATCCATGACGTTCCCTTCGGTGGCGGCTGGCGATTCGGACCCGGAGGCGGCGGCGTGCTGGCGGCTTGTGCGTCGCCCCTCAGGACCGGTCAGCGGCGCTTGGCGCCGGAGGCGGCGAGTGAGCGCAGGACGACGGCGCAGACGGCGACCGAGGCGGCGGTGATGGCGACCGCGAGGAGCATGGAGACCAGGACGGCGCCGACGACCAGGACCACGGCGGTGCCGCCGCCGACGAGGGCGAGGGCCGTGCCGGGGGTGAGCTGCACTGTCGGCCGGGACGGCGTGGGGGCCGGGGCCACCGGGGCGGGCTGCGAGACCTGAGCAGCCGGGACGATGGTGGTCGGCTCGACCACGGCAGAGCTGACCTGACCGGTCGGTGTGGGCATGGTCGGGATCTTCGGGCGGAACATCAGCGGTTCTCCCTTCCGGGGCGGCTACTTGACGAAGGTGTCGATGGCGGGGGCGATGACGCTGTCGGCGAGGAGGAAGCCACCGAGCAGCAGGACGGCGATGAGCCAGGCGGGCGGGCGGATGAGCTTGACGCCGAGGTAGCCGACGACGAGCAGCGCGAGCCAGAGCGGTACTTCCATGGCGGAGGGCCTCCCTCAGCGGACCTTGCAGCGGTGGGTGCGGGCGGCGAGCTGGGCGGCGGACTGGCTGGAGTAGTCGGAGGACCAGCCGCACCGGTCGGCGGTGCACACGGCGGCGTACTTGGTCTGGCCGTGGCGGTCGCGGTGGGTGCCGATCTGCACAGGGCCGATCCGCATCACGGAGTGGAAGTGGTCACGAGCGGGCATGTCAGTCGGTCTCCTTGCGGGTCAGGGCCGGGTCGGGGAAGGCGGCGCGGATACCGGCGGCGGTGGCCGGGTCGGCGGTGCGGCGAGCGGCTTCCTCGGCGAGCAGGTACGCGAGGAAGGGACGGTTCGCAGCGGCCATCTCGCGGGCGGCGTCGAGGTGATCGGCGGCGTTCAGGTCAGCCGGGTCACTGGTCATGGCGTGTCTCCCGTCGAGATCAGGCGAGTTGGGCGGCGATGGCGTCGGCGAGCTGGGGCGGGACGCCGAGGCGGGCGCGCAAGGTGTCGGTGTCGATCGGCGTACCGGTACGGGCCTGGTGGTCGTCTGCGACCTTGCGGGCGTGGTCGACCAGCGCGGCCGGGACCGGCACAACCGGAGCAGCGGCGACCGGAGCAGGCTCAGCCGGGGCGGGCTCGGCGGCGGGAAGCGCCGGGGTGTCGTCGACCGCCGGAAGCGACTCGGGTTCGGGCTCGGTAACCGGTTCAGGGTCCGGTTCGATGGCCGGGGCCGGGGGTGCCGGCGGTTCTGGCTCCCGGTCGGTGGCGGAGTGGGCGAGGAGGGTGCCGCCCATGAAGGCCAGCGCGGGCCAGGCGGCGACGAGGATGCGCAGCCAGGCCGGGACGTCGGTCAGGTCGAGGAGTCCGGCGGTGGCGACGTTGGCGCCGAGCGAGGCGACCAGGGCGATCACGAACCAGCACCAGGCGAGCCGGGACGGCCCGTCGGAGCGGAGTCGGCGCCAGGAGGCGACAAGGAGCAGGTCCACCGAGATCGGGTAGGCCCAGGCTTTCCAGCCGTCCTGTCCGGCTGCGGCGGCGAGGTCGTGGAGGTGGGCGAAGGACAGCGCCCCGGCGATGACGGCCTGGACCAGGACGGCGTCGATGCGGAGAGCGGGGCGGGCCATCACGGCTCCTTCCGGTGATGAGGCATGGCGGGGGTAGGGACCTGGCGCGAAGCGGTCGCGCCGACCGGTGGAGCAGGGGAAGGGTCAGGCGGTGACGGGGGCTGTCTTGGACAGCGGCGCCCGGGCCGAGGGCAGCGCGGCGACCGCGGGCCGGAACGGGGCCAGGGCGGGCACGTCGGGGGTGCGGTCGGCGTACTTGTTGCAGGTGTTCACGGCCTGGCGCAGCGAGGTGTGCGGGGCGCGGATGCGGTGCCAGCCACCGGTGGAGTCACCGGCGATCGCGATGCCGCGTGTTTCGGCGGGGATCTGGATGGCGGCCAGGACGGCGTCCGGGGAGATGTCGCCGAAGGCCATGTTGGCGGAGGTTTCGTCGTTGACGCGGTGGGCGGTGCGGCCGGTGAGCTGGGCGCGGAGCATGGTGATGCCCTTGCCGAGTTCGGAGCCGAAGCGCTGTCCGCAGATCTCCAGGTAGATGCCGGCCGCGCGGCCGAGCTGGGCGAGACGGACCAGGGCGGTGATGATGCGGTCCCGGCGCTTCTCCTCGTCCTTGCTGGCGAACAGGGCGAGTTCGGCGACCTCGTCGACCAGGACCACGACGGGTACAGGGCGGATGTCGTCGGGCAGGTCCCAGATGTCGGCGGCGATCTCCGCATCCGGCACCGCGACACTGATGCGCTGCTCAGCGCGGATCAGTTGGTAGACCTCCTCCATGTGGGACACCAGGGCTTCGAGCAGTTCCAGGGCGGTGTCGGGGTTGTCGGCCAGCGCGGAGAACCGGCGTGCCAGCGGGAACAGCTCAACACCTTGCTTGCAGTCGATGCCGACCAGAGCGACGTCCATCGGGGCCAGGCCGGCGACCAGGTTGCGCTGGTAGACCGACTTGCCGGACTCCGTGACCCCGAGGGTCAGACCATGTGGCACGGCACGGTAGTCGCGGTAGTGCACCGAGCCGTCCTCCCGCAGCGCGACCGGAACCCGCATCGGACGCGTGTCGGTCTTGGCGGGCATCTGGACCTGCTTGAGCACGTCGTAGCCGGTCATCCGCACCTCAACGACGCCGGAGCGGACCTCACGTGAGGTGACGCCGTACATCCCGAAGGAGTGCCTCAGCCGGTCCGTGGCCGCCGACACGTCGAAGGCGTCCTGTCCAGGGCGGAGCTTGAGCCGCAGGACCAGGCCGGTCCGGGTCGGCCGTAACCGCAGGATGCGCGGCACACGGGACTCCGGCACCGGACGGTTGGCCACCCGGGCCAGGGCCAGCCGCCAGCGCGAGGGCGGGACCGTCAGGCCGCAGGCGTCCATGACCGAGGCGTAGCGGACCAGGACCCGCACCGTGGCCAGGGCGACGCCGAAGGTCAGCCAGTACCAGGCGGGGCGCCGCCACCGCAGGAGACCCGCAGCGGCGACGACCACAACCACAGCGACCATGAACCAGGTCATGATCAGGCCGCCTCGGAGGCCGCACCGGTGGCGGCCAGCGAGGTGACGGCGACCGCGCGGAAGGCGATGCCGTGCCGCTTCTGGCCGTTGAACTCGTTCTCCCACGGCCGGGCAATCAGGCCCGTCAGGGCCACCGGGGTGCCCATCGCCAGGTCGCTGGAGATACCGGGCTCCGGGACGGTGATGGACAGGATCTCGACTTCGTCGTTGGCCGCGAACATCACGTCCACGGTCATCAGCTTGACGCCGTCGGCGTCGAGTGCGATCTCACCAGTCCGGCGGTCACGGACCTTGGGCTGCGGGGCCTTGGCCACCATCACGGTCGCGCCGGACGTCTCAACAGGGATCTGACGCATGAGTGCGCTCCTAGCTGTCATTGAACTTGACGTACTTAGTACGTCGACCTGCCACGAGAGTGCACCTGAAGTACTTAGTACGTCAAGTGGTTCTCGACTGTTGTCGGTTGGATGTGCTGCACTTAGTGCGACAAGCACTGAGAGGGGCTATGGCCGAGTTCACCGGACGCGCGAAGTACCTGGAGATCGCTGACGACTTCAAGCGCCGCATCCGCCAGGGAGAGCTGGCTCCAGGCAAGAAGCTGCCGTCCGAGACCGAGCTGATGGCAACGCACGACGTCTCCCGCACGGTCGCCCGACAGGCGATCTCACGCCTTCGCGAGGACGGCTACGCGATCTCCCACCAGGGCAAAGGCAGCTTCGTCACTCTTCCGGACGAGCCGCGCCCGGCGAAGCACAGCCCGGAGTTCGAGGAGATCGCCGGGTACCTGTCGGACGTCCGCCAGGAGGTACGTCGGCTCGCGGAGCGCATGGATCAACTTGAGCAACTGGTGCGGAACCAGGCGCAAGACGACTGACTAGCACCTCGGCTCGATGCCCGAGCGCAGCCACCTCCTCACCAAGCTCTCTGACCTCCCTAATGAGTTCGACCACTTCGGCCGGGGTCAGCGGCATCGCGTGGCTCCTTCGTCGTGGTTCGACCTGACAGCCCCTTGGGTTGTCAGCAACGCTAGGAGCGGGTTGCCGGAGCACCCCGGAAAATCTCTCCGGGGTCCCAAGTAGAGACGGGGGGACGCTCTTGCCATGCGAGGAATGACGACGAACCTGACAATCGGCGAACGCGTTGCCTGGTACCGCCGCAGGCGTGGCATGTCCCAAGAAATCCTGGCCGGACTCGTCGGCCGAACGGTCGACTGGCTGAGCAAGGCCGAGAACAACCGGATCGAGCTGGACCGGCTCTCGGTCATCAAGTCGCTTGCCGATGCACTAGACGTGCCCCTGGGCGACCTGCTTGCTGAACCCACTCTGTTGGAGTGGACGGCTGACAGCGGCACCCGCACGGTGCCGGCGCTTCGCTCGGCCCTGATGAACTACCGCCAGCTGACACCGCTGTTGGGGGTCGCGACCGAGGGTGAGCCGACCTCACTCGACGAACTCCGCAGCAGCATCGCTGAGGTGTGGGACGCCTACCAGGACTCGCGCTACGCGTTCGCGACCCGTCGCCTACCGCTGCTGTTGGCCGATGCGCTCATCGCGACCCAAGCCTACGAGGGCAGGGAGCGTGAGCGAGCGCATGAGCTCATGGCGATGACCTACCAGGGCGCGGCGATGGTGCTCACCAAGCTCGGAGAAGTCGACCTCGCATGGATCGCAGCCGACCGCGGTCTGGCAGCAGCCCAGCAATCCGGCAACGCGATAGTGACCGGCTCCCTGTTTCGCTCCGTGGCGCACTGCCTCTTGTCCAATGGCCGGTTCGATGCCGCCGCGCAGCTCGTTGGCGACGCGGGCGAGTACCTTCGCCCCGGCCTGGAAGACGCGAGCCCTGCGTTCCTGTCGATCTACGGAACCCTGTACCTCGCGGGCTCAATGGCTGCGGCCCGAGCGGAGGACCGCGCAACGACTCAGACCTTCCTCGCTGAGGCCGACCAGGCGGCGAGGCGTCTGGGAACCGATGCCAACCACGTCTGGACAGCCTTCGGTCCCACAAACGTGGCGATCCACCGAGTGGCGACCGCCGCCGAGCTCGGTGACATGCAGATCGCGGTGGACCTAGGCCCGGAGATCGACACCAGCACTCTGCCGACCGAGCGCCGGACCCGGCACAACCTCGAAGTGGCCCGCGCCCTCAGCGCCCATAACCGCATGGACGACGCACTGGCGAAGATCCTCGAAGCGGAGAGCTGGGCGCCCGAGCAGGTACGGAGCCACTACCTCGCCCGCGAGCTGGTGCTCGCCTGGGTCCGGAACCAGCGAGGCCGGCCGAGCCGCAGTCTGGCGGACCTTGCCAATAGGCTGCATGTCGTCTGAGCTGGGTACCCTCGGCTGCATGGCGCCGACTGAACAGGAAGCGAAGATGGCGCATCCGCGCATGGCGGCGGGTGCACTCTTCTTTGATACGGCTGGGCGAGTCCTCATGGTGGAGCCCACCTACAAGGACTACTGGGAGATCCCCGGCGGATACGTCGAGACCGGCGAATCCCCCTTGCACGCGGCCGTGCGCGAGGTGCAGGAGGAGCTGGGCATCACCCCACCCCTTGGGCGCCTGCTCGCGGTCGACTGGGCCCCGAACCAGACCGAGGGCGACAAGGTGCTGTACTTGTTCGACGGTGGCCAGCTCGACCAGGACGACTTGACCCGGATCAGCTTGCAGCCCGAGGAGCTGAAGAGCTTCGCCTTCTTCACTCCCGAGCAGATCTCGGAACACACCATCCCGCGATTGGCCCGGCGCATCATCGCAGCAACAGAGGCCCGAGACGCAGCGGCGCCGGTCTACCTCGAGCACGGGCAGACACCCGGCACCGAGGCAGCGTGACCACGCCCCGCAACATGAGTCGAACGGAAGGCATCCACCACGTCCAGCGGCTCATGAACGCCGATTACGCCGACGAGGCAGAAGCCGACCAGATCATCGCAGCACTGGTGCGCGGACTTGGCTGCCCACACATCAGCGACTACGTCTTCTGGGACCACGATCCTCAGCTGACGGCGGAGAAGGTCGTCGACCGAGCCATGTCCTACGAGCCGTTCGCCCTGTAACCGCCCACTCGAACGCATCGCGGTAAGAGTTTCCCTACTTCATCAAGCCCCGGCTGCGCTCCGCTCCGCCGGGCGCGCTCCCGGCTCCGCTGCGGGCGCCGCTCCTGCCTCCGGCCCGCTCCGCCCGCGCTGCGCCGACGCGCGCCCACAGGTGGATAGGGCCGGACGGCCATGAGTCGAGCACCGCATAGAGCGGCCACGGTCAAGACAATGCCTCCGGCGGGGGATCGGCCGGCACCGGGATGGAGGGGGCGCCGTTGCCGACCGCGGGCCCGTAGTGGCGTGCGCGGGGAGCTCCCATCCCACCCACCGTCGACCCAGGCAGAGCCGAGCAGACGCGGCCCCTGGCGTCCAGGTCGTTCGTACAGTGGCGCGCTCCACCTGGACGCCAGGAACCACGCCCGCTCCACGGTGTGTGGGTCGACGGCGGACGGGATGGGAGCTAGGGCAGTGCGGGCTGAGAAATTGGATTATGCCACCTGTTAACGTCCAGATCTGCCACTATGGCCGCATGGAATACGGTCTCTTCGACTACGCGTCAGCGCCCAGCATATTTCTTAACAGGCCAGGATCAGGCCCGCTGTATATGGCCTGGGACACCAACGTGCTTCTCGACTACATGCAGTTCGGGCACAAACTATGGAATGACGAAGCTCTCGACATAGCGAACCCAAAACATGCAGAACAGGTTGAGTCGATAGACCGGATAATGGACCCCTACTTCTGCTTTTGGGATATCAGAATCCATCTCTTTGAGGAGATTTTGAACGACGCTAAGCGTGAATTATCGATCGAGCGCAGAAGTAACCGGGAGCATGCCCTTGAGCGCTTCGCTCGCGCCCTGATGTACGTCGAATGGTCCGACGAGGACGAGCCAGCCGACCCGAATGACGCCTGTAACGGCATCCAGGATAGCTTATTCGACGCCGCTTCCGTTCCGCAGATACGAACATCGAGGCATCAGCGGCTGATCGATGCTCTACCAAACGGGCACGACCGAATCCTCGTGAACGAAGCAGTTGAACGTGGGATGCACGTCTTCCTGACTCAAGATCGTGGCATCCTCAAAGCGGCACCCCTCGCAAAGGAGAACGGCCTCGTACTCACTGATCCCATCGGATTCCTTCGACTATTCGAAGAAGCCGGGATATCAGCACTTCAGTTCCCGATGCCCGACCTTGCGCGGGTTTCGAAAGTGATACAGGCCCTACCCTAGACACCGGGTGACATCGATCATCACTGAACGGTGGAAAGGAGCAGCAGGACAGCGTCACGTGGTGCAGTGTCCCCGTGGAGCTAAAGCGCGAACGGTAGACCACTCCCGTCCAGACCAGGTGCTCTCCATGCCGCAACGAGCCGAGCGGGGAGCCACGGGGAACAGCCGGCGTCGGCAGAGTATGTACCCCACGTGCGCCGGAGTGCTCTTTCCGCAGTTCAGCCACCGGGTGGAGTCAGGCCCCGACCTCGGTGGCAGATCACACAGGAACTGGTGGCGCCGTCGCATTCGGAACTTGCAGATCAGGAAACAGGGAAGGGCCCCTGGCGTGCTACCAGGGGCCCAGGACACGGGTCAGGTCGTGTCCCTGATACTCACGAAGCAAGCTCCGCCACAGCCAGCGGCATCGCGCTCCGACACACCTAGCATAACGCGCAATCAGACCTCGACTCCGCGGAGCGACCACGTGTCGGTTCGCCAACGCCACCGCGTGCGCGTCAAGCAGCTCTCTGCGCCACGAGTGTGCACCACTGAGATGCGGCGAGCCATAGCGCTCGACGGCCGGCCCAGTCGCACCGATGGCGCAGACCTCTGGCTGACTACATCTGGCCGCGCAGCACTGGCAGCACCTCCGCCACCAAGGTGCATCAGCAGCCCCTTCAGCAACCTGACGCACCGAGCACCATTGTCGGCCCCCTCGTCTACTCTGTGAGCCATGTCTGATCAGACGTTCATGGATCTGTTTGCTGGCGCAGGGGGCCTTTCCCTTGGGCTCACCCGGGCTGGGCTCACCCCTCTGTACGCCCAGGACGTGTGGCCAGATGCCGTAAATACGTACAAAAGTAACCTTACCGGCCATCTCGTCGAGTGCGGCGATGTGGCGGACCTCACTCCAGATCATTTGACTAAGGCGCTGCCAGCGCGCCCCAACTGGATCGTCGGTGGGCCCCCTTGCCAGGGCTACAGCACAATCGGAAAGCGAAACCGGGATGATGAAAGGAATCGCCTATTCGAAAACTTTCACAAAATCGTAAAGTACCTGAAGCCGGATGGCTTCGTCATTGAAAACGTCCTCGGCCTAAAGGACATGAGTTTTCAGTTTGAAGTGTCTCAAACGTTCAAAGAGATCGGGTACAGCGTCCACTTTCAGGTGGCGAGCGCCGCGGACCACGGCGTGCCGCAACTTCGCCGGCGCGTTCTCTTCATCGGCCACCAAGACGCAGAATTCAAGGGCCTAGACCCAAAGTTTTCTGCAGATGAGTACGTCTCTGTTAAGGCGGCCATCGGTGATCTACCGGAACTCGCCCCTGGAGAAACTGCGACCATTTACACCAAAGCAGCCGAGAGTCCCTATCAGGAGCAGATTCGAAACGGAAGTACGGAGCTCCAGGGGCATACCGCCTCTAAGCATCCTCCCCACCTAGTTGAGGCCATCTCCCATATTCCGGATGGTGGAAATCGTACATCTATCCCGGATCACTTGCAGCCCAAGTCCGGCTTCCATAACTCCTACAGCCGCCTGGCTTCATGGCTCCCTGCAGTGGCTGTGACCCAAAATATGGGCAAACCGAGCGGAACGCGATGCATTCACCCATTCCAGAACAGAGGCCTCACAACACGCGAAGGGGCACGTCTGCAGTCATTTCCGGACACTTTCATCTTCACCGGACCGTCAACTAGTCAGCGCCTGCAGGTCGCCAACGCCGTCCCCCCCCTGCTCGCACAAGCCTTGGGCACTGCATTGCTCGATACGACACGCTGGGCGTGATTCCTTGGGCGCGCTCTGGCGGGGAGTGAAGCAGCGGGACATCCGCGTGATTGTAGAGACAACACCGGTCGGTGCTTCTAGCATGACGCCATGACTGATCTTGGGGAGCAGCCGCAGCTTGCTGACTACGTGCCGGCTCTGGAATGGCCGGAAGACTTCACTCGTCGAGAGCGCCCATCAGGCCAAAGCGAGCGTGTGAGCGCGGTAATTCGGCTTCGCCAGCAGTACCACGAGCGGGGCTTCCTGCTGGGAGTGCTCCTGGCCTACATCGGCGTGGCAGAGGAGCTACTGAGACACGACGGCGTTGAGTCATTGCCGAATGTTTTCTCCATTCACCCGCCGCACGAATTTTCCGGTAAGCGGCGTCTCAACACCCTGACACTCGGCCGTAACGACAGTGCAGTATCCCTAAGACCCTATTATAATAAAGTCGAACGTGTCATTCGCCATGATCTCCTCCGGTACGGCTATCCGAACTCGGCCCCACACGCCACCCAATCATGGACGCAGCACAAACGCGAGTTCGAGCTTATTTGCGAGATGACCCCCGGAGAAAGATTGGCCCTCGCAGATATTCTGTGGGAGGAAGTTGTTCGGCTGGAAACCCCCTCAAACCAGCTTGGGGCGGCCCGGCAGGTCCGTCCTTTCGAGATGGTGATTCGCGAGTTCCCCAATACACAGCGTGGCGAACCGGCAGGGAGTGTCCTACAAGGCCTGGCCTTCGCTTATTATCGCGCAGATAGTCCGAACGTCACTTTGCGCGTATACAAGGTAGGTTCTGGCTCTGCTCGCGTTGGAGCTACAGGGGATGTAGACGGCTGGGTCGGCGACACACTGGAACTCAGTGTTGAAGTCAAAGATATGCCAATAGTCGAGGAAAACCTAGACCAATTCGATCAGTTCGTCAAACTACTGCAGCGGTGGCCCAACTGCACAGCAGTTGCCTTGGCTCAGAGTTTCACAGCTGAAGCTCAAAATTGGCTTTCGGAACACCACATCCTTGCTCTTGACCGTGAAAGAATGTCGAGCAATGTAGAGTTCTGGGATATCCCTAAACAGCGACTGGCAGTTCAGGAATTTCTATACTTCATCGCCGTCAT
This sequence comes from Streptomyces sp. NPDC026246, assembly GCF_055567995.1. NCBI lineage: Bacteria > Bacillati > Actinomycetota > Actinomycetes > Kitasatosporales > Streptomycetaceae > Streptomyces > Streptomyces sp. NPDC026246. Next base: position 691,542 of record NZ_JBVHPJ010000003.1, on the reverse strand, counting down.
CCAACAGAATCCTCGCCTGATAGCCCGCTTCAGGGAATTCTGTCGAGAAGCTGGAATCGAATTGTCCAGGAGTACACAAGAAGAGCATCAATAGGTCAGTGGGCGAAGTCGCCTGCAGCCTAGCGAGGCGCGGAAATAAATGGCACCCGGTTGGAGTCATTTTGTGAGGCGCGTGAACGGATGGCGGCGGCTGATGAGACAAGCTCGTAGCCGCCGCGCTCTCTGATCATGGATGCCCCTCGGTCCTCAGCTACAGGCCGGCCAGCACGAAAGTACTCATCGATCCGGTTCCCCCGCACCGGCCGTGGGGAGCGTTGGCCGTGGACCATATGTGGACAGGTTTCGTTCTACGGCACAGCGAAGAGCCGTCGACCTGCACAAACACAGTGCGCCGTAATGGCCTCCGGAGCCGTGTGCGCAGGTTCGAATCCTGCCGGGGGCACCTTGGATCAGGTGCCTAAAGACCCCGCCATCAGCGCTTTCGCTGGGACGGGGTCTTCGCGTATGTGCGGCCCGGAGCGGACGGAAGTACGGCTGCTGCTTGAGGCGTTGGCGGGTTTCTCCCGAGCTCCACAGGTGAGGTGGCTCAGGCTGGCTGGTCAGTGAGCGGGGTTCGTTTCGTGGGCACTTGCAGCCCCGGGTCTCCCCGGCCTCGACGGGCTCAGCCGTATCCCCGCAAGGCCCTGTGTGCGCCGTACGCCTCGATGAAGGCCTGGATGACGTCCAAGTGGTTGGTGAAGCCGGCTGAGTTCCATCGGGTCTTGGTGCCGTTGCGGTGGTGCAGGTCCAGCCAGGTGGAGACCAGGGACGATGAATCCGTCGTGGAGACGCGGAGTTTCACCTCCGTCAGGTCGTCGAAGAGGACGATCGCCAGTGGCTTGGCCTCGCTCACGTACTCCACCGAGCCGCCCGTCGTGATCACCAGGAGCGGGTCCGGGTCGTCCGACGTTCCGTGGAGGAAGCCGGAGAGTTTGCCGCGCTTCTTTGTGAACACGCGCCAGTCCGGCGGGACCGGTCCCTTGCGCGCCTGCCACACGACCGTTCGCGGGTCCGTCATGGCACCTCCCTCCTGGTCCGCGTGCACCTGCCTGCGGTATCTGCACTTTCGCCCCTTTCGTCCCTCTGTTCTACCGTGGAAGGAAAGACGCTGCTCGTACCCCCTCACCCACCATCGAGGTGACGGTCATGACGGAGACCACTCAGCGCAGCAATGCCGCGACCGGGTCCGGACCAGGCTCCGCGTCGCGGGGCGGTAAAGGCGCCCCAGAGACCCGCGGAAGCACCGCGATCGCGGACACGGTCGTGGCGAAGATCGCGGGCATGGCGGCCCGGGAGATTCCCGAGGTGCACAACCTCGGCGGCGGGATGACCCGGGCCTTCGGTGCCGTGCGTCAGCGCGTGCCCGGCTCGGGCAGCGGTGTGACGCAGGGCGTGAAGGTGGAGGTCGGCGAGCGTCAGGCCGCCGTCGACCTGGACATCGTCGTGGAGTACGGCGCCGCCATCACCGACACGTCCGCGGACGTGCGGACCAACGTCATCAATGCGGTGGAGCGGATGACCGGGCTGGAGGTCGTCGAGGTGAACATCTCCGTCGACGACGTCCATCTGCCCGACGAGCCGGACGAGGAGGATGAGGGAGGGGGAAGGCGGGTCACCTGATCGCCATCGCCCCCGACGACGACCACCCCCGAGGCGGACCCACGCGGACCCGACGCGAACCCGACGCGGACCCGGGGCGGTCGTCGTCCGCGCTCAGCCTTCCTGCACGCTCGGGGCCACCCCCGCCTCCGCCGGGATCCTGGCCCGTTCCCCGTGGGCGCAGTGGACGATCCTGTCGCCGAGGCCGATCTTCTCCGCCTCCGTCAGGAACTCCGACAGCGGTGAGCGCATCACCGTGTAGTCGCCGTAGTGGACCGGCAGGATCAGGCGGGGACGCAGGCGGCGGGCGAGTTCGGCGCCCTGCGTGCCGTCCATCGTGACGACGAAGCCGCCTGGCAGGCGGGTGCCGCCGAGGTGGAGGACCGCCAGGTCGGCGGAGGGGAAGTGGCGGGTGATCTCGTCGAGGCCGTCGTAAACGAGGGTGTCGCCGGAGATGTAGAGCCGCAGGCGGGGCGGGCCGCCGGCGGGGCCGAACTCGAGCATGCTGCCCATCACCGGCGGCAGCATGCGGCGCAGCGCGGCGTGGCCGGCGTGGCGGCCCGGGAGGGCGGTGACGGTGACCTGCACGCCGTCGCGTTGCAGGGTGAGCGACTTCCACGTGCGCAGTCCCGCGGTGCGTTCGAAGCGGTGCAGGACCTTGAGGCGGCGGGCCGCGTGCGGGGTCGTCAGGATCGGCACCGTGCGGTCCAGGTGGCGGCGGGCCCGGCGGTCCCAGTGGTCCCCGTGCAGGTGGGACAGGACGATCCCGTCCAGGCGCGGGAGCTCGTGCACGTCCAGGGCCGGTTCGGTCACGCGGCGGCTGAGCAGGCCGTAGCCCAGGTAGGCGTACTGGCCCTTGTGCAGGAAGTTCGGATCGGTGAGGAGGGTGAGGGGGCCGTAGGAGAGCAGCACCGTCGCGTTGCCGATGAAGTGGACGTCGAGTGCGTCGGCCCCGGCCGACAGGCCGGCGTCGGTTCCGCCGTGGTGGTGGGTTGACCGCGGCATGGCGTTCTCCCGTCTTCCCGGACGCGTCGGCCCGGACCTTTCGTGCCGGCCTCCGCGAACCCGGCCCGTCCCGGCCCGTCCCGGGCGGGGTACCCCTGCCCCGGCCGTTCAGGCCGAGCGCTTGCGTGGGGTCGACTTCTTCGCCGGGGTCTTCTTCGCCGTGCTCTTGGCCGTCGTCTTCTTCGCGCTCTGTGTCGACTTGGCCGTGGACTTCTTGGTGGACGAGGCTGTCGTCTTCTTCGCCGCCGTCTTCTTCGCGGTGGAGGTCGACTTCTTGCCGCCGGTCTGCTTGGGCGCCGCGCGGGACGTCTTGCGGGCCGGGAGCGGCTTGACCTCGGCGTGGTCGCCGGCCTCCTCGCCGCGGGACTCGCGGGCGGCGCGGACGCTGTTCTCCAGGGCCGCCATCAGGTCCAGGACCTTGCCCCCGGTGGCCGGCTCCGGGGCCTGCGGCGGGGCCTCGCCGGCGACCTTCGCGGCGATGACCTCCTCCACGGCCTCGCGGTACTCGTCGTGCAGGTCCTCCAGGTCGACCTCGCCCAGGGTGTCCATGAGCGCGTCGGCGAGGTCCAGTTCCTGGTCACGGACGGTGACGTCGGTCTCGGGGGCGACGCCCTCGGGGGCGCGCACCTCGTCCGGCCAGAGCAGGCCGTGCATGGCGATGGCGTCGCCGACGACCCGCAGCATGCCGAGGCGTTCCCGGCCGCGCAGGGCGTACTTGGCGATCGCCACCCGGTTGCTGCGCTTGAGGGCCTCGCGCAGCAGGGTGTACGGCTTGGCCGCCGGGGCTCCGCCGGCCTGGAGGTAGTACGCGGCGTCCATCTGGAGCGGGTCGATCCGGTCGGCCGGGACGAAGGCGACGATGTCGATCGTCTTGGCCGTCGGCAGCGGGAGGCTGGAGAGGTCCTCGTCGGTGATCGGGATGATCGTGCCGTCCGCGTCCTCGTACCCCTTGCCGATCTCCCCCTGGGTGACCTCGCGGTCCTCCAGTTCGCAGAACTTGCGGTAACGGATGCGGCCGCCGTCCTCGCTGTGGATCTGGCGGAACGAGATCGAGTGGTTCTCGGTGGCGTTCACCAGCTTGATCGGAATGCTGACCAGGCCGAAGGAGATGGCGCCGTTCCAGATGGATCTCACGTGCAGCACCCTTCCGGTCACGCTCGGCAGTGTTTGTCATGGTTTGCGTGGGATTCTTATCGTATGGCGCCTATGACAGTGGTGGAGGGCCGACGGCTCGCGCTGAGCAACCTGGAGAAGGTGCTGTATCCCGCCACCGGTTTCACCAAGGGCGAGGTGCTGCACTACTACGCCACCGTCGCCGAGGTCCTGCTGCCCCACCTGCACGACCGGGCGGTGTCCTTCCTGCGGTATCCGGACGGGCCGGACGGGCAGCGGTTCTTCGCGAAGAACGTGCCGCCGGGTACGCCCGAGTGGGTCACCACCGCCGAGGTGCCCCGGGTCGAGGGGCCCTCACGGATGGTCCTGGTGCAGGACCTGCCGAGCCTGATGTGGGCGGCCAACCTCGTGACCGAGTTCCACACGCACCAGTGGCTCGTCGGCTCGGCGGACGAGGCCGACCGGATCGTCTTCGATCTCGACCCGGGGGCGCCGGCGACCATCGTGCAGTGCTGCGAGGTCGCGCTGTGGCTGCGCGAGCGGCTCGCCCGGGACGGCTTCGAGACGTACGCCAAGACGTCCGGCTCGAAGGGGCTGCACCTGCTCACAGCGGTGCGCGGGGCGTCCTCCGAGCAGGTCTCGGAGTACGCCAAGGCCCTCGCCGTGGAGGCGGAGAAGGCCATGCCGCGCCTGGCCCTGCACCGGATGACGCGCAGTCTGCGGCCCGGGAAGGTGTTCGTCGACTGGAGCCAGAACGCCGCCCGGAAGACGACCGCGACGCCCTACACCCTGCGGGCCCGCCCCGAGCCGACCGTCTCGGCGCCGGTGACCTGGGAGGAGGTCGAGGAGTGCCGGGCTCCCGGGCGGCTGGACCTCCGGGCCGGGGACGTACCGCCCCGGGTGCAGGACTTCGGGGACCTCCTCGCGCCACTGCTGGACCCGGAGCGGGCCGGGTCGTTGCCGCAGCCATAGCCATAGCCATAGCCGTAGCCGTGATCTTGGACGCCGCCGTGGGCGTTGCCGCCGTCGACGGGGTCGGCGCGCCGTGCCGTCACACCCGTGCCCAGGTGTTCCTGTCGCGGGCCATGGCGTGCAGGGCCTCCACGTCGGCCGGTTTGAGGACGCCGCCCTGGCGGGACAGGTCCGGCAGGTCGCCGTCCGTCAGGACCCGCACCCCGCGCGGCACAACCGGGACCGACACGGCGGCCGGGCTCACCAGGGCGAGGACCGGGCGGACCTCCGCGGTCAGGGCGTAGGAGGCGCGGGCGGCGTCGGAGCGGACGCGGCGGAGCAGGGGTTCGGGGTCGCGGCGGCCCAGCGCCACGAGCGGGTCGGAGACGCGGACGCGCTGCTTGCGGGCGTACAGCGTGTGCACGGCGTACAGACCGCCGGGGCCGATCAGCAGGTGGTGGACGCGGTCGCCGCCCGGCAGCGGGACGGAGTGCAGGGCGTGCCAGCCCGCGCCGTCGAGGGCGTCCAGGGCGTCGCCCACCGTCTGCTCGGCGGCCAGGGCGCGGCGGCGGGGATCGGGCCGCAGCCGGTGGGGCGGCCCGGGGTCCCGGTCCAGGGCGACGACGAGGGCCTCACCGGGGCGGTTGGGGGCGAGGTCGTCGTCCGGGTGGAGGGCGAGGCGGGCGAGTTCGGCAGGTGTCGGCACCGGGGGCGGGCCGACCGTCACGGGGCCGGTGAGGAAGGGCCGGAGAACGCGCAGGACCTCGTCCTCGCGGTCCTCGGCGAGCAGGCTGACCCGGGCGGCCTCACGGTCGTACCAGGCGACGTTGCCGCCGTCCGGGAGGCAGACGTACAGCAGCTGCCGGCCGTGCCTAAAGGTCGGTATGACGCGCAGTCCTCGCATGCACCATCACCCCCGACCATGGGAACAGGCGGGGTGCTGCGGGGGCAAGAACCCGGTTACCTTGGGAAGGAGTTGGGCCCGCCCGGCGACGGGGCGCGGGAAGGACGCCGCGCCTGGTCAGCGGTGCGGGCCCCCGGGCGGTGAGGTGGGAGGCGTCGGTGCGTACCCGCGGAAAACCCGATGTTCCGGCTCCGCAGAACGCGTGGAGCGAGGTGGTCCCCCAGCTGTGGATGGGCGGTCACGAGTACACCGGCGGCTCGGGCCACCGGGAGCTCGCCGTCGTACGGGACGAGTTCGACCTGGTGCAGACGCTGCTGCGGCTGCCCGGCCACGGCCCCGATCCCGGCGTACGGCATCAGGTCTGGCCGATCCCCGACGGGCCGCTGGACGGCACCCAGCTGGCCGGGGTGATGCGGCTGGCCGAGGCCGCGTGCGAGGCGCTGGACGACGGCCGCAGGGTCCTGGTCCGCTGCTTCCACGGCTACAACCGCTCGGGGCTGGTGGTGGCGCACGTGCTGATGCGCCGGGGCAGTTCGGCCGAGGCGGCGATCCGGCTGATCCGGGACCGCCGCTCGCCCTGGGCGCTGCACAACGACCTGTTCGTCGACTACCTGCGGGCCGGTCTGGCCACGGCCCGGCTGCTGGAGGACCTCACCGAGCAGCAGGGCGCGGAGTAGGGCGGCGCGCCCGGCCGGGACGGGGGGGGCCTGCGCGCCGCCCCTCGGCGTACGGCGTACCGCGTGCGGTGTGCGCGTGCGGGGGTGCGGGGTGCCCGTGGCGGCGCGGCGTACGGTGTGCTGCCGTGCCCACGGCGTACGGCCGCCCTGGCGCGCAAATGGGACGTCCCCGCGAATAAGGTGTAGGCGGCCGGCGGTCGCGCCCGAGCCGCGTGATCACCCACCAACCGCAGGAGTGCAGTGCCCCCCAGCCTCCGCCCCGGCAGCCGCAGCCGCCTCGGCCCTCTCGCGTGCCGGCCCGCCCGCCCCGTGCGTGCCGCGGCCGTCGCCGTGCTGCTGCTGGCCGGGGCCGTGGGCTGCGGGGACGCCGGTGGTCTCGAGGGCGCGGGGGCGACTCCGACGGCGGCCGGTCCGGTCCGGCTGTGGCCGGGGATGACACCGGCGTCCAGCCCGGCCTTCGAGATCGGCGAGGTCGACACCGAGGTCGTCAAGGGCGTGAAGGTCCCCGGGGACGACCTCCGCAGGGTGGACCCGGTCGACATCGTCCGGGCCGAGATCGCCGCGCACCCCGGTGACTACGACGGCGCCAAGGCCCCCTACCGCGGCACGAGGGCCCGGATGGCGGACTGCGCGGACGGTGCCGGGCACGGCGACTGCCCGGTCCTCGGCCCCTACTACCGGGACCTGACCGGGGACGGGCGCGACGACCTCGTGCTGGGCTTCCGGCTCCTGCCCGGCAAGACCACGGCCGTCCGCGTCTACACCGTGGTCGGGCACCGGATCGAGCGGGTGATGGCCTGGGAGGACGCGCTGAGCGGCGTCGAGCTGGCCGGGCGGTCCCTGGTGATCCGCTCGCCCTCCGAGGTGGCCGGCTACGAGTACCGGCTCCAGTGGACCTGGGACCGGGACCAGGGGGCCATGCTCCTCACGCACGACGAGATGCTGCGCACCGGTGCGCGCAAGCCCCCGCACCGGGCGTCTCCCTCCCCCACCTCCTCCCCCTCGGCCTCCGGGGCGCCCTCCGGTCCGTCCGCCGCGAGCACCGGATGAGAGAACCCGCGCTGCCCCGGAGACCCGCCCTCCCCCGGAGGTCCGCCCTCCCCCGAAGGTCTCTCCTCCCCCGCTGGTCCGGGACGCTCGCCGTCAAGGCCGCCGCCTTCATCACGGTGATGTGCTGCGCGCTGGCCGCACTGCTCGGCGTCCTGGTGCACGTGCAGGTGACGAACCAGACCGTCGGGCAGGCCCGCCACCAGGCGTTGCAGCGGCTGGCGGACGCGACGCGGCGGTACGAGGCCGGGGACGCCCTGCGGCAGGACGCGGGGCTGGATCCGCGCGGACTGCCGCGCGAGCTGCGGGACCTGGCGGTGTCCGGGGACCGGGGCACGATGGTCGACGACCGGGACGGACGGCCGACGATGTGGGCGGCCGGGCCCGCCGACGGGGACCGGGCCCTGGGCGTCGCGGTGGACTACTCGCAGCAGGCCCGCACCATCGCGGGTCTGGACCGGGCGATCCTGTGGTCCTCGGCGCTGGCGATCGGTGCGACGCTGCTGGTCGGCGCGTTCGCGGTGACGCGGGTGACGCGCCGGCTGCACACCACGGCACAGGTGGCCCGGCGGATCAGCGCGGGTGACCTGGACGCCCGCGTGCACGACCCCCGTACGCACCCGCGGGACCGGGACCGGGACCGGGCACGGGCCGAGGGCCCGCCGCGTCCGCAGGACGAGGTGGCCGCGGTCGCCGCCGCGCTGGACTCCATGGCCTCCTCGCTGCAGGGCAAACTGCTCGCCGAGCAGCGGTTCACGGCCGATGTCGCGCACGAGTTGCGCACCCCGCTGACCGGGCTGCACGCGGCGGCCGAACTGCTGCCGCCCGGTCGGCCGACGGAACTGGTCCGCGACCGGGTGGCGGCGCTGCGCACCCTCACCGAGGACCTGCTGGAGATCTCCCGGCTGGACACCGGCCGGGAGCGGCTGGAACTGGACGCCGAGCAGTTGGGGCCGCTGGCCGAACGGGTGGTGCGGGTGGTGGGCAACGGCACGGAGGTCAGCGTCGTACGGGACGTGTGCGTGGAGACGGACCGGCGTCGGCTGGAGCGGGTGCTGGGCAACCTCGTCGCCAACGCGCACCAGCACGGAGCCGGGCCGGTGGTCCTGACGGTGGACGGTCCGGTGGTGACCGTGCGCGATCACGGCGGGGGCTTCCCCGAGTACCTGGTGGCGCACGGCCCGCAGCGCTTCCGCACCGAGGGCGGGACGCGGGGGCACGGCCTGGGGCTGACCATCGCGGCCGGACAGGCCGAGGTGCTCGGCGCGCGTCTGGAGTTCGCCAACGCGCCGGACGGCGGTGCCGTGGCGACCCTGCGGCTGCCGACGGAGTGACGGCGGCGGGGTTCCTGCCGGGCCGGCTTCGGCCGCGGAACGGCAGCGGGTTCTGCTTGCCGGGGGCCGGCTTCGGCCGCGGGGCGGCGGGCGGCGCCTGCCAGGGGCTACTCCTGCCGGAACGGCATCGGCCGGGAAACGGCGGCCGGTTCTGCCTGCCGGGGGCAGGCTCGGCCTCGGGCGGCGGACGGCGCCTGCCAAGTGCTACTCCTGCCGGGACGGCTTCGGCCGGGGAACGGCGGCGGGTTCTGCCTGCCGGGGGCCGGCTTCGGCCGGGGGGCGGCGGGCGGGGCCTGCCAGGGGGTCATTCCTGCCGGGACGGCATCGGCCGGGGAACGGCGGCGGGTTCTGCCTGCTCCTGCTACAGGCAATCTCCGGCCCGGGTGACAACCTGACGCCGCGCCCGCCACGAAGGCCCAGCCGGAGATGACAGCCCGGCGCGATGCCCGCCAGGGGCCCTCTCCTGGCGCAGCGTGAGGGGCGGTCCGCGCGGGACGCCCCTAGGGTGGCGCTCAGTCGGCTCCGCCACCTCCGCCCCCGCATGGAGGTATCCCTCCCCCATGCCCCTGCGCCCCCACCTCTCGCTCACCACGCCCCCCGCTGCCGGCGTCACGCCCGCCGCGTACGGCGGGCGGATCGACCCGGCCACCCCGGGACGGCCCCACGCCACATCCGTCCTGACACCCCATCAGCCAAAGACTCACAAGACGCACTGTTTGGGTAGGTTCCGGACATGAGCAAGGCCGGAATCACCGTGGCGACGGCGGACCCTCCCGCGGTCGCCGCCCGCCGCCCTCCCCGGCGCCGGGGCGTCGAACTCTCCCTCATCGTCCTGGCCGTCCTGCTGTCGGTCTACGGCTACTGCGCCGTGGGCCTCGCCCGGCACGGCGCCCTGCCGCCCGGCGCGGCCGGTTACGGCGCCGGGCTGGGCGTGCTGGCCCTGGTGGCCCATCTGGCCGTACGCCTGCGGGCCCCGTACGCCGATCCCCTGCTGCTGCCGATCGGCGTGCTGCTCAACGGGCTCGGCCTGGTGCTGATCTACCGGCTCGACCTGGAGACCCCGGACGACCGGGCGGCGCCGGCCCAGCTGGTGTGGTCGACGCTGGGCGTGGCGCTGTTCACCCTGGTCGTGCTGATCCTGCGCGACCACCGCGTCCTCCAGCGCTACACGTACGTCTGCGTCGCGGCCGCGCTGGTGCTGCTCACCCTGCCGATCCTGTTCCCGGCGGTGAACGGGGCCCGCATCTGGATCCGGGTCGCCGGGTTCTCCATCCAGCCGGGCGAGTTCGCGAAGGTGCTGCTGGCGGTGTTCTTCGCGGCGTACCTGGCGGCGAACCGCAACGCCCTGGCGTACACGGGCCGCCGCCTGTGGAGGCTGCAGTTCCCCACCGGGCGGGTCCTCGGGCCGATCGTCGCCGTCTGGCTGGTGAGCGTCGGCGTGCTGGTCCTGGAACGGGACCTCGGGACCTCCCTGCTGTTCTTCGGCCTGTTCGTGGTCCTCCTCTACGTCGCCACCGGCCGTACCGGCTGGATCGCCCTGGGGCTGCTGCTGGCGGGGCTGGGCGCGGTCGCGGTGGGCCGGCTGGAGCCGCACGTGCACAGCAGGATCGAGACGTGGCTGCACCCCTTCGCCTCCGTCGAGGCGGGCGAGGGGGCGAACCAGCTCGCCCAGTCCCTGTTCGCCTTCGCGGAGGGCGGGCTGCTCGGCACCGGCCTGGGCCTCGGTCACTCCGTCCTCATCGGGTTCGCGGTCAAGTCGGACTTCATCCTGGCCACGGCCGGCGAGGAGCTGGGCCTGGCCGGCCTGTCCGCGATCTTCCTGCTGTACGGCCTGCTCGTGGAGCGCGGCTTCCGGGCGGGCCTCGCCCTGCGCGAGCCCTTCGGGCGGCTGCTCGCGGTCGGTCTCGCCTCGCTCGTGGCGCTGCAGGTGTTCGTGATCGCGGGCGGCGTGACCGGTCTGATCCCGCTGACCGGCATGGCGATGCCGTTCCTGGCGCAGGGCGGCTCGTCGGTGGTGACCAACTGGGCGATCGTGGCGCTGCTGGTCCGGGTCAGCGACTCGGCCCGGCGCCAGCAGGAAGGGCAGGAGACCCGGTGACCCGGTACATCAGGCACGCCCGCCTCTTCTGCGCGCTGCTGCTGGCGGCCCTGCTGCTGAACGCCGCCCGGGTCCAGTTGGTGCGGGCCCCGGAGTACGACCGCAGTCCGGCCAACCGCCGCCCCGACATCGCCCGTTACGAGCAGCCGCGCGGGGACATCCTGGTCGGCGGCAGGCCCGTCACCGGATCGCGCGACACACGCGAGCACCTCCGTTTCGAACGGACCTACACGGACGGGCCGTTGTACGCGCCGGTCACCGGCTTCGCCTCCCAGTTGTACGGGACGACGCTGCTGGAGGACGCCCAGGACGGCGTCCTGTCCGGCTCGGACCCGATGCTCGCGCCGTTCCCCCTGTGGGACGAGTTCACGCGGGCGCGCCCCACCGGCGGGGACGTCGTCACGACCCTCCATCCGGGAGCGCAGCGGGCGGCGTTCAAGGGACTCACCGGGCTGAAGGGGGCCGTCGCGGCGGTGGAACCCGCCACCGGCCGGATCCTGGCCCTGGTGTCGGCCCCGTCCTACGATCCCCAGCCGCTGTCCGGCAACGGGCCCCGCGCGACCCGGGCCTGGAAGCGGCTGAACGCGGACGAGGACCGTCCGATGCTCAACCGGGCGGTGCGGCAGACGTATCCGCCCGGGTCCACGTTCAAGGTCGTCACCGCGGCCGCCGCGCTGGACGCGGGTGTGGTGCGGGACCTGGACGCGCCGACCGACTCCCCCGACCCGTACACCCTCCCCGGCACACGGACCCGGCTGACGAACGCCGCCAAGGGCTGCCGGGACGCGTCCCTGCGCAAGGCGTTCACGCTGTCCTGCAACACGGTGTTCGCCAAGCTCGGCGTGGAGGTGGGGGTGGCGGACATGACGGCCACGGCGCAGGACTTCGGCTTCAACGACCCTGCGCTGCGCGTCCCGTTCCCGGTGGCCCGCTCCACCTTCGACACCGCGCTGGACCGGGCCCAGCTCGGACTGTCGTCGATCGGCCAGTACAACACCCGCGCCACGCCGCTGCAGATGGCGATGGTCGCGGCGGCGGTCGCCAACGGGGGGCAGGTGCGCGAGCCGTACCTGGTGGAGCGTACGACCCGGCCGGGCGGCGGCACGCTCGCGACCGCCGGTTCGCGGGCGGCCCGTCAGGCGATGTACCCCTCGACCGCGATGCGGCTGCGGGCGCTGATGCGGGAGGTGGTGGACAAGGGCACCGGCCGCCGGGCCGCGATCCGCGGCGCGGAGGTGGGTGGCAAGACCGGCACGGCCCAGCACGGCCGCCGCAACTCCGGCATGCCGTACGCCTGGTTCATCTCCTGGGCGCAGGGCGAGGCGGACGTGGAGCCGCGGGTGGCGGTGGCGGTGGTCGTGGAGGACGCGGAGGCGGAACGCCGGGAGATCAGCGGGGGCGGCGACGCGGCCCCGATCGCCCGGGCGGTGATGGAGGCGGTGCTCACGTCCCCCCGCTGAGCGGTGCGCCCCGCCGGCCCGGGCCGACAAGTCGCGCACGGGGGATTGACGTGCTTGCTGACAGGCAGTCTCATAAGGGTGACGCTGACGTGTGCACAACGAGGTGGCAGCCATGACGACCCTGACGGAAGCCGACGCGCTCGACGGCCTGCGCGACGCTCTCGGCCTGCTGAAGGACCGGGAGCAGGTGGCCCAGCGGCTCCTCGACTCCTCCGCCAAGCACTCCTTCGACCCCGACAAGGAACTGGACTGGGACGCGCCCTTCGAGGAGGGCAAGTGGTTCTGGCCCCCGGAGCTGGTCTCGCTCTACGACACCCCGCTCTGGAAGCGCATGGGCGAGGAGCAGCGCATCCTCCTCTCCCAGCACGAGGCGGCGGCCCTGGCCTCCCTGGGCATCTGGTTCGAGATCATCCTGATGCAGCTGCTGGTCCGGCACATCTACGACAAGGCGGCGACGAGCGCGCACGTCCGCTACGCCCTCACCGAGATCGAGGACGAGTGCCGCCACTCCAAGATGTTCGCCCGCCTGATCTCCCGCGGCGACACGCCCTGGTACCCGGTCAGCCGTGCGCACCAGCAGCTGGGCCGGCTGTTCAAGACCATCTCCACCACCCCCGGCTCCTTCACGGCCACCCTCCTCGGCGAAGAGGTCCTCGACTGGATGCAGCGTCTGACGTTCCCCGACGAGCGCGTCCAGACCCTGGTCCGAGGCGTCACCCGCATCCACGTCGTGGAGGAGGCCCGCCACGTCCGCTACGCCCGCGAGGAGCTCCGCCGCCAGATGGTGACGGCCCCCAAGTGGTCCCAGGAGTTCACCCGCATCACCTCCGGCGAGTTCGCCCGGGTCTTCTCGGTGGCCTTCGTGAACCCCGACGTCTACACGAACGTGGGCCTCGACAAGCGGGAGGCGCTCGCCCAGGTGCGCGCGAGCGGCCACCGCCGCGAGGTCATGCAGACCGGCTCCAGGCGCCTGACGGACTTCCTCGACGACATCGGTGTGCTGCGCGGCGTAGGCCGCCGCCTGTGGAAGTCCTCCGGCCTGCTGGCCTGATCACCACTGCGCCCGCCAAGGCAAGGGCACGCGCCCGCCGTCGTACGCAAGGGGCCGTGTCGGGGGGTGTCCGCCCGCAGCCGGTTGGCGCGTCAACGAACAGCGAGTCGGTCCGACACCCCATCGCGCCGTTTCCGAGGACGGACACCCCCCGGCGCGGCCCCGACCCGCCACCCACGGTCAGGCGCCACGTACCCCCACCGAAGCCGCGCTTCGCAGCCGGCGCCGCCCCGATTACGCTGCTGGGCATGACACCAGCCGCCTCCAGTCCCGCCTACCGGCGGCTCAGCGTCGAGGAGCGGCGCACCCAGCTGCTCTCGTCCGCGCTGGGCCTCTTCGCGCACCGCGCTCCCGTGGAGGTCTCGCTGGACGACGTGGCCGAGGCGGCCGGGGTGTCGCGGCCGCTGGTGTACCGCTACTTCCCCGGCGGCAAGCAGCAGCTGTACGAGGCCGCGCTGCGCTCCGCCGCCGACGAGCTCCAGGACTGCTTCGACGAACCCCGCGAGGGTCCCCTGCTCGCCCGTCTGTCCCGGGCCCTGGACCGCTACCTCACCTTCGTCGACGAGCACGACACCGGCTTCAGCGCCCTCCTCCAGGGCGGCAGCGTCGTGGAGACCTCGCGCACCTCGTCCATCGTCGACGGCGTGCGCCGCGCCGCCGCCGAGCACATCCTCAGCCACCTGGGCGCCACCCGGCCCGGCCCGAGCCTGCGCATGACGGTCCGCATGTGGATCACCGCGGTGGAGGCGTCGTCGCTGATGTGGCTCGACGAGGGCAAGCAGCCTCCCGCCGGGGAGCTGCGCGACTGGCTGGTCGAGCAGTTCGTGGCGGTGCTGACGGTGACCGCCCGGCGCGACCCGCAGACCGACGCCCTGGTCCGGGCCCTCGCCGAGGATGTCTGACACTGATCCCGTGAAGAGCGAAGAGACCCCCTTCGAGGGCGGCCCGATGGACGGCAGGGTCCTGCCCGTCCTCCTCGGCATCACCGGCCACCCGCCCAAGACGTACCGCATCCCCGTCCCGGACCCCGCGGGCGGCCCGCCCACGGTCCTGGTCTACCGCCGTGTCCCCCGGGGCCCGGGCAAGGTCGGGCTGAGCAACCGCTGGAAGTACGCGTACGCCCCGGAGGGCGTGCCGCCCCGCCGGCTGAACTGGCCGTGGTCGAAGCCGCACAGGCCAGACGCCACGCCGCCCGGCAAGCCGGACGACGCCGACGGGTGACCCCGTTGCGCCGAACCGCGCACACCCGCCGCGCGCTTCCCGCGCGCGCACCTGATCCTCACGAGTGTCCGGTGGCCGAAGGGCCGCCCCCGCACCGGAGGTGATGGCATGTCAGCACGGCTCGTGCGTCTGGTCTGTGTCGCGGCGACGGCGGCGACGACGGCCCTCGCGCCCGTCCCCGCCACCGCGGCCCCGAAGCCGGCCGGGGACGTCTCCGTGGCCGAGCTGCTGACGGATCTTCAGAAGCTGTACCGGGAGACAGAGAAGGCGACCGAGGCGTACAACGCCACCGACGAGAAGCTGAAGGCGCAGCGCGCCGAGACGGCCCGGCTGGAGCGCGCCCTCGTCCGCGCGCGGCTCTCCCTGTACGACAGCCGGAGCGCGGCCGGCCGGCTGGCCCGCCAGCAGTACCAGAGCAGCACCGACCTCTCCCCCTACGTACGCCTGCTCCTGGCCCGCGACCCGCAGCACGCGATCGAGCAGGGCCAGGTGATCGGCCGGCTGGCGCGGGAGCGCGCCGGCACGGTCGGGCGCCTGACCGGCGCCGAACGCACGGCCCGTGCGCTGGCCCGCACGTCCCGCACGGCGCTGGACCGGCAGCTGGTCCTCACCGAGCGGCGCAGGAAGGCCAGGGACGAGGTCCGCGAGCGCCTCGCGGAGGTGGAGGAGATGCTCACCTCGCTCAGCCGGGACCAGCTCACGGCCCTGGCCGAGCTGGAGGCGGACGGCATCACGAAGGCGCAGAAGAAGTTCCTGGCCTCCGAAGCCCTAGGCGGGACCGGTGAGGGCGAGCCGTCCGGCAGCGGCGACGCGGCCCCCGACGACGACGGCGTAAGCGAGGGCGAGGGCCAGAGCGAGGGCGAAAGCGAGGGCCAAAGCGACGGCGAGGGCGGAAGCAATGACAAGGCCGACGGCAAGAACCGCGACGGCCGCAAGGCCGGCGGCCGGGACGGCGTGCGGCGCCCGACCGCCGCGGGCGCCCGGGCCGTCCGCTACGCCGTGCGGCAGTTGGGCAAGCCCTACGAGTGGGGCGCGGAGGGCCCGAGGTCGTTCGACTGCTCGGGGCTGACCTCGCGCGCCTGGGCCGCGGCCGGGAAGGTCGTGCCCCGGACCAGCCAGGAGCAGTGGAAGCGGCTGAAGCACGTCCCGCTGAACCGGCTGCGCCCCGGTGACCTGGTGGTGTACTTCCCGGAGGCCACGCACGTGGCGGTGTACCTGGGCGACGGCATGGTCGTCCACGCACCCCGCCCCGGCGCCCAGGTGAAGGTGTCACCGATCGCCGCCAACCCCGTCCTGGGCGCCGTCCGTCCGGACCCGGCGGGGAAGCCCCTGCGGCGCTACGAGCCGCCGGAGCTCCCCGAGGGCGCCGAGGACGGGTCGGACGAGGGCTATGAGGCGGACGGGGCCTAGGCGGCGCCCGCGCCCGACGCCTCGACCAGGTACGCCTGGGTCTTGTCCGGGTCGTAGAAGAAGTTCTCGAAGTCGGACGGGTCGTTGAAGCCGTTGGCGAAGCGGTCGGCCACGGGCTGGATCTCACCGGCGGCGCCGATGAGGTTCAGGATGTGCTCCGGCGGCGGCGCGAGCATCGCGTTGGTCCACTTGGTGACGTGCTGCGCGGTATTCCAGTAGCGGGCGAAGGTCGCCCGCATCCACTCCTCGTCGAACGGCCTGTCGCCGTGCTCGACGATCGAGGCGAGGTAGGCGGCGGCGCACTTGGAGGCCGAGTTGGAACCCTGGCCGGTGATCGGGTCGTTCGCGACGACGACGTCCGCCACGCCCAGCACGAGTCCGCCGCCGGGGAGGCGGCCGATCGGGTTGCGGACGGTCGGGGCGTAGCGTCCGGCCAGCGTGCCGCCGGCGTCGGTCAGTTCGACCTTGGTGGCCCGGGCGTACTCCCAGGGGACGTACCGCTCCATGAGTTCCAGGGTCAGGGAGAGGTGCTCCGCGGGGTCCTTGACGCCGGCGAAGACGTCGAGCGGACCGCCGGGTATGCCCTCCCAGAAGAGGATGTCGGCGCGGCCGGAGGTGGTCAGGGTGGGCATCACGAACAGCTCGCCGACGCCCGGCACGAGGTTGCAGCGGACCGCTTCGGTGCCGGGGTGCTCGGGGCGCGGCCCGAGGCCGTGGACGTAGGCGACGGCGAGGGCGCGCTGCGGCTCGCTGTACGGGGAGCGCTCCGCGTCGCGGCCGAACATCTGCACCAGTTCGCCCTTGCCGGCCGCGACCAGCACCAGGTCGTAGGTGCGGGAGAAGTAGTCGAGGTCGCCGACGGCCGCGCCGTGGATGACGAGCTGTCCGCCGCGCTGGGCGAAGGTCTCCATCCAGCCGGCCATCTTCACGCGCTGGTCGACGGACTGCGCGAACCCGTCCAGCCGGCCCAGCCAGTCGATGGCCCGGGCGGCGGGGCCCTCGGCCCAGGAACCGGGGGCGGCGACCGAGACGCCGAGTCCTTCGATCTTCGGGGCCTGGGACTCCCAGAAGTTCAGCTGGAGGTCACGCTCGTGCTGCAGGGCGGTGTGGAACATGCACTGCGTGGACATGACCCGGCCGGTGCGGATCTCGTCCGCCGTCCGGTTCGACATCAGGGTGACCTCGTACCCCTGGGACTGCAGGCCGAGGGCGATCTGGAGGCCGGACTGACCGGCTCCGACGACGAG
The DNA here is from genome assembly GCF_055567995.1 of Streptomyces sp. NPDC026246. Taxonomy (NCBI): domain Bacteria; kingdom Bacillati; phylum Actinomycetota; class Actinomycetes; order Kitasatosporales; family Streptomycetaceae; genus Streptomyces; species Streptomyces sp. NPDC026246. The sequence goes on along the minus strand of NZ_JBVHPJ010000003.1, from coordinate 674,386 downwards.
TATCTTCCGCATGCGGGGCTGTCTCCTACTCGGGGGTTTCGTCGAGCGCGTGGCCCACCAGGGCCAGGAGGGTCTCGATCACGGAGATCCGGCGACGCGCGTCCATGATCATGACAGGTATGTTCCGCGGGATGGTCAGGGCCTCCCGCACGTCCTCCGGCTCGAACAGCTCGCTGCCGTCGAAGTGGTTCACGGCGACCACGTACGGCAGTCCGGAGCTCTCGAAGTAGTCCAGGACCGGGAAGCAGTCCTTCAGCCGCCGCGTGTCGGCCAGGACGACGGCGCCGATCGCTCCGCGCACGATGTCGTCCCACATGAACCAGAACCGCTGCTGGCCCGGTGTGCCGAACAGGTACAGCACCAGGTCGTCGTCGAGCGTGATGCGCCCGAAGTCCATGGCGACGGTGGTGGTGGTCTTGCCCGGCGTGGCGGTGAGGTCGTCGGTGGCCTCGCTCGCCTCGGTCATCAGCGCCTCGGTCTGCAGGGGCGTGATCTCCGAGACGGAGGTGACGAGCGTGGTCTTGCCCACGCCGAAGCCGCCCGCCACCACGATCTTCGTGGCGATCGGGGCCCGGGTGCGGTCCGTCTCCCAGGCGTGCATGCCCTCGTCGGGCTGCGCGAACGGAGAGGAACCGGTGACGCCGTGAGCGGCGTCAGAGACGACGGAGTCCACTCAGCACCCTTTCCAGCAGAGCGCGGTCGGGGCGGCCCGTGCCATGGCCGGTCCCCGTGCCGTACACACGGATCTTTCCCTGGTCCGCGAGGTCGCTGAGGAGCACGCGGACCACGCCGAGTGGCATCTTCAGCAGCGCGGCGATCTCGGCCACCGTACGCATCCGGCGGCACAGTTCGACGATGGCCCTCAGCTCCGGCATCACGCGGCTGGAGAGGTGGCCGTTGGTCAGTTCCCTGCGCTCCTCGGCCGCTTCGAGGGCGGCCGTGCTCGCCACGAACGTCTCCACGAGCAGGACGTGACCGAAGCGGGTGCGGCCGCCGGTGAGCGAGTACGGGCGCACCCGGGCGGGTTTGCGGTCCCCGCCACGCACGGGGAGCTGCTGTTTGGGCGTACTGCTCATCGGGCGTCCTCCGCCGTCTGCGTCTCCTCCAGGGAGGCGCGCAGCTCGCTGCGCAGTTCGGGCGTCAGGACGTGACCGGCCCGGCCCACGAACAGCGCCATGTGGTAGGCCACCACGCTCATGTCGCAGTCGGCGGAGCCGTGCACGCCGAGCAGCGAGCCGTCGCTGATCGACATGACGAACAGGCTGCCCTCCTCCATGGCGATCATGGTGTGCTTGACCCCGCCGAAATCCATCAGCTTGGCGGCCCCGACCGTGAGGCTGCCGATGCCGGAGACGATGGTCGCCAGGTCGGCGGCGGATCCGCGCGGGCCGGTCTGCCGGGTCCCTCGGGTCTGCAGGGCTTCCCGGGCCTCCTTGTTGCGGTCCGCGTCCGAGGACAGCAGGAGCAGTCCGTCGGACGAGACGACCGCGACCGACAGGATGCCGGGGACCTCCTCGACGAGGTTGGTCAGCAGCCAGTGCAGGTTTCGCGCCTCGCTGCTCAGTCCGATCAGTCCGAAGGTACTGGGAGCGGTCAACTGCTTGCCTCCTCGACTGTGCCCCCCGTGGCTTCTTCGGATTCAGCTGGTCCAGAGGTGCCGGTGGCGGTCGGCCTCTTGTGCGAGGCCGTCTGCTCGGCGATCTCCGCACTGACGTCCCGATGGCCGGCCTGGGCGCCCTGGCGGAAGCCGCCGAGGCGTCGGCGCAGGGCCTCGGCGTCGACGGAGCCGCTGCGCTGGCGTGGCGCGGTGGCCGGTGCGGTGATCTTGGGCGTGCGCTTGGGGAGGCCCTTGTCGGTGACGCGCTCGTGTTCGGCGTCGGCCTCCGCCGCGGTGTCGCCCCCGGCGGGTTCGTTCCCGGCCGCACCCCCCGTGCGGCCTTCGTGGTCGTGCGCGGCCGGCCCGTGCGGGGCGTCCCCTCCGGCGCCGGCAGCGGATGCGTGCTGCACGTCGTCCGGCTCGTCCTGCGGCAGGGGGGCCAGCAGCTCCATCGTGGTCTCGGACGGGCTCTCGGACGGGGTCTCCGCCGGGCTCTGTGCCGGGATCTGTGCCGGGATCCGCGCCCGTTCGGCGCCGGCGGGGTCCGCCGTGCGGTCCGCTCCGGTGGTCCCGGCCGGTTCGGGGTGCTCCGCGGCGGTGCCGCGCTCGCCGGCCTCCGTGCGGCGCACGGCCTTCTCCGCCAGGGCCACCAGCGGGTCACCGCTCTCCGCGCGGCCGTGCAGGACGTTGGAGTTGGCCTCGGCGTCGGCACCGGGCAGGGAGAAGGAGTGGGCGGCGCCGGAGACGGGCCCGGAGGCCGGGACGGCCCCGGGCGTGGCCGCCGCCAGCAGGGTGCGCGGCAGGACGACGACCGCCGCGACACCGCCCTGCTTCTGCTCGCGCAACTGCACGCGCACGCCGTGGCGGTGGGCGAGGCGGGCCACGACGTACAGCCCGAGGCCGAGGCCGTCCTCGCCCTCCTGGTCGTAGGGCGCCTCGGGGTCGAAGTCGGACAGCCGGGTGTTGAGCCGCTCCATGCGGTCCTCGGTCATGCCGATGCCCTCGTCCTGGACGGAGAGCATGACCTCGCCGTTCTCCAGGAGCCAGCCGGAGATCTCCACGGGCAGGTCGGGCGGGGAGAACGAGGTGGCGTTCTCCAGGAGTTCGGCCAGCAGGTGGGAGAGGTCGTCGGCGGCGAACCCGGCGATGTGGGCGTGCGGCGGCAGGGCGGCGATGCGGACCCGCTCGTAGCGCTCGATCTCGCTGACCGCGGCGCGCACGACGTCCACGAGCGGTACCGGCCCGGCCGTGTGCTGGACGTGCTCGGTGCCGGCGAGGACCAGGAGGTTCTCGCTGTGGCGGCGCATGACAGTCGCGAAGTGGTCGAGCTTGAACAGCGTGGCCAGGCGGTCCGGGTCCTGCTCGCGCTCCTCCAGGTTCTCGATGACGCCCAGTTGCCGCTCGACCAGGCCCAGGGTGCGCAGTGCGAGGTTGACGAACGTGCCGCCGATGGCGGTGCGCAGCCGTTCCAGCTGGGCGGCGGACTCGGCGAGTTCGCCGCGCAGTTGCTCGCGGGCGTCGGCCATCTTCTGCCGCTGTCCCACGAGGTGCTTGCGGTCGGCCTCCAGCGTGGTGATGCGCTCGGTGAGGGCGGCGGCGTGCGCGTGCAGGGCGTTGACGGAGCGGACGACCTGGGCGAACTCGTCGTTACGGCCGGTGAACTTGACCGGCTCCTCCGCCGCCGGGTCCTCGGCCTCGGCGAGGCGCTTGGAGCCCAGGCGCAGGACGGCCAGCGGCCGGGTGAGGCTGCGGGCCATGCCCGTGGCGACGCCCACGGCGAGCAGCATCAGGGCGCCGAGGACCGCGACGCGGATCTCCAGCGCGGTGACGTCCTCGTCGCGCAGCGCCTCGAGGTCCTTGGCGCGCCGGTCGTAGAGGGCCGACTCCACGCCGCGCATCAGGTCGACCCGGGCGGACAGGGCCGTGTCCAGCTTCGTGGTGCTGGTGCCCAGTTCACGGCTCGACAGGGCCGGCTGGTCGGTCAGGGCCGCGAGGTACTTCTCGGCGGAGTTGACCTCGGTGCCGGTGACGGTGCTGTCGAAGGAGGCGCGGGCGGCCTTGGGCGCGGTGGCCCGGAAGTCGGCCAGGGCCGCGTCGGAGCGCAGCCGGGCCTGCTGGGCGGCGGCGCTCAGCAGCCCGCGCTGCCGGGTGTCGGCGTCCGAGGAGGTGGAGGTCCGGGTCGGCAGCCCGGTGACGGGGTCGATGACCGTGCCGGTGCTGCGCGGCACGCTGAGCGCGGCGAGCAGCAGCCCGCGGGCCGCCGCGGCCTGCTGCACGGCGGAGTCGAGTTCGGCCAGGGCGTACGCGCCGGAGCCGGCGCGCGGCGGCGTGCGCTGGGCCAGGTCCTCGGCGAGCCGGTGCAGTTCGGTGATGGCGGTGGAGTACGCCTGGTGGGTCTCCAGCGCGCTGCTCTTGCCGGTGAGCGCGGCCCGTCGTACGGCCGCTATGCCGTCGAGCCCGGCTTTCAGGACCGCCGGCGTGTCCGAGTCGGCGCGCAACTCCTCGACCTGCCGGTCCACTCGGGCGCTGCGCTGCTCGGAGGGTGCCTTGGACTCGGGGCGGCCTGCCGCGATGTAGGCGGTGACGTCGTCGCGTTCGTCGGCCAGGGAGTGGGCGAGGACGAGGGCGTCCCGCGTCTGCTCGGCGAGCGTCACCAGCTGCTGCGAGTCGTGGAGTTGCCCGGAAGCGGCGAGGACGGCCGGCGTGCCGGCACCGGCGATGGCCGCGGCGACCACGGCCACCGAGACGATCAGCCGGTTGCGTACATGGGTGGGGCGGCCCTTGCCGGTGGGGGGCGTCGGCTCAGCGCTTCGCTGGGGGGCCGTCTGCTTGCCTGTGCGACGAGGCCGCGTCTTCTGCACCGGTGCTCGCATTCCTGACTCGTGAACCCTTGGGTCCGGGTGACGCTCCGTCAACTGGCGCGTACTCCCGGTACACTTCCCGACCCTCCCAGCGCCGGTGTGCCACGCACGCGCATCACCTGACCCGCCACCCGAAGGAGTGAACATCGGAGGGGAGTTGAGGGGCAAGTTCCACCGGCCTGTGCAGTCGCCCCGCGCGGCAAGCCGGTTGGACGACGGCGACGGGCGGTGGCAATATTCGCCACCACGTCTTCCCGATACACAGCATTACCCGCCAAACAGGGCGTCCGACCTGCTGGAGTGTGCCGGTCCGGCGATCGTCGCCGACCTCCGGCGAACCTTGTGAAGGGCTCGTGCAGACTGGCTCGATGCGTACTGAACTCGCCTCGGAGCCCGGGGACGCGGACCGCCCGAACGAGGACTTCGCCGCTGTCGGACTCCCGGCCTCGGGACAGGGCGGTTCGGTCGTCGTGCTGGACGGGGTCACACCCCCGAAGGGCGGGACGGGCTGTCTGCATTCCGTCCCCTGGTTCACCGCACGCCTGGGCGGCGCACTGACCGAACTGACCGTTTCACTCCCGGATGTTCCCCTCGCCGACGCGTTGTCCCACGCCATCGCGCGTACCGCCGCAGCACACGCGACAACCTGTGACCTTTCTCACCCGCGTACGCCGCAGGCCACGGTGGTCGTAGCGCGCTGGAACCCGGCCACGGTGGAGTACCTGGTCCTCTCGGACTCGGCGCTCCTGGTGGAGTCCCCGGAGGGGGTGGTGACGGCGGTGCTGGACGACCGGCTGGCCCTGCTCCCCCGCTCGGCCCTGGCGACGGACGCGCTCGTCGACACGACCCTGCGCAACAAGGAGGGCGGCTTCTTCACCGCCGCGGCCGATCCGTCCGTCGCGGCGCGGGCGGTGACCGGCACCCTGCCCCGCGGGGAGGTGCGCGCCCTGGCCGCCCTGACGGACGGCGCCGGCCGCTGGGTGGAGCGGTTCGGCCAGGGTGACTGGACGGAGTGCTTCCGGATGGTGTGCAAGGAGGGGCCGCAGGCGCTGGTGGACCGTGTGCGGGCGCTGGAGCGGTCGGACGCGGCCCGGACGTCCCCGGGCAGGGGCAAGACGCACGACGACGCGACGGTCGTGTACGCCGAGTTGTAGGCGCCGGGCGCGGCCGCCGCGCTACTTCTCCATGCCGCGGTTGAGCTCGTGCAGCAGCCGGGCCAGTTCCGTGACCTCGCGGGTGTCCCAGTCGGCGAGGCGGCCGGCGTAGCGGGCGCGGCGGGCCTGGCGGACGCGGCGGACCCGGTCGTGCCCCTCCTGGGTGAGGGCGACCAGCCAGGCCCGTCCGTCTGCGGGGTCGGGCTCGCGGGCGACGAGGCCGAGCTCCTCCAGGGCGCGCAACTGCCGGGACATGGTGGCCTTGCCGACACCGATGTAGCCGGCCAGTTCGGTCGCCCGCTGCTTGCCGCACTCGTCCAGGCGCACGAGCAGCCCGTAGGCGGACGACTCCAGGTCCGGGTGGACCTCGCGGGCCATCTCGCCCTGGCTGGCCCGGGCGCGCCGCAGCAGCACGGTCAGCTCGCGCTCCAGCGCGAGGAACGCGGGCTGGTCCACACCGCGTCCCGGGCCGGCGTCCCGGCGGTCGTCGTCGTTGCCGTCGTCGTGCACGTGAGCCCTGCCTCGGTCGTCGCCCGGTACCTGAATTCTCCGCCCGCCGCGGGCATCGCCGCAGCTCGGCAAGTATTCCGCAGCTCGCGGCACCCGTGTCCACAGGGTCCTCACGGGGTGAAGGCCCGGATCTCCCTCACGGGACCCGGGCCTTCCCTCATCCGATGACCTCCGTCACGCGGCCACCGGAACCTCGGGCGCGGCGCCGTTGGTGGCGGGCGCGAGCGCCAGTTCCAGGACCTGGCGGACGTCGGTGACGGCGTGGACGTCGAGCTTGTCCAGCACCTCCGCCGGGACGTCGTCCAGGTCGGGTTCGTTGCGCTTGGGGATGATCACCGTGGTGACACCGGCCCGGTGCGCGGCGAGCAGCTTCTGCTTCACCCCGCCGATCGGCAGCACCCGCCCGGTCAGCGAGACCTCGCCGGTCATCGCGACGTCCGTGCGGACCAGCCGGCCGGACAGCAGGGACGCCAGGGCCGTGGTCATCGTGATGCCGGCGCTGGGGCCGTCCTTGGGGACCGCGCCCGCCGGGAAGTGGATGTGCACGCCCCGGTCCTTGAGGTCGGCCACCGGCAGTTCGAGCTCGGCGCCGTGCGAGCGCAGGAAGCTCAGCGCGATCTGCGCCGACTCCTTCATCACGTCGCCCAGCTGACCGGTCAGGGTCAGTCCGGCCGCACCGGTCTCCGGATCGGCCAGGGACGCCTCGACGTACAGGACGTCCCCGCCCGCGCCCGTCACCGCGAGCCCGGTCGCCACGCCCGGCACGGACGTCCGCCGCTCGGCCGGGTCCTGGGCGGACTCGGGCACGTGGTGCGGCCGGCCGATCAGGTCCCGCAGGTCCTCGTCGCGGACGGTGAACGGCAACTCCTGTTCGCCCAGTTCGTGCCGGGCCGCGATCTTGCGCAGCAGCCGTGCCACGGACCGCTCCAGGGTGCGCACGCCCGCCTCGCGGGTGTACTCGCCGGCGAGCTTGCGCAGGGCGCTCTCGTCGATGGTCACCTCGTCCGCGCCGAGGCCGGCCCGCTCCAGCTGGCGCGGGAGCAGGTGGTCGCGGGCGATGACGACCTTCTCGTCCTCGGTGTAGCCGTCGAGGCGGACGATCTCCATGCGGTCGGCCAGGGCCTCGGGGATCGCCTCCAGGACGTTGGCGGTGGCGAGGAAGACCACGTCCGACAGGTCCAGTTCGACCTCCAGGTAGTGGTCCCGGAAGGTGTGGTTCTGCGCCGGGTCGAGCACTTCGAGCAGGGCGGCGGCGGGGTCGCCCCGGAAGTCGGAGCCGACCTTGTCGATCTCGTCGAGGAGCACCACCGGGTTCATCGACCCGGCTTCCTTGATGGCCCGGACGACACGGCCCGGCAGCGCGCCGACGTAGGTGCGCCGGTGGCCGCGGATCTCGGCCTCGTCGCGGACGCCGCCGAGGGCGACGCGGACGAACTTGCGGCCCATGGCGTGGGCGACGGACTCTCCGAGGGAGGTCTTGCCGACGCCGGGCGGCCCGACGAGCGCGAGCACGGCACCGCCGCGCCGCCCGCCGACCACGCCGAGGCCCCGGTCGTCACGGCGCTTGCGCACCGCGAGGTACTCGGTGATGCGTTCCTTGACGTCGTCCAGGCCCGCGTGCTCGGCGTCCAGGACGGCCTGGGCGCCCCGGATGTCGTAGGCGTCCTCGGTGCGCTCGTTCCACGGCATCTCCAGGACGGTGTCCAGCCAGGTGCGGATCCAGGAGCCCTCGGGCGACTGGTCGGAGGAGCGCTCCAGCTTGTCGACCTCCTTCAGGGCGGCCTCGCGGACCTTCTCGGGCAGGTCGGCGGCCTCCACCCGGGCGCGGTAGTCGTCGGACTCCTCGGCCGGGTCCTTGCCCGCCTCGCCGTTCAGCTCGCGCAGCTCCTTGCGGACGGCTTCGAGCTGGCGCCGCAGCAGGAACTCGCGCTGCTGCTTGTCGACGCCCTCCTGGACGTCCTTGGCGATGGTCTCGGCCACGTCCTGCTCGGCGAGGTGGTCGCGCAGCTGCTGGGTGGCGAGCCTGAGCCGGGCCACCGGGTCGGCGGTCTCCAGCAGTTCGACCTTCTGGTCGGTGGACAGGAACGGCGAGTAGCCGGAGTTGTCGGCCAGGGCGGAGACGTCGTCGATGGCCTGGACCCGGTCGACGACCTGCCAGGCGCCGCGCTTGCGGAGCCAGGCGGTGGCGAGTGCCTTGTACTCCTTGACCAGCTCGGCGACCTGCCCGGGCAGCGGCTCCGGGACGGTCTCGTCGACGCTGGTGCCCTCGACCCAGAGGGCCGCGCCGGGGCCCGTGGTCCCGGCACCGATCCTCACCCGGCCCCGGCCGCGGATGAGCGCGCCCGGGTCGCCGTCGGCCAGCCGGCCGACCTGTTCGACGGTGCCGAGCACACCGGTGTTCGCGTAGGTCCCGTCGATGCGCGGCACCAGGAGTACCCGGGGCTTTCCGGGTGTTGTGCGGGCGGCGGCCTGCGCGGCCTCCACCGCCGCACGGACCTCGGAGTCGCTCAGGTCCAGCGGGACCACCATGCCGGGCAGCACGACCTCGTCGTCGAGCGGCAGCACGGGCAGGGTGAGCGGTGTGAACGCCGTGGACTCAGCAGCCATGATCTCCCCTTCGGCAGTCAAGTTGAGCTATGCCGACTCAATGCTCGGGGGCGGCCGAATGTTCCCCGGCAGCCGTTCGCTGTCAGCGATCACCTCTCCCGCGCCGGACTGGGGCGCCCGTAAGGTCGTCGCGTAATAGACGAACCGCACTTACAGTCGTTACAGGGGGATGCGTGGACGGGACCGTGCAGGCGTGGGTGAACGGGTGGGTCGTGTCCCGGGGGGCGGCCCCGCCCATGGCCGAGCCATGGGGCTGGACGATCGACGTGGGCCTGTACGGGCACGTCACCCGGCACGTCCTCGGCACCAAGGGCGACGCCCTGGACGAGACGACCGTGCGCAAGGTGGCCGGCGCGGTCACCGGGCAGGGTGTGTGGCTCAAGGCGTTCCGGGACCCGGCGGTGGTCTCCGGCTGGCTCGGCGACGGCTGGTGGGTCGACCCGGAGCCCGGCTACCTGATGACCGTCCCGCTCAAGGAGGACGACGTCCCGGACGTGCCCGACGGCCACCGGCTGCGCATCTGGTCGCGCGACGGGGTGACGCGGCTGATCGTGGCCGCACCGGACGGGTCCCTCGCGGCGCGCGGCCAGATCGCCCCGACGGGCCGCACCGCCGTCGCCGACCAGATCGAGACGGCCGCCGCGCACCGCCGCAAGGGACTCGGCAGCCTCGTCATGCGGACGCTGCAGCAGATCGCGTACCGGCAGGGCGCGCGCACCGGCGTCCTGGCCGGCACGCCCGCGGGCCGCGGTCTCTACGAGGCCCTGGGCTGGCAGGTGGCGGCCCCGCTGACCAGCGCCCGGTACGGTCCGCCGCCCGCCGCTCAGCCCTGAGGGGCCGCCCGCCGGGCACCCGGGGGGAGCCGCCGGGCCGCGTGCCACCGCCGCACCGGCGGCCAGAGCGCGATCCCGACCACCAGGGCGATCAGATGCCCCCACGCGGTCAGGGGGTCGGTGAAGGCGAGCAGGTCCTGCACGAGCATCGCGCCCAGGGCGGCCAGCGCCGGCACGCGCAGCCACAGCGGCAGCAGTCCGGCCAGGGCGCCGCAGACGGCCGCGACACCGAAGCTCACGCCGTAGTCCATGCGGTGCAGTGAGGATCCGGGGAGGTCCCCGGCCAGCACCGCGAGGCCCACGGGCACCTCGGTCGCCAGGGTGGCCAGGACATGGCCGAGCAGGAAGACACCGGCCGTGCGCAGCCCGCCGACCCGCCGCTCCAGCGCGGTCAGCACCAGCACGAAGCCGAGGGTGAAGGGGGAGGCCGGCCCGCCCGCGATCCACAGCGCGCTGCCGATCAGCACCAGCTCCGGCGTCCGCACCAGGTGGGCCACGTCGGTGCTGGAGCCCTGGAGCAGCGCGTGCACCACGGCGGGGTCCGCCAGCGCGGCGATCAGCCCGGTCGCGCAGAGCACGACGGTGTACCAGAAGGTGAACGGCGTCCCGGCGGGCGTGGGCAGCAGCCGCCAGGGCCGCGGTCCCCTCGCCACGGCCTCGCGCGGGCCCGCGGCGGGGATCCTCCGTGCGCCGGTCCCCGCCGCCGCGCGCGGGCACCACTGGCGCGGCACCCCGTCGAGCAGCACGGGCACCCCTTCGGCGGGCCGGCCGGCCGGTGCGGCCGTCCCGTCGGGCGGCGCGGTGCGTTCCACCACGGGCGCTCCTTCCGTCCTGCCCGGCATTCGCCCCGTGCGTCCCATTGTCCGCGACGGGCCACGCGCGCGTGCTCCCCGCGCGACGGCCTCGCGGCCCACAGGCCGCGCCCCACGGACAATTCCCCGTACCCGCCGTCCCAGACCTGCCAGGATGATGCGATGCCCACCTCATACGACAGGCCTGACGTACTGGACCGGCGCGAGGGGCCGCACGGCGAGGTCGTGCTGCGGCGGCACGGCGACCGGCTGGAGATCATCTCAAACGGCACCTTCCTGATGGACACCTCCGACGGCCGCTCGGAGCGGCTCCTGGTCGACGCGGCGCTGGACGCCCTGCCCGGCCGGGACCACCCCGACGTGCTGATCGGCGGGCTCGGCGTCGGCTTCTCCCTCGCACACGCGGCGGCCGATCCGCGCTGGGGCCGGATCACCGTGGTCGAACGCGAGCACGCGATCGTCGAGTGGCACCGCTCCGGCCCGCTCGCGGCCCTGTCCGCCGAGGCGCTCGCGGACCCGCGCACCGACATCGTCGAGGCGGACCTGGTGGCCCACCTGCGTGAGACATCCGCCACGTACGACGCCCTGTGTCTCGACATCGACAACGGACCCGGCTGGACCGTCACCGAGGACAACGACACGCTCTACGAGGAGGCCGGACTGGCGCTCTGCGCCCGGGTGTTGAGGCCCGGCGGAGTGCTCGCGGTCTGGTCCGCACAGCCGTCTCCGGAATTCGAGGGAACCTTGCGGAATGCCGGGTTCCAGCAGGTGCGTACCGAAGAGATCCCCGTTGCCCGGGGCGTTCCGGACGTCGTCCACCTCGGCATCCGCCCTGGATAGCAATGGCGTGCCGCATCCCCGTACGCTGCTCCCCTGGCGCCGATCATTCAAGCGTCAATCGCAAGCATGCGCAGGCACAGCCAGTCAGAAGGAATCACCCCACTGATTCCGGAAAGCACACCCCAGGGGCGGGCGATGGAGCAGACACACACCTCCCACAACGGTTCGGCGACGGCTGCACCGGGCGCACAGCGCCGGGTGCTCGTCGTCGAGGACGACGCCACGATCGTGGACGCCATCGCGACCCGTCTGCGAGCCGAGGGATTCCTCGTGCAAACCGCCGGCGACGGTCCGTCCGCGGTCGACACGGCCGAGGCGTGGCAGCCCGACCTGCTGATCCTCGACATCATGCTGCCCGGCTTCGACGGCCTGGAGGTCTGCCGTCGCGTGCAGGCCGCCCGCCCGGTGCCGGTGCTGATGCTGACCGCGCGCGACGACGAGACCGACATGCTGGTCGGGCTCGGCGTCGGCGCCGACGACTACATGACCAAGCCGTTCTCGATGCGGGAGCTGGCGGCGCGCGTGCACGTGCTGCTGCGCCGGGTCGAGCGGGCCGCCATCGCGGCCGCCACCCCCCGCTCCGGCATCCTGCGCCTGGGCGAGCTGGAGATCGACCACGCCCAGCGCCGGGTCCGGGTGCGCAGTGAGGACGTCCACCTCACGCCCACCGAGTTCGACCTGCTGGTGTGCCTGGCGAACACCCCGCGCGCGGTCCTCTCGCGCGAGCAGCTCCTGGCCGAGGTCTGGGACTGGGCGGACGCCTCCGGCACCCGCACGGTCGACAGCCACATCAAGGCGCTGCGCCGGAAGATCGGCGCCGAGCGGATCCGCACGGTGCACGGCGTGGGCTACGCCCTGGAGACCCCGACGCCATGAGCCGCGGGCCGGCCGCACGGAGGAACCCCCGGGAGCCGGAGTCCTGGGGCAGGGTGAGCCCGTTCTCGATCAAGACCAAGCTGGGCGCGCTGGTCGTCATCTCGGTGCTGATCACCACGGGCCTGTCGGTGATCGCGGTGCACACCAAGACGGAGCTGCGCTTCATCACGGTCTTCTCGATGATCGCCACGCTGCTCATCACGCAGTTCGTGGCCCATTCGCTCACCGCCCCGCTGGACGAGATGACGGCGGTGGCCCGCTCCATCTCCCAGGGGGACTACACCCGCCGCACGCGGGAGAACCGCCGTGACGAGCTCGGCGACCTGGCCGTGACGATCAACGCCATGGCCGACGAGCTGGAGGCGCAGGACAGCCAGCGCAAGGAGCTGGTGGCGAACGTCTCGCACGAGCTGCGCACCCCCATCGCGGGGCTGCGCGCGGTGCTGGAGAACATCGTCGACGGCGTCACGCAGGCCGACCCGGAGACCATGCGCACGGCGCTGAAGCAGACCGAGCGGCTCGGCCGGCTGGTGGAGACGCTGCTGGACCTGTCCCGCCTGGACAACGGCGTGGTGCCGCTGAAGAAGCGGCGGTTCGAGGTGTGGCCGTACCTGTCCGGCGTGCTGAAGGAGGCCAACATGGTCGCCTCCGTGCGCGCCGGCATCGCCACCGGCTCGGGCAGTCACACCCGTACGGACGTCCATCTGCACCTCGACGTCCATCCGCCGGAGCTGACCGCCCACGCGGACCCGGAACGCATCCACCAGGTCGTCGCCAACCTCATCGACAACGCGGTCAAGCACAGCCCGCCGCACGGCCGGGTGACGGTCAAGGCGCGGCGCGGGGCGGTGCCGGAGTCCCTGGAGCTGGAGGTCCTTGACGAGGGCCCCGGCATCCCCAAGTCGGAGTGGCACCGCGTCTTCGAGCGGTTCAACCGCGGCAGCGCCAAGCGCCCGCAGGGGCCGGGCAGCGACGGGGGCACGGGGCTGGGGCTGGCGATCGCCCGCTGGGCGGTCGATCTGCACGGCGGCCGGATCGGAGTGGCCGAATCCGAGCGGGGTTGCCGGATTCTTGTCACTCTTCCGGGAGTCACCTCAACGCCGAGTTGACGTAAAGTTCGAACCGGAGTCACAAGATCCACGAGCGTCCTCGCTGACGGACACGCGTGATCAGGCACAGGCCCGCGCCATCGGCGCGCCAGGCCCCGCTCCCCCCTTGCCTGCTGAAGCGGAACCACGCTTGTTTCCCGCCATTTCAAGCCCCGAAACACGCTTCAAGATGTGACTTGCACGACGTTGAACGGGCCCGGCCTGACCTTCCCCGTCGGGGAGGCGTAGCCTTGATTCCCGCTGTCCATCATCTTGTGAAGCGGAAGAGGGCGGTTGCCGCCGTGTCGCCACAGTCCCCCAGTAACTCGAGCATCTCGACCGACACCGACCAAGCGGGCAAGAACCCCGCTGCGTCGTTCGGTGCCAACGAGTGGCTCGTCGACGAGATCTATCAGCAGTACCTCCAGGACCCGAATTCGGTAGACCGAGCCTGGTGGGACTTCTTCGCCGACTACAAGCCGGGCGCCGCTGGCGCCCCGGCTCCGGCGGGTACCGCGGCCGCGGGGGCCGCGGGGACCACCACCGCTCAGCCGGCGGCTCCGGCCGCTCCCGCCCAGGCCCCCGCGCCTGCGGCCGAGCAGGCCCAGAAGCCCGCCGCCGCTCCGGCCCCCGCCCAGGCGCAGGCCCCCGCGCAGGCCCCGGCCCAGCCGAAGCCCGCCGCACAGGCCCCGGCCCAGGCCGCCGCTCCCGCGAAGGCCGCCCCGGCCCCCGCGAAGCCGGCCGCCGCCAAGCAGGCCGCCCCGGCGAAGAAGGCCGAGCCCGCCGCCGAGGCCCCCTCGGGCCCCGAGCAGGTCGTGCTGCGCGGCCCGGCCGCCGCGGTCGCGAAGAACATGAACGCCTCCCTGGAGGTGCCCACGGCCACGTCCGTGCGCGCGGTCCCGGTGAAGCTGCTGTTCGACAACCGCATCGTCATCAACAACCACCTGAAGCGCGCCCGGGGCGGGAAGATCTCCTTCACGCACCTGATCGGCTACGCGATGGTGCAGGCCATCAAGGCCATGCCGTCGATGAACTACTCCTTCGCGGAGAAGGACGGCAAGCCGACCCTGGTCAAGCCGGAGCACGTCAACTTCGGCCTCGCCATCGACCTGGTCAAGCCCAACGGCGACCGCCAGCTCGTGGTCGCGGGCATCAAGAAGGCCGAGACGCTGAACTTCTTCGAGTTCTGGCAGGCCTACGAGGACATCGTCCGCCGCGCCCGTGACGGCAAGCTGGGCATGGACGACTTCACCGGGGTGACGGTCTCCCTGACCAACCCCGGCGGCCTCGGCACCGTGCACTCCGTGCCGCGTCTGATGCCCGGCCAGTCCGTGATCATGGGCGTCGGCTCCATGGACTACCCGGCGGAGTTCCAGGGCACGTCCCAGGACACGCTGAACAAGCTCGGCATCTCGAAGGTCATGACGCTCACGTCGACCTACGACCACCGGGTCATCCAGGGCGCCGCCTCCGGCGAGTTCCTGCGGATCGTCGCGAACCTCCTCCTCGGTGAGAACGGCTTCTACGACGACATCTTCGAGGCGCTGCGCATCCCCTACGAGCCGGTCCGCTGGCTCAAGGACATCGACGCCAGCCACGACGACGACGTCACCAAGGCCGCCCGCGTCTTCGAGCTGATCCACTCCTACCGGGTCCGCGGCCACGTCATGGCCGACACCGACCCGCTGGAGTACCAGCAGCGCAAGCACCCCGACCTGGACATCACCGAGCACGGCCTCACGCTCTGGGACCTGGAGCGCGAGTTCGCCGTCGGCGGCTTCGCCGGCAAGTCGATGATGAAGCTGCGCGACATCCTCGGCGTCCTGCGCGACTCGTACTGCCGCACCACCGGCATCGAGTTCATGCACATCCAGGACCCCAAGCAGCGCAAGTGGATCCAGGACCGCGTCGAGCGCCCGCACTCCAAGCCCGAGCGCGAGGAGCAGCTGCGCATCCTGCGCCGGCTGAACGCGGCCGAGGCCTTCGAGACGTTCCTGCAGACCAAGTACGTCGGCCAGAAGCGCTTCTCCCTGGAGGGCGGCGAGTCCGTCATCCCGCTGCTGGACGCGGTCCTCGACAGCGCCGCGGAGTCCCGCCTGGACGAGGTCGTCGTCGGCATGGCCCACCGCGGCCGCCTGAACGTCCTGGCGAACATCGTCGGCAAGTCCTACGCCCAGATCTTCCGCGAGTTCGAGGGCAACCTCGACCCGAAGTCGATGCACGGCTCCGGTGACGTGAAGTACCACCTGGGCGCCGAGGGCACCTTCACCGGCCTGGACGGCGAGCAGATCAAGGTCTCCCTGGTCGCGAACCCCTCGCACCTGGAGGCGGTGGACCCGGTCCTGGAGGGCGTCTCGCGCGCCAAGCAGGACATCATCAACAAGGGCGGCACGGACTTCACGGTCCTGCCGGTGGCGATCCACGGCGACGCGGCCTTCGCGGGCCAGGGCGTGGTGGCCGAGACCCTGAACATGTCGCAGCTGCGCGGCTACCGCACCGGCGGCACGGTCCACATCGTCATCAACAACCAGGTCGGCTTCACCGCGGCCCCCGAGTCCTCGCGTTCCTCCATGTACGCCACGGACGTGGCCCGCATGATCGAGGCCCCGATCTTCCACGTGAACGGCGACGACCCGGAGGCCGTGGTCCGCGTGGCGCGGCTCGCCTTCGAGTTCCGCCAGGCGTTCAACAAGGACGTGGTGATCGACCTCATCTGCTACCGCCGCCGCGGTCACAACGAGTCGGACAACCCGGCCTTCACCCAGCCGCTGATGTACGACCTGATCGACAAGAAGCGCTCGGTGCGCAAGCTCTACACCGAGTCCCTCATCGGTCGCGGCGACATCACCCTGGAAGAGGCCGAGCAGGCGCTGCAGGACTACCAGGGCCAGCTGGAGAAGGTCTTCACCGAGGTCCGCGAGGCCACCTCGCAGCCGAACACGGTGGAGACGTCCGACCCGCAGGCCGAGTTCCCGGTCGCCGTGAACACCGCGGTGACCACGGAGGTCGTCAAGCGGATCGCCGAGTCGCAGGTCAACATCCCCGACCACATCACCGTCCACCCGCGTCTGCTGCCGCAGCTGCAGCGCCGGGCGTCGATGGTCGAGGACGGCACCATCGACTGGGGCATGGGCGAGACCCTCGCGGTCGGCTCCCTCCTGCTGGAGGGCGTGCCGGTCCGCCTGGCCGGCCAGGACTCGCAGCGCGGTACGTTCGGCCAGCGCCACGCGGTCATCATCGACCGCAGCACGGGCGAGGAGTACACGCCGCTGCAGTACCTCTCCGAGGACCAGGCGCGGCTCAACGTCTACAACTCCCTGCTCTCCGAGTACGCGGCGATGGGCTTCGAGTACGGCTACTCGCTGGCCCGCCCCGAGGCGCTCGTGATGTGGGAGGCGCAGTTCGGCGACTTCGTCAACGGCGCCCAGACGGTCGTGGACGAGTTCATCTCGTCGGCCGAGCAGAAGTGGGCGCAGACCTCCGGTGTCGTCCTGCTGCTGCCGCACGGCTACGAGGGCCAGGGCCCGGACCACTCCTCGGCCCGCCCCGAGCGCTTCCTGCAGATGTGCGCGCAGAACAACATGACGGTCGCCATGCCGACGTCGCCGTCGAACTACTTCCACCTCCTGCGGTGGCAGGTGCACAACCCGCACCACAAGCCGCTGGTGGTCTTCACGCCGAAGTCGATGCTGCGCCTGAAGGCGGCGGCGGCCAAGGCGGAGGAGTTCACGACGGGCCAGTTCCAGCCGGTCATCGGCGACGCGTCGGTGGACGCGGCCGCGGTCAAGAAGGTCGTCTTCTGCGCCGGCAAGGTCTACTACGACCTGGAGGCCGAGCGTCAGAAGCGCGGTGTGACGGACACGGCGATCATCCGCATCGAGCGCCTGTACCCGCTGCCGGGTACGGAGCTCCAGGCGGAGATCAAGAAGTACCCGAACGCCGAGAAGTACCTGTGGGCCCAGGAGGAGCCGGCGAACCAGGGTGCCTGGCCGTTCATCGCGCTCAACCTGATCGACCACCTGGACCTGGCCGTCGGCGCCGAGGTGCCGCACGGCGAGCGTCTGCGCCGCATCTCGCGTCCGCACTCCTCGTCCCCGGCCGTCGGTTCCGCCAAGCGGCACCAGGCCGAGCAGGAGCAGCTGGTGCGTGAGGTGTTCGAGGCGTAACCACCCTTGCGCGTCCCGTGCGGCCGGGCCGCATCCCCGCTGGTGGGGGTGCGGCCCGGCCGTTTCGCACCCCCCTATCCTTGACGGCATGTACTTCACGGACCGTGGCATCGAGGAACTGGAGAAGCGGCGCGGCGAGGAGGAGGTCACCTTCGAGTGGCTGGCCGAGCAGCTGCGCACGTTCGTGGACCTCAACCCCGACTTCGAGGTGCCGGTGGAACGTCTGGCGACGTGGCTGGCCCGGCTGGACGACGAGGACGACGAGTAGCACCCGCGCGGACTCCTCCGCACCTCGGCCCGGGGACTTCTGGTGGGCCCCCCGTTCCGGACCCCGGCAGGCGCTTCTAGTCGCGCGGGTGGGCCACCCGGTGGGCCAGCCCCACGGTGCCGTGCGCGAGGAGCAGTGCGCCGGCCGTGACCCAGCCCCAGCGCCCGCCGGACCGGCGCAGGCCCCGGACCAGCAGGGGCACGCCCGCCACGATCTGAGCCAGGGCGAGGACGTGCGCCGCGGGGCCGCCCGTCCGGGGCATCCAGGCACCCAGCCGG
Source organism: Streptomyces sp. NPDC026246 (assembly GCF_055567995.1). NCBI lineage: Bacteria > Bacillati > Actinomycetota > Actinomycetes > Kitasatosporales > Streptomycetaceae > Streptomyces > Streptomyces sp. NPDC026246. Next base: position 656,496 of record NZ_JBVHPJ010000003.1, on the reverse strand, counting down.
CTGTGCGCGACGGCGCCGCGCTCCACCACCGCCTCGCGCAGGCCGGGCCACTCGATGCGGCGGCTGTCCGGCAGGACCGCGACGGCTTCACGGAGGCGGTCGGCGGGTAGTCCCGGGGCGAGTTCCGGGGGCATCGAGACGCCCACGCGCGTGAGGACCGCCAGCAGACCGCGCAGCCGGGCGCGGGCGTCGGCCGTCGTGTCGGGTGCGGTCAGCCGGTCGAGGGCCTGGACGTCCAGGACGGGGTCGAGCCCCACCCGCGCGGCGAACGTCCGCATCGCCTCGTCCTGGCCGACCGGGACGCCGTGGGAGAGCCAGACGAAGCCGACCGGGCGGCGGAACCCGGAGGCCAGCGTGAAGCCCGCGTGGTCCGCGTCCCACCACAGCGCGAGAACGGGCCAGGGCGCGCCGACGGCCAGCGCGCCGGCCCAGCCGGTCGCCACCCGGTCGACGGGCTCGTCGCCGTCCCGCCAGGGGCCGCCCTCGGGAACGAGCACGCTCCACCCGTCACCCGCGCGGGTCAGCTGCATGGGTTCGCGCAGCAGCGGGGCCACCGCGGCGACGGCGGCGGGCGCCGCCCGGCACAGCAGCAGCGCCCCGGAGGGAGAGCCCGTAGGGGCGGCTTCCGTCGGCATGGTCACACGGTAGGGCGATTTGCCCGCCTATGAGCACTTGTGCCTGCTTTCCCTCCGCACAACGGGTGTCTTGACTTTCCCCGACCGCGATATATCGTGACTGCGAGAGGACGCGATATGGCGCGTCGCATCAGGGAGGTCTGCCATGTCCGAGTGGTCCGTCACGGAGCCGGTGAAGCTCACCTTCGACGAGCCCGTGCGCGATCTCCACGTGCGCCTGGTCAACGGCACGGTGAACGTGGTGGGCACCGACGAGGGTTCCGCCCGGCTGGAGGTCTCCGAGATCGAGGGGCCGCCCCTGGTGGTGACCCAGGAGCACGGCACCCTCACCGTGGCGTACGAGGACCTGCCCTGGAAGGGCTTCCTCAAGTGGCTGGACCGCAAGGGCTGGCAGCGCAGCGCGGTGGTCTCCCTGGCCGTTCCGGCCGGCACCCGCGTCGAGGTGGGCGTGGTCGGCGCGGCGGCGGTGATCTCCGGCCTCCGGGGCCCGTCGGTGGTCAAGGGCGTCACCGGCGACACGACGCTGGTGGGCCTGTCCGGCCCGGTCCGCGCCGACACGGTCTCCGGCAGCCTGGAGGCGCAGGACGTCACGGGCGAGCTCCGGTTCAACTCCGTCTCGGGCGACCTCACCGTGGTCGAGGGCTCCGGCCCCTCCGTGCGGGCCGACTCCGTCAGCGGCTCCATGATCGTCGACCTCGACCCGGACGGCCCGACGGACGTGCGGCTGACCAGCGTCTCGGGCGAGATCGCCATCCGCCTGCCGTACCCGGCGGACGCGGAGGTCGAGGCGAACACGGCGAGCGGCGCCATCTCCAACGCCTTCGAGGGCCTGCGGGTCTACGGCCAGTGGGGCGCGCACAAAATCGCGGGCAGGCTCGGCGCGGGCACCGGCAGGCTGCGGGCCACCACCGTCTCCGGCTCCATCGCCCTGCTGCGCCGCCCGGCCCGGGAGGGCGAGGACACCGGTCCCGCGGACGCCCGGCCCGGCACCGAGCCGGCCGACCCGCGGGGCGGGGCGCCGGCCGGCTCGGGAGACAATTCCGTCTCCGGCCGGGACACCGGCGCCGACGGCGCCCCGGCCGACGGCTCGACCGACAAGAAGGTGCTCTGACATGCCTCCCGTCTTCGCCCACGGCCGCCTCCGCCTCTACCTGCTGAAGCTGCTCGACGAGGCCCCGCGCCACGGCTACGAGGTGATCCGCCTCCTCGAGGAGCGCTTCCAGGGGCTGTACGCGCCGTCGGCGGGCACCGTCTACCCCCGGCTGGCCAAGCTGGAGGCCGAGGGCCTGGTCACCCACACCACCGAGGGCGGCCGCAAGGTCTACTCGATCACGGACGCGGGGCGCGCCGAGCTGGCCGACCGCAGCGGTGAACTGGCCGACCTGGAGCTGGAGATCCGCGAGTCGGTCGCGGAACTGGCCGCGGAGATCCAGGCGGACGTCCGCGGCGCCGCGGGCGACCTGCGCCGCGAGATGCGCGCGGCGGCCACGGAGGCCCGCCGGGGCCCCGGCACGGGCCGCACGGAGGGCGGCACCTCCCCCGGTGACGTCCCGCCGTTCGGCGACAAGGAGGCCTGGCGCATCGCCAAGGAGGAGATGCGCCGCGCCCGGCAGGAGTGGAAGGAGCAGGCCCGGCGGGCCAAGGACGAGAGCCGCCGGGCCCGCGAGGACGCCCAGCGGGCCCGTCGCCAGGCGAAGGAGGCCCAGGAGCAGGCGCGGGCCCAGGCCCAGGAGCAGATGCAGCGCATCACCCGCCGGGTCCAGGAGCAGGTGCAGGACCGCTTCGCCCGCGGCGACTGGCCGGCGGGGCTGCGCGAGGGCCTGAGCGAACTGGTCAAGGAGATGGGTGAGTTCGGGAAGGACTACGGCAAGGACTTCGGCTTCGACTGGTCCGGCACGGGCCGGGCGGCCCCGGCCGCCCCGGACCCGGTGCACGACCAGCCCGCGCAGGACTTCCCGGCCGCCTTCGAGCCCGCCTGGGCCCACGAGGACGCCGCGGACTCCACCGGCGACCCCGCCCGCGACCTGGACCGCCTGCTCGACCGTTTCCGGGACGACATCCGGGACGCGGCCCGGGACAACGGCGTGACGCCGGACCAGCTCCGCGACGCCCGCCGCCACCTGTCGACGGCCGCGGCCCACATAGGAGCGCTGCTGCGCTCCCCGAGGAAGTAACCGGCCGCCGCTCAGCCGGCCTTGGCCTCGCCGCCGCGTCCGTACAGCACCCGCACCAGGGACTCGTACGTCACCCCGTGGTCGGCGAGGACCTCGGCGGGCACGCCGGGCCGGGTGGTCAGGGCCAGCAGGATGTGCTCGTCCCCGATGTGCCGGTCGTGCCGGGCCAGCGCGGCCCGCAGGGAGCGCTCCAGCACGTCCTTCGCGCCCCGGCCGAAGGAGGGGCGCCCGGCGGACCACCACCGCCTGTCCTTCGGGTCGCCGGACAGCGCCCCCGCCCCGTGCAGGTCCTCCACCCGGGCGACGATCCCGGCCACGTCGATACCCAGCCCGGCCAGCGCGTCGCTCTCGGCCCGGGAGAGCCCGGCCCGTCGCCGTGCCTCCCTCAGCGCCTCGCGCACGGGCTCCCGGTCCTCCCCGAGGCCCAGCGCCGCGAGGGCGAACGACCCGCGGCTGCCCTCCCGGTCGAGCAGGGCCAGCAGCAGATGCTCCGGCTCCACGCTCCGCCCGCCCTCCACATGGGAGAACGCGCCCTTCACCACGTCCCGTGCGTCCTTGGTGAACCGCTCGAACATCAATGCCTCCCGTACTTCTTGTGCACGGCCTGCCTGCTCACACCGAGTTCGGTGGCGATCTCCTGCCAGGACCAGCCCTGGTTGCGCGCGTTGCGCACCTGCACGGCCTCCAGCTGCTCCAGCAGCCGGCGCAGGGCGGCGACGGCCCGCAGGCCGACCCGGGGGTCCCGGTCACCGGCCCGCTCGGCCAGATCGGTTGCTTCGGTCATGACGTCAACCTACGTTGACATCATCCCACTCGTCAACCCCGGTTGACATGCCAAACGGCCGGCCCGTTTCCGGACCGGCCGTCGAACAACGCGCCTGCGCGTGGCGTCCGCTCAGGGGTTGGTCAGCACGACCTTCCCGAACTGCTCACCCGCGGCCAGCCGCTCGAAGCCCTCACGGGCCCGGTCCAGGGGCAGCACCTCGTCGATGACGGGCCGCACACCCGTGGTGGCGCAGAAGGACAGCAGGTCCTCCAGCTCGTCCTTGGTGCCCATCGTGGAGCCGACGACCTTCAGCTCCAGGAAGAAGATCCGGGTCAGTTCGGCGTGCGAGGGCCGGTCGCCGCTCGTGGCACCGGAGATGACGAGCGTGCCGCCCGGCCTCAGCGACTTCACCGAGTGCGACCAGGTGGCGGCCCCCACAGTCTCGATCACGGCGTCGACCCGCTGGGGCAGCCGCGCCCCGGACTCCAGCGCCTCCACGGCCCCCAGTTCCAGGGCCCGCTTGCGCCGGGCCTCGTCCCGGCTGGTGGCGAACACCTTCAGGCCGGCGGCCCTGCCCAGCACGATCGCGGCCGTGGCGACACCGCCGCCGGCGCCCTGGACGAGCACGGAGTCACCCGGCCGGACACCCGCGTTGGTGAACAGCATCCGGTAGGCGGTCAGCCAGGCCGTGGGCAGGCAGGCGGCTTCCTCGAAGGAGAGCCCCTTCGGCTTCGGCAGGATGTTCCAGGTCGGCACTGCGACCTGCTCGGCGAACGTCCCCTGGTAGCGCTCGGTGAGGATGGAACGGGGCTCCTTCGGGCCGACCCCGTGCCCGCTCTGGCCGATGACGGAGTGCAGGACGACCTCGTTGCCGTCCTCGTCGACACCCGCGGCGTCGCAGCCGAGGATCATCGGCAGCTTGTCCTCGGCGAGGCCGACCCCGCGCAGGGACCAGAGGTCGTGGTGGTTGAGGGAGGCGGCCTTGACGTTGACGGTGCTCCAGCCGGGACGGGCCTCGGGGGCGGGACGCTCCCCCGACTCCAGGCCGGAGAGCGGCTGGTCGCGGTCGATTCGGGCGGCGTAGACGGCGAACATGACCTTGACGATAGGTTCCCGGTCGTGGCGAAGGAACCACGCCGCCCTGTGAGACACACCCTCTTGCCAGGAGCCCGAGGGTGGTGCCCGCAGCCACCGGGGCAGGGCCCGCACCCTCGCAGACGCGGGACCCGCACGGCCGGACCGGCACGGGACCGGGACCGAGCCGGCCGCGACCGGCCCGCGCCACCCGATCAGCCGTACCGCCCGGCAAAGAAATGACCCCGTCCGCACCCGGACGGGGTCACCTCACGGCACGGTCGGCGCTGTCAGCGCCGGGCCACACCCTCCGCGCGGGCCGCCGCCGCGACCGCCGCGGTCACGGCCGGTGCGACGCGCTCGTCGAAGGGCGACGGGATGACGTAGTCGGGGGCCAGATCGTCCCCGACGACGGCGGCCAGCGCCTCGGCGGCGGCCAGCTTCATCCCCTCGGTGATCCGGGACGCCCGCACCTGCAGGGCGCCGGCGAAGATCCCCGGGAACGCCAGGACGTTGTTGATCTGGTTCGGGAAGTCCGACCGCCCGGTGGCGACGACCGCCGCGTACTTGTGCGCGACCTCCGGATGGACCTCGGGGTTCGGGTTCGCCATGGCGAAGACGAAGGCCCCCTCGGCCATCGTGGCGACCGCGGACTCCGGGACGGTCCCGCCGGACACGCCGATGAACACGTCGGCACCGGCCAGCGCCGACTCCAGCGACCCGGTCAGCCCGGCCTTGTTCGTGAACCCGGCCAGGTCCCGCTTCACGGGCGTGAGGTCCTCGCGGTCCGCCGACACCACACCCTTGCGGTCGGCCACCGCGACGTCCCCGATACCGGCCTCGACCAGCATCTTCGCGATCGCGACACCGGCCGCGCCGGCGCCGGAGATGACGGCCCGCAGGTCGCCCACCGCCCGCCCGCTCAGCCGGGCGGCGTTGCGCAGGGCGGCGAGCGTCACGACCGCCGTGCCGTGCTGGTCGTCGTGGAAGACCGGGATGTCCAGCCGCTCCTGCAGCTTCCGCTCGATCTCGAAGCACCGCGGCGCCGAGATGTCCTCCAGGTTGACTCCGCCGAACGAGGGTGCGAGGCGCACCACCGTCTCGACGATCTCGTCGACGTCCGTGCAGTTCAGCGCGATCGGAACGGCGTCCACACCGCCGAACTGCTTGAACAGGATGGCCTTGCCCTCCATCACCGGGAGGGAGGCCTCGGGCCCGATGTCACCGAGCCCCAGCACGGCCGTGCCGTCCGTCACGACGGCCACGACCGACGACTTCCACGTGTAGTCGTGCACGAGCTCCGGCTGCTCCGCGATCGCGCTGCACACCTTCGCGACGCCGGGCGTGTACGCCAGGGACAGGTCGTCCTTGTCACGGACCGGCACGGTGGCCTGCACAGCCATCTTGCCGCCGCGGTGCAACGCGAACGCCGGGTCGAAGGAGTCGAGGGGCTCCGCACTGCCCTCGTGCTCCGTATCGCCGGTCTTGCTCTCGCTGCGAGGATTGACGATCTCCGCTGCCACTTTCTTTTACCCCTTAAATCTTCATCGGCTTGAGGGTGGCCACTCCTGGTGAGGGGTGGGCGGGACCGCGTACGGCCGTGGTCGTGCTGTGTACGTGATACGTACGGGCGCGTACGCGACGGGCGCGCCGCACACGCGCCCTGAGCCCCGGATGAGGGGTGTGAAGACCCTTCTTACCGGACGGGAGGCGCCTGGGACGAGTCCATAACGCCAAGGTCACATGACGGTGCCCTGACTCTTCGTCCAATATCGGTACAAGGCCTGGACAAACCAGGGAGAACCACTCAAGCGGCGGCGAAGCCCATGGACCCCGTCTCGAAATCCAGGGATGTACCGAAGATCTTCCGGCCGGAACGAAAGATTCCCACAGAAGGTCCGGCCGTGATGTACCGGAGTGGTGCGGTTCGGGGATCGCCCGTTATCCGATTTTGACATGGCTGGCCCCCAGAATGGCGCAGTCCGAATGGCAAGATGCCGTAATCACACGAGGTCGCGACACTCGAAGACGTGTGCTCCCGTCGACCCACGGCTCTGCCGGCACCGTCGGCAGTGCATGCGCTGCCGGCCCCATCGGCGGCGCGCAGCCCCATCGGCAACTCCACCCATCCGCCGGAGGAACCCACCATGACCGCAAGCTCCACCCGTCGTACGACCGCCGCCCGCTCCCGGCTAGCAGCGGTCGGTGCGATCGCGGTCGCAGGCACGCTGATGCTCACCGGATGCGGCGACCAGACCAAGGACAGCGGCTCGGAGAGCGACACCGCCTCCACCGCCCCGCTCGCCGGCAAGCTGCCCCAGGCCGTCCGCGACAAGGGCGTCATCAAGGTCGGTTCGGACATCGCCTACGCCCCGGTCGAGTTCAAGGACAGCTCCGGCAAGGTCGTCGGCATCGACCCGGACATCGCCGCCGCCATGGGCAAGCAGCTCGGTGTCGACTTCCAGTTCGAGAACGGCACCTTCGACACGCTGATCACGGGTCTGCGTTCCAAGCGGTACGACATCGCCATGTCCGCGATGACCGACACCAAGGACCGCCAGGAGGGCATCGACTCCGACACCGGCAAGAAGGTCGGCGAGGGCGTCGACTTCGTCGACTACTTCACCGCCGGTGTGTCGATCTACACCAAGAAGGGCGACGACCAGGGCATCAAGAGCTGGTCGGACCTGTGCGGCAAGAAGATCGTGCTGCAGCGCGGCACGGTCTCCGAGGACCTCGCCAAGGCGGAGTCGAAGAAGTGCCCGGCCGGCAAGAAGATCGCCATCGAGGCCTTCGACAACGACCAGCAGGCCCAGACCCGTCTGCGCGCGGGCGGCGCCGCCGCCGGCTCGTCCGACTTCCCGGTCGCCGCGTACGCCGTGAAGACCTCCGGCGGCGGCAAGGACTTCCAGCTGGTCGGCGAGCAGGTCGAGGCCGCTCCGTACGGCATCGCGGTCGCCAAGAACCAGGCGGAGCTGCGGGACGCGCTCAAGGCCGCGCTCGACGCCATCATCGAGAACGGCGAGTACGAGAAGATCCTGAAGAAGTGGGGCGTCACCGACGGCTCCGTCGACGCGGCCACCATCAACGGCGGCAAGTGACCGCAGCGCAGCGGCACTGAAAGGCACTACCCGTGACTGTTGACATCGAGAAGACGGCGGGCGACACGCCCCCGGCCGGACCGGAGGCCATCAAGGCCATCCCGGTCCGGCACTACGGCCGGTACGTCTCCGCCGTCGTCGCCGTCGCCCTGCTGGGCGGCATCGTCTACGCGTTCGCCCAGGGCAAGATCAACTGGGGCGCGATCCCGGACTACTTCTTCGACGACCGCATCCTCGACGGCGTCGGCAAGACGCTGCTGCTGACCGTGCTGTCCATGGCGATCGGCATCATCGGCGGCGTCCTGCTCGCCGTGATGCGCCTGTCGAAGAACCCGGTGACCTCGTCGATCGCGTGGTTCTACATCTGGTTCTTCCGCGGCACCCCGGTCCTGGTCCAGCTGATCGTCTGGTTCAACCTGGGCCTGGTCTTCGAGTACATCAACCTCGGGCCGTTCTACAAGGACGAGTGGTCGGACTTCATGACCCCGTTCCTGACGGCGCTGCTGGGCCTCGGCCTGAACGAGGCCGCGTACATGGCGGAGATCTGCCGGGCCGGCCTGCTCTCGGTCGACGAGGGCCAGACCGAGGCGTCCCACGCGCTCGGCATGAGCCACTCCAAGACGCTGCGCCGGATCGTCATCCCGCAGGCGATGCGCGTGATCGTGCCGCCGACGGGCAACGAGGTCATCAACATGCTGAAGACGACCTCGCTGGTCTCGGTCGTCCAGTATCCCGAGCTGCTGCGCGCGGCCCAGGACATCGGCCAGACCTCCGGCGCACCCGCGGAGATGCTGTTCCTGGCCGCGGCCTGGTACCTGCTGCTGACCTCGGTCTTCAGCGTCGGCCAGTACTACCTGGAGCGCTACTACGCCCGCGGTTCGAGCCGGTCGCTCCCGGCCACGCCGTTCCAGAAGATCAAGGCCAACGTGCTGTCCCTGTCCAACCGCTCGTCGACGACGGGAGGCACCGCATGACCGCCATGGTGAAGGCCGAGGGCGTCCACAAGTCCTTCGGGCCGGTCGAGGTGCTCAAGGGCATCGACCTGGAGGTCAAGTCGGGCGAGGTGTTCTGCCTCATCGGCCCCTCCGGCTCCGGCAAGTCGACCTTCCTGAGGTGCATCAACCACCTGGAGAAGGTCAACGCCGGCCGCCTCTACGTCGACGGTGAGCTGGTGGGCTACCGCCAGAAGGGCGACAAGCTCTACGAGCTGAAGGACAGCGAGGTCGCGGTGAAGCGCCGGGACATCGGCATGGTCTTCCAGCGCTTCAACCTGTTCCCGCACATGACGGCCGTGGAGAACGTCATGGAGGCGCCGGTCCAGGTCAAGGGCGTCAACAGGGGCCAGGCCCGGCAACGCGCGCTGGAACTGCTGGACCGGGTGGGCCTGGCCGAAAAGGCGGGCAACTACCCCTCCCAGCTCTCCGGCGGCCAGCAGCAGCGCGTCGCGATCGCCCGGGCCCTGGCCATGGACCCGAAGCTGATGCTGTTCGACGAGCCGACCTCGGCGCTGGACCCGGAGCTGGTGGGCGACGTCCTGGACGTCATGCGGGACCTCGCCGAGTCCGGCATGACGATGGTCGTCGTCACCCACGAGATGGGATTCGCCCGCGAGGTGGGCGACAGCCTGGTCTTCATGGACGGTGGCGTGGTCGTCGAGTCCGGCCATCCGCGCGAGGTGCTGACCAACCCGCAGCACGAGCGGACGAAGTCCTTCCTGTCCAAGGTGCTCTGACCCCGGTCACGGCGAAGGGGCGGTACGGAGTCTCCGTACCGCCCCTTCGCACGTCCTGGCCCGGCCCGGCGGCGGGGTGTCCGAGACGCCGTCGAGCCCCTCCCTCGTAATACCCTGGAAGCTTCACCAGCTCTTACCCGTGCACGCTCCCGACGATGAAGCCCTGCGTGAGGACTACAAGTGGAACTGGCCTATTACTCGGACTACGCCGTGCGCCTCGTCAACACCGAGGAGCCGGTCCGGGGCAAGGACGCCCTGACGTCGGTCGAGGCCGTTCGTGACCTGTTCGGCACCAGCCGGTCCGCGGCCCGTCGTGCCACGGAGGCGGACGTGACGCGGTTCCGCTCGATCCGGGCCCGGCTGCGCGCGGTCTTCGAGGCGGCCGACGCCGGCGACGAGACGCTCGCCGTCGACCTGCTCAACTCCCTGCTGCTGGAGTTCCCGGTCAGTCCCCAGATCTCCGGGCACGACGTCCGCGACGACGACGGGCGCCCCCTGTGGCACATGCACCTGGCGGACCACCCGTCCAACGCGACGGCCGGCTACGCGGCGATCGCCGCGATGGGCCTGGCGTTCCACCTCACCGAGTACGGCGTGGACCGCCTCGGCCTGTGCGAGGCCGCCCCCTGCCGCAACGCCTACCTGGACACCTCCACCAACCGCTCCCGGCGCTACTGCTCGGACCGCTGCGCGACCCGGGCCAACGTGGCGGCCTACCGGGCCCGCAAACGCCTGGAGACGGCCAGGCCCGGCCTGCCCGAGACGACGGGCCTGGCGGCGGACAGCACCCAGCCGAGCAGCGCCCAGGGCGAGCGCCGGCCGGACTTGAGCGGCCGGTAGCGGAACCGGACCCGGCCCAGCACCAGCTCGTCGGGCACCACGCCGTAGTCGGTGCTGTCGCCGCCGGCGTGGGCGTTGTCGCCGAGCACCCACCAGCCGTCGCCGCGGCGCCCGGCGGCCCGCTTCACCACGAGCAGATCCTGCTGGAAGGGATGCCGCAGCACGACGACGTCACCGGTCCGGATCCGGGCGCCGTAGTGCACCAGGAGCCGGTCGCCGTGGTACAGCGTGGGCACCATGGAGGGACCCGTGACCTCGGCGACCCCGAAGGGCGGGGCCGGCCTTCCCCGCTCGGACTCCTGCGACAGCTCCGGCATCACCCGGCACCTCCCCGGTTCTTTCCTCCACCAGTCTCAGTCTCACCCCGGACTTTTGTCCTAAGCCCAAGGGGGCACTCGCGAAAACCCCTCCGTCACGGAGTAATGTCCCCTGTGAGAAGACGATCACGAGGAAGGAATGCTCCATGCTTTCCCGCCTGTTTGCACCCAAGGTCAAGGTCAGCGCGCACTGCGACCTTCCCTGCGGTGTCTACGACCCCGCCCAGGCCCGCATCGAGGCGGAGTCGGTCAAGGCCGTCCAGGAGAAGATGGCCGGAAACGACGACCCGCACTTCCAGGCCCGCGCCACCGTCATCAAGGAGCAGCGCGCGGAGCTTGCCAAGCACCACGTCTCGGTGCTCTGGAGCGACTACTTCAAGCCCCCGCACTTCGAGAAGTACCCGGAGCTGCACCAGCTGGTCAACGACACCCTGAAGGCCCTCTCGGCCGCCAAGGCGTCGACCGACCCGGCCACCGGCCAGAAGGCGCTGGACTACATCGCCCAGATCGACAAGATCTTCTGGGAGACCAAGAAGGCCTGATCGCCTCCTGCGGCGAAGGGGCCCGGCCGGATCGGCTGCCGGGCCCCTTCGCCGTGTGCGCGGTCTCACGCGGCCGAACCGACCTTCGCCGGCCGTTCACCGGGGAGCGGGACGTCGTGCGCGTCGTTGACGTTGTGGGCGTTCACCGGGGTGCGGCGCGAGACCAGCACCATGCCGGCGGCGAGAGCGGCGCCGGCGAGTCCGACGACGGCCGTACCGAGGTCGCCGCCGGAGCCGACGACGGCGGCCGCCAGGCCGCCGATCAGCCCGGCCGCGGGCAGAGTGAGCACCCAGGCGACCACCATGCGGCCCGCCACGCCCCAGCGGACCTCCGCGACCCGGCGGCCCAGCCCCGCGCCGAGGATGCTGCCCGACGCGACCTGCGTGGTGGACAGGGCGAAGCCGAGGTGGGCGGAGGTGAGGATGACGGCCGTGGAGGCGGTCTCCGCCGCGAAGCCCTGGGGGGAGCGGATCTCCGCCAGGCCCTTGCCCATCGTGCGGATGATCCGCCAGCCGCCGAGATAGGTGCCGAGACCCATGGCCAGACCCGCGGAGGCGACCACCCACAGGGGCGGCCCGGCGTCCGCGCCGAGCGCCCCGGCCGAGACGAGGGTGAGGGTGATGACGCCCATGGTCTTCTGCGCGTCGTTCGTGCCGTGGGCGAGGGAGACCAGCGAGGCGGAGACGACCTGGCCGACGCGGAAGCCCCTGGTCACCGTCTCCGGGCGGGCCCGGCGGGTGAGCCGGTAGGCGAGGCCGGTGGCCAGCAGCGCCGCGAGCCCGGCCACCAGCGGTGAGGCCACCGCCGGCACCAGGACCTTCTCGACGACCTTGCCGACGTGTACCCCCTGGCTGCCCGCTCCGGCCCACACCGCCCCGATCAGCCCGCCGAAGAGGGCGTGGGAGGAGCTGGACGGCAGTCCGAGGAGCCAGGTCAGCAGGTTCCACAGGATCGCCCCGACCAGCCCCGCGAAGATCATGCCGGGGGTGACGAGGCCGTCGTCCACGATGCCGTCCGAGATGGTCCGGGCGACCTCGGTGGACAGGAACGCACCGGCGACGTTGAGGACACCGCTGATCAGGACCGCCGTCCGGGGGGCGAGCGCGCCGGTGGCGATGGAGGTGGCCATCGCGTTCGCCGTGTCGTGGAATCCGTTGGTGAAGTCGAAGACGAGTGCCGTGATGATCACGGCCGCCACGAGGAACGTGATGTGGTCCATTGCAGCATGCAAACAAGTCCGGGCCGGGGGGCGGGACCGGCGAGGCGGAGCAGGCGCAAGGTTCACGCAGGTGGCCGTGGCGGGCCCTCTACGATCGCGCCCATGACGATCCGCTGGACCTACGCCTTCATCGACCGCCCCCGCTCCGGCTTCCGCGCCGCCTGCGACTTCTGGACGGCGGTCACGGACACCCGGCTGTCCGAACTGCGCGGTGAACAGGAGGAGTTCGTCACCCTGCTCCCGGACGGTGCCGACGCGTACGTGAAAGCGCAGGCGGTGGAGTCCGGGCCGGGCGGCGCGCACCTCGACTTCTGCGTGGACGACGTGGCGGAGTTCGCCGCCGCGGCGGTGCGGCTCGGCGCGAGTGTGGTGGCGGACCTCGGGTCGCTCGTCGTACTGCGCTCGCCGGGCGGTCAGTTGTTCTGCGCGGACCCGTGGCGCGGCCAGGCGTCACGGCCGGGCGTGGTGCGGGGCAGCCGGCTCGACCAGGTGTGCGTGGACGTCCCCCCGTCTGCGTACGGCGCCGAAGTCGCCTTCTGGAGCGCGCTGCTGGCCGGCTGGGAGTCGCGGCCGGGGTCCCTGCCCGAGTTCCATGTGGTCCAGCCGCCGTCCGGCCTGCCGGTCCGTCTGCTGCTCCAGCGCCTCGACGAGGAGCGGCCGGTCTCCGCGCACCTCGACCTGGCCTGCGCGGACCCGGCCGCGACCCGGGCGCGGCACGAGGCCCTCGGGGCGGCCTTCGTGTCGGGCTTCCCCGGCTGGACGGTGATGCGCGCCCCCGCGGGCGGCCTGTACTGCCTGACGTCCCGCGATCCGGCGACGGGCGGAGTGCGCCCCGGGTCCCGGGAGACGGCCTGACGTCAGCGCGAGCCGGCGTCCGCGCAGGAGACGAGCCGACCCGCGTCGCGCGTCGGGCAGGGCGACAGGTCGTAGGTCTCCCCGGGTTCGGTGTAGGTCGTAGGTCTCCCCGGGTTCGGTGTTCTGCCGGACGTACGGCCCTCCGGGCTCCGCCGGGTCCCGCATCCGCACGGTGAGCGCACCCGCCGTGGCCACGAGGAGCATCCACGCCATCAGCACGGCGTGCGGCACACGGCGGCGGCGCTCCACCCCTGAGCCCATGGGGCACGCGGCAGCCCCCCGCGGGGCGCCGGCCGGCGGGCCCGAGACGGGCTCCGGCCGACGGGTTCGACGCGGGGTGGCCCGGCCTCGGCGGCTGGGCTCAGGGGCGCCGTGTGACGGTTTCCTCCGGCGCCGTCCGCGGCGGGGTGGCGCCGGGCGGGGCGTTCTCCGGTGGTGCCGTCGCCGTGGCGGCGGGTGACTCGGCCGGCTGCTGCTCCGCCGCGGGGCGGGCCGCCACGGTGTCGGCGCTGTCGGCGCCCTCGGTCTCCCGGGCTCCGCAGTCCGGGTTGTGGCAGGGGCCCGCCACCCATCGCGGGACCCAGGTGCCCAGCGTCTTGTGCCGCCGGACGACGGTTTCCACCGGCTGTCCGCAAGTGGGACAGACGTGCTGTTCGCTGCTGCCCATGTCCTCAGCCTAGGCCGGTCCGGGCCGCGCCGCTCCCCGCCGTGGGCGGACACCCGCCGGATCGCGGCACCCGGCCCGGACCGCGGCGCGCCGGGGTGGTCACGCCGGGGTGGTGGGCGGACCCTGCGCGGGCCGGACGTCGCCGGCCGGCTGGCGGGTAGGGGCCGGGTCGTCCTAGACCGTGTGCGACGCCGGCTCGCGCCACATCGGCCACATCTCCGGGCCGCCGGGCAGGTGCAGGGCGGGGCCGCAGGGCTCGAAGCCGAGGCGTTCGTACAGCGTGCGGCTGCGTGCGCTGCTCGCTTCCAGGTACGCCGCGGTCCCGTCGCGGTCACACCGGTCGAGGACCGACTCGATGAGCGCCGTGCCGAGCCCCTCGCCCTGGCGGCCGGGGGCGACGCCGATCATCCACAGGTACTCGTGGGCCCGCCCCGAGGGGTGGATGCCCGCGGTGAGCCGGCCGATGAGTTCGATGCGCTCGTTGCCGGGGTCGACGGCCTCCCGCACCTGGGCCGGGCCCTCGTCCTCGGCGTCGTCGTCCTGATGTGGATCACCGTCGGGCAGGGACAGCCACAGCGCACAGGCCGAGCCGTCCTCCGTGACGTCGATGCGGCCGGCCTCGAACACGATGTCGGTGAAGGCGGCCATGAGCCCGGGGTGGTGCGCGCGACGGTCCTGCGCGTCGGGGAAGACCCAGCCGCTCACGGGGTCGTCCTGGAACGCCTCGTCGAGCAGACGGACGATCAGGTCCCTGTCCCCTTCGTCCGCCGTCCGGATCGCCACACCCATGCTTTCGCCCCTTCACTCGTCCGATCGGCGTTGATCGTAGGGGCGTTGAGGGTCACCGGGCCGAACCGCGAGCGAGCTTGGCGCAAATCAGTCGAACGCGCGCCCTATCCCGAGGACGTGACACCTGTAAGGGGCGGGCCCCGCACACCGTGGGGCAGTGCGGGACCCGCCGGCCGGAGGCCGGTGACCGTGCGGGGTCAGGAGCCGCACGGCCCCGGCGCTCCGGGGTCGTGCCCTTCGGTCGCCCGAAGGGCCGTCAGTGCTGCCGGCGGCCGGTTCTCACCGACCGCCGAACGGTGACCGCCGACGGGCGTCGGCCGTCAACTGCTGCGCCGTGTCACGAACTCGGCGAGGGCCAGCAGTCCGCCCGCCGACTCCGGGTCCGGCACCGCCCGGGAGAGCTGCTGCATCGCCCGGGCCATCCGGTCCGCCGCCTGGATCTGTGCCCAGTCCCGGCCTCCCGCACGCTCCACGGTGGTGGCGATGTGGTCGAGGTCCTCCTTCTCGCTGGGCCGTGCGTACAGTTCGGCCAGTTCCGCCGCCTCCGGAGTCCCGGAGACCAACGCCGCGACGACGGGCAGGGACTTCTTGCGGGCGGCCAGATCCGCGCCGGCGGGCTTGCCGGTACGACGCGGATCGCCCCATATGCCGATGATGTCGTCGATGAGCTGGAAGGCGAGCCCGGCCTCCCGGCCGAACGCGTCCAGTGCCGCCACCTCGTCGTCCGAGGCACCCGCGTACAGACCGCCGATCGCACAGGCGCTGCCGAGCAGTGCGCCCGTCTTGGCCTCCGCCATGGCGAGCACCTCGTCGAGCGTCACCTCGCCCGGGGCGCAGTGCTCCAGGGCCGTGTCCGCGTGCTGGCCCGCGCACAGTTCGATCACGCAGTCCGCGAGCCGGGCGGCCGCCGCCCGGGACACCGGACGCGGGTCCTCGGCCAGCAGCCTCAGCGCCAGCGCCTGCAGGGCGTCACCGGCGAGGATCGCGTCCGCGTCACCGAACACGGTCCAGGCGGTGGCCCGGTGACGGCGGGTGGCGTCCCGGTCCATCACGTCGTCGTGCAGCAGCGTGAAGTTGTGGACCAGCTCCACCGCGGCTGCTGCCGTGGCGGCTGCGGCCCGAGCCTCCGGACCGCCGAGGGCGGACGCCGCGGCGAGGACCAGAGCGGGACGGATGGCCTTGCCCGAGCCTCCGTCGGCGGGACTGCCGTCGGCCTGCTCCCAGCCGAAGTGGTAGAGCGCGACCCGGCGCATCGGCGCGGGCAGGGTGCCGAGGGCGCACCGCAGCACCGGGTCGACCTCCGCGCGGGCCCGCTCCAGGAGCGTCGCCGCCTCGTGTCCCTCGGCCGGTTCGGTCCGGCCCTGCCGCTGCGTCCCGATCGGGCTGCGTCCTTCCGACGGCCCGACCGGCGGCCGGGACTCGGCCCCGGGCTGCCCGCCGGGGGCGGGCAGCGTCGGCTCCGTCCGGGGCTCCGTGAGGGAATCACCCATGGGGCCGCCTCGGGGGGTGAGCCGACGGTGGCGCTTCCGCTGCCGCCGGGCGCATGCCCCAAGGGCCCACCCGCCGCGCCAGGCGGGGACGCGAGAGGCACACGGGGAGCGTCACTGCCAGCGGCCGATCTCGACGTTCTCCAGGACGCCCAGCGCGTCCGGCACCAGGACCGCGGCCGAGTAGTAGGCCGTGACCAGGTACTTGATGATGGCCTGTTCGTTGATGCCCATGAAGCGCACGGACAGGCTCGGCTCGATCTCGTCCGGGATGCCGGAGGCCCGCAGACCGATGACGCCCTGGTCGGCCTCGCCGGTACGCAGGGCGATGATCGAGGTCGTCCGCGCCTCGGTCACCGGGATCTTGTTGCACGGGAAGATCGGCACGCCGCGCCAGGTGGGGATGCGGTTGCCGGCCATGTCGATGGTCTCGGGCACCAGGCCCCGCTTGTTGAGCTCGCGGCCGAACGCGGAGATGGCCCGCGGGTGCGCGAGCAGCAGCTTGGTGCCGCGGCGCCGGCTGAGCAGCTCGTCCAGGTCGTCCGGGCTGGGAACGCCGTCGTGCGGCTGGATCCGCTGGTCGTACTCGCAGTTGTGCAGCAGACCGAAGTCCCGGTTGTTGATGAGCTCGTGCTCCTGGCGCTCCTTGAGCGCCTCGACCGTCAGCCGGAGCTGCTGCTCGGTCTGGTTCATGGGCTGGTTGTACAGGTCGGCCACGCGCGTGTGGATGCGCAGGACGGTCTGGGCGACGCTCAGTTCGTACTCGCGGGGCCGGGCCTCGTAGTCGACGAACGTGTGCGGGATGTCCGGCTCGCCCGAGTGGCCGGCGGAGAGGTCGATCTCCTTCTCGCCGTACTTGTTGGAGCGCTGCGAGGGGATCGAGCGGACCTGCCGGAGGTGCTCGGTCAGGGTGTCCGAGCGCTCCGCGATCTGCTGGAACTCGGCGCGGGGCAGGACGAGCACGGTGCAGGCGGTGAGCGCGCGGGCCGTGTACTCCCAGATCGCGTCCTCGTCGAGCAGTGCGTCGTCGCCGAAGTAGGCGCCGTCGGCGAGGATGCCGAGGGACTCGTCGTCCCCGTAGGGGCCGGTGCCGACCTTCTCGACCCGGCCGTGCGCCAGCAGGTACACCTCGTCGGACGGGCCGCCGAACGACGTGATCACCTCACCCGCCGCGAACTCCCGCTGCTCGCAGCGGCGCGCGATCTCGAAGAGGACCTCCTCGTCCTCGTAGGACCGCAGTGCCGGCAGTTCGCCCAGCTCCGCGGGAATGATCTCGACACGGTCGCCGGTCTTGACGAACGTCAGCCGGCCGTCGCCCACGGCGTACGTGAGCCGCCGGTTCACCCGGTACGTACCGCCCTTGATGTCGACCCAGGGCAGCATGCGCAGCAGCCAGCGAGAGCTGATCTCCTGCATCTGCGGCACGGACTTGGTCGTGGTGGCCAGGTTCCGCGCGGCCGCTGTGCCGAGACTCTGCTGCGGCTTGGTCTGCTCCGTGCGGACCTCTTCGCCTACCGACATAGAGAACTGCCTCCCCGATTGTGACCGACGCCCATATGCCTCGGGCATCGCTGTGCACGGGCCAGCCTTCCTCACGCAGCGTCGTGGTGCTATTACCCGAAAGAGCGGGAATGGATCTTTGCCGCGCTGGGCAGGGGGGCCACTTCGAGGGTCCCCGGCGTTCGAAAACACCGAACTGCGGCTCCCGGAAGCACCGGTGAGGCCGCGGGCCGGGACCGGCCGACGCGACGAACGCACGGAGGCCGTGGGGCGGCAGCCGCGGCTCGTCGGCGACGGACGCCGGGCGATCGCCCCACACCGTCGGCACCGGCCCGGCACCCCCTACTCCCGGGTGACAATGGCGCGGTGACCAGCCCCGACACCTCCGGCCTCGCCTCACTGCGCCCCCGGCTCCCCTCGCCGGTGCAGGAGGTCGTCGACGGCCGGTTCGAGCGGCGGGGCGTGCGGCTGCTGCTGAAGCGCGACGACCTGATCCATCCGGAGCTGATCGGCAACAAGTGGCGCAAGCTGGCGCCGAATCTCGCGGCTGCCGCCGGCCGGACCGTCGTCACGTTCGGCGGTGCCTGGTCCAACCACCTGCGCGCCACGGCAGCGGCCGGCCGGCTGCTCGGCATCCCCACGGTCGGCGTCGTACGCGGCGACGAACTGGCGACCCGGCCCCTGAACCCCTCCCTGGCGCGCTGCGCAGCCGACGGGATGCGGCTGCACTTCGCCGACCGGACGACGTACCGCCGCAAGGCGGAGCCGCCCGTCCTGGCCTCTCTCCTGCGCGCGGCGGGGGCCGAGGACGTCTGCGTCGTCCCCGAGGGCGGCAGCAACGCCGAGGCGGTGCGCGGCTGCCGGGAGCTGGGCGCCGAACTGCGCGGCAAGGCCGACGTCGTCGCCGTGGCCTGCGGAACCGGAGGCACCCTGGCGGGTCTGGCCGCCGGTCTCGCACCCGGGCAGCGCGCTCTGGGCGTACCGGTACTCAAGGGCGGTTTCCTGGCCGCGGAGACCGAGGCCCTGCAACGAGACGCCTTCGGCGGCCGGCGTGGCACCTGGGACCTGGACGACCGTTTCCACTTCGGCGGCTACGCGCGCGTGCCCGCCGCGCTGGAGGCGTTCGCCGCGGATTTCGAGCAGCGCCACGGCCTGCCCGTCGAGCGCCTCTACGTCGCCAAGCTGCTGTACGGGCTCGTCACCCTCGTGGACGAGGGCGCCTTCCCGCGCGGGACGACACTGGCGGCCGTGATCACGGGCCGCCCGTTCCCGTGACCCGAGGTCCGGCCACCCGTCCCGGGCCGCCCGTTCCCGTGAGCCGAGGTCCGGCCACGCCTCCCGGAGCGCCCCGGGGCCCGGCCGTCACGCCGTCTCCCGGAAGGCCGCCGCCTCCTCCAGGTCCAGCCTGCGCAGCAGGGTCCGCAGCATCTCGTCGTCGATGTAGCGGCCGTCGCGGAGCTTGACGAACACCTCGCGCTCGGCGCTGATCATCTCCCGCGACAGCCGCCGGTAGGTGTCGTCCACGGACTCCCCGGTGATCGGGTTCGCCTGCCCGAGGCGCTCCCAGACAGCGTTGCGGCGGCGTTCCAGGACCGTGCGCAGACGTTCGGCGAGCGGACCGGGCAGGGCGTTGCGCTCGTCGGCGAGGAGGTCGTTCAGGCGGCGCTCGGCCGCCCGGGAGGCCTGCGCCTGGGCGTTGGCCTCGGCGAGGGTCTCGGCCTGGGCGTCCCGTCCGGGGAACTTCAGCAGACGGATCAGCGGGGGCAGGGTCAGGCCCTGCACGACGAGGGTCCCGATGACGGTGGTGAAGGTCAGGAAGAGGATCAGGTTGCGCTGCGGGAAGGGTTCCTCGCCGTCGTGCAGCGTGAGCGGGATGGAGAAGGCGATGGCCAGCGACACCACGCCCCGCATCCCGGCCCAGCCGACCACGAAGGGCGCCTTCCAGGTGAGTTTCTCCTCCCGTTCGCGGATCCGGGCCGACAGCAGCGGCGGCAGGAAGGCCGAGGGGTACACCCACACGAACCGGGTGGCGACCACCACCAGGAAGACCGCGACCGCGTACCAGGCCGCCTCGGAGCCCGCGTACTCCCCCAGTCCGCGCAGGACGATCGGCAGTTGCAGGCCGATCAGCGCGAACACCGCCGACTCCAGGACGAAGGCGACCATCTTCCAGACGGCGTCCTCCTGCAGGCGCGTGGCGAAGTCGACCTCCCACGCGCGGTGCCCGAGGTAGAGCGCGACGACCACGACAGCCAGGACACCGGAGGCGTGCACCTGCTCGGCGACGGCGTAGGCGACGAACGGGGTGAGCAGGGACAGGGTGTTCTGCAGCAGCGCTTCCTTCACGTGGGTGCGCAGCCAGTGGATCGGCGCCATCAGCACGAGTCCGACCACGACACCGCCCACGGCGGCGAGCAGGAACTCGCCGATGCCCCCGGCCCAGGTCGCGCCCTCGCCGACGGCGGCCGCGAGGGCGACCCGGTAGGCGGTGATGGCGGTGGCGTCGTTCAGCAGGGACTCGCCCTGGAGGATCGTGGTGATCCGGGACGGCAGTCCCACCCGGCGGGCCACCGCCGTCGCCGCGACCGCGTCCGGGGGTGCGACGACCGCGCCGAAGACCAGGGCGGCCGTCAGCGGCATGTTCGGCACGATCACGTACAGGGCCCAGCCGACGACGAACGTCGCGAACAGCACGTAGCCGACGGACAGCATCGCCACCGGCCGCAGCTGTGCCCGCAGGTCGAGGTAGGAGCTGTCACTGGCCGCCGTGTGCAGCAGCGGGGGCAGGATGAGCGGCAGCACGACGTGGGGGTCGAGCGTGTAGTCCGGCACCCCCGGGATGTAGCTCACCGCCAGTCCGGCCGCCACCAGCAGCAGCGGCGCCGGCACCGGTGTGCGCCGCGCGGCCGCGGCGATCGCGGCACTGCCCGCCACCAGGAGCAGCAGTGGCATCACGTCCATCGATCTCGCCCGCCCTCTTTTTCCACGCGGTCTTCGGCCCGACCGTCGTAACCTGGCAATCATGAAACAGTGCACGCACGCCGACGCGCTGCCGCACCCCGAACCGGGTCCGCTCACCGAGACCTGTCCGGAGTGCCTGGCGGAGGGCACGGATCCGGTGCAGCTGAGGCTGTGCCTCAGTTGTGGTCACGTCGGCTGCTGCGATTCCTCGCCGGGGCGGCACGCGGCGCGGCACCACAAGGAGTCCGGCCATCCCGTGATGCGGACCCATGAGCCCGGGGAGGCGTGGCGGTGGTGCTTCGTCGACCATGTTCTGGTGTGACGCCGCAGGACCCCGCCGCAGGACGGTTCGACCGTCTGACGTCTGGGTACGTCAACCCGGCGCACGCTCTTCCCATTTGGGCCCGCCCGACCCCTAGACACGGAGCGTATCCACAGGTTTACTGTGAGTGACGACAAGGGGTTGGGGTCCCGGGGACAGGACCGTTCAGAGCGCGATAGCGTCACCGCTGAACCACGTAGCGCGTTACCCCCGGGGGGCGACCCTCGGGCCCTATAACGCTTGTACCACCATGGAGGTGAGGGTGTCCCAGATCGCAGGCGAGCCCGCGACCCAGGACTTCGTAGAAGTCCGGCTGCCGGCCGCGGGGGCCTACCTGTCGGTGCTGCGTACGGCCACGGCCGGTCTCGCGGCCCGTTTGGACTTCACCCTCGACGAGATCGAGGACCTGCGCATCGCGGTGGACGAGGCCTGCGCGATCCTGCTGCAGCAGGCCGTGCCCGGCTCGGTGCTCAGTTGCGTCTTCCGCCTCGTCGACGACTCACTCGAGGTCACCGTCTCGGCGCCGACCACGGACGGGCACGCCCCTTCGCGGGACACCTTCGCCTGGACCGTCCTGTCCGCCCTCGCGGGCAAGGTCTCCTCTGCCGTGGACAAGGACAGAACCGTTTCGATCAGCCTCTACAAACAGCGCGGCGCGGGACCCGGGCCGGCGTGAGGAACGGGGACGGGCCGGTGCGGGACGAAGAGCGCA
Organism: Streptomyces sp. NPDC026246; assembly: GCF_055567995.1. NCBI lineage: Bacteria > Bacillati > Actinomycetota > Actinomycetes > Kitasatosporales > Streptomycetaceae > Streptomyces > Streptomyces sp. NPDC026246. The sequence continues at coordinate 634,802 of NZ_JBVHPJ010000003.1, read as the reverse complement.
GCACACGAGAGCTGCCGGCCGAGGGCACGGGCACGAGCGGTCCGAGCGGAGCCCGGCGTATGGCGGACGGTATCGACGGCATTCCCGAGCAGGCCCGCCCGCACCCGGAGGACGACGCCGCGGGGGCCGTCCTCCCGGGCGGTGCGAGGCCGGAGCGGGACAGCGCCGTGCGGAGCGCGCCTCCGGGCGGGGAGGTCACCGCACCCCCGGCCCAGGGGGGTCCCGCCACCCACGAGGAGTCGAGGGTGGCGGAGGGGGCGAGGGCTCGGGGAAGGGCGACGGGCGGGACGATGAGCGAGCACGAGCGACACTCCGAGGACGAGACGCCGAACGCGCACCGCACTCAGGGCGCGCACCACGCGTCCCCGGACCGCAGCGGGGCACGCGAGATGTTCCTGAAGCTGCGCACCCTGAGCAGCGGCAGCCCGGAGTACGCGGAGCTGCGCAACCAGCTGGTCCGCATGCACCTGCCGCTGGTGGAGCACCTGGCCCGGCGCTTCCGCAACCGGGGCGAGCCGCTGGACGACCTCACTCAGGTCGCCACCATCGGCCTGATCAAGTCGGTCGACCGTTTCGACCCGGACCGCGGGGTGGAGTTCTCCACGTACGCGACCCCGACGGTCGTCGGCGAGATCAAGCGGCACTTCCGCGACAAGGGCTGGGCGGTGCGCGTCCCGCGCCGGCTGCAGGAACTGCGCCTGTCGCTGACGACGGCGACGGCCGAGCTGTCGCAGCTGCACGGCCGCTCCCCCACGGTCCACGAGCTCGCCGAGAAGCTGGCGATCTCGGAGGAGGAGGTCCTGGAGGGCCTGGAGTCGGCCAACGCCTACTCCACGCTGTCCCTGGACGTCCCCGACACGGACGACGAGTCGCCGGCGGTCGCGGACACCCTCGGCGCGGAGGACGAGGCGCTGGAGGGCGTCGAGTACCGGGAGTCACTCAAGCCGCTGCTGGAGGACCTCCCGCCGCGCGAGAAGCGGATCCTGCTGCTGCGCTTCTTCGGGAACATGACCCAGTCGCAGATCGCGCAGGAGGTCGGCATCTCGCAGATGCACGTCTCCCGGCTGCTGGCGCGCACCCTGGCCCAGCTGCGGGAGAAGCTCCTCGTCGAGGAGTGACGGCTACCGCTCGCCGGTGTTTCCGGGCCCGCGGATCCCGAGGGCCCGGGTGGTCTCGGGGTTCACGAGCAGCACGAGCGCCGCGACGGCGACGACGGCCAGGGCGATCCCGCCCGGGATGGCCATGCTGTCGGCCTGCAACAGGTTGTAGGCCACCGGCAGCGCGAGGAGCTGTGTGATGACGGCGGGTCCGCGGCTCCAGCTGCGGCGGGCCAGCAGTCCGCGCGCGGCGAGCAGCGGCAGCAGCGCCAGCACGACCAGGGTGATCCCACCGGTCACGGCCTGCTGCCGGTCGTCCGGGTGCCCGCTCAGTCCGAGGACGAGGATCCAGACGCCGCCGACGACCAGCGCGAGCCCTTCCAGTGCCGCCAGCAGCGCGGCGTAGGTGAGCCGCCGCGGGCGGGGGCCGGTGGTTTCCTCGGTGGTGGGGGTCTGCTCACTGCTCACCCCTGAAGGGTAGCCCTGGGCGTACGCGCCCCCCGCGGCCAGGTTCACCTCCGCTCTCTTACCTGATCCCCACCTCGGTCTGGGCCAGGTACCACCCAGTAGGTACGCTGCCAGTCATGCGTGCACTTCTCGTGGTCAATCCGGCGGCAACCACCACAAGTGCGCGCACACGCGACGTACTGATCCACGCGCTCGCCAGCGAGATGAAGCTGGAGGCGGTCACCACCGAGTACCGCGGCCACGCCCGTGACCTCGGGCGGCACGCGGCCCAGAGCGACGACATCGACCTGGTGGTGGCCCTCGGCGGCGACGGCACGGTCAACGAGGTGGTCAACGGCCTCCTGCACGCGGGCCCCAACCCCGGGCACCTCCCCGGCCTGGCCGTGGTCCCGGGCGGTTCCACGAACGTCTTCGCCCGCGCCCTGGGGCTGCCCAATGACGCGGTGGAGGCCACCGGCGCCCTGCTGGACGCCCTGCGCGAGGGCAGGGAGCGGACGGTCGGCCTCGGTCTGACCTCCGGCACGGCCGGCACGGAGGACGAGTCGGTGCCGTCCCGCTGGTTCACCTTCAACGCCGGGCTCGGTTTCGACGCCGGCGTGGTGGGGCGGGTGGAGCAGCACCGCGAACGGGGCCGCAAGTCCACGCACGCGCTGTACGTGCGCCAGGTGGTGCGCCAGCTCCTGGGTGAGCCGAACCGCCGGCACGGCACGATCACGCTGGAGCGGGCGGGCGAGGAACCGATCACCGATCTGGTCCTGTCCATAGCCTCGAACACCTCGCCGTGGACGTTTCTGGGGAATCGCCCGATCTACGCGGCGCCTAAGGCCTCGTTCGATACCGGCCTCGACGTCTTCGCACTCAGCCGCCTCTCCACCGCGGCGGTTGCCCGGTATGGCACCCAGTTGCTCACTTCGTCCCCCGAGCGCGGCCCCCATGGGAAGCACGCCACTTCCTTGCACGACTTGACACAGTTCACCTTGCATTCGAAGGTCCCGCTCCCCCTCCAGATGGACGGCGACCACCTGGGACTGCGAACCAGCGTGACGTTCACAGGCGTACGCCGTGCACTGCGTGTGATTGTGTGAGCAGAACTGGCTAAAGTCCTTTCACTCGAACGTTTAGGCCAGGATCCACCCCATGGAAGTACGGCTGTGACCTAGTCGACACCGAAGAATCAAAAAAAACTTTCCGGAAGGGGTTGTATCCGTCGCCGAGGTTTGCGAGTCTCTACGTGGCGATCGGGACGGCCCGCAGGATCGGCCTCCACTGATCACCAGAATCCCTCATCAACTCACAGGACCCACGCCAGGGAACCTGGCAGTCGGCCCTTCACTTGTTGAGGGATTCGTGAAAGCGTTCACATTCACAAGCACCTGCACGTAATACCAAGGAGAGGTAGCAGCCATGGACTGGCGTCACAACGCCGTTTGCCGCGAGGAAGACCCCGAGCTCTTCTTCCCCATCGGCAACACCGGTCCTGCGCTGCTGCAGATCGAGGAAGCCAAGGCCGTCTGCCGTCGCTGCCCGGTGATCGAGCAGTGTCTGCAGTGGGCGCTCGAGTCCGGCCAGGACTCCGGCGTCTGGGGTGGTCTCAGCGAGGACGAGCGCCGCGCGATGAAGCGCCGCGCCGCTCGCAACCGGGCTCGTCAGGCTTCCGCCTGACAACGCACCCCTGCTGACAGCCTGAGCTTGGCGGCGCGTACACCGCGTACGCATCTCCCGCCCCCGAGCCGCAGCGCGCAGTTCCCCCGATGCGCTTAGTCAAGCGACAACGAGCTTTAGCCCCGGGCCAGTTGACGGCCCGGGGCTCAATGCTTTTCCGGGGCCCGTCACGGAAGTCGCGGCGCCCTTCCTTCTTGGGGGCCCTTCTTCGGGGACCCTTCCTCGTGGGCTCTTCCTCGGGGGATCTTCCACGTGGGATCTGACACGTGGGATCTGACACGTGGGCTTTCGCAACTCCGTTAGCTTCTAAGGGAATTGCCGGCCGGCTCCTTCCCATGCGGCTCGGATTGCCGGAAGCCGGCCGCTGCGCGCTACTTCTCGCCGCGCACCGGGATGTCCAGGATCACCCGGGTCCCGTGCTGCGGGGCCGGGACCATGTCGAAGGTGCCGCCCAGTTCGCCCTCCACCAGCGTGCGCACGATCTGCAGGCCCAGATTGCCGGCCGTGTGCGGGTCGAAGCCCTCCGGGAGTCCGACCCCGTCGTCCTGGACCGTGACCAGCAGACGGGCTTCCTTGGTGGTGCCGCCGCGGACCGCCGACACCTCGACCGTGCCGGTGTCGCCCTCGCGGAAGCCGTGCTCCAGCGCGTTCTGCAACACCTCGGTCAGCACCATGGACAGCGGCGTGGCGACCTCGGCGTCGAGGATGCCGAAGCGGCCGGTGCGCCGGCCGGCGACCTTGCCGGGCGAGATCTCCGCCACCATGGCGAGGACCCGGTCGGCGATGTCGTCGAACTCCACGCGCTCGTCCAGGTTCTGGGACAGCGTCTCGTGCACGATCGCGATCGATCCGACGCGCCGCACCGCCTCCTCCAGGGCCTCACGCCCGCCGTCGGACTCGATGCGCCGGGCCTGGAGGCGGAGCAGGGCGGCGACGGTCTGGAGGTTGTTCTTGACCCGGTGGTGGATCTCCCGGATGGTCGCGTCCTTGGTGATCAGCTCGCGTTCGCGTCGGCGCAGTTCGGTGACGTCGCGCAGGAGCACGAGGGAACCGATGCGGGTGCCCTTGGGCTTGAGGGGGATCGCGCGGAACTGGATGACCCCGTCGCTGGCCTCGATCTCGAACTCGCGCGGTGCCCAGCCGCTGGCGACCTTCGCCAGCGCCTCGTCCACCGGGCCCCGGGTCGGGGCGAGTTCGGCGGTCGTGCGGCCGAGGTGCTGGCCGACGAGGTCGGAGGCGAGGCCGAGCCGGTGGTAGGCGGACAGCGCGTTCGGGGAGGCGTACTGGACGAGGCCGTCGGCGTCGAGACGGATCAGCCCGTCGCCCACGCGGGGCGAGGCGTCCATGTCGAGCTGCTGGTTCGCGAACGGGAAGGAACCCGCCGCGATCATCTGAGCGAGGTCCGAGGCACTCTGCAGGTAGGTCAGTTCGAGGCGGCTCGGCGTGCGCACGGTGAGCAGGTTGGTGTTGCGGGCGATGACCCCGAGGACGCGGCCCTCCCGCCGCACGGGGATCGACTCGACCCGGACGGGGACCTCCTCGCGCCACTCCGGGTCGCCTTCCCGCACGATGCGGCCCTCGTCCAGGGCGGCGTCCAGCATGGGACGGCGACCGCGCGGGACGAGGTGGCCGACCATGTCGTCCTGGTAGGAGGTCGGTCCGGTGTTGGGCCGCATCTGGGCGACCGACACGTACCGGGTGCCGTCGCTGGTGGGGACCCACAGGACCAGGTCGGCGAAGGAGAGGTCGGAGAGCAGCTGCCACTCCGAGACCAGCAGATGGAGCCACTCGAGATCGGTGTCGTCGAGTGCGGTGTGCTGGCGTACGAGTTCGTTCATGGAGGGCACGGGTGCGAGCGTACCCGGGGGTTTGTACGGCACTGAAACACCCGCGGGCCGCGGCGCCTGGGAGGGACCCTCAACCCTCCCGGCACCGCAGCCCGGAGCAATATCGGCCGTGGGGTGTGCGGTCCCGGTCGGCCGAGAATGAGGAGCCGGGGCAGTCAGGGCAGAGAGCCTCGGATCCTCGGTCCGCCTTCCTGTGCGGGGAAGACGGATGCTGGCTGCGCGCTGTGACACGCGTTCTCGTCACGCATTGTGGACTAGACCACTCGCGGGTGTCCATGCGTGCGAGGCTGTTCGTTGCTGTCTTTTTCTCCGACGTGCCGGGCGCGCCGGCGCCCAGCAGGCAGCCTAACCCGTGTGGGTTCCTGTGCGGGGCCACACGGTCATGGCAATTTCCGCGACGGCTTCCAGTTCCTCCCGGCTCGCCCCGTCCCGCGCCTGTTGTGACATGCCCTGGATCATGGCGCCGGTGTGGCGGGCCAGGGAGGCGGCGTCGGTGTCCGCGGGCAGCACGCCGACGGCGACATCGGCGCGGATGCGGCGCTCGAAAGCGGCGATGTTGGCGTTGCGGCGTTCGCGCAACGACTGTTCGACCTCGGGGGTGGAGCAGTTGGCGGCGGCATGGATGACGAGGCAGCCGTGCGGATGACCCGGTTCCGTGTACGCGGTGGCGGCCTCGCGCAGGGTACGTCCGGCGGCGGCGCGAGCGGTCGGCTCCTCGGCGAGGGCCCGGTCGGCGAAGGAGCCGTACCGCACGCCGTAGACCTGGACGACCTCGTCGAAGAGGGACCTCTTGTCACCGAAGGCCGCGTAGAGGCTCGGCGCGCCGATGTCCATGACGCGGGTGAGGTCGGAGACGGAGGTGGCTTCGTAGCCGTGCTCCCAGAAGGCCAGGAGAGCCTTCTCCAGAGCGGTTTCGCGGTCGAAGGAGCGGGGGCGCCCTCGCGGTTTGCCCTTCTTGCGGCTGCCCGCGGCGGCGCCCGGCGCCTCCGGCTTCTCCGGCTTCTTCGGCTCCGCCGACTGCTCCGGCTTTTTCGACTGCGCCGAGTCCGCCGACTCCGCCGACTCGGTCGACTCCTTCGGTGATGCCTGGTCGTTCACCATGGCGTGCATTTTATAGCGGGCACTAGAGAAATGTCTGCGGGCTGTTGTACGGTCATTTCTGTAGCGACCGCTAGGGAATTACGGAGGGGGAGCGTCATGGGCGTGCTCACGGGCAGGACGGCACTCGTCACGGGGGCGAGCAGGGGGATCGGTCGGGGCATCGCCGAGCGGCTGGCCCGCGACGGGGCGCGCGTCGCAGTGCACTACGGCAGGAACGAGACGGCGGCCGAGGAGACGGTCGCGGCGATCGAGAAGGAGGGCGGCACGGCGTTCGCACTGGGCGCGCTGCTGGGAGTACCGGGGGACGCCGAAGCGCTGTGGCACGAGTTCGACCGGCACGCGGACGGCCTGGACATCCTGGTGAACAACGCGGGGATCGGCCACACCCGCCCCATCGAGCAGTTGGAGGAGCGGGAGTTCGACGCGGTGTTCGCGGTGAACGTGAAGGCGCCGTTCTTCCTCCTCAAGCACGGCATGTCCCGGCTGCGGGACGGCGGCCGCGTCGTCAACGTCTCGTCAGGGCTGGCGCGGACGGCGGTGATGCCGGACAACATGGCGTACGCCATGACCAAGGGCGCGCTGGACGTCCTCTCCCGGGACCTGTCCAAGGTGCTGGGGCCTCGGGGCATCACGGTGAACTCGGTGGCGCCGGGAATCATCGACACCGACAACACGGCCCCGCTGCTGAGCAGCCCCGGCGGCCGGCGGCAGGCCGAGGCGATATCGGCGCTGGGCGGCGTGGGCGAGCCGGCCGAGGTGGCGGACGTGGTGGCGTTCCTGGTCTCGGACGCCGGGCGCTGGGTGACGGGAAGCTGGGTGGACGTGACAGGGGGATCACTGACGTAGCTGTGCCACGGATACGCGCCCGGGCCTCGCGGAGCCGCTTCTGCTGGATGTACCCCGAGGTCATCGCAGGTGCGCCCACGGACATCACAGCTGTGTGCCGTGGCCGTCCCTGCGGACAGGGTCTTCACTGGACAGGACAGGGCGGCACTCCGCAGCCGCTGCTCAGTGAGCGGACCCGCACGGGCGGCGGGGGCGTCACGGCCGGCTGACCCGCCACGGCCGGCGGAGGCGCCGCCCACACCATCGCCGGAGCCGTTCCCCGCCCGGCCACCTGCCCTGCACCCGGCGGCCGCCTCACCGCGCAGGGGCGTCCGCCACCCTGGGAGGGAGGCTCCAGCTCTGTTAGATTGGTCTAAACCACACGACCCTCCCCCGGGTCACCCTCCCAGTCGAGCATCCCTCTCAGATCGGCAGGCCCAGCGTGGAAGTTGTCATCGTCCCGGACGCCAGGGCGGGCGGCGAGCTCATCGCCGAGGCCATGGCGCAGCTGCTCCGGCGCAAGCCCGACGCCCTGCTGGGCGTGGCCACCGGCTCGACGCCGTTGCCGGTGTACGAGGCGCTGGCCGGCAAGGTGCGCTCCGGTGCCGTGGACGTGACCCGGGCGCGCATCGCCCAGCTCGACGAGTACGTGGGACTGCCCGCCGACCACCCGGAGTCCTACCGGTCGGTGCTGCGACGCGAGGTGCTGGAGCCGCTGGGGATCGGCATGGAGCAGTTCACCGGCCCGGACGGTACGGCGGAGGACGTGCAGGGGGCGTGCGAGGCCTACGACAAGGTGCTCGCGGAGGCCGGCGGTGTGGACCTCCAGTTGCTGGGGATCGGGACCGACGGGCACATAGGGTTCAACGAGCCGTGCTCCTCGCTGGCCTCCCGGACGCGCATCAAGACACTGACCGAGCAGACCCGGGTCGACAACGCGCGCTTCTTCGACGGGGACATCGACCAGGTCCCGCACCACGTGATCACGCAGGGCATCGGCACCATCCTGGAGGCCCGGCACCTGGTCCTGCTGGCGACGGGTGAGGGCAAGGCCGACGCGGTGGCGGCGACGGTGGAAGGGCCGGTCGCGGCGGTGTGCCCCGCGTCCGCGCTGCAGCTCCACCCGCACGCGACGGTGGTCGTCGACGAGGCCGCGGCGTCGAAGCTGAAGCTGGCGGACTACTTCCGCCACACGTACGCCAACAAGCCGGAGTGGCAGGGCATCTGAGGCCCCGGGCCTGGCAGCTGACAGTTCACAGGGCAGGCAGGGGCGGCCCCGCCCGGTGCCCGACGGCAGATCCCGGGGCGGCGCCGGGCGCCCCCGCCGGCCGGCGCCGCCAACTCTCCCCCCAATGCCCCGGAACTCAGGGCTGCGCCACCTCGTCGTCGCCCGGCTCGTCCTGCGCGCGCCAGCCGGCCACCCACAGGGGCATCAGCCAGTGCACGACGAGAACGGTGATGAGCAGGGGCGCGGCGTAGGCCTTGGGGGCGTCGCCGTCGAGGCCACCGCTGATCAGCAGGGCGGCCGCACCGGCGAGCAGGAGCAGGGTCGTCGCGCGGTGGGCCAGGGCCAGGACCCGGGTGCGCTCGGCGGACTGACGCTCGTCGAGAGCGCGTTCGCGCAGTTCCAGCAGGCCCCGGGTGGCGGCGTTGATCACGCCGGTGGCGACCATCCAGGGGAGGAACAGCACCGCCGTCACGGCCGCCGGCCACAGCGGCTCGCCCTCGACGAGGAAGAAGACGGTCAGCAGCCCGCCGATGGCCGCGGTCAGGGTGATGTGCGCGGCGACGGCCAGGCGGCGGCGCGCCGCGGTGGCGTACCAGGCCGCTCCGCGGCGGTCGTTCATCAGCCGCAGCATGGTCCGGTCGTAGCGGGTCAGGCGTGTCGTCGTGATCGCCGGTTCCGTCATGGCTGGTTCCTCCCGTAGACCTCGTCCGTGAGCGGCCGGAACGGTTCGAGGGAGAACAGGGCCTCGACCGGGAGCCCGAAGAACGCGGAGATCTTCAGCGCCAGGTCGAGGCTCGGGTTGTACTGCCCCCGCTCGATGTAGCCGATGGTCTGGTAGTGGGCCCCCACTGCCTCGGCCAGGCTCTGGCGCGACACCTTCCGTTCGGCGCGCACCACGGCCAACCTGTTGTGCACCTGCTCGCTCATGTATAAGAAGTACTACATTCGTCAGCAGCCCTGCAACCACGTGGCCTGGCGTCACTGCCCTCCCGGAGCGGGTCTAGTGGCTCGTGGCCCCGGCGATCACCTCGGCCGCCGCCCGGCCGCAGACGCGGGCCGCGCCGTGGGTGGCGATGTGCAGCGCGCCGCGTGGGGCGGCCTGCGGGACGCCCATCTCGACGACGACGGTGTCCGGGCGGGCCGACAGCAGGACGTCGAGGGCACCGGCCATCCAGGGATGGCGGTGCTCGTCGCGGACGACGGCGACGATGCGGCGCGTCCCGGCGGCCTGGAGTGCGGCCCGGCCCGCGTGGTGCCCGGCCTCTCCCCCGTCGGCGTCGGCGGTGAAGCTGCCGGTGACGGTGCCGGGCAGGAGGTGGATCAGTTCGGCGGCGACGCCCCACGGCGTCTCGTCGCCGACGGCGATGTTGGCGACGGGGGTGAAGGCCGCGACGTAGGGGGGTTCAGTGAGGGGTTCCAAGGTCGCGGGGTCGCCGAGACCGGGCGCGGCGGTCAGCGTCAGGGCACGGCGGGCGGCGTGCAGGCCGACCTCGGCGCCGTGGGCGCTGTCGGGCGAGCGGTCGGCCGTGCCGGTCCAGCGGGCCAGGGCGCGGACGCGTTCGGCCGCGTCGGCCAGGCGGTCCTCGGGAAGTTCGCCGGTGCGCACGGCCGAGACCAGGGCGTCGCGCAGCCGCAGCACGGTGGCGTCGTCGGCCAGGCCGCCTCCCACGCAGATCGCGTCGGCGCCCGCGGCGATGGCGAGGACGCTGCCGCGTTCGATGCCGTAGGTGCCGGCGATGGCCTGCATCTCCATGCCGTCGGTGACGATCAGGCCGTCGTAGCCGAGTTCGCCGCGGAGCAGGCCGGTGAGGATGCGGCGGGAGAGGGTGGCCGGACGCTCGGGGTCCAGGGCGGGGACGAGGATGTGGGCGCTCATGACGGCGCGGCTGCCGGCGGCGATGGCGGCGCGGAAGGGGGCCAGTTCCCGTTCGGCCAGGACCTCGGCGGAGACGTCGATGCGCGGCAGGGCGTGGTGGGAGTCGACGGCGGTGTCGCCGTGGCCCGGGAAGTGCTTGGTGCAGGCGGCGACGCCGGCGGACTGCAGGCCGGTGACGTAGGCGGCGGTGTGCCGGGCGGCCAGGGCCGTGTCGGCGCCGAAGGAGCGGACGCCGATCACGGGGTTGCGGGGGTCGGAGTTGACGTCGGCGGAGGGTGCCCAGTTGAGGTTGACGCCGCAGGCGGCGAGGCGGCGGCCCAGTTCGTGGGCGACCTGCCGGGTCAGCTCCACGTCGTCGACCGCGCCGAGGGCGTGGTTGCCGGGGAAGGAGGAGCCGTTGCGCACCTCCAGCCGGGTCACGTCGCCGCCCTCCTCGTCGATGGCGACGAGGACGTCGTCGCGCTCGGCCCGCAGCTGGGCGGTGAGGGCGGCGAGTTGGCCGGGTGAGGCGATGTTGCGGCCGAAGAGTCCGACGGAGGCGAGCCCTTCACCGAGCCGGCGCAGCAGCCAGTCGGGAGCGGTGGTGCCGGTGAAGCCGGGCTGGAGCACGGTCAGCGCGTCGCGGGTGAGTGTGTCGGTGCCGCTGGCGAGTGTCGTCATCGGGTGAGGTCATCCCTTCACGGCGCCCGCGGTCAGGCCCGCGGCCATCTTGCGCTGGACGAGGAGGAAGAGGGCGACGATCGGCACGGCCATCATCGTGGCTCCGGCCATCATCGGCGCGTATTCGGTGCCGTGCTTGGTGGTGAAGTTGCCGAGCCAGACGGTCGCGGTCTGGTTCTTCTGGCTGAGGAGCATCAGGGCGTAGAGGTACTCGTTCCAGGCCTGGATGAAACCGTAGACCGAGGTGGCGACCATCCCGGGGGCCAGCAGCGGGAAGACCACCCGCAGGAAGGCGCTGGTGCGGGAGCAGCCGTCGACCATGGCGGCCTCCTCCAGCTCCTTGGGGATGTTGACGATGAAGCCGCGCAGCGTCCAGACCGTGAAGGGCAGGACGAAGGTCAGGTAGGTGATGATGATGCCGGTGAGCCTGTCGTACTGACCCAGGTCGTTCAGGAGCAGGAACACCGGGATGATCATGGCGACCAGCGGGACCATCTGGACCGCGAGGATGCCGACGATCACGATCTTGCGGCCCCGGAAGGCGAAGCGGGAGATGGCGAGGGCGGCCAGCAGACCGACGGCCATGCCGATGACGACGACCGCCAGGGACACCACGAGGCTGCGGCCCACCGGGCCCCAGAAGTCGGCGATGTCCAGCGCCCGGCCGAAGTTGTCGAAGGTCAGGCCGGTCGGGAGCAGGCTGGGGTCGGGGTCGATGGCGTCCTTGGCCGGCTTGAACGCCGTGTTGAGCATCCAGTAGAGGGGGAAGCCCGCGACGAGGAAGACCAGCAGGCCGAGGAGGTTCCAGCCGAGCCGCGGGTTCCTGCGGCGGCGGGTTCCGGCGAGCGTGCTCATTCGACCTCTCCGATCTTCAGCATCTGCCGCATGTAGACGGCGACGACGCCGAGCAGCAGCAGGACGGTGATCAGCGCGATGGCCGAGCCCTGGGCATAGTCGTTGACGACGAAGGCCCGGTCGTAGGAGTAGGTGTTGAGGACCTGGAACTCCGGCTCGGGGTGGCCGTTGCGCATGACGAACACCTGGGGGAAGACGCCCATGTCCCAGATGACCGACAGGGTCGTGAGCATCACGATGATCGGCTTCAGGACGGGCAGGGTGACGAAGCGGAAGACGCCCCAGGAACTGGCACCGTCCAGGCGGGCTGCCTCCTCCAGTTCCTTGGGTACCTGGGTGAGGCCGGCGCTGAGGGTGATGACCACGAAGGGCACGGCGCCCCAGATGACCAGCAGCATGATCACGGCGAGGCCCTCGGGTCCGCTGGCGAACCAGTTGTGGCCGATCATGTCGACGCCCGGCAGCTTGCTGAGCAGCGCGTTGAAGACGCCGTAGTCGGAGTCGAAGAGCCATTTGAAGACGGTGGTCGCCACGATGACCGGCATGCCCCAGCTGGCCACCAGCACGATGTTGATGAGCACCTTCAGCCAGCCGGAGACCCGCTGCAGCAGCAGGGCGAGCCCCATGCCGATGACCATGGTGAAGACGACGGCGCCGGCCGCGAAGACGATCGTGCGTCCGACGACGGCCCAGAACTCGCCGTCGCCCAGCACCTTGGCGAAGTTGTCGAGGCCGACCGACTCCGCGGGCTGGAAGCCCCACAGCTGCGACTGGCCGAACTTCTGGAAGGACAGGGTGACCAGGCGGGCCAGCGGATAGCCCATGACCAGGGCCAGGATGACCAGGCAGGGCGCGAGCAGCAGCCAGGGTGCGGCGGCCCCGCCCGAGGTGCGCCGGCCGCGTGGACGACGCGCCTGCGGTGGCGGCATGGGCACCTGCCGCGGTGGCGGCACCTTGGCGGGAATGTGGGTGTCTGCGGCACTCATCGCGCGCTCCTCGGCGGTCCCTCAGGTCTGACGAACGGCGGGGCTCCGCTGCCGGGAGCCCCGCCCGTGGGTCTGTCGTCCGGGTCGCGCCGCAGACGCGGGGAGGCACCGTGGCGTGATTCGACCCGGACGACAGACCCGCAGGTCACTTGGTGTTGATGACCTTGTCGATCTTGGCGTCCGCCTCCTTGGCGGCGGCCTCGACGGACTTCTTGCCGGTGCCGATGCTCTGCAGCATCGTCTGCAGGACCTGCGCCTTCTCGACCTGGCCCCAGCCGGGGGCCATGGGGACGAACCAGCTGGACTCGGCCGCGGTGGCGGGCACGGCGGTCTTCGGGTCGTTCTTCAGCGTCGCGAGGTCCGTCTTGTTGTTGGGCAGGTTGCCCTTGGCCATCAGGCCCTTCTGACCGGAGGAGCCGGTGAACGCGTTGATCCACTCGGCCGCCAGGGCCTGGGCGTCGGACTTCACCGGGACGGCGAGGTCGGAGCCGCCCAGGAAGACGGGCATGTTCTTGCCGGAGGGGCCGGGCATCACGAAGTTCTCGAGGTTGCCCTTGAGCTTGCCGGTCTTGTCGTTCTTCGGGTCCTCGGCGGTCGCGCCCTCCCAGGCCGCCGCGAAGATCATGGCGGACTTGCCCTGGCCGTAGACGATGTAGCGGTCGGACTCGTCCTTGGTCTTGTCGCCGTGCATGTACTCGTCGACGACGTTCTTGAACTCCTTGAGGCCCTTGATCGACTCGGGCGAGGAGAGGGAGGCCTTCCACTGGCCGCCCGACTCGGTGGCGATGGCGCCGCCGGCGTCGTAGACGAAGGACATGGCCGCGTACCAGTCGCGGGTGGGCTGGTACCAGGCGTTGAACTTGTCGCCCTGCTTCTTCTGGATCTTGTCCAGGGCGTCGGTCAGCTCGTCGTAGGTCTTGGGAGGCGTCTTCAGGCCGGCCGAGGCGGCCACGTCCTTGCGCCAGTTGGCGACGCGGCCACCGGCGTAGTAGGGGACGCCGTAGGTCTTGCCCTCGTAGGTCACCGAGGCCTTCAGGCCGTCCAGCCAGGCGTCCGAGTTGTCGAACTTGCCCTGGTCGAGGGGGGCGAAGGCGCCCTTGACCATGTAGCCGAGCATCTCGGTGTTGCCCATCTCGACCACGTCGGGGGCCTTGTCGGTGGCGAGGACGGCGTCGAGCTTGGCGTTCTTGTCGGGCCAGCCGTAGTACTCGTGGTTGATCTTGACGCCGGGGTGCTTCTTCTTCACCGCGGCGTCGGCGGCCTTCACCAGCTCCGGCCAGTTGTTCTGGGCGTCGACCGTGAGCCAGACCGTCAGTTCCTTGGCGTCCGCGCCCTTGTCGGAGCCCCCGTCACCCTCGCCCCCGCACGCCGCGATGGAGACCATCATGCCCGCGATACCGATCGCGGATATCAGCTTGCGCTTCACGCCACCCTCCTCAGGGATGCCACAACCCCCCTGCTCCCCGCGGTGAGACGTGGGGCGCCAGGAACTGGACCAATGGTGTAGACCAGTACGGGGAGCTTGGACCAGACCAGCAGGCCTGTCAAGGGTCGCGAGATGGCCCTGACCAGCCGTTATGCGACCTACATATGCAGGAACCTTTAAGTAAGAAGCCAGCGAAAACCCTGATGGACACGGCATACTGCGGGTAGACCACAGCGATGGCTGGACTAGACCAAAAGAGGCGCCGACGGTATACAAGTGGGATCGTGTCGGCGGACCGAGCCGGGAAGGCGGAGCATGAGCACCGACGTCAGCAGTGCGGAGAACGAGACGGGGGCACCCGTCCGTACCGCGCGCGTGCCCAAGTACTACCGCCTGAAGAAGCACCTGCTCGACATGACCGAGACCCAGGCGCCCGGTACCCCGGTGCCGCCCGAGCGCACCCTGGCGGCGGAGTTCGACACCTCGCGCACCACCGTGCGCCAGGCGCTGCAGGAACTCGTGGTCGAGGGCCGGCTGGAACGCATCCAGGGCAAGGGCACGTTCGTCGCCAAGCCGAAGGTCTCGCAGGCGCTGCAGCTCACCTCGTACACCGAGGACATGCGCGCACAGGGCCTGGAGCCCACGTCGCAGCTGCTGGACATCGGCTACATCACCGCCGACGACCGGCTCGCCGGTCTGCTCGACATCACCCCGGGCGGACGGGTGCTGCGCATCGAGCGGCTGCGCATGGCCAACGGTGAGCCGATGGCCATCGAGACCACCCACCTGAGCGCCAAGCGCTTCCCCGCGCTGCGCCGGTCGCTGGCCAAGTACACCTCCCTCTACACCGCGCTCGCCGAGGTCTACGACGTCCACCTCGCGGAGGCCGAGGAGACCATCGAGACGTCGCTGGCGACCCCGCGCGAGGCCGGACTGCTCGGCACGGACGTCGGCCTGCCCATGCTGATGCTGTCCCGGCACTCCCTGGACCGGGACGGCCAGCCGGTGGAGTGGGTGCGCTCGGTGTACCGCGGCGACCGGTACAAGTTCGTGGCCCGTCTCAAGCGGCCCCAGGACTGACGCGGCGGCTGCCGGATCCCCGGTTTCTTTTGGGTACCGCATTGCGGACGAGGGGTTCCGCTTGCGCCGCACCCTGACCTAGATTGCCTGCGCAATTGCACAGGTGATCACTGAGGGGACGGAGCCGCCTGATGTCGCAAGCCCCAGAATCCAGTAGAGGTCCGGTGGTGACGCCCGTGCGCGTCGTCATCGGCCTCTGCCTCGTCGCACCCTTCGTGGCCATGCTGTGGGTCGGCTCGTACGCGAAGACCGACCCGGCCTTCATCGGGATCCCGTTCTTCTACTGGTACCAGATGGCGTGGGTGCTGATCTCCACCGCGCTGACGATGATCGCCTACAGACTGTGGCAGCGTGACCAGCGTTCCCGCTCGGCAGCGAAGGGCGGTGCGTCGCGGTGAAGGACGGCGTGAACGGCGTCGCACTCGCCGTCTTCATCTTCTTCTTCCTGCTCGTCACGGTCATGGGCTTCCTGGCCGCGCGCTGGCGCAAGGCCGAGAACGAGCACAGCCTGGACGAGTGGGGCCTGGGCGGCCGCTCGTTCGGCACCTGGGTCACCTGGTTCCTGCTCGGCGGCGACCTGTACACGGCCTACACGTTCGTCGCGGTACCCGCGGCGATCTACGCGGCCGGCGCGGCCGGCTTCTTCGCCGTGCCGTACACGATCCTGGTGTACCCGCTGATCTTCACCTTCCTGCCCCGCCTGTGGTCGGTCTCCCACAAGCACGGGTACGTCACGACCTCCGACTTCGTGCGCGGCCGGTTCGGCTCGAAGGGCCTGTCGCTCGCGGTGGCCGTGACCGGCATCCTGGCGACCATGCCGTACATCGCGCTCCAGCTGGTCGGCATCCAGGCCGTGCTGGACGTGATGGGCGTCGGCGGAGGCGAGGACACCAACTGGTTCATCAAGGACCTGCCGCTGCTGATCGCGTTCGGCGTGCTGGCGGCGTACACGTACTCCTCGGGCCTGCGGGCGCCGGCGCTGATCGCGTTCGTGAAGGACACCCTGATCTACCTCGTCATCGCGGTGGCGATCATCTACATCCCGATCAAGCTGGGCGGCTTCGACGAGATCTTCGCCAAGGCCGGCGAGGCGTACAGCCAGACCAACCCGGCCACGGGCGCGCCGCGCGGTGCGCTGACGCCGCCGGAGGCGGGCCAGTGGACGTACGCCACACTGGCGCTGGGCTCCGCGCTGGCGCTGTTCATGTACCCGCACTCGATCACGGCGACGCTGTCCTCGAAGAGCCGTGAGGTGATCCGCCGCAACACCACGATCCTGCCGCTGTACTCGCTGATGCTGGGCCTGCTCGCGCTGCTCGGCTTCATGGCGATCGCGGCCGGCATCAAGGTGCAGAACGGGCAGCTGGCGATCCCGCAGCTGTTCGAGACGATGTTCCCGGACTGGTTCGCCGGTGTGGCGTTCGCGGCGATCGGCATCGGCGCGCTGGTGCCCGCGGCCATCATGTCCATCGCGGCCGCGAACCTGTTCACCCGCAACATCTACAAGGACTTCATCAAGCCGGACGCCACCCCCGCGCAGGAGACCAAGGTCTCCAAGCTGGTCTCGCTGCTGGTGAAGGTGGGCGCGCTGGTCTTCGTCCTCACCATGGACAAGACGGTCGCCATCAACTTCCAGCTGCTGGGCGGCATCTGGATCCTGCAGACCTTCCCGGCCCTGGTCGGCGGCCTGTTCACCCGCTGGTTCCACCGCTGGGCCCTGCTCGCGGGCTGGGCGGTCGGCATGGTCTACGGCACGCTCGCCGCCTACGGCGTGGCCTCCCCGACGCAGAAGCACTTCGGCGGCTCGTCGAAGGAGATCCCCGGCATCGGCGAGATCGGCTACATCGGCCTCACGGCGTTCGTGCTGAACGTCGTCGTGACGGTCGTCCTGACCTTCGTCCTGAGGGCGGTGAAGGCCCCCGACGGCGTCGACGAGACCAGGCCGGAGGACTACACGGCCGACGCGGGCGACCCGGGGGTCCAGGTGGAGCTTCCGCCGGCCACCGCCGGTTCCTCGCACTGAGCAAAAGGGCGCGGCACGCCGCGACCACCGGCAGCGGGCCGTCGTGACCAGGCGTCACGGCGGCCCGCTGTCCTGTGAAGCCGACGCTCTGACCCCATCGCGACACTACATCTGGGGGTGCCACCCGAGCCCGGCACAAGATGTATGCTCATGCTCGCTGTCGCCGCAGGGGAATCCGGTGCGAATCCGGAACTGTCCCGCAACGGTGTACCCCATGCCCCTCTGCGCGCATGGTGGTCAGTCCGAGGACCTGCCGACAGTGCACCCGGCCGCCGGCCGGTGTGCCCTGACGTCCGGGCCTCGTGGAATGGGCCGGTGGACGCGTGACGCCGTTGCGTCCGTGTGCTGCCCCCTGCCCTCGGCGAGGCTCCGTGCCGAGCGAGGGAGAGCCCCCGTGACCATCGCGCCAGCGGGTCCGGTCGCAGCCGCCGAACAGGAGCAGGACGCTCCCGGTGCCGCGCTGCTGCGGACCCTGACCGAACTGACCGCCGACCTTCCCGACGCCGACCCCGGCCGGGTCGCCGCCGCCGCGCTGCGCGGCCGGTCCGCGCAGGCGGACGAGCGGGAGCTGCGGGACCTGGCGACGGAGTCGGCGGCGGGCCTCATCTCGGAGGACCCGGCCTACTCCCGGCTGGCCGCCCGCCTGCTGACCATCGGCATCCGCGAGGAGGCCGCCTCGCAGGGGGTCACGTCCTTCACCGGGTCCGTCGCGGTCGGTCACCGCGAGGGGCTCATCGCCGACCGCACCGCCGCGTTCGCCGAGCTGCACGCGGACCGGCTCGACGCGCTGGTCGACAGCGCCGCCGACGACCGCTTCGGCTACTTCGGCCTGCGCACGCTGTACAGCCGCTACCTGCTGCGGCACCCGATCACCCGCAGGGTGATCGAGACGCCCCAGTACTTCCTGCTGCGCGTGGCGAGCGGCCTCGCCGAGGACGACTCCGCCCGCGCGGTGGACGAGGTCGCGGCGCTCTACGGGCTCATGAGCCGCCTCGACTACCTGCCCTCCTCCCCCACCCTGTTCAACTCCGGCACCCGGCACCCCCAGATGTCGTCCTGCTACCTGCTCGACTCCCCCCAGGACGAGCTGGACTCGATCTACGACCGCTACCACCAGGTCGCACGCCTGTCGAAGCACGCGGGCGGCATCGGCCTGGCCTACTCCCGCATCCGCGCCCGGGGTTCGCTGATCCGCGGCACCAACGGCCACTCCAACGGCATCGTCCCGTTCCTGAAGACCCTCGACGCCTCGGTCGCCGCCGTGAACCAGGGCGGCCGCCGCAAGGGAGCCGCCGCGGTCTACCTGGAGACCTGGCACGCGGACATCGAGGAGTTCCTGGAGCTGCGGGACAACACCGGCGAGGACGCCCGGCGCACCCACAACCTCAACCTGGCGCACTGGATCCCGGACGAGTTCATGCGCCGCGTGAACACCGACGCGCAGTGGTCGCTGTTCTCCCCCTCGGACGTGCCCGAGCTGGTCGACCTGTGGGGCGAGGAGTTCGACACCGCCTACCGCAGGGCGGAGGCCGCGGGACTGGCCAGGAGGACCCTGCCCGCCCGTGAGCTGTACGGCCGCATGATGCGCACCCTCGCGCAGACCGGCAACGGCTGGATGACCTTCAAGGACGCCGCCAACCGCACCGCCAACCAGACGGCCGAGCCCGGCCACGTCGTGCACTCCTCCAACCTCTGCACGGAGATCCTGGAGGTCACCGACGACGGGGAGACGGCGGTCTGCAACCTCGGCTCGGTGAACCTCGGCGCCTTCGTGACCGGCGGGGACATCGACTGGGAGCGCCTGGACGAGACCGTCCGCACCGCGGTCACCTTCCTCGACCGGGTCGTCGACATCAACTTCTACCCGACCGAGCAGGCGGGCCGCTCCAACGCCCGCTGGCGCCCGGTCGGCCTCGGCGCGATGGGCCTGCAGGACGTCTTCTTCCAGCTGCGCCTGCCCTTCGACTCCCCCGAGGCCAAGGCCCTGTCGACCCGGATCGCCGAGCGCATCATGCTCGCCGCGTACGAGGCGTCGGCCGATCTCGCCGAGCGCAGCGGCCCGCTCCCCGCCTGGGAGAAGACCCGCACCGCCCGGGGTGTCCTGCACCCCGACCACTACGACGTGGCCCGGACGTGGCCCGAGCGCTGGGCCGCCCTGCGCGCGCGCATCGCCACGACCGGCCTGCGCAACTCCCTGCTCCTCGCCATCGCGCCCACGGCCACCATCGCCTCGATCGCGGGCGTGTACGAGTGCATCGAGCCGCAGGTGTCCAACCTGTTCAAGCGGGAGACGCTGTCGGGCGAGTTCCTCCAGGTGAACTCCTACCTGGTGGACGAGCTCAAGCGGCTCGGCGTGTGGGACGCCCGCACCCGGGAGGCCCTGCGCGAGGCGAACGGCTCGGTGCAGGACTTCGCCTGGATCCCCGAGGACGTGCGCGACCTCTACCGCACGGCCTGGGAGATCCCGCAGCGCGGCCTGATCGACATGGCGGCGGCCAGGACCCCGTTCCTGGACCAGTCCCAGTCCCTGAACCTGTTCCTGGAGACGCCGACCATCGGCAAGCTCTCCTCGATGTACGCCTACGCCTGGAAGTCCGGGCTGAAGACCACGTACTACCTGCGCTCGCGCCCGGCGACCCGCATCGCCCGCGCCGCCCGCGCCGCCGTCCCCGCCCAGGCCACCGCCGCCCCGGACCCCGAAGCGGTCGCCTGCTCCCTGGAAAACCCCGAGTCCTGCGAGGCCTGCCAGTAATGAGCACCACCCAGAACCTGCTCGACCCCGGCTTCGAGCTGACCCTGCGCCCCATGCGCTACCCGGACTTCTACGAGCGCTACCGGGACGCCATCAAGAACACCTGGACCGTGGAGGAGGTCGACCTCCACTCCGACGTCGCCGACCTCGCCAAGCTCTCCCCCGCGGAGCAGCACCTCATCGGCCGGCTGGTGGCCTTCTTCGCGACCGGCGACTCGATCGTCGCGAACAACCTGGTGCTGACGCTGTACAAGCACATCAACTCCCCCGAGGCGCGGCTCTACTTGAGCCGTCAGCTGTTCGAGGAGGCCGTGCACGTCCAGTTCTATCTGACGCTGCTCGACACGTACCTGCCCGACCCGGAGGACCGCGCGGCGGCCTTCGCGGCCGTGGAGAACATCCCGTCCATCCGCGAGAAGGCGGAGTTCTGCTTCACGTGGATCGACTCCGTGGACAAGCTGGACCGGCTGGAGTCACAAGCGGACCGGCGCCGCTTCCTGCTCAACCTCATCTGCTTCGCCGCGTGCATCGAGGGCCTGTTCTTCTACGGGGCCTTCGCCTACGTCTACTGGTTCCGCAGCCGTGGCCTGCTGCACGGGCTGGCGACCGGCACCAACTGGGTGTTCCGCGACGAGACGATGCACATGTCGTTCGCGTTCGACGTGGTCGACACCGTCCGCAAGGAGGAGCCGGAGCTGTTCGACGACCGGCTGCGGCAGGAGGTGACGGACATGCTCCGGGAGGCCGTCGAGGCCGAGCTGCAGTTCGCGCGCGACCTGTGCGGTGACGGCCTGCCGGGCATGAACACCGAGTCGATGCGGCAGTACCTGGAGTGCGTCGCCGACCAGCGGCTGACCCGCCTGGGCTTCGCGCCGGTGTACGGCTCCGAGAACCCCTTCTCCTTCATGGAGCTCCAGGGGGTTCAGGAGCTGACCAACTTCTTCGAGCGGCGGCCCTCGGCGTACCAGGTGGCGGTGGAGGGCACCGTCGACCTGGACGAGGACTTCTGAGCCGGAGCGTTCGCGCGGGCCTCCTGGGCCTCCCGGATCCGCCGGTCGATGCGCCGGTCGTGCACCAGGCCGATCACGGACGGGAGGACCAGGAGGACCAGCGTCCCGAGTACGAAGATCATGGCGATGAGTGTCTGTGTCTGGTTCGTGTCCATGGACACCACTGTCCCGCCTGATGCTCCTTACCGTCAGTGGCAGTACTGCCGTGAACCCTCGAATTACTGCCACCGGCGAGGCACACTGGACGCATGCTGCAGAACGTGGCCGTCGCCCTGCTCGACGGTGTGAACCCCTTCGAACTCGGCGTGGTGTGCGAGGTCTTCGGCACCGACCGCAGTGACGACGGACTGCCGGTGTACGACTTCGCCGTCGCCTCGGCCGAGGGCCCGTCCCTGCGCACGAACACGGGCTTCTCGCTCCAGGTCGAGCACGGCCTGGAACGGCTGGAGACGGCGGACCTCATCGCCGTCCCGGCCGGGGACGACTACTCCACGCGCACCTTCCCGCCGGAGCTGCTGGACGCCCTGCGCCGCGGCGTCGACCGCGGCGCCCGGGTGCTCAGCGTCTGCTCCGGCGTCTTCGTGCTGGCCGCCGCCGGGCTGCTGGACGACCGCCGCTGCACGGTGCACTGGAAGCACGCGCGGGACCTCGCCCGGCGCTATCCCCGGGTGGTCGTCGAGCCGGACGTGCTCTACGTCGACGAGGACCCGGTCATCACCTCCGCCGGCACGGCCGCCGGCATCGACGCCTGCCTGCACCTGGTCCGCAGGGAGCAGGGCACCGAGGTCGCCAACAAGATCGCCCGGCGGATGGTGGTGCCGCCGCACCGGGACGGCGGCCAGGCCCAGTACATCGAGCGTCCGCTGCCGCACTCCGAGGCCGATTCGATCGGGGAGGTGCTGGCCTGGATGGAGCGGCACCTCGACGAGGAGGTCACCGTCGAGCAGCTCGCCGCCCGGGCCCTGATGTCCCCGCGCACGTTCGCCCGCCGCTTCCACCAGGAGACGGGCACCACGCCCTACCGCTGGGTCCTGCGGCAGCGCGTGCTGCAGGCCCAGCGGCTGCTGGAGGCGACGGACGAGACGATGGACGCGATCGCCGGCCGGACGGGGTTCGGCAACGCGGCGACGCTGCGCCACCACTTCGTCCGGGCCGTCGGGACCACCCCGAACGCCTACCGGCGCACGTTCAGGGGCCCCGAGGCGGCCTGACCGCCGGCCCGGCGGTCACCTCGCCACCGGCCGCACCTTCAGCTCGTGCGGCCGCAGGGTGATGCCGATCCGAGGGCTGTCCTTCGAGCCGGCCACCTGCTCGAAGCGGTACTTCGCGGCCAGCGCCGCCGTCACCAGGGTCAGCTGGGCCATCGAGAAGTGGTCGCTCGGGCACTTGCGGTTGCCCACGCTGAACGGGCTCATGGCGTGCTTCGGGACGTCCTTCGCCCGTTCCGGGAGCCAGCGGTCGGGGTCGAACTCCAGATTCCGCTCATAGGACTTCGCATCGCGCTGGATCGCGTAGGGACTGTAGATGATGTCCGCCCCGGCCGGAATGCGGTATTCGCCGAGCTTTGTGTCCCGTACCGCCCGGCGGGTCAGAATCCAGACGGCCGGGCTCACACGCATGGACTCGACCACGACATTGTTGGTGTGCCGCAACGCCCGGACGTCGGCGAATGCCACGGGCCTGCCGCCGGTGACCTCCTGCACTTCGTCGTGCACCCGGTCCGCGTGTTCCGGATGTTCCGCGAGGACATGCAGGAGCCACATGATCGTGGAGGCGATGGTTTCACTGCCCGGGGTGAGGATCGCCACGACCTGATCATGGATCTCCTGTTCCCCGATGGGGTCGCCATTCTCGTCCTTCGCCTCCAGCAATGCCGTCAGCAAATCGTCCGGCTTTTGACCGCTTGCGCGGCGCTCGGTGACGATCTCGTCGACCAGGAGATGCAAATCGGCCAAGGCGCGGTTGAATTCGCGGTTGGCCGGGAGGGGCAGCCGGTAGAGCGGTCCGAGCGGAATGACCATCCGCCGGTACATGCCGCGGAAGACGGTGGCGAGGGCGACGCACAGCCGCTCCGCCCGCTCGTCCATGTAGTCGCCGCGCAGCAGGCAGCGGGCCGCGATGCGCACGGCCACCCGGAAGGACTCCGAGGTGCAGTCGACGGTCTCCCCGGACCTCCAGCGCTCGGTGAGGGCGTGCGCCTCCTCCTCCATGATCGGCCCGTAGGCGGGTATCGCGTCGAGCCGGAAGGCGGGCTGGATCGTGCGCCGCTGGCGGCGGTGGAGCGGGCCGTTCGCCGTGGCCACGCCCTCCTTGCCGAGCAGACCCTCCAGGGACTCCCACAGCGGTCCGGCGATGATGAAGTCGTTGCTCAGCGCGAGGGCGCCGGTCAGGTCCGGGGTGGTCACGGCGTAGAGGGTCTTCGGGCCGAGCTTGAGGCGGACCACGTCGCCGTGCTCGCGCAGCCGGCACATGAACCCCAGCGGGTCGCGCGCCAGCCGCCAGCCGTGGCCGAGGACGGGGACACCGCCGCCCGCCCGGGGCGGCTCGTGCGGCTCCGCTGCCACAGCGGTGTCCGGCTTGACGGACTCGACGGTCATTTCTCACCTGCCGCTTCGTTGTTGACGTACGGGGGCGTCGACCGGTCGTCCCAGCTGTCGACCATGTACCGGCCGGACTCGTGGTGGAACCAGTAGACGGAACTGAACCAGTTCCGCATATTGCTCAGACAGACCCGCACGGCGGCGCTCAATTCCTTTCCGTGCACGGTCCCGTCGTCGAGACCTTCGGCGAACCGCAAGGCCTCCCTTTCGGCGTCGATGAATTCGGTGATGCATTCCTCGACGCGCCGGCGAACTTCTCCCACGGCCTGTTCGAGGGTCAGCCCCTCATGGGTGATGAGACTGATTCCGAGATTGTGCACCTCATCACCCGCGAGTTCCTTCGGCAGCGAGCAGAGGTCGTTGTACCAGGCGGCGAATTCCTGGCTCAGCAGCGCCGCCCGCCGAAAGTCCGGAAAAGCGCGCACGGCGTCGGGGAGTTCACATCCCGCGGCCGGCTCCAGCAGGTCGGTCCATATCCAGTGCGCGAACGTGAGCCGGCGCAGCCGCAGGTACTCCTCGACCGTGGGCACGATGCCGTGGGTGCGGTTGTGGAACTCGCGGTCGTACGCGTCGATCACCGCGTGGAAGTGCCGGGCGAACCGGAGGTTCCATGTCCGGGGCAGGAACCCGTACAGCCGGTGCACGCCGTCCGCGAACCCGGCGACCAGTGGGTCCTCGTGGTGCAGGTGCTCCCCGGGGGAGTCGAGCGCCTCGTGCAGGCGGTCCTTGAGCTCCCGCCAGGCGTCCGGACGGCCGTGCACGATGTCGCGGTCGTGCCGGTCGTCCCAGACGAAGAACCAGGCGCTGTAGTCCGCGATCGCCTGCATGACCTCGTCGGGTGCGCCGAGGTAGTACCCCGCCATGAGGTCGGTGTAGCACAGGCCGTCGGCATATTCCTCCACCTTGTCCGCGGGCATGAGCCGCTTTTCGAGCAGCCAGGCCCGGGTCTTCTCCTGGCACTTGGGCCAATACGGGTGGAGTCGCCGTGGAAACGACTCCTCGATCACCGGGAGCGAGAGCGACGGTGGAACTGCGGTCCTGGCCGGTGTCGCTGTGGTGCCGTGTGACAAAGCGTGCACGAACTAACCCCTCTCAGCCGCCGGTTGGCGCGGGCGCCCCTCCCTTCGTGCCGGGCGTGCGCCGTTGCATACCCCGCTCATCCCATTCAGCACTACAACTGACCGTTCTGGGAACGTATTTGCTTCATTCACTACCCCACAGTGCCGGGATCCTCCCGTTAGGTGACGGGTACCGGATCGACGGGCGAGCAGAAGCGATCGAACGTGCGACGGACAGGCGAACGACACAGACGAACGGCGCCTGTTCGAGGCGGTGCACCCGAACAGACGCCGTGCGCCTGGTGAAGCAGAGGTCTCAGTCGTTGGCCACCACGGGGTAGCGGGGCTCGTTCTCGGCCATCTGCCGCAGCGCGTCCTTGCGCTCCCGCTTGGAGAGCCGGTCGATGTACAGGTAGCCGTAGAGGTGATCGGTCTCGTGCTGCAAACACCGTGCGAAGTATCCGGTGCCCCGCACCTTGACCGGGTTGCCCTTCTCGTCCTGCCCGGTCACCTCGGCGTAGTCGGGCCGGGCCAGCGGGGCGTACGCGGTGGGCACCGACAGGCAGCCCTCGTTGCTGTCGTCCAGCCGGCGCCGGTCGGCGGGCAGTTCGACGAGCTTGGGGTTGCAGATCACGCCCACGTGCCGGACGCCCTCGTCGTCCGGGCAGTCGTAGACGAAGACCTTCGCGTCGACACCGATCTGGTTGGCGGCCAGGCCCACGCCCTCGGCGGTGCGCTGGCTGGCGAACATGTCGGCCACGAGCTGCTGGAGCTCCTCGCCGAACTCCGTGACGTCCTTGCACTCCTTGTGCAGCACCGGGTTGCCGACGACCGTGATCGGCCGCGAGGTCCCCCGCTCACGCCAGGCGGCCTCGCGCTCCTCGCAGTCCTCCGTGTCGATCACGTACCCCTCGCCGTCGACGGGGAGCACGCCCTCGTGCTGCTGATCGGTGTCCTGCTGAGCCATGACGTTACGTACGCCTTCCTGAACAAATTCAAGGGATGCTGATACAGGGTACGGGGATGGCGCCCCCCGAGGGGCGCGGGGAACCGCGCGAGCGGCCACGACGCAGCCGCACCGGACAACGGCGCTAACACACCTCTTCCAGATCCCGCCAGTCCCGGGAATCCGGGCTGTCGGCCACCCACCCGTCCAGAAGCCCCCGGACCAGCGAAGCCGGCGCAGCCAGCCCGCACTCCCGCTCGGGAACCCACAGCTGCCCGTCCGTCCGGTGCCCCAGCGGCCCGGGATGCCCCGGCTCGCTGTGGTCGTGCGGGTCCAGGTGCTCGCCGTCGCCCTCGTCGGACGGCATCCGCGACTCCGAGCACATCCGGCACAGCAGCCGCACCGAGGAGGACCAGTCCTCCGCGGCGAACCCCGCGTCACCGGCGAGCTGCTCCAGCGCGTCCCGGTCCGACTCGGTCGCCGCCTCCAGCAGCACCACCCAGGTCGGCACGGGCGACGGCGCCCACAGCTCGATCTCGTCGAACACCGGGTAGGTGTGCCCGGCGGCCGTGGTGCGCTCGCCGTGCGGCACGCCGTCGTGCAGGACGACCTCGCCCCAGCGCCGCCCGGACGACGGCAGCGGGATGGACAGCACCTCGATCCGCGCGGGATCCAGCCGCCGCCCCCACACGACCTCGGCCTCACCCTCCGGGGACAGCCGTACGGCGGCGCTGCCGAGGTCCATGCCGACGGGCTCACCGGGGTCGTTGGCCGGGCCCGGCGTGCGCAGCCCGTACGCCTGCCAGGCGCGCCGGGCCAGCGGCCAGTCCTGCAGGGCCGTCGCGGCGATGCCGACGTTCCACCAGTCGGGCGCGCCGGCGTCCCGGTCCAGCAGGGCCACCGCCCGGAGGCCCGCCGCCCGCGCCTGCTCCCAGTCGTGCCGGAACTTGTGCAGCAGCGCGAGGTTGAACCAGGACTCGGAAAGCCAGGGCTCCAGATCGGCGGCACGTGTCAGCAGTGCGCCCGCGTCCTCGTACCGGCCGTCGCCGATGAGTGTGAACGCCCGGTCCGTGGCCTGCCGCCAGGAGGCGGAGGGCCGGTGCCGTCCCTTGCCGAAGATCCTCACGATTCCCGCCTGCCAGTTCCGTGCGGTGGGCTGGCCGTAGCTGTGTTTCGAGCCCCCGGACACCTTCTCCTTCGCATCCAACCACGTACGCCCTCGGGGGCGCTCATTACCCATGGGTTACCCAGCCACGGGCAGCGTCAGACTGCTCCTTGCCAGTACACGGGCCAGTGATTCCACCACCTCCGGCGCATACGTCCCGGCGGTGGCGAGCCGGAGTTCCTCCAGCGCCGTCAGCGGCCCGCCGGGCCCTCCTTCCCGGGACTTCTCCTCGTACGCGTTCACGGCCCGGACGATTCGCGCGGCGAGCGGCTGCTCCGGGTAGGGGTCGGCCTGCCGCTCCACGACCACGGCGACCGCCTCGTCGACCCCGGTCTGCCGGACGACGGCCGCGCCGAGCAGCGCGATGCGCCGCTGCTCGGCGGCGGGCAGCGCGGCGGTGGCACCGGCGGGCACGGGGTCGACGAGACTCAGCTGGCCGATGTCGTGCATGAGCGCCGCGTACTCCAGCACGGCCAGTTCGGGCTCGGTGAGGCCCAGGTCACGGCCGACGGCCTGGCTCACCGCGGCGACGCGGCGGGCGTGCCCGGCGGGGGTGCAGCCGGCGACCTCGGTGGCCCGGGCGAGGGAGGCGATGGTCTGCCGGTAGGTCGCCCGGACGGCCGCGTACCGCCGGAAGGACATCTGCGCGAGCAGCAGCGGCACGGAGAACACGGGCAGCCCCCACAGGCCCACGACGGCCACCGCCAGGGCCATCACCGCCCCGGTCGCGATGACCGCGGTGCCGATGCCGTGCGCGGCCCGCAGCTCGTCGCGCAGCACCGGTCCGAAGGGCCAGCCGGTACGCAGGTGGGCCAGGGCGGCGGCGAGCAGCGCGTCGCACAGCGCGGTCAGGGACAGCAGCGCGAGCAGCAGCAGCGCGTAGGCGGGACCGCCCCAGTCCTCGAACGTGCCCCGGTTGTACGGGGGCTGGAAGCAGACGGCGACGAACCCGACGGTGAGCACGCGCCGGGAGAGGTGGTCGAGGGTGGGGCCTTCGCCCCGTGCGACGTGCGGCACGCTGCCGAGCAGCGAGGCGGCCAGCACGACGGCGAGGACCTGGGCGAGGCCGTGGTGGGTGGGGTGCCCGCCGGCCTCGCCGAGCAGCGCGTAGGACAGGGCTCCGGCGGCGCCCAGCGGGGCCGGTTCCCGGACGTGTGCGTCGTTGCGCCGGGCGAGTTCGCCGACGGCGACGAGGACGCCG
This sequence comes from Streptomyces sp. NPDC026246, assembly GCF_055567995.1. Classification (NCBI taxonomy): domain Bacteria; kingdom Bacillati; phylum Actinomycetota; class Actinomycetes; order Kitasatosporales; family Streptomycetaceae; genus Streptomyces; species Streptomyces sp. NPDC026246. Next base: position 606,936 of record NZ_JBVHPJ010000003.1, on the reverse strand, counting down.
AAGGCCAGGGCGACGCGGCGTTCCTCCAGACCGTCGTAGAGGGTGACGGCGAGGGAGCCGGCGGCGAGGAGGCCGGCGCAGGTGTGCACGAGGGCGAGGAGCAGCGGCTGCCGCCGCGGGCTCACCGGTGGGCTCCGGGCCGGCCGGTGACGGGGGTGCCCGGCGGGGGCACGCGGGGAGTCCTGGTGCGGTCGCGGACCTCCTCGTCCCCGGCGGTGACGGCGGGGCGCCACCCCGCCCGCCCCACGGCCTCGACCAGGGCCGCCACCATCGCCGGGTCGAACTGGCTGCCGGCGCACCGCTCCAGCTCCGCCAGGGCCACCGGAACCGGCCGGGCCCTGCTGTAGCTGCGGGTGGAGGTCATGGCGTCGAAGGCGTCGGCGACCGCCACCACCCGGGCGGACTCGGGGATCTGGCGGCCCGTCAGTCCGTAGGGGTAGCCGCTGCCGTCCAGCCGTTCGTGGTGGTGCAGCACCGCCGCGCGGGCCTCCCCGAGGAATCCGATGCCGCGCACCATCTCGTGCCCGTACTCGGGGTGCAGCTCGATCACCCGCCGTTCCTCGGGCGTCAGCGGCCCGTCCTTGCGGAGCAGCCGGGTGGGCACGCCGAGCTTGCCGACGTCGTGCAGGATCCCGGCGAAGCGCAGCACCTCGACGCGCTCGTCGTCCATGCCCAGCTGGCGGGCGATCATCATGGAGGCGTGCCCGACGCGCTCGCTGTGCCCGCGCGTGTAACCGTCCTTGATGTCGACGGCCTGCACCAGCGCCCGGATGGTCGCCTGGTGGGCGCCCCGTTCGCGGTGGTACTGCGCGAAGGCCCACCACGAGACGCACATCGGCAGCAGGACCAGCAGCGCCGCCACGGGGCCGTAGGGGCTGCGCCACAGGACGGCCATCATCAGTCCGGCCAGGCCGTGCACGGCGATCGGGGCGAGCGAGCGGGCCACCAGGCCGCGCCAGGCCCGCCGCGCCGGGACCCGCTCGGCCACGGCCAGGATCCCGCCGTCGAGCAGCGCGAGCACCAGGCAGAACGCCAGCACCGCCGCTCCGGCGGGGCCGAGGGCGTAGGGGACGTCGCCGTCGGCGACCGCGTCCCGGCCGCCGAGGAGGCGGTGCACCTCGGCCGCGGCCCACACGCCGAGGACCAGTTGCGCGGCCCGCCAGATCCGCCGCACCGCCACGGGCCGGTGCTCGACGTGGGACAGCAGCGCGCCCGGCACGGCCACCAGGGCCGCTACGGGCGCGGGCAGCAGGAAGGCACCGGCGAGGAGCACGGGGTAGAAGGTTCCGGCCGGCTGGGAGATCCCCGCGAACCGGGACCGGGCGGCACGCTCGCAGCCCGCGTACAGCAGGGCGAGCAGCAGGGCCGCCCACCAGGGCGCTCGCGCGCCCGGCAGGGGCAGCAGGCAGAGCAGGGCGGCGCCGACGACACAGGCGACGTACGCACGTACCCGTGCCGGTACCGCTTTCATGAGCCCCTCCCCGGCCATGTCCGTCAGGCCCGGAGCCTAGGACGGCGGGAGGGGTTGGCGGGCGGACGGCCCGCGCATTCGCACGTTCGAGTGACGCGTTCGAGGTCGACCGGGAAGGTCAGGACTCGCGCGGTGTGGCGGGCGAGGCCGTGACGTCCTGCTCGGGGACCGTCTGGCCGGAGCGGATCAGCTCGATCCGCCCCATGACCTTGTCGCGCAGGTCACCGGGGACGTCGTCGTGCCCGCAGCACCGCTTGACCAGCTTCTTGACGGCCTGCTCGAGCCCGTACTTCTCGAGGCAGGGCGAGCACTCCTCGAAGTGGTGCTCGAACTTCACGCAGTCCGAGTCCGGCATCTCACGGTCGAGGAACTCGTAGAGATGATCGAGGATTTCGCTGCAATCCGTCTCGTGCGGCTCTCCGCAGCTCATGACCCCGAGCCTTTCGCTTCGTTCGACTCTCCGGCGCCGGCCGGGACCATCCCGCGGTCGCGGGCGTAGTCCTGCAGCATGCCGCGCAGCTGACGGCGGCCCCGGTGCAGCCGGGACATCACCGTACCGATGGGTGTCCCCATGATGTCGGCGATCTCCTTGTAGGCAAAGCCCTCGACATCCGCCAGGTAGACGGCGATGCGGAACTCCTCGGGGATCGCCTGGAGTGCTTCCTTCACGTCCGAGTCGGGCAGGTGGTCCAGCGCCTGCGACTCGGCGGAGCGCAGACCGGTCGACATGTGCGACTCGGCACGGGCCAGCTGCCAGTCCTCGATCTCCTCGGCCGCCGAGCGCTGCGGTTCACGCTGCTTCTTGCGGTACGAGTTGATGAAGGTGTTGGTGAGGATCCGGTACAGCCACGCCTTGAGGTTGGTGCCCTCACGGAACTGGTGGAAGGACGCGTACGCCTTGGCGTACGTCTCCTGCACCAGGTCCTCCGCGTCGGCCGGGTTGCGTGTCATGCGCAGCGCGGCCGAGTACATCTGGTCGAGGAACTCGAGCGCGTCCCGCTCGAAGCGCGCGCTGCGCTCGGTCGCGGTCTCCGTGCTCGTGCCGCCCTGGCCCTCGGGCTGCTCCGCCTGGCCGTTGTCGGTCCCTGCGTCGGTCCCAGTGACCGGACCCACCTCCTCGAATGCTCTCGTGAGACCGAGGCCGGTCCCACCCGAATCGGAGGATAGACGACGATCCGGTCCGCCCGCCGCCCGAACAGGGGCGGTCTTGGCCGCGTGCAGCACCGTCCAGTCCAGGTCGGCGCGGCTGCTGCGGGTCGGGCAGATGGTCGAACCCATGCGGCGGACTCCCTTTCCTACGGCGTCGGTGCTGGTCTCCAGCACGTACGCACCGCACAACAGCGACCGCCGCCCCGGCATTCCCGAAGCTTTACCCGAGTGACCCGGTCCACCGCGCGACCGCGCCGGTGATGACCTCCACGGCCTCCTCCTGCGAGATCTCCGCACGTTTGGGCACGGCGAACCCGTGATCCCCGTACGGAACCTCCACGAGCCGGTACGGCCCTTCGGGGAACTCCTCGGGCCTGCCGAAGGGGTCGTTGCCGCCCTGCACGACCAGGGTGGGCACGCCGGCGCCCAGCAGTTCGGCGGCGCGGGACCTGTCCGGCTTGCCGGGCGGGTGGAGGGGGAAGCTCAGCGCGAGCACGGCGTGCGCGCCCAGCTCGGCGGCGGTGCGGCAGGCCACCCGGGCCCCGGCACTGCGGCCGCCCGCGACGACCGGCAGCCCCGGTGCGGTCAGGGCGGGCCACAGCCCCCGCCAGCCCGTGTCGAGGGTCTTGGGGGCGGGTGCCAGCTTCCGGCCCGCCACCCGCCAGGGCTGCTCGACCCGGGCGACGGTCACGCCGTGGTCGGGCAGGACGGCGGCCAGGGCCGTCAGGTCGCGGGCCTCGATGCCGCCGCCGGCGCCGTGGCTCACGGCCAGCACGAGCCGGGGCCGCGGGGCCCGGTGCCAGGTGATCCGCGCGGTTCCGGCCTCGGTCTCGACGGCCTCGGTCTCGACGGGCCCGGGCTCGGCGGTACCGGGCCCGGCAGTACCCGGCTCGGCGGTACCGGGCTCGGCGCTCTTAGTGGCCGGGGCGGCCGCCTTCTTTCGTTGCGTCACGTCAGAAGAGTGTGCCCTCCTCGGGCCCCTCCAGCTCCTTCAGCAGCTCCGGCCCGTTGTTGCGGACGTTGCTGACGGCGGTGGCGACGGGGTAGGCGCGCATCAGCCCGGCGGGCGGCGGCGCGAGCAGGTCGCGCAGTGCGCCGGGGTCGGTGCGGGCGGGGTCCAGCCAGGCGTCCCAGCGGTCCGGGGTCAGCATCAGCGGCATCCGGGGGTGGATGTCGGCCAGCGCCCGCGGCCCCTCCGCGGGGGCCACCGCGAGGGGGCTCGTCTCGGCCTCGGTGGTGATCACCGAGCACGTCACCCACCAGGCGAGCGGGTGGTCGTCGGGCAGGGTCCTGTCCCGCCAGAACTCGTAGAGGCCGGCCATGGCGAAGACCGACCCGTCCGCCGGGGTCACGAAGTAGGGCTGCTTGCGGGGCCGCTTCCTGCGCCCCTCGACCTCCAGCTCGCGCTCCTCGGTGCCGGTGACCCACTCGTAGTAGCCGTCGGCGGGCAGGATGCAGCGCCGGGAGGTGAAGGCGCGGCGGTAGGAGGGCTTCTCGTGCACGGTCTCGGCACGGGCGTTGATCATCCGGGCGCCGCCCTCGGGGGTCTTCGCCCAGGACGGGACCAGCCCCCACTTCAGCCGGCGCAGCTGCCGCACCGGCCGCGGGTCGTCGGCGTCCTTCAGGGGGCGGTCCAGGACGACGTGGACCTCCTTGGTGGGCGCCACGTTGTAGTCGGGCCCGAGGCTCTCCTCGGGCTCCCACTTCTCGATCCCGAAGACCGCCGCGAGATCCTCCGCACTGCGGCTGGCCGCATACCGTCCGCACATGTGTCCTGCCCCTCCGACCTGCGCACACGCCAGAACCCGTCCGGGCCGGCACCGGCCCGGACGGGTCCCAGGGTCGCAGAGGCCGGAACGGTCGCCGCCTCCAGGGCGTCTTTCGGTACCGTCCGCGCAGACGTGCCACACTGCCAGCCCCGCGCGACCCGGAGGAGCCCCCCGCCGACATGGACCACATAGCATCCGCCTCGCTCGCCTCCCTCTGGGACGAGGTGGCCGGCACCCAGCCCGAGCCCGACCTGTGGGTGGTGATCGCGACCCTGGCCGCCGCGCTGGCCGTGGTCGTCCCGCACGTCCTGTGGCGCGTCGCCCGCAACGCCATCACCATCGCCCACGAGGGCGGTCACGGGCTCGTGGCCCTGCTCACCGGCCGTACGCTGACCGGCATCCGGCTGCACTCGGACACCAGCGGCCTGACGGTCAGCCGGGGCAAGCCGCACGGCATCGGCATGATCCTCACGGCCGCCGCCGGCTACACGGCCCCGCCCCTGCTGGGGCTCGGCGGCGCCGCCCTGCTGGGAGCCGGCCGCATCACACTCCTGCTGTGGCTGGCGACGGCCCTGCTGCTCGCGATGCTCGTGATGATCCGCAACGCCTACGGCGCCCTGACCATGCTCGTCACCGGCGGGCTGTTCGTGGTGGTGTCGTGGCTGGCCGGACCGCAGGTGCAGGCGGCGTTCGCGTACGCGGTGGTGTGGTTCCTGCTGGTCGGCGGGGTGCGGCCGGCCTTCGAGCTCCAGGCCAAGCGGTCGCGGGGCGGGGCCGGGGACTCGGACGCGGACCAGTTGTCCCGCCTGACGCACGTACCGGCGGGCCTGTGGTTCTTCCTGTTCCACGCGGTGTCGCTGTGTTCGCTGCTCGGCGGCGGCCGCTGGCTGCTCGGTCTGTGACGGACCCCCGGGCGCACGCCCGCCCGGTCCGCACGCCGACCGGGGCGCGAGGGCGGGGCCGAGGCGCCGTCGGGCTCCACAGGGCGGAGCCCGAGGTGCCGTCCGGCCCCGCAGGGCGAGCCCGAGGTGCCGTCCGGCTCCGCCGTGCGGGCGCTGCGGCCCGACGGCGCGGCGTCCGTGGCACGGCCTGCCGATAAAGTGAGGGCATGGCCCCGAACACCGCAGAAGCCGCCCTCTGGCCCGCCCCGCACGCGAGCGGAGCCGTCGACGCGACGGTCCACGTGCCGGGGTCCAAGTCCGTCACCAACCGTGCCCTGGTCCTGGCCTCCCTCGCCTCCGAGCCGGGCTGGCTGCGCCGCCCGCTGCGTTCCCGCGACACGCTGCTGATGGCCGGCGCGCTGCGCGCGCTGGGTGTCGAGATCGAGGAGGGCGTGGGCCCCGACGGCACGGGCGAGGCCTGGCGCGTGCTGCCGACGGGTCTGCGCGGCCCGGCCACGGTCGACGTCGGCAACGCCGGCACGGTGATGCGGTTCCTGCCGCCGGTCGCCGCGCTGGCCGACGGCCCCGTCCGCTTCGACGGCGACCCCCGCTCCTACGAGCGTCCCCTGCACGGCGTGATCGACGCCCTGCGCGCGCTGGGCGCCCGCATCGACGACGACGGCCGGGGCGCCCTGCCGATGACGGTGCACGGCGGCGGCGCCCTGGACGGCGGCCCGGTGTCGATCGACGCGTCCTCCTCGTCTCAGTTCGTCAGCGCCCTGCTGCTGTCCGCCCCGCGCTTCAACCAGGGCGTCGAGGTCCGCCACACGGGCGACACGCTGCCCTCCCTGCCGCACATCCGCATGACCGTCGACATGCTGCGCGCGGTCGGCGCCCAGGTCGACACGCCCGAGTCGGGCGGTGAGCCGAACGTCTGGCGGGTGACGCCGGGCGCCCTGCTCGGCAGCGACCTGGTGATCGAGCCGGACCTGTCCAACGCCCAGCCGTTCCTGGCGGCGGCCCTGGTCACCGGCGGCAAGGTCGTCGTCCCGGACTGGCCGGCCCGCACCACCCAGCCCGGTGACAGGCTGCGCGAGATCTTCACCGAGATGGGCGGCTCCTGCGAACTGACCGAGTACGGGCTGGTGTTCACCGGCTCCGGATCGGTCCACGGCATCGACGTCGACCTGAGCGAGGTCGGCGAGCTGACCCCGGGCATCGCGGCCGTCGCGGCCCTCGCCGACTCCCCGTCGACCCTGCGCGGCGTCGCCCACCTGCGCCTGCACGAGACGGACCGGCTGGCCGCGCTCACCAAGGAGATCAACGAACTCGGCGGTGACGTCACGGAGACCGCCGACGGCCTGCACATCCGGCCGCGCCGGCTGCACGGCGGCATCTTCCACACCTACGACGACCACCGCATGGCCACGGCCGGCGCGATCATCGGCCTCGCGGTCGAGGGCGTGCAGATCGAGAACGTGGCGACGACGGCCAAGACCCTGCCCGACTTCCCCGACCTGTGGACCGGGATGCTCGGGGCGTAGGACGCGGGGAACAGGTCATGCGCCGCTACGGCAAGCACACCGACGAGGACGACATCCGCACCCGTCCGGGCCGCCGCAACACCCGGCCCCGGACGAACATCCGCCCCAAGCACGAGGACGCCGCCGAGGGCCTGGTGCTGACCGTCGACCGGGGGCGCCTGACGTGCCTGGTCGAGGACCGCGTAGTCCTGGCGATGAAGGCACGCGAACTGGGCCGCAAGGCCGCGGTCGTGGGAGACCGGGTGGCCCTGGTGGGCGACCTGTCCGGGAAGAAGGACACGCTCGCGCGGATCGTGCGCATCGCGGAGCGCACCTCGGTACTGCGCCGCACGGCCGACGACGACGATCCGTACGAGCGGGTGGTCGTGGCCAACGCCGATCAGCTGGCGGTCGTCACCGCCCTGGCCGACCCCGAGCCCCGCCCCCGGCTGATCGACCGCTGCCTGGTCGCGGCCTACGACGGCGGCCTCGAACCGCTGCTGGTCCTCACCAAGTCCGACCTCGCCCCGCCCGAGAAGCTGCTGGAGCTGTACGGCGACCTCGACATCCCCTACGTGGTCACCAGCCGCGCGGAACTGGACAGCGGTGTGGCCGTGGCCCGGGTGCGCGAGCAACTCGACGGCAGGATCACCGCTTTCGTCGGCCACTCCGGCGTCGGCAAGACGACCCTGGTCAACGCGCTGGTGCCGGAGGACCGGCGCCGGTCGACCGGGCATGTGAACGCGGTGACGGGCCGCGGCCGGCACACCACCACCTCGGCGCTTGCGCTGCCGCTGTCCGGCGGTGACGGCTGGGTGATCGACACCCCCGGTGTGCGGTCCTTCGGGCTCAACCACGTCGACCCGTCCCGGGTCATCCACGCCTTCCCCGACCTGGAGCCGGGCACCGAGGGCTGTCCGCGGGCGTGCAGCCACGACGAGCCGGACTGCGCGCTGGACGCCTGGGTGGCCGAGGGGCACGCCGATCCGGCCCGGCTGTACTCACTGCGGCGGCTGCTGGCCACCCGGGAGCGAACCGAAGAGGACTGACCTCCGCGTTGTTTGTCCTGGCCCGCGGACGGTAAGTGCATAATCGCACCGAGCCGAATGCAAGCCTGGCCAAAACTCGACGGACCCGGACGTAGCGGTCACCGGACGTGGGAAACGGGAGGACACCTCATGGCGTGGCTGCTGGTCATCGTGGCAGGGCTGCTGGAGACCGGCTTCGCCGTGTGCCTGAAGCTCTCCCACGGATTCACCCGGCTCTGGCCGACGATCGCGTTCTGCGCCTTCGCCCTCGGCAGTTTCGGCTTGCTGACGCTGGCGCTGAAGAGGCTCGACGTGGGCCCCGCGTACGCGGTGTGGACCGGCATCGGCGCGGCGGGCACCGCGATCTACGGCATGGTCTTCCTGGGCGACCTGGTGTCGACGCTGAAGATCGTGTCGATCAGCTTCGTCATCATCGGCGTGATCGGGCTGCAGTTGTCGGGGTCGGCACACTGACGGCACGTCAAATGCTGCCATCGGGGCCGCCGCCGGGACCGCCGCGGGGTCAGCCGGGTTGCCGGTGGAGGGCTCCGCGGACCAGGTCGGCGACCCCGCCGCCGGCCGGTGGCGCGGCCACGCAGGACAGGGCGAGCCGGACGGCGAGTTCACAGGTGCGGGCCAGCTCGGCGGTCTCGGACCGGGGCGCGCCCGAACCGGTCAGGGCCGTGACGGCCCGGTCGCGGACCAGGGCGACGAAGTCCGCCGGCGAGGGCAGCGGGCCGTCGGCGCGCCGCTGGGCCGGCACGGCGGAGCCGGACGGTACGGCGGTCAGGACCGGCGAGGGCAGGCGTTCGCCCCAGCAGCCGGTGAGCATGGCGCGGACCAGGGCGTTGTCGCGGGCGGCCGAGGCGGTCCACTCCGCGGTGGCGGTGATGCGCTCCCGGGGGTCGGTGTGCGCGGCGAGCGCCCGGTCGACGCCCGCCAGATATCCGTCGGCCTCTCTGCGCACCAGGGCCCGGGCCAGGCCGTCCTTGCTGCCGAACTCGTTGTACAGCGTCTGCCGGGACACCCCCGCCGCCGCGGCCACGTCCACCATCCGCACGGTGGACCAGGGCCGGCGCGCCAGCGCCGTGTAGGCGGCGTCCAGTAGAGATTCCCGCGCTGCAGGCATCTTCGCCTCCCCTTGGGGCGAGCGGCTCTGCGCCCAGGTTTGACGCGCACGCGACCACTGTCAAGGGTTCACGAACGTGCGCGGGGGGCGCGTTCCGGCCGCTGTACGCGGGGGCTTCACCCGGCGCACCCGCGCCCGCACCCGCACCCGCGCACCGCCGGCCGCACCCCGGGTGCCACCACGGCCCGTGGCACCGGTCCACCGTGCCCGCCGGGTCGCGCAGGCGCGTCACACGACCGCTCCCCCACCCTCACGATCCCCCGGTGGCCCCACCCCCACCTCGGCCGATAGGTTCGTCGCATGCCCGACTACCTCGACGACCTGCGTCTCGCACACGTCCTCGCCGACGCCGCCGACGCCGCGACGACGGACCGCTTCAAGGCCCTCGACCTCAAGGTCGAGACCAAACCGGACATGACCCCGGTCAGCGAGGCGGACAAGGCCGCAGAGGAGCTCATTCGCGGCCAGCTCCAGCGCGCCCGGCCCAGAGACGCGATCCTCGGCGAGGAGTACGGAGTCGAGGGAACCGGCCCGCGCCGCTGGGTGATCGACCCGATCGACGGCACGAAGAACTATGTGCGGGGCGTGCCCGTGTGGGCCACGCTCATCTCCCTGATGGAAGCCGGCGAGGGCGGGTTCCAGCCCGTCGTGGGTGTCGTCTCCGCCCCGGCCCTGGGGCGCCGCTGGTGGGCGGCGAAGGGCCACGGCGCGTTCACCGGCCGCAGCCTCACCAAGGCGTCGCGGCTGCAGGTCTCGCGCGTCTCGCAACTCTCCGACGCCTCCTTCGCGTACTCCTCGCTCAGCGGCTGGGAGGAGCAGGGCCGTCTCGACGGTTTCCTCGACCTGACCCGCGCGGTCTGGCGCACGCGCGCGTACGGCGACTTCTGGCCGTACATGATGGTCGCGGAGGGCTCGGTCGACATGTGCGCCGAACCGGAGCTGTCCCTGTGGGACATGGCCGCCACGGCGATCATCGTCACGGAGGCCGGCGGCACCTTCACCGGACTGGACTCCCGCCCGGGCCCGCACAGCGGCAACGCGGCCGCGTCGAACGGCCTGCTCCACGACGAACTGCTGGGGTATCTCAACCAGCGCTACTGAGCGCCCTGTTGTTACGAGCGCCCCCTTGTTTGACCGTCCCTTTGCCTGCCACTCTGAGAGTCCCCGGGCTTGTGAACTTGTGAAATCATGAACAAGCTGCGGGACACTCCCAGGAGGTGGCTCCTTACATGCTCGTCCGTGACGCCATGAGCACCGTTGTCCTCACCATCGGACCGACCCACACCCTGCGTCAGGCCGCCGCACTGATGTCGGCACGCCGGGTCGGCGCGGCCGTCGTCCACGACCCGGACGCCGGCGGCATCGGCATCCTCACCGAACGCGACATCCTCAACTCCGTGGGCCTGGGCCAGGACCCGGACACGGAACACGCCCATGCCCACACCACCACCGACGTCGTGTTCGCCGCTCCGGCCTGGACCCTGGAGGAGGCGGCGGGCGCCATGACCCACGGCGGCTTCCGGCACCTGATCGTGCTGGAGGGCGGCGAACCCGCCGGCATCGTCTCGGTCCGCGACATCATCCGCTGCTGGGCACCCGCGCGGCAGCGCGTCCCCGCCTAGACGCGAAGGACGGGCCGGGTTCCCTTCCGGGAGCCCGGCCCGTCCCCTACCGCAAGCGGTCCAGTGCTGGAGTTCAGCCGCGCAGGGCCTGGACCGCGGCCTCCAGCCGCTTGCCGTAGTCTCCGTCGGCTCGACGGAAGTTGTCGATCGCCCGCTCGACGATGTCGTCGCGCGAGACCTTGGCGATGAAGCCCGCCAGGTTGGCGATCAGGCGCTCCTTCTCGTCCTCCGACATGAGCCGGTAGAGGTTGCCCGCCTGCACGAAGTCGTCGTCCTCGGCGTGCACGAGCGCCTCGTGGTTGCCGGTGGCGCCGCCCACGGCGACGGCCGACCACAGCGGACGGTCCGTCTGGAACGGCCCGCCGAAGCTGTTCGGCTCGTAGTTCTTCGCACCCCCGTGGCGGCCGTCGTAGAGGTGTCCGTCCCGGGAGTGGGTGCGCGCCACGGTGGCGTGCGGGCGGTTCACCGGCAGGTGATCGGCGTTGATGCCGACGCGGTAGCGGTGGGCGTCGCCGTACGCGAAGAGACGGCCCTGGAGCATCTTGTCCGGGGAGGGGCCGATGCCCGGCACGAAGTGGGCGGGGCTGAAGACCGACTGCTCCACCTCGGCGAAGATGTTCTCCGGGTTGCGGTTGAGCTCCAGCCTGCCGATCTCGACGACCGGGTAGTCCGCGTGCGGCCACACCTTCGTCAGGTCGAACGGGTTGAACCGGTACGTCGCCGCCTCGGCCACCGGCATGATCTGCACGCCGACGGTCCAGCTCGGGTACTCGCCCCGCTCGATGGCCTCGCGCAGGTCGCGCTGGTGGGAGTCGGGGTCCTCACCGGCGAGCCGCGCCGCCTCCGCGCTGGTCAGGTTCTTGATGCCCTGGTCGGTCTTGAAGTGGTACTTCACCCAGAAGGCCTCGCCGGCCGCGTTGTTCCACTGGAAGGTGTGCGAGCCGAAGCCGTCCATGTGCCGGTAGGAGGCCGGGATGCCCCGGTCGCCGAACAGCCAGGTCACCTGGTGCGTGGACTCGGGCGAGAGGCTCCAGAAGTCCCAGACGTTGTCCGCCTCGGTCGAGCCGGTGTACGGGTCGCGCTTCTGGGTGTGGATGAAGTCCGGGAACTTGATGGCGTCCTTGATGAAGAACACCGGGGTGTTGTTGCCGACGAGGTCGTAGTTGCCCTCCTCGGTGTAGAACTTCAGCGCGAAACCACGCGGGTCGCGCACCGCGTCCGCCGCACCCAGGTTGCCGGCCACGGTCGAGAAGCGCAGGAAGACCTCGGTCTGCTTGCCGACCTCACCGAGGAACGCGGCGCGCGTGTAGGGCGTCACGTCGGCCGTCACCGTGAAGGTGCCGTACGCGCCGGCACCGCGGGCGTGCACCACCCGCTCCGGGATGCGCTCCCGGTTGAAGTGGGCCAGCTTCTCCAGCAGGAGCTGGTCCTGGACGAGTACGGGGCCGCCGACGCCCGCGGTCTCGCTGTTCTGGTTGTCGGCGACCGGAGCCCCGGCCTCCGTCGTAAGCGGTCCCTGCGTCACGTGCGCCTCCTGCACCGATCCTGGTCAATCCTGTCCCTTGGCCAAAGCCGTTCTCGATCCTACAATAGACATTGTCTAAAGCAAGTGAGGCTCCAATCTCACACCTGTTCGGGACCTGGTCCCCTTAGCTGTTAGGCTGGTGGCCATGAGTGACCTTCTGGAACGCCTGCGCGGACGCGGATGGCGGATGACCGCGCAGCGGCGCGTCGTGGCCGAGGTCCTCGACGGCGAACACGTCCACCTGACGGCCGACGAGGTCCATGCCCGGGCCGTCGCCAAGCTGCCGGAGATCTCCCGGGCGACCGTCTACAACACCCTCGGTGAGCTCGTGACCCTCGGCGAGGTGCTGGAGGTCTCCACCGACCAGCGCGCCAAGCGGTACGACCCGAACGCCCACCGGCCGCACCACCACCTGGTCTGCGCCCAGTGCGGCGCGATCCGTGACGTCCATCCGGTCGGCAACCCCATGGCGGACCTGCCCGACTCGGAGCGCTTCGGTTTCACCGTCTCCGACGTCGAGGTCACTTACCGCGGCGTCTGCCCGAACTGCGCGGCGGCCTGAAGCCTCCGCACGAAGGCCCCGGCACCGATGATGCCGGGGCTTTCTCGCACCCTCAGGACGCGCGCGGATCACGACAACGACCGAGGGCCGGAACCCTTTCGGATTCCGGCCCTCGGCCTTCAGTAGCGGGGACAGGATTTGAACCTGCGACCTCTGGGTTATGAGCCCAGCGAGCTACCGAGCTGCTCCACCCCGCGGCGATGAATGCAACGTTACGTCAGTGACGAGGGCAGATGCAAATCGCTTCCCCTTCGGGTCGCGTGCCAGGGGCCCGGGCCCCGCAGGGCGGCCGAGAAGCAACAGCGTGCCGCCGGTCCGGTCCACCCGTCGGCGACGCCTGGCCGCCCGCCCCCGCCGACGCCCAGGACTCGGTGGAGGGTCGGCGGGTCGCTCGCCCGCCGGCGACGGGCGGCCCGCCCGGCCAGGGGCTCGTCGGGGAGCCACCGCCCGCCGCCGACGGCACCGGAGTCCGGCCGGGTCACCCCGCAGCCCGGCCGCCCTACGCCGACAGCTCCTGCCGCAAGGCGTCCCGCAGGCGCGCCGCCCGCTCCGCCACGGACTCCGGACCGAGTGCCACCGCGCGGTCGGCCCAGCGCTGCCCTTCCGCGAGTTCTCCACGACGCGCGTAGACCAGGGCGAGCCGCAGAGCCGCCCGTCCGTGACCGGCGTCGGCCGCCCGCTGCCACCAGACCGCCGCCTCGGGCTCACTGCCCTCCCGCGCCAGCAGCAGCCCGAGGTTGAACGCCCCGTTGCGGGAGCCCGCCTCGGCCGCCTCCCGGTACCACCGGGCCGCCTCGACGACATCGCCCCGCGCCGCCGCGTGCATGCCCACCCGGACCTGCGCCCGCCGATGCCCCTGCGAGGCCGCCCGCTCGTACCACTCCTCGCACTCGCTGCGCCGGTGCACCGGCTCGCCGAGCTCGTGTGCCGGCTCCGGCGGCCGTCGCGCGTCCAGCACGGTCGCCAGCCGGTACGCGGCCTCGGCGCTGCCGCCCCCGGCCGCACAACGCAGGTGCCGCTCGGCCTCCTGCTCGTCGCCGGCCCGCAGCCGGGCCATGCCGACCTGGAGCGCCGCCTCCGTGTGCCCGGCGGCGGCAGCCCGCTCGTACCAGCCCAGCGCGGCCTCGTCCTCGCCCCGTCCCGCGTGCAGGATGCCCAGGTTGAACGCGGCGTCCACGCTCCCGGCCTCCGCGGCCTTGGAGAACCACGGCTCCGCACCCGTCTCGTCGCCGCCCTGCAGCAGCAGGATCGCCAGCGCGTTCGCGGCCTCCCGGTGCCCGGCGTAGGCGGCGCGGCGGTACCACTGCTCGGCCTGGGGGGTCCGGCCCTGCTCGGCGCAGAGCAGCCCGAGGTTGTACGCGCCGTTCACGTCACCGGCGTCCATCGCGGCCCGGTACCACCGCTCGGCCGTCTGCGTCTCGCCCCGCTCGGCGTGCAGCGCGCCCAGTGCGTTGGCCGCGTTGCCGTCGCCGTCCTGGGCGGCGCGCAGCCACCACACGGCGGCGTTCTCGGTGTCGCCCGCGTCACGCAGCAGGAACCCGAGCGCGCAGGCGGCCCGGGCCTCGCCGTCCTTGGCGGCCGTCAGGTACCAGCGCCCGGCCTCCTTGAGCTCACCGCGCCGCTCCAGGATCGTCCCGAGGTGCAGCGCCGCCCGGCGGTGGCCGCGCGCGGCGGCCTGCCGGTACCACTGCTCGGCGTCGGCGGCCCCATGGCCACCGTTGTCACCGTCGCTCTCCCCTGTCGCCCCGCGGTCCAGCGCCCGCGCCAGCCGGTAGGCCGCCTCGCGGTGGCCGCGCTCGGCCGCGACCCGCATCCACCGCTCGGCCCCGGCGTCACCGCGGTGCTCCAGCAGGTCGGCGAGCGCGTACGCGCCCAGCGTGTGGCCCTGCTCGGCGGACTGGCGCAGCCAGTACTCGGCGGCGGGCTCGTCCCCGCGCTCGCGGTGGTGCCGGCCGAGGGCGTGCGCGGCCGCCGCGGATCCGGCGACGGCGGCGATCCGCCACCATCCGGCGGCCTCGTCGGCGTATCCCCGCTGGTGGAGAAGGACTCCCAGGTTGTTGGCCGCGGCCCGGTCGCCCGCGGCGGTGGCGGCACGCAGATGGGGTTCGGCACCGTCGAGATCACCACGGCGCAGCAGCATGGCCCCGAGGACACTCATCGCCTCGACATCGCCGGCCTCCGCGGCGAGCCGCTGACGCAGCTCTTCGGCCGCCTCGTCGGCGATCTCCCCGGTCTCGTCCGGGGTCTCGGTGTCCTCCCGGCTGGAAGGCTGCACAAAACGCCCTGTCTCGAACAGAGTTGCCTTGTCCCCCATAACGTCCATCGTCGCACCACCTGCAACCTGGGTACACCTGGTATACCGCAGCCAGTGAGGTCACTACAGCGTTTTGTCGACATGCCCACAGAGAGACAAGTCAAACACAGATTGCCCAACTCCCCCCGGCGGCGCGGCCACAACTCCCGTCAGCACATGCGTTCACACATCACGAAGGCCCGGATTCCTGTGTGGAATCCGGGCCTTCGTGGCCGCTGCGTCACTCGGACATCGCGACTGCAGTAGCGGGGACAGGATTTGAACCTGCGACCTCTGGGTTATGAGCCCAGCGAGCTACCGAGCTGCTCCACCCCGCGCCGTTGTGTTCACCACCGTATCACGGCGCGGAGTGGCCATTCGTCCAGGCCGGAGCGCTAGCTGCTCGGCTTCGGGCTCGGGCTGCCGCTGGGCTTGCCCGCACCGCCCCCGGCGCCCCGGGCCGCCTCGGCCTGCGCGTCCTCGGCCCTCTTCAGGGCGTCCTCGAGGTCCTTCTGCGCCCGGCCGTAGGCCTCCCAGTCGTTGTCCTTCAGGGCCTCCTGGCCTTCGTCGAACGCCTTCTGGGCGTCCTCCAGGGCCTGTTGGACCGTCGGGTTCTTCGAGGACGGCGGTGGCGGCGAGGTGTCGTTGTCGCCCTCGTCCGGCGGTTCGGGTGTCGCGCCGTCCGCTCCGAAGACCTTGTTGAGGGCCTCGTCGAGCGTGTTCTCGAAGGCGGTCTGGCCCCCGTAGGTCACCAGGATCTTGCGCAGCAGCGGGTACTTCAGTCCACCACCGCGTACGTAGACCGGCTCCACGTAGAGCAGTCCCCCGTCGAGCGGGACCGTCAGCAGGTTGCCGTACTCGACTTCGGAGTCGCCGCCTCTGAGGAGCCTGATGGACTCGGCGATGTCCTCTTGGGAGTTGAACTGGCTCTGGACCTGCTTGGGTCCGTTCACCGTGGTGTTGGTCGGCAGTTTCAGGATTCTGATCTTGCCGTAGTCACTGGTGCCTGCCTCGGCGTCGACCGCCATGAACGCACTCAGGTTGTCCCGGCCGTTGGGCGTGAAGGTCGTCGTCAGCGAGAACGCCTGCGCCTTCTGGTCGGGCATCCTCATGCTCAGGTAGTACGGCGGCACCGCGCTGCCCGAGCGGTTCGTCGGGTCGTCCGGCACCTGCCACACCTCGCTGCCGCTGAGGAACGTCGTGGCGTCCTTCACGTGGTAGCGGGTGAGCAGTTCACGCTGGACCTTGAACAGGTCCTGCGGGTAGCGCAGGTGGTCCATCAGCTGCTGGGAGATGTCGCTCTTGGGCTCGACCGTGTCCGGGAAGGCCTTCATCCAGGTCTTCAGGACGGGGTCCTGGGTGTCCCACTGGTAGAGCTTCACCTTGCCGCTGTAGGCGTCGACGGTCGCCTTCACCGAGTTCCGGATGTAGTTGACCTGGTTCTGCTGGGCCACCACCGCGCGGTTGTCGTTGGTGGCGGTCAGCGAGTCGGCCGTGGTGTCGCCGAGCGTCGTGCGCGAGGAGTACGGGTAGCCGTTCGTCGTCGTGTACGCGTCGACGATCCACTGGATGCGGCCGTTGACGACCGCCGGATAGGCGTCGCCGTCGATGGTCAGCCAGGGGGCGACCGCCTCGACGCGCTCCTTGGGCGTGCGGTTGTACAGGATGCGCGAACCGTCGCCGATGGCACCGGAGTACAGGATCTGCGGCTCGCCGAACGCCACCGCGTACGCGGCCCGGTTGACCGGGTTGGAGAGGTTGACCCCGCTGCCGCCCTTGTAGCTGGTGGTCTTCTCGCCGTTGTCGTCGGAGTAGTCGATCTCCTTCTGGGGACCGCCGACGATCGAGTACGTGGTCGTCTTCTCGCCGTAGTAGACCCGCTGCTCGTACGTGCCGAGGTCACCCTTGGACGGCAGGTCGGACTCCGTGAAGTTCGGCCGGCCCTGGGCGTCGGCGCTGGTGCCCTCGGCGGCGACCACTCCGTAGCCGTGGGTGTAGCGGAAGTGGTTGTTGATCCAGTTCTTCTTGGGGATGCCCGCGAGGTTGATCTCGCGCAGGCCGAGGACCGTGTCCTGGTCCTTGCCGTCCTTGGGGTAGCGGTCGACGTCCAGGTTGGTCGGGAACGCGTAGTAGTTCCTGATCTGCTGGAGCTGCTGGAAGGTCGGCGAGACGATGTTCGGGTCCATGATCCGGATGCTCGCCGTGGAGCCGACGTCGTCGCGGAGCGTGGACTTGTCCTCGGTCTTGCTGGTGCCCGAGTAGTCGGTGACCTTCGTGCCGTCGATGCCGTACGCCTTGCGCGTCGCTTCGAGGTTCTTCTCGACGTACGGCGCTTCCTTGGCCTGCTCGTTCGGCTGGACCTGGAACTTCTGGACGATCGCCGGGTAGAGGCCGCCGATGAGGATGGCGGACAGGACCATCAGGCCGAAGCCGATGACGGGCAGCTGCCAGGTGCGCCGCCACAGCGTGGCGAAGAACAGCAGCGCGCAGATCACGGCGATGCAGAACAGGATCGTCTTGGCCGGCAGGTAGGCGTTGGCGTCGACGTACCTGAGGCCGGTCCAGTTGTCGGTCGCCCGGAAGTCGCTGGACTTCACCGCGAGCCCGTAGCGGTCGAGCCAGTAGGCGACCGCCTTCAGCGCCACGAAGATGCCGAGCAGGACCGACAGGTGACCGGTGGCGGCGGCCGTGGCACGGGCGCCGGGGCTGGTGACGCGCAGCCCGCCGTACAGGTAGTGGGTGAGCGCGGCGGCGATCACGGACAGGATCGCGGCGGCGAAGCCGAAGCCGAGCAGGAACCGGTACCAGGGCAGGTCGAAGGCGTAGAAGGAGACGTCCAGCTTGAACTGGGGGTCCTTCTGGCCGAAGGGCACGCCGTTGACCCACATGAGCCAGGTGCGCCACTGGCCGGACGCGGAGGCGCCGGCGATCAGGCCCACCAGGGCGGTGATCCCGAGCAGCAGCCACTTCTTGTAGGGCGCGATGCCCATGCGGTAGCGGTCGAGGTTCTGCTGCTCCATCGACATCGCGCTCAGCGGCGGCCGCAGGCGGTGGGCCAGCCAGATGTTGACGCCGACGGCGAGGGCCATCAGCAGTCCGAAGACGAAGAAGAGCCCGATCTTGGTCCACAGGGTGGTGGTGAAGACCGACGAGTAGTTCACCGACCGGTACCACAGCCAGTCCGTCCAGAACCCCGCGAACATGGTGAACGCCATGCCGATGACGGCCAGGACGCCCAGTGTCATGAGCAGGGTCCGGACACGCCGGGACGGGCGGCCCACTCTCATCCGCGGCCCTGTCGGGCCTCCGCCGCGGTCCGGCATCTGGAAAGCCAAGGTGCGCACCTCGAAGTCGCTGTCGATTCGTCGGGCCCGCGTCTTCACGGACCGTCAGCGGCCCCCGTGATCGTGGGCCCCCACCTATGCAACTTACTCACCGTTTACTCGGTTCCCGATTTCGGCCAGGAACGAGAGAGGATTGTGACCATGTCCAACACTCCCATGGCTGCGAACCCGCTCACCCGGGCCGTTCTCGAGATCGACGAGTACGTCTCCGGCCTCGGCTGGGACCAGCCGGCCCGCCTTTTCGCCCTCGTCGACACCGCCCGGCTCAAGACCGAACAACCCTCGCTGGCCGATCGGCTCGGTCTCGGTGACGAGCCGGAGAGCGCCGGCCTCACCCCGATCGAGCAGGACGAAGTACCGACGGGCAAGCCCCTCGACGAGTTCCTCGCCACCATCGCCTGGCCGGACGCGGTGGCCGGCTGCGCCCTCACCGTGGAGCGCCTGATGCTGCCCCCGTCGGCGGAGGCACAGGTTCCGAAGGACCTGGACGAGACCGCGCTGACGAAGTGGGTGGCGGAGCACCCGGACCGCCAGGAGGTCCGTATGACCGTCGCGGTCCTGCGTGACGGCACCCGCGACTCGGCGCTGCGTCTGCGGGAGAAGGACTCCCCCACGGAGGTGCTGACCGGATCCGAGCTGGTCCCGGGTCTGGCGGAGGCCCTGACGGCGACCTTCGAGGAGTAGGTCCGCTGCGTCCGGCCGGGGCGCGGCCGCCCCCGGCCCACCGGGGGTGCGCCCCGGTCTACTCACCGCATGTCGGCAGGGCCGCGGTGTCGCCGCTGCGCAGGTCCTCGAGCGCGCCGAGGGCGTCCTGGATGGTGTCCACCTTGATGAGGGTGAGTCCCTCGGGGGTGTCCTTGGTGGCGGCCGCGCAGTTGTCGGCCGGCGTCAGGAAGTACCGGGCGCCCTTGCTCCGCGCGCCGACGGTCTTCATCTCGATGCCGCCGATCGGTCCGACCTTGCCCTGGTCGTCGATCGTGCCGGTGCCCGCCACGAACCTGCCGCCGGTGAGGCTGCCGGGCGTGAGCTTGTCGTAGATGCCGAGCGCGAACATCAGCCCGGCGCTGGGACCGCCGACGTCGGCCAGCTTGATGTCGACGGTGAACGGGAACGTGTGGTCGGTGCCCGCGGAGATGCCGACGATGGCGCGCTTCTCGCCGGTGTCGTCGGACGTCGCCGTCGTGATGGTGACGTTCTCCGTCCGGGTGGGCGTCCGCTTCTCCTTCTCCGCGGCGGCCTGCTCCTTGGCCGGCACGATCGTGAACCGCACCTCCTGGCCGGGCTTGTGCCTGGTGACCAGCTTGGCGACGTCGGCCGGCTTCTTGACCGCCGTGCCGTCGACGGCCTTGATCACGTCGCCGGCGTGCAGCCTGCCCTCGGCCGGGGAGCCCTTGACGACGGTCGAGACGATCACCCAGGACTTCACGGGGACGTCCAGTTCCTTCAGCGCCGCGACCTTGGCGCTCTCCTGGGACTGGCTGAACTCCTCGGCGTTCTCCTGGGTGGACTGCTCCTCGGTCTTGCCGTCCGGGTAGAGCGTGTCGTGCGGCACGACCTTGTTGTCGTGCGCGAGCCAGCCGTAGACCGCCTCGACCAGGTTCATCCGGTAGTCCGCGCTGGTGACCCGGACCGTCGTCATGTTCAGGTGGCCGCTGGTCGCGTAGGTCTTCCGCCCCGAGATGTGCAGCACCGGCTCACCGTCGTGATCGCCCAGCGTGTTCACCGTCGGCCCCGGCGACATCTCCGCGTACGGCACGGGGATGAAGACTCCCGCGCACAGGAGCGCGATCAGCATCAGGGTGGAGGCGAGCATCGTCGCGGTGCGGCGTGGCATGACTCGACAGTACGGGACGGTTCTGTCAGCGCACCGTCAGGGCCGCCCGTCCGGGGCGGCCCTGAGGCTTCAAACGCTTGTGACCTGCTGCTTTCCGGCTCCGCGCTAGCGGACCGGGGGCTTCTCCATGGCCTCTCGGAAGCGGGCGTACCCGACGAGTTCCGGGCCGTCGTTGCGGACCTTGCGGGTCCGGTTGGCCCAACTTCCCCACAGACCGGCGCCGATCGCAGCCACAAGCGGAATCAGCAACCAGGCGAGCGCCGCCATGCCGACCTCCAACCCCATCGAGCTCCGCGAACTGACTGATCAGCAGATTAACCATCCGCAGTGACAACGCTCACGCCAGGGGTGCGGTTACGCAACCGGAAATCGGATCCGGGATCAGCAGGCGCCGACCCACTCCTCGGTGCCGTCGGAGAACTTCTGGTGCTTCCAGATGGGCACCTCGTGCTTGAGGTCGTCGATCAGCTTCCGGCACGCCTCGAAGGCCTCGCCACGGTGCGGGCAGGAGACGGCGACGACCACGGCGAGGTCACCGACGGCCAGGTCGCCGACCCGGTGAACGGCGGCCAGCGCCCGGACCGGGTACTCGGCCGCGACCTTCTCGGCGATCCGCCGCATCTCGGCCTCGGCGCTGGGGTGGCACGAGTAGCCCAGTTCCTCGACGTCGGCGCCGCCGTCGTGGTCGCGCACCGTCCCCACGAAGAGCGCGGTGCCCCCCGCGGCGTCGTCCCCGACGGCCCGGAAGACCTCGTCCACGGAGAGGGCCGTCTCACGGATGCCGATCAGCCTGATCGGGTCCTGCGCGGCCTGCTCACCGGGGTGCTCGCTCGTGGGTGCCATGCCCCCATCGTGCCGCACGGCACCGACAGCACGGAATAGAGCTATCGACCGGCACGCGCGCGTACTCGTTTGGAGCCTCCTACAGGGGGACCCTGCCGCCACATGTCGCTCGCACGAGGACGGCGCTCACGGCGGCCGGACGCGCCGTGCTCCCCCGCGCGAAGGCGGCGGTCAGATGCGCCGCCGGGCCTTGCGCGCCCGGCGCACCACCGCCGCCGCGCCCAGCAGCGCCACCGTCGCGCCGGCGGCACCCGCGGCCGTCGCGTCCTTGCGGCCCAGCCGGCGGCCCGCCACCGTGTGCCGGCCGGAGACCTCCTCCAGGAGTTCCGCCAGCACCTCCTCGTTCGTGTACCGCGGCCGCCAGCCGGCGTCGTGCAGCCGGCTGCCGCTCACCACCCACGGGTACATCGTGTAGGCCAGGTCGCCCGCCGGGGACGGGGTGAGCCCGATGCGGTGCAGCCGCGCCGCCGCCCCCAGCGCGACGGCGGAGGGCAGCTCCATCCGCCGGATGCCGCTGAGCTCCTCGACCTCCTCCTGCTCCAGCCACCCGTCGCAGCCGACGGCGAGCTCCCCGTCGACCTTCTCCAGGACGGCGTACTCCAGCGCGCTGCACAGGTCCTCGACGTGGCAGAACTGCCAGGCGGGCCGCGAACCGGCGACGACGAGCAGCCGGGGCGACTCGAAGTACCGGGTCAGGGCCGTGTCGGTGCCGCCGACCAGGACCGCCGGCCGCACCACGGTGACGTTGAGCCCGGGGTGCGCGCGGGGAGCCCGGCGCGCCAGGCGCTCGACCTCCAGCAGGTCGCCGACCCCGGTCGCCTCGGCCGTGGCCCGCAGCTCCGCGTCCTCCGACAGCGGCAGCTCGTTGTCCGGCAGTGCCCCGTAGACCATCGCCGAGGTGCACAGCACGACCCGGTGGACCCCGGCCGCCGCGGCGGCCGTCAGGACGGTCTGCGTCCCCCGTACGTTGTAGGCCGTCCGGGCGGCCGCGTCGGTCTCCAGGTCGAGGTCCAGCGCCAGGTGGACGACCACGTCGGCGCCGCGCAGCTTGTCGGCGATGGCCGGGTCCCGGACGTCGAGGATGTGCCACTGCGCGGCGGCGCACTCGCCGCGCCGCTCGTCGATGGCCACGACCTGCTTGACCTCGTCGGACGCCGCGAGCCGCTCCGTGAGCAGGGCTCCTACGCCGTAGGCGGCGCCGGTGACCGCGACGACGGGTCCGCGCGGCGCGGGACTCGCGGAACTGGTTGACTGGTTTCGCGCTGCGCGAACCTGCGGATCTGGGGAACTCACCGGGCGTCTCCAGCGGTTGTCTTCAGTACGAGCACGTGCCACGCGTGCGTACCAGGTGGCATCCATCCTGCCGCAGGCCGTCAGTCGGCGACGCACCGAGGCCCGATCCGCCCCAGGTGTCTACGCTGGGTGGTGTTGTCGGGCAGCCGTGCCGCCGGAAAGAACCGGCGGCCCTACCAGCCGAGGAATCCCGTGAGTGACACCCCATTCGGATTCGGCCTTCCGCCGGAGGAGCCGGACGACGGCGACGAGGGCAAGAAGAAGGACCAGCAGAGCGGTGGTGGTCAGGGACCGGCCAACCCGTTCGGTTTCGGCGGCCTGCCCGGAGCCGGAGGCTTCGGCGGAGGCCCCGGTGGCCCCGGCGGCCCCGGTGCGGACAATCCGTTCGCAGCCATGTTCGGGTCGCTGAACCCCACCGACCTGGGCGCCGCGTTCCAGCAGCTGGGCCAGATGCTCTCCTACGAGGGCGGCCCGGTGAACTGGGACATGGCCAAGCAGATCGCCCGCCAGACGGTGTCCCAGGGCTCCCCTGACGGCACCAAGGACGCGAGCGTCGGCCCCGCCGAGCGCCGTGCCGTCGAGGAGGCCGTCCGCCTGGCCGACCTGTGGCTCGACGACGCCACCTCCCTGCCGTCCGGCGCCGCCTCGGCGGTCGCCTGGAGCCGCGCGGAGTGGGTCGAGGCGACCCTGCCCGCGTGGAAGGAGCTGGTCGATCCGGTCGCCGAGCGCGTCGGCACCGCCATGGGCGACGTCCTGCCGGAGGAGATGCAGGCCATGGCCGGCCCGCTGATCGGCATGATGCGCTCGATGGGCGGCGCGATGTTCGGCACGCAGATCGGTCAGGCCGTCGGCGTGCTCGCCGGCGAGGTCGTCGGCTCGTCCGACGTCGGCCTGCCGCTCGGCCCGGCCCGCAAGGCCGCCCTGCTGCCGGTGAACATCGAGGCGTTCGGCAAGGACCTGAGCGTCCCCCAGGAGGAGGTGCGGCTCTACCTCGCCCTGCGCGAGGCCGCCCACCAGCGCCTCTTCGCGCACGTGCCGTGGCTGCGCTCGCACCTGTTCGGCGCGGTCGACGGCTACGCGCGCGGCATCAAGGTCGACACGGCCAAGCTCGAGGACGTGGTCGGCCAGTTCGACCCGCAGAACCCCGAGCAGTTGCAGGAGGCCCTCCAGCAGGGCATGTTCCAGCCCGAGGACACGCCCGAGCAGAAGGCCGCACTGGCCCGGCTGGAGACCGCTCTGGCGCTCGTGGAGGGCTGGGTGGACGCGGTGGTCCACGCCGCCGCGAAGCCCCGCCTGTCGTCCGCCGACGCCCTGCGGGAGACGCTGCGCCGCCGCCGCGCCTCGGGCGGGCCGGCCGAGCAGACGTTCGCCACGCTGATCGGCCTGGAGCTGCGTCCGCGCCGTCTGCGGGACGCCTCGCGTCTGTGGGCCTCGCTCACGGACGCGCGCGGGGTCGACGGCCGGGACGCCCTGTGGCACCACCCGGACATGCTGCCGACGGCGACCGACCTGGACGATCCGGACGGCTTCGTGCACCGCGAGCAGATCGACTTCTCCGAGCTGGACAAGATGCTCGGCGAGGCGGCCGGCAAGCCGGACCTCAAGAAGCCCAAGACCGAGGACGGCGACGACGGCGGCGAGGACGAGCGCAAGGGTGACGACGCCGGGTGAGCCTGTACGACGACGCGGTCCTCGTCCTGAAGGGGTACGAGGACCAGACGGAGTTGCGTGAGGCCTACCTCGCCCATCTGGCGGAACACCCGGACGGTCTGTGGAAGGCCTGCCACGCCGGCCACCTCACGGCGAGCGGTCTGGTCGTCGACCCCGAGCGCGGCCGGGTGCTGCTGACCCTGCACAGGAAGCTGCGGATGTGGCTGCAGATGGGCGGCCACTGCGAGCCCGGTGACACCTCGCTCGCGGCCGCGGCCCTGCGCGAGGCGACGGAGGAGTCCGGCGTCCCCGGGCTCTCCCTGCTGCCCGGCGGCCCGGTGCGCCTGGACCGGCACCCGATCCCGGCCCCGTGCCACTGGCACTTCGACGTCCAGTACGGCGTCCTGGCGCCCCCGGACGCCGTGCACGCCGTCAGCGACGAGTCCCTCGACGTGCGCTGGTTCGGCTACGACGAGGTCGCGGACGTGGCCGACGAGTCGGTCGTCCGGCTCCTGGCGGCCACGCGCGCGAGGCTCGCGGCCTGACCCTCGGTAAGCCGCCCGACCATCGGTGAGGGGCGACCGCTCGTGCGGCCGCCCCTTGCCTTCGCATCCTGGCCGTGGGCTGCGCACCGTCACAGGCGCGGGGAACTGCGCGAGCACGCACGGACGGCCCTCGGCCGGGACCAGATGGCACAGCCCCGGCCCCGTCCCGGCCCAACCCGCGGAGCACTCAGCTCCAGACGTTGCCCTGGTTCTGCCCCCGGGCGCCCTGCTGACCCATCCCGTACTGCGCGGCGAGGCCCGAGCCGATCTGGGCGTTCTGCGGCGGCAGCAGTTCACTCGGCTGGACCAACGCGAAGCCGGAACCCATGAAGCTGAGCTCCCAGCCCTCGCCGGTGTTCCCACGCCGCCGCCACACGCCCGAGGAGTGCGTCTGTGCCTGCATCTGCACGCGCAGGCTCGTCGACCAGGCGACGATCGCGTCGGCGTCGCAGTTGACGTACTTGTCGGGCGTCACCTGCATCAGCAGCGGCATGCCGGAGGTCATCAGGGCGACCTTGCCCCGGCCGCTGATGTTGAGCTGGTACTTCCCGGAGCCGGCGATGCCGTAGAGGCTGTCGACGGCGATGACCTCGTGGTGCAGCGAGGAGTCCATCGCCAGCACGTAACTGCTGTCGACGGTCAGGCCCTCCTGGTCCACCTCCATGACGTGCACGTGCTGCTTGAGGTTGGCCAGGTAGACCGTGCCCTGCCCGTGGCAGCGCATCAGGTCCAGGCCCTCCCCGGTCCGGGCACGCGCGCGTGACTGCTGGTTCGTCTGGAACTCGGCGTCGAACTCGACGAGCCCCTGGTAGGCGACCATGGTCCCCTTGCGGGCCAGCACGTCGTCGTGGCCCTCCAGGCTGACGCGCAGCATCTGCTTGTTCTGCAGGCTCCAGCGTTCCTGGGTCTGCTGATCGTTGTAGGCGAAAATCGGGCTCTGCATGGCGTGTTGCTCCCCCTCAGCCCCGGAACCGGAGGCGGTCGGTGCTGTCCTCGCTGGGCTGGACGACGACGATGCCCTGACCGGAGAAGGCCATCTGGTAGGCCTCGCCGCTGCCGCGGCCGATCAGCGACTGGGCCCGGAAGCTGCGCTTGCCCTTCACCTTGAGGTTCGGGGACCAGGCCACGAGGGCGTCCGGGTCGACGTAGGTCTCGTCCTCGCCGCCTCCGCAGTCGACGACGATGGGCTTGCCCCGGGAGGTCAGCGCCACCCAGCCCTGTCCGGAGATCCTGGTGTTCCACAGGCCCTGGCCGGCGAACTTCGCCAGGCCCTTGACCCGCTCGACGCCCCAGTTCAGGTGGGCGTCGAAGGCCAGCAGGTTGGTGGCGTTGACCGAGATGCCGTCGCCGTTGAGATTGATGACGACGACGTTCGCCCCGTAGTCGGCCAGGTAGAGCAGGCCGTCGCCGGAGCACTTCATCAGGGGCGCGCCCTCGCCGGTGAGCCAGTCCTTGGCGATCTGGCGCACGGCCGGCGGGTTGGGCTCGTACTGGACGAACCCTTCGTAGGCGACCATCGACCCCACGCGCGCGAGGAGGTCGTTGCCCGTCTGCATGGCGACCTTCAGCATGTGGTTGCCGTGGTTCTCCATACGGGCGGTGACGGGTGCGGGGGCGTAGCCCGCGAGCGGCTGGTTCATCGGGCTCTCCCTCAGATCTCGTACGGCTGGACGACGATGAAGTTGCCGGGGGCTCCCCGGAACTGGAGGTTGATGCTCTCGCCGGTGTCGCCCGGGTAGGCGTTGCGGCGCATCCGCACCTGGCTGGAGACGATCACCTGCGCGGCCGACGACCAGGCGACCACGGCGTTGCAGTCGGCGAACGTCGTGGGCGTGACCGGGAGCACCACGGGCGTGCCGTGCGTCTTGACGACGACCGTGCCGGTGCCCGTGAACTGCATCGTGAACAGCGCGCCGCCGGGGATGCCGTGTCCCTCGATGCGGCGGACCTCGTACTGCAGGCTCTCGTCGAAGGCCAGGACGTTCTCGGCGGAGACGCAGATGCCGTCGCCCTGGAGCTCGATGGGGTGCAGCATCGTCGAGTTCTCGGCGAGGAACACCTGCCCCTGGCCGGTGCAGCGCATCAGCTGCATCTCCTGGCCGGTGGCGTTGCCGACGATCCGGCCGGAGAAGCCGGCCCCCTTGTAGCTGAAGTCGACCTTGCCCTGGTAGAGCACCATGCTGCCCTGACGGGCCAGGACGGGCTGTCCGCCGACGCCGAGGTCGACGCGTACCAGTTTCTTGTTCTGCTGGGTCCAGCGCTGGCCGGTGGGCGTCTCCTTGAACTGCTGCAGCGCGGCGGCCACACCGGGGCCCTGTCCGGCACCGGCCTGCGGGGCGGCCTGCTGCGGGACGCCGTGGGGCGCCTGACCGTACGGCTGCTGCCCGTAGCCCGGCGGCGGGGTGGGCTGGCCGTAGCCGGGGGGCGGTGCCGGGGCGTGCGGGGCCGCGGGCTGGCCGTAGCCGGGAGGCGGCGGGGGCGTCTGGCCCGGGGGCTGGCCGTACGGCGCCGGCTGCTGGCCGGGCTGTCCGTAGGGAGGCGGTGCCGCGGTCGGCGGGGGCACCGGGGAACCGCCGGGCGGGGTGTGCAGGGGCGCGACGATGGTCGGGGCGGCGTGCACCTGGGGCGCGGGCGCCGGTGCCGGGGGCGGAGTGGCGCCCGGCGGGGGCGCGAAGCCCTGCGCGGCGGGCTGCGCCGCCGGAGCGGGAGGCGCGCCCGGGGCGGGAGCGGGGGCCGGAGGCGTGCCCGGGGCCGCGAAAGCGGGCGGGGCGAAGCCAGGGGCGGCGCCGGTCTGGGGCTGCTGCGGGGCGGGGGCCGGAGCCTCCTCCTCGGCCACCTCGCCGCCGAAGTTCTTCAGCAGCGCATCCAGCCCGCCGTCGAAGCCCTGACCGACGGCGGCGAACCGCCACACGTCCTTGAGGTAGAAGTCACCGAGCATCACGGCCCGCTCGGTGGAGAACTCCGAGCCGCTGAAGGAGTAGCGGGCCACCTCCTCACCGCCGGCGACGATCCGGATGTATCCCGAGGTGATCTGCGACATCTGTCCGGCGCCGTCGATCGTCGCCGTGAAGGACAGCTTGTGGATCTGCGGCGGGATCCGGTCGAGCGTGACCCGGAAGGACTCCGTGTCGCCCGCCTGGGCGCCCAGGAGCTGGACGGCCTCCTCGGGGGACTTCGGCTGGTTGAAGAAGACGAAGTACCGGTCGTCGGAGAGCCGTTCGTCGGCGTCGAGACCGAAGCAGCTGATGTCGAAACCCAGACCGGGGCCGGAGATCTGCACACCTACGTACAGATCCGTGCCCGCGGTGAGGTCACTGATCCTGGCCTTGTGGCCGCGTTGGAATTCCCTGGCCATGCGTAACGACCGTCCCCCATCCAGAACGTGAGTGCGTCGCGCCAGGCTAACGGCAAATTCGGACACCGGTAGATGTCGGTACAGACCCGGTACACAACCCGTGCCCGGCCGTATCGGCTGCTCGCTCGGGGTGAGCGGTCACTCACCCTCGGGGGGCTCGCTCCGCGCGCCCGGCACGTGGGGCAGCCGCCCGGCGGCGACCACGCCTTCGAGGTAGCCACGCGCGCGTTCGGTACGCGGATAGGCCTCCAGCAACGCCCAGAAGCGAGGGCCGTGCCCGGGGACGAGGAGATGGGCGAGCTCGTGGAGGAGGACGTAGTCGACGACGTACTCGGGCATCCCCTGCAGACGGTGCGACAGGCGGATGCTGCCCTCGGACGGGGTGCAGGAGCCCCAACGGGTGTTCTGGTTGGTCACCCACCGCACCGTCGCGGGCCGTGCCCGCCCCCCGAAGTACTGCTCCGACAGGCGCCGGGCCCGCTCGGCCAGCTCGACGTCGCCGAGGGCCCGTTTGCTTTCCTGGGCCGCCAGCTTGGCGAGCATCACGTCGACCCAGCGCTGCTCCTCCGCCTCGGACATCCGGGCGGGGATGAGGACCACGGTGCGATCGCCCTCGCGGTACGCGGAGACCGTTCTGCGGCGGCGGGTGCTCCGGCGGACCTCGATCGCGCTCGCCCCGGAGCCGCTCGGCGGCTGGCTCGTCGTACTGCGCTGTGGGTTTCCGGCGCGGTGCAGTGGGTCGGCGGGCACGCCCCGACCGTACCCGCTGGGCCGGGGGAAGTCCCGGCTCCGGGAGGCTTCCGTGCCGGCTCCGCCATCGGCCGCCGGATTTGTACGACGATTCCCCGTCCCTGTGGACAACTCTCGGCGGTGGATCGCCGGCGCGGGCATTCTGGATCGCGTCGGCGAGCACCGCGACGTGGACGGGAACGATCTATGACATACGGGGGTTGTCATGCATCCGGTGGTGAAGCCTGCGCTCAGGCGCGGCTGGCGTGATCTGAAGACCGTGCAGTTCGGGATGGCGCCGGCGCACGCGATGACGCTCGGTCCGCTGGACCAGGCGTCCGGCTATTTCCTCGACCTGCTGAACGGCACCCGGGGCATGGAGCTGCTGCGGCAGGAAGGCCACCGGATGGACTTCCCCGACGGCCACGTCGACCGGCTCGTGCGTGGTCTCGCCGAGGCCGGGCTGCTCGACGACGCCCGGGGCGGCGGGCCGGACGCCGACGCCCTGCGGCAGAACAAGGAGGTCCTCGACCGTCTGCGGCCGGATCTGGCCACCCTCTCCCTGACGACGTCCCGCCCGGGCGAGGCGATGGGCCGGCTGGCCGCCCGGCGTGCGCAGCGGGTGCAGGTGCGGGGCGCGGGCCGGGTGGGCGCCGTGCTCGCCTCTCTCCTCGCCGGAGCGGGTGTGGGCGAGGTCGAGGTGCTCGACGGGGGGTGCGTGGAGCCCTGGGACGTCGCCCCGGGCGGTCTGCCCGCGGATGCCGTCGGGGATCGCAGGGACGCGGCGGCTCGCCGTGCCGTGCGGCGGGCCGCTCCGGACCGTCCGCCGCGCCGTCCGGCGGCGGATTCCGCGCCGCTGGGGCCGGACCCGGGCTTCTCCCTGGTCGTCCTCGCTCCTCGTGACGACGTCGCCGTCCACGCGCCGGACCCCGTCGCCGCCGAGCCGTTCATGGCCTCCGGAACGCCGCATCTGTACGCCGGTGTCGTGGAGGGGACCGGGGTGGTCGGCCCGTTCGTCCTGCCCGGGGAGACGGGCTGCGCGGGGTGCCTGCAGCGCAGCCGCACCGACCGGGACCCGACGTGGCCCCGTCTCGTCGCCCAGTGGCGTTCGGGCCGGCAACCGCAGGGGCGGGCCTGTGATCTGGCTCTGGCCACCACCGTGGCCGGGCTGGCGGCGGCCCACGCGCTGGCCTTCCTGGACGGCCGGCTCCCGTCGAGCGCCGGGGCTCGCTGGGAGGTCTCCGTTCCCGAGCTGCACTGGCATGCGCGGCCCGTCTACGCGCATGCTGCATGTCCGTGCGGGGCGCTGACGGAAGAAATCGAGGAGCACCCTTCGGAGGACGGGGAGCCGCACGAGACAATGGCTGTGCAACGGCCGCCGACGCAGTGCCGTGAGGCAGCGGCGGAGCGGCCGGCTGGGACTTGGAGGGCGCATGTCTGATCTTCCCCGGAAGGCGGTCACCCGGACCGCCAAGCTCGCCGCGCTCCCGCTCGGCATCGCCGGGCGGGCGACCTGGGGGTTCGGCAAGCGGATCGTCGGCGAGTCCGCCGAGCTGGTCGGCCGTGAGCTCCAGCAGCGCACCGCGGAGCAGCTGTTCAAGGTGCTCGGCGAGCTCAAGGGCGGTGCGATGAAGTTCGGGCAGGCCCTGTCAGTCTTCGAGTCGGCCCTGCCGGAGGAGGTGGCCGGGCCCTACCGGGCCGCCCTGACCAAGCTGCAGGAAGCCGCGCCGCCGATGCCGACGCGCACCGTGCACACGGTGCTGCGCGAGCGGCTCGGGGAGGACTGGCAGGAGTTGTTCCTGGAGTTCGAGGACAAGCCGGCCGCGGCCGCGTCGATCGGCCAGGTGCACCGGGCGGTGTGGCACGACGGCCGTGAGGTCGCGGTCAAGGTGCAGTACCCGGGCGCGGGCGAGGCCCTGCTGTCCGACCTGAACCAGCTGAGCCGCTTCTCCCGCCTGCTCGGCCCGCTGATCCCCGGCATGGACATCAAGCCCCTGATCACCGAGCTAAAGGACCGGGTCTCGGAGGAGCTGGACTACGGACTGGAGGCGCAGGCCCAGCGCGCCCACGCCGACGAGTTCGCGGACGACCCGGACGTTCTCGTGCCGCAGGTGGTGCATCAGTCCGAACAGGTCCTGATCACCGAGTGGATCGACGGCATCCCGCTGTCGGAGGTCATCTCGGACGGCACCGAGGAACAGCGCGACCGTGCCGGCCAGCTCCTGGCGCGCTTCCTGTTCTCCGGCCCCGCGCGCACCGGCCTGCTGCACGCCGACCCGCACCCGGGCAACTTCCGCCTCCTGCCCGGCGGCCCCGAGGGTGAGGGCGACTGGCGCCTGGGCGTGCTCGACTTCGGCACGGTCGACCGCCTGCCCGGCGGACTGCCCGCCACCATCGGGGAGTGCCTGCGCCTGACCCTGGACGGGGAGGCCGAGACGGTCTACGAGCTGCTGTGCGCGGAGGGGTTCGTCAAGGAGACGATCGAGCTGGAGGCCGACGCGGTCCTCGACTACCTGCTGCCGATCATCGAACCGGCCCAGGTGGACGAGTTCACCTTCACCCGCGGCTGGATGCGCAGCCAGGCGGCCCGCGTCGCCGACCCCCGCTCGCCCGCCTACCAGCTCGGCAAGCGGCTCAACCTGCCCCCGGCCTACCTGTTGATCCACCGGGTTACGTTGAGCACCATCGGCGTGCTGTGCCAGCTCGGGGCGACGGTGCGGCTGCGCGAGGAACTGGAGGAGTGGCTGCCGGGGTTCGTCCCGGAGGACCCGGCGGACGGTGAGGAGTCCGTCGCCCAGGCGTGATCGCGCAACGGGCCGGAGCCGGAGGCTTCACCACCAGTCGGAGTCCAGCCGCCCCTCGATCGACCTGAGGTTCTCCCGGGAGCAGATGTCGCAGTAGTGGCGGCCGACGCCGTGCTCCACCGAGAACGTCCAGGTCGGCGGCGGGCCCTCGGCCCCCGCGTCCGCTGTCGCACCGCAGCGGGCGCACACCGGCCGCGTGGCCTTCGCGGCGTCGCCGTCGTCGGCTCCGGAAGGACTCGTCGAACTCGCCACGCGCCGACGATACGCCGAAGCACCGGACGCGGACACCGGGGCGACGCGCTGCCGCCTGCCGAAACGCCGCGAGGGCCGGTCCCTCGGTACGGACCGGCCCCCGCGAGAGAGCCCGGCCTCCTGATCGGGAGGCCCGTGCTTCAGATCTGGACGGTCACTGCATGACCGCCATGGCGAGCGCCCGGCGGGCACGCCGCGAGGCTCGCTCCGCCCTGCGCTGCATCCGGCGGGCGGTCACCAGGCGCACGGCCCGGCGTTCCTGCTCCGCCTCGTGCAAGCGCTCGTGCATATGCGCACGCGCCAGGGCTTCTGGGATGAGTTGCATCTCTCGGGTCCTGTTCTGACGCGAGTCCTTCGCGCCGGTGGTGGTGAAATCGCGGGTCGCGGAGCCTGCGGGCTCGTCGGTGGACGGCTTCATCGGGGCCTGCTTCTGGGGGTCGTGCGTGAGGGGGCGGTCGATCGTTCCTGCGGTGTTCATGCCGTGACCGGGTTCTTGCGGGGGCGGCCACGCGGCCGCTTCCGGGCGACGACGACACCCTGGACGAACAGCTCGCCACCCCAGACGCCCCAGGGCTCACGCCGCTCCTTGGCGCCGGCGAGGCAGGCCTCGACCAGCGGGCAGGTACGGCAGAGGGACTTGGCGTACTCGACGTCCGCCGGCGACTCGGCGAAGAAGACCTCCGGGTCGTAGGAGCGGCACGGGACGGGTACGCCGAGGTTCTCGATGGCGTCGTCGAGCGCGGTGAGCGCGGTGAGCGGGGTCAAGGCGGAGTCCTCCGTGGAGCCGGGCTTGGGGATCGTGTCGGAAGGCGGTACGGACGGTGCGTGCGCTTCGAGTTGCACGGTTCGTCTTCCTCGTCTGGTCGTTCCGGCCTGTTGGCCGGGGGCGGCTGGTACCGGGTTCTTTTCTTGTCCCGAGGCTCCTTCGGTCTGTCGTCCCTGGTCGGGGACAAACAGAAGGGCCGCGGATCCCGGATGGGGTTCCGCGGCCCTGAAGGCGCCGGCCTGATCTTCGATCAGGCTGGATCACTCCAGGGTTCTGGCCCACGGAAGGCCCACATCTGGTGGTGCTGCGTCGTCTGCTTCCGGAATCCGGCACCGGTCGCCGTAAAGGCATAGGCCTGCGCCTGTGCCACTACTGCTGCTTCCAGTGCCTTGGTCGGTCGCTCATTGCGCTCGCGGACAGGAAGGGCCGCGGGAGCAACGGAGGAGGCAGCCGGAAGGACGGCACGAATGCCGGACAGACCGGTGCCCAGGTTGGAGACGCCGAGCATGCACGTGGAGACGGCCGAGCGATCGGTCATTTTCACGGTGCTGGAGAAGCTGGTGTTGATGCTGATCACTGGACTCGCCTCCTCTCGGCGTCTCGGGGGGACTGGACGGACCAGTCCTGCGGGTATGCAAGTACAACACGGGATCAGGGCCTTCGAGAAGGCCGCTGCTCTCGTGCCTAAGAACCTATGGGGATTGCCGGGGCATGCGCAAACTATTTTTTCGACGAGTTCGTGTCAGTCCTCGTCGGTGTCCGGGGAGCCGTACTGGCCTGCGCAGATGGCCAGCACATCGGCCCCGTAGCGGTTGAGCTTGCGCTGGCCGACGCCCGGGATGCGGGCCAGCTCGTGCGCGTCGTCCGGGGCGGTCTCCGCGATCGCCATCAGGGTGCGGTCGGTGAAGACGCAAAAGGCGGGCTGACCACTGGTGCGTGCCTGGTCCGCGCGCCACTCCCGCAGCCGCTCGTAGAGGCCCTCGTTCATGTCCGAGGGACAGCCGTCGCAGCGCATCAGCTTCATCTCGCCGGCGTCGGTCAGGGTGCGGCCGCAGACCCGGCAGCGCGCCGGGACGCGACGCGTGCGTCTCGGGGCGGAGCCCCTGGTTCCGGGGATGCCGCGCTCGATTCCGCCCGCTCCGCCTGCGGCGGAGCGTCCGGTGGTGACCGTGGAACCGGGGCGCAGCCCTTCCAGGAAGCGACTCGGGCGACGACCCGGCCGGCCCCCGGGTGAGCGGGAGAGCGACCAGGAGACGTGGAGGCGCTCCCGTGCGCGGGTGACGCCGACGTAGAGCAGGCGGCGCTCCTCCTCGATCTGCTCGTCGGTCTTGGCGTAGGTGATCGGCATCATGCCCTCGGCCACGCCGACCAGGAACACCACGTCCCACTCCAGTCCCTTGGCGGAGTGCAGCGAGGCCAGGGTGACGCCCTGCACCGTGGGGGCGTGCTGGGCGTTGGCACGCTCGTCGAGCTCGGCGACGAGGTCGGCCAGGGTGGCGCCGGGCCGGGCGGCGGCGAAGTCGTGGGCGAGGTTCACCAGGGCGGCCAGCGACTCCCAGCGTTCGCGCACGGCGCCGGAACCGGCCGGCGGTCGCGGGGTCCAGCCCTCGCCCGACAGCACCGCGCGCACCTGGGAGGGCAGGTCCACGGCGTCGTCCAGCAGGGAGTCGTTGCCTCCGAAGCGGGCCGCGCCGCGCAGGGCGACGCTCGCCTTGCGCACCTCCGGGCGGTCGAAGAAGCGCTCGGCTCCGCGCAGCTGATAGGGCACTCCGGCGTCGGCGAGAGCCTGCTCGTAGATCTCGGACTGCGCGTTCGTGCGGAAGAGGATGGCGATCTCCGCGGCCGGGACGCCCGAGTCGACGAGTTCGCGGATGCGGCGGGCGGCGCCTTCGGCCTCGGCCGGCTCGTCGGTGTACTCGGTGTAGACGGGCTCGGGGCCGGGGCCGCGCTGGGAGACGAGTTCCAGTCGGTGGTCGGCGGCCCGGCCCCGGGCCTGGGCGAGCAGGCCGTTGGCGAGGTGGACGACCTGGGGCGTGGAGCGGTAGTCGCGGACCAGTTTGACGACCGTCGCCCCGGGGTGGCGGGTGCGGAAGTCCAGCAGGTGATCGGGGGTCGCCCCGGTGAAGGAGTAGATGGTCTGGCTGGCGTCGCCGACCACGCAGAGGCTGTCGCGGTCTCCCAGCCACAGTTCGAGCAGGCGCTGCTGGAGAGGGCTGACGTCCTGGTACTCGTCGACGACGAAGTGCTGGTACTGGGCGCGGACCTGTTCGGCGATGTCGTGCCGGTCCTGCAGGACGGCCACGGTCAGCAGCAGGACGTCCTCGAAGTCGATGACGGAGCGCTCGCGCTTGACGTCCTCGTAGGCCGCGTAGAGCTGGGCGATCTCGGCCGGGTCGCGGGGCGTCTCACGGCCGGCCTTGGCGGCTGCGGGCGCGTAGTCGGCGGGGACGGTCTGGGTGACCTTGGACCATTCGATCTCGGCGGTGACGTCCCGCAGCTCGCCCCGGTCGAGGCGGATGCGGCAGGCGGCGGCCGCGTCGGCGACGAGCTGGATCTTGCGGTCGACGAGCCGCGGCATGGAGCCACCGACTGCTTTCGGCCAGAAGTACTGGAGCTGGCGCAGGGCCGCCGAGTGGAACGTGCGCGCCTGGACGCCCTCGGCGCCGAGCTGGCGCAGCCGGCCGCGCATCTCCCCCGCGGCGCGGTTGGTGAAGGTGACGGCGAGCACGCCGGAGGGGTGCAGGATGCCCGCACGCACGCCATAGGCGATGCGGTGGGTGATGGCCCGGGTCTTGCCCGTGCCGGCGCCCGCCAGGACGCACACCGGACCGTGCAGGGCGGTGGCCACCTCGCGCTGCTCGGGGTCGAGCCCTTCGAGCACCGCGTCGGCCGAGTCCGGTACCCGCGGGAAGAGGGGGGAGTGCGTTGCTGCTGTCACATGGCCATGCTGCCAGGTCGCGGGAGACGGCTGTGCCGGTCGTCCACAGGCACGCACCGATAGTCGTACTGATGCGGCAGGCGTCACGTCGGCCGCTGCGGTGGACCTCGCATCGGCGGGGGCGGCAGGCGCTACAGCGCCCGGCGCGGGCCGCCCCCGTTGCCGGTGCGGGTGGGTGTCACAGCTCTCGGAATGAGCCCGGCATCATCGGCCCGGCCGCCGCCCTGCTCCGCGCGTCATGGACCGCCGAACCCGCCCGGGGAGGTGAAAGCGGGAGCTGCTCAGGAAATGCTCGGCGCGTTCTCAGGACCTGCCGTTCTGAAGTGCGCGCCGCTCGACGACGTGCTGGACACTGCGGCGCCCCCGCGACCCCCGCGACTGCGACCGACAGCGCGGATGTCCGGGAGCCGACCGGCTCACCGGTCAGCGCAACCGCTGTCCTTTAACCCGTCGCCGGTCATCGCGGAGGCGGTCCTGCCGGTCCCGGCGGCGGATGAAGTCGCCCGGTTCGAGATCACCGTCCATGAGCCGCCCGATCACCAGACCGACGATGCCCAGCCCCAGCACCAGGAGAAAGGCCCAGAAGTCACCGAAGTACGCGGCGAACCCCAGCGTCATTCCCGCGGTCAAACCCACTGTGCCCCGGCTCATCACGCGCTCCTTTCGACGCACGAGCCTGATCGGTCCCCTTGCTCCGGTCCGGCCTGTCCTACTCCCTCTGCCGCTGCGCCCTTCGAACGAGCAAGAAGACGGCAACACCGACCAGGGCGATCCCGACCAGGATCAGCATCGCCCCCAAAAGGATCAATATCGTCCCGATGAGGAGAAGAAGCGCCGCGAGGACGATCATGAGTGCCTCCTGCCCTCACTCGACTCTGACCCCTTCTTGTCCGCTTTGTAAAGAATGCGGACCTTGCCAGCAATGCCCTTTCCGGTGCGGACGCCGCGGGCCACGACCCGGGCAGGGCGGCAGCTCCCAGCCGCCGCCCGCGGTGCGCCGGGCAGACCCACGCCGGGCAAGGCCGGTGATCGCGGGAGGGACCGCAGCCGGTGGCGCGCCGATGGGGGTCCGGGCGACGGACCGGCGTCCGGGCGAGTGGATAGCTGCCAGAGCCGCGCCGGGGGATGCTGTGGACCGGTGGAGGAGGCGGCCTGGGGGGCAGGCTGACGCGGACGGACGCGGTGTTGGCCGCGTCGGGCGACCCCACCGGCGTCGGCTGGGACGCCTGCTTCGCCCGATGTCGGCCCGCGCCGGCTCGCAGCCGGGCAGCCCGGCGCGAGCAGACGGCCGGCAGGCGGCGCCATCGCCGGACGCCTTGGTGCGACGCCTGGCCGGACAAGGGCTGTGCCGGTGTGCCGCTGTCGGTGCGGTCCCGCCGAAGACGGTTACCAATAATGGCGGCGGCCGGCGACCGCGTGCCCCGTGGAGCCCATGATCCACAGAATCGCGCCGATCACCGCGAGGATGATCCCGATCGTCCACAGAATCGATATACCGGCGACGAAGCCGACTACCAGCAGGATGATGCCGAGGAGGAGCATGACTGCCTCCGGTGTGAAGGGGTGCCGCTTCCACTGTGGACTGCAACGCCGCGATGGGGAAGCGCTGACGCCGAAGCGGAGAACGAGACTGCGCGAGCTGCGTGTACGGAACCAAAAGGGACACTCGGCGGGAGTGGCGGCTCGGACCGCCCCAAGAACCGCAGGCGCCACACCCGTAGAGATGGTGCCTCTGCTGCCCGCGTCGGCAGCGAGTCGCCCCCCGGCATACACGAGGACTGACTCATGGCGAAGGTCCAGCAACCCCTCACCGACAACAGCATCAAGGTCCGCCAGGTCAACCACTATCAATTCAGCTGGGTGGCCGGAAAACCCGGCGGGCGTGGCACCTTCACCTTGCAACTGGTCCTGGACGAAGGCGCCTGGGAAGAGGTTCTGACCGTGGACGCCGGTGACGCCGACGTTCTGCAGGACCTGCTAAAAAACACCAGGACCGTGCACTACGACGTCCCCCGCCGCACCCTGATGTTCGGCGTCACCTCCACCGGCGACTAGCGCACACTCACCGAAACCGCTGCCTTCGTCGACGGGTTCCGCGACCGATCCGCGTGCGTCCATGCCCTGAGCGGGCGCGCGGCATGTGATGCATGTGATGCATGTGATGACGGACGGGCAGGGGACGAAGGCGGACCCTGGGCGTTCGTTCCGCGTGGAGCCGCTTCTCGACCGACCGTACGGTCCGTTCGGCCTGCGGGAGGAGTACGCTGGAATCACCGAGGATATTTCGCGCACCGGCTTCCAAGCTCGTGTCGTTTTCGGCGAACGAAAATGCCGGGTCGGCTACGGCCGGCCCGGGGGCAGGGTCCGCGCCATGACTGCGACCATCTCCCTCACGCGCACAGCCGAAGTGCCCGACCGGTCCCCATCCGCCGGACTGCGCCTCTCGCTCGCCCCCGCCGGTGCGGCCCCGCCTCTGCTGGACGGCGCCTGGTGGCCCCGCTCCCGCGACCTCCAGGCCGAACTCCCCGCTCTGACCGCCGCATTGGACCCACTGTGGGGCCGCATCACCAGGGTCACCGTGAATCCCACTCACTGGCCGGCCATTGCACGCAAGGTGCCGGTCGCAGGCCATGTTGTGCATGTGGGCTGGTTCTTGGCCGAACAGGACCCGCACGAGCTGCTGCTGCTGTCGTATCGCGTCGGCCGCTGGAACCTGCTGGTGGTCCCGCCGCAAACGGATCCCGACTCGGCCGCCTGGCTGATGGCCGCCGCGAGTGACCCGCACGGAACGTCGTCCGGAAGCCGGCTGATGGAGGAGGCGGCGCTTGTGCGGACGTCGACGGAGGCAGACCTGGCCGTGGAAGCGGTCTGGAACTCCGAGGGAGGGCACGAGGGCCGTGACATGACCGGCGTGCAGGGGCCGACGCCGTGAACGCCGTGACACCCCGGCGATCGAGGAGAGGGTGAGCACCATGGAGATCTTCGTGACCGTGCTGGTGATCCTGGCCATGACCGCCCTGGGGGTGCTCCTGATCCGCCTGCTCAACTCACAGCACGGCGACCGGTCCGGCGCCGTCCATTACACCCGTTCCGGGACGCTTCTGGCGGGGCCGGCTCCCTCGTCACCCCGGAGGGCTTCCGGCCGAGCGGGCCGGGCCGGGCGGGCGGCGCCGGCCGCCGCGATCGTGCCGGGTCCGACCGACGCGGTCGAAACCCACCCACGCCGCACCCACGACCGAGCCGATTGAGCCTTCCCGAACGGAGCGCTCTCCCGTCCTTGTTCCGAAGGGAACGCTCCCCCGGTCCTTATCCGAGCGGGCCGAGCTGACCGGACCGTCGCGACAACCAACCCCCAGCCGAGGACCCCGGCCGCAGCACCACAAGCTGAAAGGCCGGGGTCCTGTACGCCTCCCTTGCCTTTGGCCGGGCAGCCTGGGGGCCCCGTAGGCACGGAGCCGCTCACCGAAGGACACGATGCCCACGAGGCGGACCGTGCGTCCGCCTCGCG
Organism: Streptomyces sp. NPDC026246; assembly: GCF_055567995.1. Taxonomy (NCBI): domain Bacteria; kingdom Bacillati; phylum Actinomycetota; class Actinomycetes; order Kitasatosporales; family Streptomycetaceae; genus Streptomyces; species Streptomyces sp. NPDC026246. Next base: position 568,123 of record NZ_JBVHPJ010000003.1, on the reverse strand, counting down.
ACGCATCCCGGAGGGCCACGGTGCTCGTCGGCTCGATCTCGTGGACCGCCCGTTCGGCCACCTCACACAACCCCCATCGGCGGTCCGCCGCAGGGGCCGGACCCGCTCCGGCGCCCCGCCGCTCGTCCGACGGCACCTGGAACCGAGGATCCATGCCCCCTCCACAGCTGTACGTCCGCCGGCACGACCACAGCACCCGCGCGCTGATCACGCTCGCGGGCGAGATCGACCTGGTCACCGCACCACTCGTGCGGGCCGCTCTCGCCGCGTGCCTGCACGACGGCATCCGCACCACAGACGTCGATCTCACAGCGGTGACCTTCTGTGACGCCTCCGGACTCAACGCCTTCCTCACCGCCTCCCTGTACGCCACCGACGCCGGAGGGGTTCTTCGACTCCACCACCCGGCCCCGGCCCTGGCCCGCGTCGTCGAGATGACCGGCTCCTCGTTCCTGCTCCACGAGCCCCACGCCGCTCGGCCCCCCGCACACCGGGCGTCCGCCGCCTCGGGCGGTGCGTCGTGACGGCCCCGCCGCCCCGGGGTGACCGAGGCGCACCCGCATCCGCTCCGGCCCACGCCCTACGCCTGCGCAGGCTGAACCGCTGGCAGACCGAGACCGTGCAGGAGGAGCTGGCCGATCTGTACGTGGAGTCCTCCAGCACGCAGGCGGGTCGGCAGTACCGGGCCAGGGAGGCTTTCCTGCGACGGCTCACCAGCGCCGTCCGGCAAGCCGGGTTCGCCCTGCTGATCGCGGAGGACACCGCCTTCGCCGGGTGTGCCTATGGATTCCCCGTACCGCGTGAGGGGACATGGTGGAGGGGCTTCGACGGGGCCCTTCCACGCAGCGTCGAACAACTCACCGCCTCCGGGCACGTCTTCGCGGTCGTCGAGATCGTGGTGCACCCGCACACGGACGACCAAGGGCTCGCCCGCAGGCTCCAGGAACGCCTCCTGGCGGACCACCACGCCTCGCTCGGAGCGACCCTGATCGACCCGGCCGACGCTCGGGCCTACGACGCCTTCCTGTCGTGGGGATGGCAGGACATCGGCGCGATCGACAGGCCGACCGACTCCACAGCACTCCGGCCGCCGCCCTGCGTGCCGATGCGGGCCCTGGTTCTCCCCATCGGGCCGAGAACACCGGGCGAGGCCATCCGCACGGACGGCCTTGCACACGACAACCGCACCCAACGACCCGGCAGCCCTTCCTAGGGGGTGTCGGAGTGTGGGCGCGCCAGTCTTCCGAGCGCGCATGCACAGGGGCGGAGCGGGCGAGGAGTGCGCCCCGTCCGCATCTGATGTCCAGCAACCGCTCGCCGAGCGGGAGCGCCGTTCGGCAAGGCCGTTCGTGGCTGGCCAGGTTTGGCCGGCCCGGCGGATCCAACAGGTTCTCGAAGCGGTCGACGCGCACAACGCCGAGGAGGCGGCGCAGGACCCGTAGGGGCGTGCCCATGAGGGCGCCCCTCCTCCACGGGTACGCCCCGCAGACGGGTCACCCGCGCTGTTTCAGCGCCTGTGCCCTGCGCAGCAGTGCCTCGTACAGCAGTCGGCCGACCAGGGACCCGCCGAACACCACGACGCCCACGCCGACCAGCCAGGACTCGATGACCAGGACGGTTCCGACGGGCCCGTAACTGACGGCGTTGGCTGCGATCAACGGCGAGAAGACGAGTCTGGAGAAGACTCGCAGGCCGAGCAGTCCGATCACGGTGGCCACAGCGCCGGGCAGCAGGGCACGCCAGCGGACCCTCCCACCGACCAGCAGGTGCTGGGACCACCACAGGAACAGGACGGCACTCAGCGATGCCACGACCCCGCCGGCCAGGTGTCCGCGCAGGAGCGTTGTGGCGGAGACGTTGAGGTAGCCGGTGAGGACACCGAGCCACACCACGTGCCGCCACCTGGCCCACCAGCGGGCCGGCGGCAGGCCCCAGACCTTCTCGTAGCCGGTCTGCACCGCCGCCCCGAACGTCAGGCCGAACACGGCAAGGGCGGCGATACCGAACGCGGTCGTGGTCCGAAGGGCTTGGCCGGGCCGGAAGAACAACTGCTCGACCTGTCGCCTGGAAGCCGGCGAAACGCCCAGCCCTTCCCCCAGCCATTGCGCGAATCCCCGCCCGTGCTCTGCGTCGGCAGCGGAGACGATGATCAGCAGCGGCACCAGCGTGAGCAGCCCCAGCGCCGCGAAGCCCAGCGAACGCGACCACAGCTCGATATCCCTGCTCCGCCTCCATCCCTGGCCAACCGGCGAGCAACTGATCACGCGGTGCAGTCTCCCGAGCCAGGAGGGCCGGTCCACGGCACCGGAAGGCTTCCTCGGCATACCCGTCGAGTACCACGTTCGGGGCACTTGCCGCGCGGGCGGCCCACGAGCCTGCCCCTACAGGCACCTACGGCAGATGACCCGCACCGCCCGGGCCCTCGAGTTCGTGATCGGTCCAGCTTCACGATCGCCGGCAGAGGCGGCCGGAGAGCCGGTGGAAAGCGGGGACGGCGGGGCAGCGGGAATGGTGGAGGTTTCACATACGTTCCCTCCACTGCGAACCCGTCCCCGAGTCACCGAAGGAGCGCGAGCGACATGCCGGGCACTGTGACGATGTACAGCACCACGTGGTGCGGCTACTGCCGCCGGCTGAAGAGCCAGATGGACCGCGAGGGCATCGCGTACGACGAGATCAACATCGAGCAGGACCCGGAGTCCGCCGCGTTCGTGGAGAAGGCGAACGGCGGGAACCAGACGGTGCCCACCGTGCTGTTCCCCGACGGCTCCACGCTGACCAACCCGTCGCTGGCCCAGGTCAAGCAGAAGATCGGCGCCTGACGGCCCGGTCGTACGAGGAAGGCGGCTCCTGACAGGCTCAGGAGCCGCCTTCTCGCGTCGGGCCCAGGGTCCCTGTCAGGCGGCCGTCCTCGTCGGGAGCGGCTTGCCGTACCAGAGCTCGATCAGGCGGGCCGCGATCGAGATGCCGTAGGGCGGGAGCACCTCGCCGGACTCGAAGGCGGCGCGCAGTTCGTCTCGGGAGAACCAGCGGGCCTCGTGGATCTCGTCGCCGTCCACGTCGATCTCCGTGGAGGTGGCGCGGGCCAGGAAGCCCAGCATGAGGCTGGAGGGGAAGGGCCAGGGCTGGCTGGCGACGTACTCGACCGGGCCGACCGTGATGCCGACCTCCTCCTGGACCTCGCGGCGCACCGACTGCTCGATGGACTCACCGGGCTCGACGAAGCCGGCGAGCGTCGAGAAGCGGCCCTCGGGCCAGTGCACCTGGCGGCCGAGCAGGATGCGGTCGTCCTCGTCGGTGACGGCCATGATCACGGCCGGGTCGGTGCGCGGGTAGTGCTCGGCGCCGCAGGCCGGGCAGCGGCGGATGTGGCCGGCCGCCGCGATGACCGTGCGCTCGCCGCAGCGGGAGCAGAAGCGGTGGGTGCGCTGCCAGTTCTCCAGGCCCACGGCGTGCACCATCAGGCCGATGTCCCGGGCCGACAGCAGCAGGCCCGCCTCGCGCAGACCCGCCGCGCGCGCCGACTGGTCCATGCGCCCGGGCAGGGCGTCCTTCTGGAGCGCGAAGTAGCTGACGCCCTCCTCGTCGATGCCGAGGAAGTAGCGGTGCGCCTCGGTGAGGGGAGCCTCGAATGAGGGGGTCATGACGAGTTCGGTGCGCCCGTCCGCCGTCTCGTCGATGAGGACCTGGCCGCCGGAGACCACGAAGCAGCGCGTGGTGGGGTGACTCCACGCCGCCGCGAGCCAGGCCTCGTCGAGCCGGTGGTGGGCGGCCCGGTCGATGCCGCTCGGGGCGGTGAGCGAGATGGGACGGTCGGCGTTGTGGTCGGTCCAGGTGGTCACGGGTGCTTCCAACTCCCCCGGTGGAACGGTTGGTTCGGCTGACAGATCGGCGGGCGGTACGGCGGGAGACGACCGGGTGCGGCGGGCTCGGGCGGTGCGGGGCGGCCCTTCCAGTGTGCCCCGCGCGCGTGGCCGGTCCGGACGGCGCGGAAGACTCAGGGGGCGTGGCTCCAGTGCTCGGCGAGGTCACCCCACAGGTAGGCGGTGGTCTCGACGCCCTTGAGGAGCAGGTCGAGCTCGACCTTCTCGTTCGGGGCGTGCCAGCCGTCGGACGGGACGGAGATGCCCAGGAACAGCACCGGTGCGCCGAGGACGTCCTGGAGGTCGGCGGCCGGGCCGGAGCCTCCCTCACGGGTGAAGCGGACCGGCTTGCCGAAGGCCCGGCCCATGGCGCGCACGACCGACTGCAGGGCCGGGTGGTCCAGCGGCGTCAGGCACGGGCGCGTGGCCCCGCTGAAGGTGATCTCGCTGCGGATCCCGTCGGGCACCTGCTGTCCGGCCCACGCGCGGACGGCCTTCTCGACGTGGCCGGGGTCCATGCCCGCCACCAGGCGGAAGGACAGCTTCACCATGGCGGAGGACGGGATGATCGTCTTGCTGCCGGGGCCCTGGTAACCGCCCCCGATGCCGTTCACCTCGGCGGTGGGGCGGGCCCAGACCCGCTCCAGGGTGCTGTAGCCGGCCTCGCCGTGCGCCGCGTACGACTTGGCTCCGCGCAGCCACCGTTCTTCGTCGAAGGGCAGCTCCGCGAAGAGCTCACGTTCGCGGTCGGTCAGTTCGATCACGCCGTCGTAGAAGCCGGGGATCGCCACGCGCCCGTGCTCGTCGTGCAGGGCGGCGACCAGGCGGGCGGCGGCCGTCGCGGGGTTGGGCACGGCCCCGCCGAAGGAGCCGGAGTGGATGTCCTGGTCCGGGCCGTGCAGCCGTATCTCGCACTCGGCGAGGCCGCGCATGCCCGTGCACACCGTGGGGGTGTCCTCGGACCACATGCCGGTGTCGGAGACGATGACCGCGTCGGCGGCGAGCCGCTCCGCGTGCTGTTCGACCAGCGCCCGGAAGTGCGGCGAGCCGGACTCCTCCTCGCCCTCGACGAGCAGCTTGAGGTGCACGGCCGGAGAGGTGCGGCCGCTGGCGGCGAGGTGGGCGCGCACACCGAGGGTGTGGAAGAACACCTGGCCCTTGTCGTCGGCCGCCCCGCGCGCGTGGAGGCGGTCGCCGCGCACGACCGGCTCGAACGGCTCGGTGTCCCAGCCGTCCTCCCGGGCGGCGGGCTGCACGTCGTGGTGGCCGTAGACCAGCACCGTGGGCGCCTGCGGGTCCTCGCAGGGCCACTCGGCGTAGACGGCGGGCGCGCCCGGGGTCGGCCAGACCTCGGCCGTCGGGAAGCCGGTCTCCCTGAGCTTGGCGGCGAGCCAGTCGGCGCTGCGTCGTACGTCGGGCGCGTGGTCGGGCTGGGCCGACACCGACGGGATGCGCAGCCACTCGGCGAGGTCGTCGAGGAAGGCGGCGCGGTGCTGCTCGATGTACGTACGGACGACGCTGTCCGGGGTCTGGCTCATGGTCACGAGCCTATCGGCCCGGACCGACGTCGTCGGAGTGCGGTTCCTCACCGAGCTGCCCTCCCGGGGGCTCGTCCAGGAGCAGCCGCTCCAGCTCCGCCCGGCCGGGCAGGTGCCGCGGGCGTACGAGCTCTCCGCTGCGTACGTAGAGGAACGCCGCCGTGACCCTCTCCGGGGGAACGCCCTGCTGCTCGGCCCAGGCGAGGCGGTAGACGGCCAGCTGGAGCGGGTCGGCGGTGCGGGAGCGGCTGGTCTTCCAGTCGACGATCTCGTACGTCGCGCCTCGTCCGTCGCCCTCCTTGTAGACGGCGTCGATGCGACCCCGGACGACCCGGCCGGCGATCGCCAGCTGGAAGGGTGCCTCGACCCGGTAGGGCGTGCGGCGTGCGTACTCGGTGCGTTCGAAGGCCTCCTTGAGCGCTTCCAGGTCCCGTTCGTCGGCGATCTCGGCGTCGCCGCCGGGCAGTTCCTCCGGTTCCAGCATCGGAAGGGTGAGTTCCTCGAAGCGGGCCTCGACCCAGGCGTGGAAGCGGGTGCCGCGGCGGGCGGCGGGCTGGGGCGGGCGCGGCATGGGGCGGGCCAGTTCCTGGGCGAAGCCGTCCGGGTCGGCGGCCAGGTGCATCAGCTGGGAGGCCGTGAGCGATGCCGGCAGGGGGACCTCGGTGACACTGTCGCGGGCGCGCAGCAGCTCGCCCGTGAGGGCGTCGAGGTCGCGGTCCCAGGAGGCGACGGTGCGGGCCTCCTCGGGGGTGAGACGGGGTTCGTCCCGGAAGGGCGCGGGGTCGGCCGGGGCGGCCTGGCGGGGGACGGTGGGCCGGTGCCCGGGCCTCGCGTCGGCGTCGGGCGCGGCCGGTTCCGCAAAGGGGCCGCGCTCGTCCGAGGGGTCTGGGCCGTCGAACAGACCGGGCTCGCCGGACGGGCCTGGTTCGCCGGACGGGCCGGGCTCGCCGGACAGGCCGGGTTCGTCATAGGGGCCGGGTTCGTCGAAGGGGTCCGGCTCGTCGTAGGGGGGCTCGTCGTCCTCGGGCGGCGGTGGCCACTCCGGGTCGTCGAGGACACCCGGGTCGTGCACCGCCGTAGGGGTCTCCTCGTGCGACGCGAGGCGCTCGAGGTGCGTCAGGACGGTCTCGGCGGCCGCTCGGCGGCGGGCGAGGGCCGCGTCGTCCAGCGGCAGGGGCCACACCTGGTCGGCGGCGGCCTGGTGCAGGGCCGGGTTCTCCTCGTCCTCGGCGGGTTCCTCCGCCCAGGCCTCGATCTCGCCGTGTCCCGCTGCGCAGTGCTCGTAGAGGGCCTGCAGGAACGCCGAAGGGCCGCGGCGCTTCTTCTGGGTCGGGCCCCACCAGTGGCCGGAGCCGAGCAGGAGGGAGCGGGGGCGGGTGAAGGTGACGTAGCCGAGGCGGAGTTCCTCGGTGTGCTGGTGGTCCTTCATCGCCTCGTGGAAGGCCTTCAGGCCCCGGGCGTCCCACGAGGTGACGTCGGGCAGGGTGTCGGCGTCACCGCGCAGCTCGTGCGGCAGGACCTTGCCCTGGGAGGTCCACTTCTCACGGCCCTGGCTGCTGGGGAAGGTTCCGGTGACCAGCCCCGGGACGACCACGACGTCCCACTCCAGGCCCTTGGACTTGTGCGCGGTGAGCACCTTGACGGTGTTCTCCCCACCGGGCAGGGCGTTGTCCAGGCCCTTCTCGTACTGGGCGGCGGTGCGCAGGAATCCGAGGAAGGCGAGCAGGGTCGCCTCGTTGTCACCGGCGGCGAACGAGGCGGCGACGTCGAGGAAGTTCGACAGGGTCTCGCGGCGGCGGGCGGCCAGGGCGTGCGGGGAGGCCGACAGCTCCACTTCCAGTCCGGTGACGGCCAGCACGCGGTGCAGGACGTCCATCAGCGGATCGGACAGGGCGCGGCGCAGCTCGCGCAGTTCGGTGGCCAGCCGGGCGAAGCGCACGCGCGCGTCGGGCGAGAACGGCAGCCCGTCGTCGTCCCCACGGCCGTCCAGCGGTGTCTCCAGGAACGTGTCGAGAGCGTCCGCGAGGGAGATCACCTCGGACGGGTCGGTGCCCTCGACCGCCTCGGCGAGCCGGCGGTCCGGATCGTCGTCGTCCTCCACGCGCGCGTGGGCCACGAGCAGCCTGGCGCGCCGCCCGAGGAGGGCGAGATCGCGTGGGCCGATGCGCCAGCGGGGGCCGGTCAGGAGGCGGACCAGCGAGGCGTTGGCACCGGGGTCCTGCAGGACCTCGCAGACGGCCACGAGGTCGGCGATCTCCGGCAGGTGCAGCAGTCCGGACAGGCCGACGACCTCGACCGGGACGTCCCGCGCGACCAGGCTGCCCTGGATCTCGGCGAAGTCGGTGGCCGTGCGGCACAGCACGGCGATCTCGCCGGGCGGCGTTCCCGTCCGGACGAGGTGGGCGACGGAGTCGGCGGCCCAGTCGAGTTCCTCCGCATGGGTGCGCAGCAGGGCGCAGCGCACCATGCCGTCGCGCTCGGCGCCCGGAGCCGGACGGAGCGCCTCCACGCCCGCGTGCAGGGCGCGCAGCGGCTCCGCGAGGCCGTTGGCGAGGTCGAGGAGGCGACCGCCGCTGCGGCGGTTCTCGCTGAGCGCCTGCCGGGTCGCGGGGCGGCCGTCGGCGTGGGCGAAATGCTCGGGGAAGTCGTCGAGGTTCGCCACCGAGGCGCCGCGCCAGCCGTAGATCGCCTGGCAGGGGTCACCGACGGCGGTGACGGGGTGGCCGGTGCCCTCCCCGAACAGGCCCGCCAGCAGGACGCGCTGGGCGACCGAGGTGTCCTGGTACTCGTCGAGCAGGACCACCCGGAACTCGTCCCGCAGCAGGCGTCCCACCTCGGGGACCTTCGCCAGACGGGCCGACAGGGCGATCTGGTCGCCGAAGTCGAGCAGGTCCCGCTCGCCCTTGGCGGCTCGGTAACGGGTGACCAGCTCGGCGAGTTCGCGGCGGGCGGCGGCCGCCTCGGGCACCTTGCGCAGGTCGGCGTTGCTGAGCTTGGCGCCGCGCAGGGTCAGCAGCAGCTCGGCGTCGTACGCACGCAGCGCCTGAGGGCGTACGAGGTGCTCGGAGAGCTCGGCATCGAGGGCGAGGAGGTCGCCCACGAGGTCCGGGAAGGACCGGGTCAGCGCCGGGTAGGGGCCGGGCGACTCGCGCAGCACGCGCGCGGCGAGCTGGAAGCGGGTGGCGTCGGCGAGCAGGCGGGAGGTGGGCTCCAGGCCGATGCGCAGGCCGTGGTCGCTCAGCAGCCGGCCCGCGAAGGCGTGGTAGGTGGAGATCACCGGCTCGCCGGGCGGGTTGTCCGGGTCGATGGCGTCCGGGTCGGTGACGCCGGCCCTGACCAGTGCCTTGCGGACGCGCTCGGCGAGTTCGGCGGCGGCCTTGTTGGTGAAGGTGAGTCCGAGCACCTGCTCGGGGGCGACCTGGCCGGTGCCGACCAGCCACACCACGCGCGCCGCCATCACCGTCGTCTTGCCCGAGCCGGCCCCGGCCACGATCACCTGCGGGGCGGGCGGCGCGGTGATGCAGGCCGTCTGCTCCGGGGTGAACGGAATGCCGAGGAGCTCTTTGAGCTGTTCGGGGTCGGTGATACGGGCGGGCACGTCGAAGAGGCTAGCGGCGGCCAGTGACAGCGGTGACCGGATCGCCTTCCGGGACGACGGAAGCGCAGGTCGGCACGGGTGGTGCGATGGGTCACTCCACCACGTGGCGCCCTTCCTGACGCGCGCTGCAGGAGGCCCGGAACGCGCAGTGCGTGCAGTGCTGCCCGGCGGTCGGTGTGAACCGCTCGTCGAGGACCTTGCCGGCGGCCGTGGCCAGCAGATCGCCGACCCACTCCCCCTCCAGCGGCTCCTGCGCCTGCACCTTGGGCAGGGCCTCGCCGCCGTCGCGCTTGGCCGCCCCCTGCCGGAGGTGGACCAGTTCCGCTCCGCCCGGCTCGGGGCGCACCCCGTCGAAGACCTCGTCGACGGCGCCCTCGCGAACGGCCAGCTGGTAGACGGCCAGCTGCGGGTGGCGCTCTACCTCCTTGGAGGTGGGCGCCTGCTTGCCGGTCTTGAAGTCGACCACGTAGGCACGGCCGTCGCCGTCGGCCTCGACACGGTCCATCTGGCCACGGATGCGCACCTCGTAGTCACCCGCCTCGAGGGTGACGTCGAAGTCGTGCTCGCTGGCCACCGGGGAGCGCCCGGTGCGGTCCATGACGTGCCACTGGAGGAAGCGCTCGAGCGCCACGCGCGCGTTGGCCTTCTCCTGCTCCGACTTCCAGGGCGCGTCGAAGGCCAGGGCGTTCCAGACGGAGTCGAGGCGTTCCATGAGGACCGACAGGTCGGCCGGGGTGCGTCCGGAGGCGACCTCGTCGGCGAGGACGTGCACCACGTTGCCGAACCCCTGCGCGGCGGTCGCGGGCGCGTCGGCCTTCACCTCCCGGCCCAGGAACCATTGCAGGGCGCAGGTGTTGGCCAGCTGGTCGAGGGCGCTACCAGAAAGGACGACGGGCTGGTCGCGGTCGCGCAACGGCACTTTGGACTCGGTCGGCTCGAACATGCCCCACCAGCGGTAGGGATGGGCGGACGGCACCAGGGGACGGCCGTCCTCGTCGGAGAGAGCGGCGAGACGGGCCAGGCGGCGGGCGGCGGCCTCCCTGAGGGCGCCGGAGACACGCGGGTCGACCGTGGTGGCGCGGAGCTCGGCGACGAGCGCGGCGACGGACAGCGGGCGGCGGGGCCGTCCGGTGACGTCCTTGGGCTCGACGCCGAGTTCGGTGAGGAACCGGGACGGCTGGTCGCCGTCGTCGGCGGGGGCCTTGACGGCGGTGACGACGAGCCGTTCACGCGCGCGTGTGGCCGCCACGTAGAACAGGCGGCGCTCCTCGGCGAGCAGCGCACCCGGGGTGAGGGGTTCGGCGAGCCCGTCGCGGCCGATGCGGTCGGCCTCCAGCAGGGAGCCGCGGCGGCGCAGGTCGGGCCACAGGCCCTCCTGAACCCCCGCGACGACCACCAGGCGCCACTCCAGGCCCTTCGAGCGGTGAGCGGTCATCAGGCGCACGGCGTCCGGTCGCACGGCCCGCCGGGTGAGGGTGTCCGCGGCGATGTCCTCGGCGTCGATCTCCTCCAGGAAGTTCAGCGCGCCCCGGCCGCCGGTGCGCTCCTCGGCCCGGGCCGCGGTGGCGAACAGGGCACAGACCGCGTCCAGGTCGCGGTCGGCGTTGCGTCCCGCAGCGCCGCCCCTGCGGGCGGTCCGCTCCAGCCGGGCGGGCCACGGCGTGCCCTCCCACAGGTCCCACAGCGCCTCCTCGGCCGTGCCGCCGCCGGCCAGCCGCTCACGTGCCGTGCGCAGGAGCGCGCCGAGCCGCTGGGCACCGCGCGCGTACGTCGGGTCGTGCACGGCGAGCCGTTCCGGCTCGGCGAGCGCGCGTGCGAGGAGCACGTCCGAGGGCGGCGGCAGCGGGTTGCCGGCGGCCCGTTCCTCGTCGCGCAGGGCGCGGCCCAGCCGGCGCAGGTCGGCGGCGTCCATGCCGGCGAGGGGGGAGGTGAGCAGGGTGAGGGCGGTCTCGGTGTCGAGCCAGCAAGGGTCGGCGTGGCCGTCACCGGCGTCGGAAGCGGGGATGGTGCCCGAAGGGGCGGTGTCCGAAGAGGCGGTGCCGGAAGCGGGGTCGGTGCCCGAAGGGGCGGTGTCCGCAGGGGTGGTGCCGGAAGCGGGGTCGGTGCCCTCGCCGGTGCCCGAGGCAGCTGCCTCGCCCGCGCCCGGGGCTGCTCCGTCCGCCGCCCTGGAGGGCCCCGCGTCCGTCAGACCGGAGAGCCCGACCTGCGCCGCGCCGGGGAGCCCCGTCCGCGCCACTCCGGAGAGCCCGGCCTCCGCCCCGGCCACCGCCCGCAGTGCCGTCAGCAGCGGTGCCACCGCCGGTTCGTGCCGCAGGGGCACGTCGTCACCGTCGACGTCCACGGGGACGCCCGCCGCAGTGAGGGCGCGGCGGATCGTCGGGATGGTGCGGGAACCGGCGCGCACCAGCACGGCCATGTCGCTCCAGCGGACGCCGTCCTCCAGGTGGGCCCTGCGGAGGATGTCGGCGATGTTGTCCAGTTCCGTCCCGGAGGTCGGGTAGGTGTACGCCTCGACGCGGCCGCCGTCCCGCACGGGGGCGAGTTCGCGGTGGGCGCGGACCTTCTCGGCGGGCAACCGGGTCAGTGGCATGCGCTGGGTGAGCAGCCGGGTGGCGGCCAGCAGGGCGGCGCCGGAGCGGCGGGACGTGCGCAGCACCGCGACGGGGGCGGGGCGGCCGTCCGCGCGCGGGAAGGCGTGCGGGAACTCCAGGATGCCGTTGACGTCCGCCCCGCGGAACGCGTAGATCGACTGGTCGGGGTCGCCGAACGCGACGAGGCTGCGACCGCCGCCGGCGAGGGCGTGCAGGAGCCGCACCTGAGCGGGGTCGGTGTCCTGGTACTCGTCGACGTAGACGGCGTCGTACCGGGCGGCGAGCCGGGCGGCGACCTCGGGGCGGCGGGCGAGGAGCACCGCGCGGTGGACGAGTTCGGCGTAGTCGATCACGCCCTGCAGGTCGAGCACGTCCAGGTACTCGGCGAGGAAGGCCGCCGCGGCGCGCCAGTCGGGGCGGCCCGTGCGGCGCGCGAAGGCGTCCAGGGCGTCGGGGCCGAGGCCCAGTTCACGGCTGCGGGCGAGGACCGCGCGGACCTCGTCGGCGAAGCCCCGGGTGGTGAGGCAGGCGCGCAGTTCGTCCGGCCAGCGCACGTGCGCGAGCCCGAGCCGCTCCAGGTCCACCTGGCCCGCGAGCAGTTCCCGGACGGAGACGTCCTGCTCGGGGCCGGACAGCAGGCGCATCGGCTCGACGAACAGGTCGTCGTCCTGGTGGGCGCGGACCAGGGCGTAGCAGAACGAGTGGAAGGTGGTGGCCCGGGGGGCGCGGGCCGCACCGGTCCGCAGGGCCATGCGGTCGCGCAGTTCGACGGCGGCCCGGCGGCTGAACGTCAGCACCAGGATGCGCTCGGGGTCCGCGCCACGGGCGATCCGCTCGGTCACGGACTCGACGAGCGTGGTCGTCTTGCCGGTGCCCGGACCTGCGAGGACGAGCAGGGGGCCGCCCGCGTGCTCAACCACGGAGCGCTGCGCCGCGTCCATCACGGGGGGATCCACCCGGGCGGGCGGGGTACGGACCAGTCGGTAAGCGCCACGGCTCCCCCGCCGCACCCGGGGGTGCGTCAGGCCGCTGGTGGAGGAAGAGGAGCTCACGTGGTTCGCCGGTCCTGGTGGAAGTGCTGGTTGGCGGGCCACCGCGCGTGGCGGGCGGTGACCGCGGGATGACGGGGACAGGTGCGGCCGACGCTACGCCGCCGAGTGAGGCGGAGGCAGGGCTTCCCCTTCTTCCCTCCGGTCACCCGGGACACGCTCGTCACTCGAGTCCCTCGTCCCACGAACGTACGTCATGCCACCGACGTGCCCCGTGTCCCCCGTCCGGATCACGGGTCACACGAGGGCGCCCGCGATGGCGGAAGCTGTCAGGTGTGACCCCCCGCGCGATCGCCGCCGTCCCACCGCGCGCGTCTCATGTCGATGCGCGGCAGGTGGCCCTCGGCGGCCCGGCTCGCCTGCTTCAGGGGCGTGCCCTCCTGGCGGTAGTGCCCGAGCGCGCGCTGTTCGTGCCCCGGGAGCAGAAGGCCGTCCGCGCGGACCACACGCCACCACGGCACGGCTCCCCCGTAGAGCGCCATCACGCGGCCGACCTGCCGGGGGCCACCCTCCTCCAGCCATTCGGCGACGTCGCCGTAGGTGAGGACGCGACCCGGCGGGATCAGCTCCGCGACGTCGAGGACCCGCTCGGCGTACGCCGGCAGCGCCGGCACGCCGCCGTCCTCGTACCGGCCCCCCTCAGGGCTCTGCTCACTCATCCGTCCCATCCTGCCCCACCCCACCGACAACGGGCCGGGGGTGCGCACAGGCTTGCGAATCGCCCGGCACAGGCGCGTCGGGCAGACTGTCCGCCCCCGCATGTGCACCCTGATGCCCGCGCGTATCGGTGTGGCATGCCACCATCGTGCGGGCGGTGACCGGTGATACGAGACCAAGAAGAGACCATGAAGCAGCAGGGTGCACACGACACGGAGGGCACCTCTGACGCTTCGTCGCGCCCGGAACCCCCGGACGGCGGCCGCAAGGCGCCCGGGAAGAGGAGCCGGCCGGCCGCCGAGGAGCCCGACGTCGCCCACATCGACCAGGTCGAGGGCGACGAACCGCTGCTCCCCGCGCGCGTGCACCGGCCGTCCGATCTCATGCGGCTCCTGGTGGGCGTGCTCGCCGTCGCGGTGCTCATCGGGATCGCCGCGTTCGCGCACGGCACCACGTCGGGCCTCGAACAGGACATCAACAAGGGCACCGGCCAGGCCCCCGACCTGCTCATCAAGATCGCGGGACTGGCCTCCAGCATCGCGATCCTGCTGGTGCCGGTCGCGTTCGCCATCGAACGGCTGATCAAACGGGACGGCCTGAGGATCGCCGACGGCGTGCTGGCGGCCGTCCTCGCCCACGGTGTGACGCTGGCCACCGACCTGTGGGTGGCCCGGGCGGCCCCCGACTCGATCCAGGAGGCGCTCACCCAGCCCTCCCCGGGCGACGTCCACGCGCTGACCGACCCCGTGCACGGCTATCTGGCGCCCGTGATCGCGTACATGACCGCCGTCGGCATGTCCCGCAGACCGAGATGGCGCGCGGTGCTCTGGGTCGTCCTGCTCCTCGACGCCTTCTCGATGCTCGTGACCGGGTACACCACGCCGTTCTCGATCATCCTCACCGTGCTCATCGGCTGGACGGTGGCCTACGGCACGCTCTACGCGGTCGGCTCGCCCAACGTCCGGCCCACCGGGCGGACCCTGATGGCGGGCCTGCGGACCGTCGGCTTCCGGCCGGTCAGCGCCTCCCGCGAGGACACGTCGGACAACCCGGACACCGGCGACCGGGGCCGCCGCTACTTCGTCACCCTGGAGGACGGCCCGCCCCTGGACGTCACCGTGGTCGACCGGGAGCAGCAGGCCCAGGGCTTCTTCTACCGCGCCTGGCGCAACCTCACCCTGCGCGGTTTCGCCACCCGCAGCAGCCTGCAGTCGCTGCGCCAGGCCCTGGAGCAGGAAGCACTGCTCGCGTACGCGGCCATCGCGGCCGGCGCCAACGCGCCCAAGCTGATCGCCACCTCCGAGCTCGGCCCCGACGCGGTGATGCTCGTCTACGAGCACAGCGGCGGCCGCAGCCTCGACTCGCTGTCCGACGAGGAGATCACCGACGATCTGCTGCGCGACACCTGGGACCAGGTCAAGGCCCTGCAGTCCCGGCGGATCGCGCACCGCAGGCTGGTGGGCGACGCGATCCTGGTGGATCGTTCCGGCACGGTGATCCTCACCGATCTGCGCGTAGGTGAGATCGCGGCCGGCGATCTGCTCCTGCGGATGGACATCTCGCAGCTCCTGGTGACCCTCGGCCTGCGCGTGGGGGGCGAGCGTGCGGTCGCCTCGGCGGTCGGGGTGCTCGGCCCGGACGCGGTGGCGGACTGCTTGCCGATGCTCCAGCCCATCGCGCTCAGCCGCTCCACGCGCGCGACGTTGCGCCGGCTCGCCCGGGAGCGGGCGGAGCGCGAGCGCGAGGCGGTCCTGGAGGCGTCCCGGCAGGCGAAGCAGGCCCGTCTCGACGAGGCCGCCGGCGAGGCCGCGCCGGCCCCGGAGAAGGCCGACAAGAAAGCCGTGCGCGCCGAGCAGCGGGCCGAGAAGCGGGCCATCGACGAGGCCCTGGAGGAGGCGCGCGAGGAGGATCTGCTCACCCAGATCCGGCACGAGGTGCTGCGCATCCGGCCGCAGGCCCCGGTCGAGCCGGCCCGGCTGGAGCGGGTGCGGCCGCGCACCCTCATCAGTCTCATCGCCGGTGCGATCGGCGCGTACTTCCTGCTCACCCAGCTCACCCATATCGAGTTCGGGCCGCTCATCGCGAACGCCGAGTGGGGCTGGGTGGCCGCAGCGGTGCTGTTCTCGATGGCCAGCTACGTCGCGGCGGCGATGGCCCTGCTGGGCTTCGTGCCCGAGCGGGTGCCGTTCGTGCGGACCGTGGCGGCTCAGGTGGCCGGCTCGTTCGTCAAGATCGTCGCTCCGGCGGCGGTCGGAGGTGTGGCCCTGAACACGCGCTTCCTGCAGCGTGCGGGCGTGCGCCCGGGGCTGGCGGTGGCGAGCGTGGGCGCTTCGCAGCTTTTCGGGCTGGGCTGTCACATCCTGATGCTGCTGTCCTTCGGCTATCTCACCGGCACCGAGAAGACGCCGTCGCTGTCACCGTCCCGGACGGTCATCGCCGGTCTGCTGACGGTGGCGGTGCTGGTGCTCGTGGTGACCTCGGTGCCGTTCCTGCGCAAGTTCGTCGTCACGCGTGTGCGGTCGCTGTTCGCCGGTGTCGTGCCGCGCATGCTGGACGTGCTGCAGCGGCCGCAGAAGCTGGTCACCGGCATCGGCGGCATGCTGCTGCTGACGGCCTGCTTCGTGATGTGCCTGGACGCCTCCATCCGGGCGTTCGGCGACGAGACCACCTCGATCAGCATCGCCAGCGTCGCCGTGGTCTTCCTCGCGGGAAACGCCCTGGGGTCCGCGGCGCCCACTCCGGGCGGTGTGGGCGCGGTGGAGGCGACCCTGACGGTGGGTCTCATCGCCGTGGGCTTGCCCAAGGAGGTCGCGGCTCCGGCGGTGCTGCTGTTCCGCCTGCTGACCCTGTGGCTGCCCGTCCTGCCGGGCTGGCTGGCCTTCACCCATCTGACCCGCAAACAGGCGCTCTAGGGGAGCGTCGGCCGGCCGGTCCCTCCCGGCCTCACAGGTCCCGGTGGCCCCTCCTCCCTCGTACGGCACGCGTCCCGCGCGGACCGTGGCGGGCCGCCGCAGGATGGACTCATGCCGACCCGCCTCCGCCTGCGCGCCACCGCCCTGACCGCCTCAGCCGCGCTGCTGTCCGCCGTCCTCGCGGGCTGCGGGGGCGACGACGCCAAGGACGAGGACCTCACGCGGCAGACCCTGGACTGGAAGGAATGCCCCGCGCCCGACGAGGCCCAGGGAGGTGGTCCCGCGCCGTCCCCGCTGCCGGACGACGGCGAGTGGGAATGCACCACCATGAAGGCACCTCTGGACTGGGACGACCCCAAGGGGGACACGATCGGCCTGGAGCTGATCCGGGTGCGCACCACCGGTGACGACAGCGCGCGCATCGGCTCGCTCATCTTCAACTTCGGCGGCCCCGGCGGCTCCGGCGTCACCTCGCTGCCCGCCTTCGCGGAGGGCTACAAAACGCTGCGCACCCGTTACGACCTGGTCAGCTTCGACCCTCGCGGAGTCGGCCGCAGCGCACCCGTGATCTGCGAGAACGACCAGCAGCTCGACGCGTACTTCCAACAGGACGCGACACCCGACGACGCCGCGGAGCGCACCACGCTGCTGGACAACACCAAGGAGTTCAACGCGGCCTGCGAGGACAACTCGCGGAAGATGCTGCCGAACGTGCGCACGACCGACGCGGCCCGCGACATGGACCTGATGCGCCAGGTCCTGGGCGACGACAAGCTGCACTACTTCGGCATCTCCTACGGCACCGAACTCGGCGGCGTGTACGCCCACCTGTTTCCCCGGCGCGTCGGCCGGGCCGTGTTCGACGCCGTCGTCGACCCCTCGGAATCCGCCGAACAGGGCTCGCTCGGCCAGGCCAGGGGCTTCCAGCTGGCCCTCGACAACTTCGCCGAGGACTGCGTGTCCAAGACCGAGGACTGCCCCGTCGGCGACAGCGCCCAGGACGTGAAGGACCGGATCGCCAAGCTGCTGGCGGACCTCGACCGCAAGCCGATCCCGGGCGTCTTCCCCCGCGAGCTGACCCAGACGGCCGCGACGAGCGGCATCGCGCAGGCGCTGTACTCCAAGGACTTCTGGGAGTACCTGACCGAGGGCCTGGAGCAGGCCTACGACGGCAACGGCCAGATCCTCATGCTCTTGTCCGACTCGATGAACGGACGCAGCGAGAACGGCGAGTACAGCAACAGCGCCGCGGCCAACGCCGCCATCAACTGCGCCGACGACAAGGCGCGGTACGACACCGCCTACGTGGAGCGGAAGCTGCCCGAGTTCCGGGCCGCCTCCGAGCTGTTCGGCGACTACCTGGCCTGGGGCATGATCAGCTGCACCGACTGGGCCGTGCCGGGCGCGGCCGATCACCCGGACGTGAGCGCTCCGGGCTCGGCGCCGATCCTGGTCGTCGGCAACACCGGTGACCCGGCGACCCCGTACGAGGGAGCACGGGCGATGGTGGAGGCCCTGGGCAAGGGGGTGGGGATCGAGCTGACGTACCGGGGGCAGGGGCACGGGTCGTACGACAGCGGGAACAAGTGCGTGCAGGGCGCCGTGAACGGATATCTGCTGGACGGGAAGGTGCCGCCGGCCGGCACGGTCTGCACCTGACGCACACCGGACAACACACCCGACATCCCACCGCACATCCCGGCGACCCGAAGAAGTCGCAGGTCAGCAGGTTATCCACAGGCCGGACCGGCGGCCGCGGGTTCTGCCTACCATGGCCTGACCGCCATCCGCGGCACGCAGCGGACGGCTTGTGAGGGGGGATGGGCGATGACGCGCTTCGTACGGTGGGCCGCTGCGGCGGCGGCCTCGGCCCTGCTGGCCGCGGGCTGCAGCGGCGAAGACACGTCCGACGACGGCAAGGGCGGACTCTCCTGGGGCCGTTGCAAGGCCACGGCCGACGGGCCCGCGCCGAGCAGCGAATGGCAGTGCGCCACGCTCGAGGTGCCGCTGGACTGGTCGGAACCGGACGGCGAGACGATCGGCCTGGGGCTGATCCGGGCCAAGGCCCGGGGCGGCGACCGCGTGGGCTCGCTGCTGTTCAACTTCGGCGGCCCGGGCGCTTCGGGCGTGTCCATGATGCCGTCCTACGCCCCGACGGTCTCGCGACTGCGTGAGCGCTACGACCTGGTGAGCTGGGACCCACGCGGCGTGGGCGCCAGCGAAGGGGTGCGCTGCCGCGCGGACAAGGAGATCCAGGCGGCCGAGTCGGTGGACGTCACCCCGGACACACCGGCCGAGGAGAAGGCCTACCTCGCGGACGCCGCCGACTTCGGCAAGGGCTGTGAGAAGGCTGCCGGCAAGCTGCTCTCGCACGTCTCCACCGCCGACTCGGCGCGCGACATGGACCGCATCCGCGAGGTCCTCGGCGACGCGAGCATGCACTACTTCGGCATCTCCTACGGCACCGAGCTGGGCGGCACCTACGCCCACCTGTTCCCGGAGAAGGTCGGGCGCATGACCCTGGACGCGGTAGTCGACCCCGGCGCCGACACGGTGGGCCACGCCGAGAATCAGGCCCGGGGCTTCCAGCGCGCGCTGGACAACTACCTCACGTCCACCGGCCAGGACCCGAAGGAAGGCTCCCGCGAGATCGCGGCCCTGCTGCGGCGCATCGACGACCACCCCCTTCCGGCGGGCACGCCCGAGCGGAAGCTGACCCAGTCCCTCGCCGTCACGGGCATCATCCTGCCCCTGTACGACAAGGACGGCTGGCCGAGCCTCACCAGCGCCCTGGACGCGGCGAAGAAGGGCGACGGCTCGGAACTCCTGGCCCTGGCCGACGGCTACAACGAACGTGACTCCTCGGGGCGCTACGGCACGACGACCCACTCCCAGCGGGTCATATCGTGCCTGGACGACAGGCAGCGGCCGACCGCTGCCGGGACGAGGAAGCTGCTGCCCCGCTTCGAGAGGATCTCCCCGGTCTTCGGCACGTTCCTCGCGTGGGACACGGCCGGCTGGTGCCACGACTGGCCCGTGCCCGGACAGCACGACACCCCGGAGGTCGGCGCGCCGGGAGCGGCACCGGTCCTGGTGGTGGGCAACACGGGCGATCCGGCGACGCCCTACGAGGGCGCCCGGAGGATGGCCGACGAGCTGGGCGAGGACGTCGGGGTGATGCTCACCTGGCGTGGCGAGGGCCACGGGGCGTACGGCAGCGGGAGCGACTGCGTGGACTCCACGGTGGAGGCGTACCTGCTGGACGGGTCGGTGCCGAAGGACGGCAAGGTCTGCTCATGACGACGGCGGGGGCCCCGGGCACCCGTGGTGCCCGCGACCCCCGCCGATGTGACCGGGCGTCACGGTCCGGCGTGGTGGGCCGGACCGTCAGGTCGTTGTCAGTAGACCGGCTTGCTCGGCTCGATCTGGTTGACCCAGCCGATCACGCCGCCGCCGACGTGGACGGCGTCCGAGAAGCCCGCGGACTTCAGGACCGCGAGGACTTCCGCACTGCGGACACCCGTCTTGCAGTGCAGGACGATCTTCTTGTCCTGCGGGAGGCTCTCCAGGGCGGTGCCCATGAGGAACTCGTTCTTCGGGATCAGCCGGGCGCCCGGGATGGAGACGATCTCGTACTCGTTCGGCTCGCGGACGTCGATGATGTCGATGCTCTCGCCGTCGTCGATCCACTCCTTGAGCTGCTTGGGAGTGATCGTGGAGTCGGCGGCCGCCGCCTGGGCCTCCTCGGACACGACACCGCAGAAGGCCTCGTAGTCGATGAGCTCGGTGACGGTCGGGTTCTCTCCGCAGACCGCGCAGTCGGGGTCCTTGCGGACCTTGACCTGGCGGTACTGCATCTCCAGGGCGTCGTAGATCATCAGGCGGCCGACGAGAGGTTCGCCGATGCCGGCGAGGAGCTTGATGGCCTCGTTGACCTGGATGGAGCCGATGGACGCGCACAGCACGCCCAGGACGCCGCCCTCGGCGCAGGAGGGGACCATGCCGGGGGGCGGGGGCTCCGGGTAGAGGCAGCGGTAGCAGGGACCGTGCTCGGACCAGAAGACGGAGGCCTGACCGTCGAAGCGGTAGATCGAACCCCACACGTACGGCTTGTTCAGCAGTACGCAGGCGTCGTTGACCAGGTAGCGGGTCGCGAAGTTGTCCGTGCCGTCGACGATCAGGTCGTACTGGCTGAAGATGTCCATCACGTTGTCGGCCTCGAGCCGCTCCTCGTGAAGGACCACGTTCACGTACGGGTTGATGCCCTTGACGCTGTCGCGGGCGGACTCGGCCTTCGACCGGCCGATGTCGGCCTGGCTGTGGATGATCTGGCGCTGCAGGTTCGACTCGTCGACCTCGTCGAACTCCACGATGCCCAGGGTGCCGACGCCCGCTGCGGCCAGGTACATCAGCGCCGGCGAGCCCAGGCCGCCGGCGCCGACACACAGCACCTTGGCGTTCTTCAGCCGCTTCTGCCCGTCCATCCCGACGTCGGGGATGATCAGGTGGCGGGAGTACCTGCGGACCTCGTCTACGGTGAGCTCGGCAGCCGGCTCGACCAGGGGTGGCAACGACACGGGGACTCCGTTGGTCGGTCAATCACTACGGTTGTTCTCCCCGTAACACTGCCATGCCCTTTTTCATTCCGAGACACCCGTTCCGACCAGCGAGACGATATCGTCCCAGTAGCCGGGCATGGCCTCCCAGGGGTCGGCCCGGCCACCGCGGTCGGTGTGGTCGGTGAACCAGATCGTCGCGGCTCCCTGCCAGCGGGCGATGCGCAGCGCCTCCTCCAGGTGGGGCCGGGGGACGCCGTGCACGAAGTGGCAGAAGCGCTCGGGTTCGTACTCGGCGGTCCACTCGGCCACCTGGGACCAGCGGTAGTCGCTCCACGGCCCGGAGAAGGTGACCAGCTGGTCGGCGAGGTCGGCGTATCCCGGGTGCGGGTGGATGCCATGGCCGAGGACGATGTGGGCCTCGTCACGGATCACGCGGAGCGTGGCGACCGTGCGGCGCACCTCGGGCAGCCCGACGTGGTCGGCCGGGCAGCGCTCCAGGAGGAAGCCGTCGACCTGGTACCAGTCGACGAACCGGTGGGCGTCCGAGATGACTTCGCCGAAGTTCCGGGTGCCGTAGCGGGTGTCGAGGTGCCCGAGGACGCGGACGCCCGCGTTGCGCAGCCGGCCGGCGGCTTCCAGACAGTGCGGGTCGGGCCGAGTGCCGGGCCCGTCGGCCACGTTGAGGACCACCCAGTGCAGCGGGGTGCCCGGTCTGGCCAGTTCTCCCCATTCGGTGCGGGCGAGGAGGGGGTGCGCGTAGCCCGGGACGCCGACGCCGGGGCGCAGTTCCGTGCCCGAGGTTCTGGGCCGTGGCCTGGTCAGATGCGGCATGCCGCCTCCATCCAGATGTCGGCCAGGGACTCCTCCAGACCGATCCGGGGGCGCCAGCCGAGCCGGTCGCGGGCGGTGCGCACGTCGGCCTGCTGCCAGCTGCCGCAGCCGTCCGGGTACGGATACGCGACCGGGGCCGCGTGGTCGGAGTCGGGCCGCGGGTGGCCGATGGCCGGACGCAGGGCACCGGGCGGGCCGTCCAGTTCGTGGAGGGCGCCGCCGTACCCGGCCACGCGGGCGAGGACCGCGGCGGCGTCGCGCAGCCGCACGGCGCGCCCGGAGCCGATGTTGATGACGCCCTGCGCGGCGGAGAGGGAGGCGGCGTGCACGGCGCGGGCCACGTCGCGGACGTCGACGAAGTCGCGCTGGGCGCCGAGGCCGCCGAGTTTCAGCTCGCCGTCGCCGGACTGCATGGCCCGGCGCATGGCCTCGGCGAGTCGGCCCAGGGGGGAGCCGGCGGGGGTGCCGGGACCGGCCGGTGAGAAGACGCGCAGGATGACGGCGTCCAGTCCGGAACCGAGGACGAGTTCCGTGGCGGCGAGCTTGCTGACCCCGTACGGGCCGCCCGGGCGGGGCACGGCGTCCTCGGCGGTGGAGGAGCCGGGTTGGCTGGGTCCGTATTCGGCGCTGCAGCCGATCTGCACCAGACGGGCGCCGCAGCCGCTGCGGCGCAGGGCTTCGCAGACGGTGGCGACGGCGACGGTGTTGTGGCGGGTGAGTTCGCGGGCACCGCCGCGGGTGGCGCCGGCGCAGTTGACGACGACTCCCGGGTGGACCGCGTCGAGGAAGCGGGTGAGGGCCCCCGGGCTGCCCGAGGCGAGGTCGAAGCGGACGTCGGCGTCGTCACCGCGGCCGAGGGCGGTGAGCTGGACGGCCGGGTCGGCGAGCAGGCGGTCGGCGACGAAGCGGCCGATGTAGCCGTTGGCTCCGATCAGCAGGACTCTCATCGCGCGGCTCCCGATGCGGCCGGGGCTCCTGGCTGGGTGGTCATGCGGGTTCTCCTTGAGGGCGGGGCGGAACGGGTGTGGGGGGTGGTGTCCGAAGCTGTGGGGGGTGGGTCTGCGAGGCGGTGGCCTCGGCGTTCGCGCCGGCCGGGCATGGCCGGCCGTTCAACCGGAGGGCGTCACCGGGTACTGGTCGGGCGGCGCGTGGGCCGAGGCCCGGGCCAGCTTGCGCGTGGTGTGGAGCAGCAGGGCCAGGGCCCCGGCACCGCACGCCAGAACCGGGACGCTGCCGGCTCCCCAGGTGGCCACCAGGGCCTCGACCGGGGTGGCGACGAAGCCGCATCCGGGAAGTCGGGAGACGAACACCGCG
The DNA here is from genome assembly GCF_055567995.1 of Streptomyces sp. NPDC026246. Lineage (NCBI taxonomy): Bacteria > Bacillati > Actinomycetota > Actinomycetes > Kitasatosporales > Streptomycetaceae > Streptomyces > Streptomyces sp. NPDC026246. The sequence goes on along the minus strand of NZ_JBVHPJ010000003.1, from coordinate 545,211 downwards.
GCGAGAGCGGCCGCCTCGACCAGGGCGGTGGCCGTGAGGACGAGGGCCGGGGCGTAGGCGAAGCCGTGGACGGTGAGGAGGCGGGCCAGGTGGAGCAGGGCGCCGAGGGTGAGCACCTCCCCGTAGGCCGACGGCTCGTCGAGGAGGGTGGTGCTGAGGACGGCCAGGGCCGTCAGGGCGGCCACGAACAGGGCGAACGTGCCGAGCAGCAACGGCCGGACGGAGGCGGCGAAGTCCTCCAGACCGCGGCTCGCGACGAGTTTGCGCCGGGCGCGCGCGGTCAGGAGGTGGGCGCTCCAGGCCGCCGGCGCACACGCCAGGGTGAGGGCCAGGACCGGGGCCACGGTGAGGGGCCAGGGCCCGTCCGCGGCCCCTGTGGGCGGGAGGTCCGGGCCTCCGGCGAGGGCACTGCGGAGCAGACCGTCACCGAGCAGTGCGTAGCCGAGGAGCCACAGCGTCCATACGGCGGTCCTGCCCCGGGTGGCACCCGGACGGGGGCCCGGTCCGCCTCCCTCGGTGAGGCTCAGTGGGCCACGGCGCAGGGCAGCGCGGAGGGCCAAAGCCACGGCGAGGGCCCCGGCGACCGCCACGCACAGGCGCGCCCGGCCCTGGGTGAGGTCCAGGGCGGTCACGGCGGCGGCGCAGAGCGCCCCGGGCAGGAGCGTCAGCACCACCCAGTCGGCGCGCACGCGGGGAGCGGCGGTCGGGGCGGGCGGGGGTGCGTCGCTCTCCCGGGAGACGCGTGCGTACATCTCCTCCGCGAGCGAGAACACGTCGCGGTGCCGGAAGCGGGCGGCGGTGCGGTCGGTGATGCCGTGCGCTTCAAGGCCCGCGGCGATCTCGAGCGGGTCCACCGCGCGCTCGCAGAGCTCGCGGTGGCGGTGCATGAGGGCCTTCACGGGGTCGGCCGCGCCTCGACGCGGGGCCGGCGCCGGGGCAGCGGCGGCACCACCGGGCGCCGTGACCCGCGAGACACCTGCGTGCCCGCCCGCCGACGGAGCGATCACCTCCGCGCCCCCCGTCACCCCGGACGCGGACTCCGCGCGCTCCGACACCGACGACTCCCATCCCGCGCGCTCCGACAACGAGGACTCCGAGCCCGCGCGCTCCGACACCGACGACTCCCCTCCCCCGCGCTCCGACATCGAGGACTCCGAGCCCGTGCGTTCCGACATCGAGGACTCCGAGCCCGCGCGCTCCGACGCCGACCACTGCCGTATCGACCGCTCCGACACCGCCGACTCCGGTTCCGCGCCCTGTGCTACCGACGGCTGCCGTCCCCCGCGCTCCGCCGTCGACGGTTCCCGCTCCGGACGCCGCGGCATCGCTCCCACCGCCGCCGCCCGCCGCAGTCCCTCGCACTCCGGCTCCGAGGCGACACCGGCTCCCATGGCCGCCCGCTCCGAGGCCCCGTCGGCTCCCGTCGGCGTCGAGTCCGAGTCCGAGTCCGAGTCCGCGTTGGCCTCCGACGCCGTCGACTCCGCGGCCACGGAAATCTCGGCGGCCTCCCATGCCGTCGGCTCCGAGCCGCTTTCTCCCCGCCCGGAGTGCAGCGCCCGCTCCGATCCGGCGTCCCGTGCACCGGGGACGGCCGGGGTGCCCGGCCGGTCCAGTGCGCCCAGGTCCTTCATCGCGCTCCCTCCGGGGCGGGCACCGGCGCGGTCGCCCGGACGGGGTGGCCCGCGGCCCAGCCGGGGCCCCGGCGCGCGGCGAGGCGGGGCGACGGGGAGGACCACCGCACCGGAACCCGCGCCTCGGCGGGCACCGCGAAGGGCAGCGGCTCGCCCGCGCCGTCGAGGACCCGGCGGACGGGCGCGCGCGAAACGATCTCCAGGTAGATGCCGTGGAAGGCCTCGATGTTCTGCTCGACCGTGAACAGTTCGAGCGCCCGGGCGCGGGCGGCGGCCCCGAGGCGCAGACGGCGCTCGGGGTCGCGCAGCAGCGCCACGCACGCGTCGGCGAGCGCCCGGGGATTGCGCGGCGGGACGACCAGCCCGGTGCCGCCGATGATCTCCACGACCGCGCCGACGTCGGTGGAGACCGTCGCCCGCCCGCAGAGCATGGACTCGACGAGGCCGGCCGGGAAGCCCTCCACGACGCTGGACAGGACGGTCACCGCGCCCGAGGCGTAGGCCTCGGCGGGGGACGGCAGTTCGGGGCCGCCGATCTCCTCGAAGGAGACGGGGTTGTCCCCGGCGGCGTGCGGCCCCGCGGCCTCGTCGGGGAACAGCTGGGCGGCCAGCGTCCGGCAGTGGCCGAGGTAGGCGGCGCCCTCGTCGCCGGCGGCCGCTCCGACGACGCGCAGGCGCGTCCGCGGTTCCTGCCTGCGGATCTCGGCGAAGGCGTGCAGCAGGGAGACCAGGTCCTTCGCCGGCTCGACGCGGCCGACCCAGACCAGCGTGTGCGGGTCCGCGTACTCGGGGGACTCCCCCACCTCCGCGAACGGCCGGGCGTCCATGCCCGGGTAGACCGTGCGGAGCTTGCCCCGGTCGGCCCCGCAGCGCTCCTGCCACCGCCGGGCGTGGGTGTTGCCGGCGGTGACGACCTCGGCCCGCCGGTAGGCCTCGGCCGCGAGCAGGCCGTGGAAGGCCGCGAGCAGGGACCGTACGGCGGGCGGGGCGTCCGGGGTGGTGAGGTAGTGCGTGCGCAGGCGTACGCCGTACTCGGTCACCATCAGGGGCACGCCGGTGAAGTGGTGGGCCAGCAGTCCCGGCAGGGTGGCCGTGCCGCCGGACGCGGCGTGGCACACGTCGACGGCGCCGAGGCCGTCGTCCTCGTACCAGTCGAGGGAGAGGGGGCGCAGGGCGCCTTCCAGGTGGGCGGTCACGGTGAGGAGGTCGGGCACGCGGGCCTCGCGGGCCGCCCGGTGCGCGCCGGGCGCGCGGCAGGCGCGCTCCAGCGTGCGTACGGCGGCCTCCGAGCGGAGCGCTCCGGTCAGGCCGCCCTCCTCGCGGGCCAGCTCGGCGAGCGCGTACAGAGCGTTGGCGAAACGGTCCGCCTCAGGGGTGAACCCCTCCGCGAGAGCCCCGGCGGCGGTGGCCGTCCCACCGACGGACGCGCCCGCACCCGCTCCCGGGCCGGGACCCGCACCGCACAGGACCGCCGCCAGTTCGGCGAAGCACTCGGTGAAGCGCCTGCGGGCCCGGCGGCCCAGCACGGCTTCGTCGTCCTCGGCGGACCAGGGTGAAGCGGTGCGCACCCTGCGGACGTTGGGCGGCAGCGGGATCCAGCCCTCGTCCTCCTGGTGCCGGCTGCGGCTGAGTGCGTAGACGTCGAACTCGTGCTGGGCGAGCCCGTGTACGAGCCGGTCACACCAGAGCCTGGCGTCACCGCTCACGTACGGATAGCCACCCTCCGTCAGCAGTCCGATGCGCACGAGTGCACCCCCGATCTCCCGTATGGGGAGCCGCCGTTGCCCGGCGGCTCGCAGCGGGACGAACGTATGCGGACAAGGCGGGGGTGCGACGGACGGTTGTCCGTCGCACCACCAAAAGGGGTGAACGGTCGTAACTTTCCCGTGCGGGTCGCGTTCCGTCGCGCTAGGAGATCAACCGGACACGCTTCGTCACGCCCCGGCCAACTCCTGTCGCCGGAGCGGCGTTGCCCATCGCCCTCCCCCGGGCACCTCGTGCCGCACGACCGGCGCTCACGCCATCGCCGGCTCCCGCCGTCGCGCCCGGCGCACGGCCGCGACCTCGGGGTCGACGGCCGGTACGGCGGCCAGCAGTTGCCGGGTGTACGGGTCCCGCGGCGAGGCGTACACCTCGTCGGCCGGCCCTTCCTCGACGACCCTGCCCCGTCGCATGACCGCGACCCGGTCGCTGACCTGGCGCACGACGGCCAGGTCGTGCGCGACGAACACCAGCGCGAGTCCGAGCTCGCGCTGCAACTCCCCCAGCAGGGCCACCACATGGGCCTGCGTGGTGACGTCGAGCGCGGAGACCGGCTCGTCGCAGACGATGACCCGCGGGTCGGCCGCCAGGGCCCGGGCGATGCCGATGCGCTGGCGCTGCCCGCCGCTGAACTCGTGCGGGTAGCGGTCCTGGTGTGCCGCATCCAGGCCGACGCGTTGCAGCAGCTCCCCCACCCGCGCCCGCACGCGTTCCTCGTCGCGCTCGCCGCGCGCTCGCAGGGGGTCGGCGACGGACTCGCCCACGCTGCGCCGTGGGTTGAGCGACGACACGGGGTCCTGGAAGACCATCTGCACGGCCGGGTTCACCCCGGTGTGCGGGCGGCCGTCGAAGGTGATCGACCCGGCCGTCGGCTGCAGGAGCCCGACGAGCATGCGACCCAGGGTCGTCTTGCCGCTCCCGCTCTCGCCCACGATGCCGAGGGTCTCGCCTCGTCGCAGGGTCAGCGACACGTCGTCCACGGCCGTGACGGCACGCTTGCCCCGCCCGAACGCCCGCCGCAGACCGCGCGCCTCCAGCACGACCTCCCCGGGCGTCCCCGGCACGGCCTCCCCAGGCACCCCGGGCACGACCTCCCCGCCCACCGCCGACACAGGGCCCCCGCGCACCGCCGTCACGGCCCGCGGCGCGTCCAGCCGCGGTACCGCGGCCAGCAACTCGCGCGTGTAGGGCCGCTCGGGAGCGCTCAGGACGGTGGCGACCGGGCCGTGCTCGACCGTCCGGCCGTGCCGCATCACCAGCACCTCGTCGACGCTCTCGGCGGCCACGCCCACGTCGTGCGTGACGAGCAGCAGCCCCATGCCCGTCTCGGTGCGCAGGTCGTACAGCAGGTCGAGGACCTGGGCCTGCACGGTGACGTCGAGGGCGGTGGTCGGTTCGTCGGCGATCAGCAGGGCGGGTTCGCAGGCGAGCGCCATGGCGATGAGGGCGCGCTGGCGCATGCCGCCGCTGAACTCGTGGGGCCGGGAGCGCGAGCGGCGTGCCGCGTCCGGGATGCCCACCCGGTCCAGCACCTCCACCGCACGCGCGCGTGCGGCCCGCCGGGACACGCGCGCGTGCACCCGGTGCACCTCGGCGATCTGGTCGCCGATCGCGTAGTACGGGTCGAGGGAGGACAGCGGGTCCTGGAACACCATGGCGGCCCGGCCGCCGCGCAGCCGCCGCAGTTCCTCCTCGGAGGCGGCCTGCACGTCGGTGCCGGCCACCCGGACGGCGCCGCGCACCCGGGCCCCGGTGCCGCGGTGCAGACCGAGCAGGGCGGACGCCACCGTCGACTTGCCGGACCCGGACTCCCCCACCAGGGCCAGGGCGGCGCCCTGCTCCAGCCGGAAGGAGAGCCCGTCGACGGCCCGCAGCCCGCCGAAGTCCACCTGGAGACCGGTCACCTCGACCAGGCTCATGTCAGCACCACCCGTCGGTCGGCCACCGCGTAGAGCACGTCCGCGACGGCGTTGGCGAGGACCACGAAGAAGCCGGTGACCAGGACCATGCCGACGACCACCGGCAGGTCGACGACCTTGACCGCCTCGACCATCTCCCGGCCCACGCCGGGCAGGCCGAACAGCGTCTCGGTGAGCACCGCACCGCCGAACAGCACGCCGATGTTGTTGGCGTTCACGGCGATGAGGGGGGCCACGGCACCGCGCAGCGCGTGCCGCCGGATGACGGCCCGCTCGCCGACGCCGTAGGCGCGGAAGGTGCGCACGTGGTCCTCGGCGAGGGTCTCCAGCATCGCGGCCCGGGTGAGCCGGGCGTACGTCGCGGACTCGATGAGCGCGAGCGACAGCCAGGGCAGCAGCAGGTTCCAGGCCCACTGCTCGGGGTCGTCGGTGAAGGCGACGTACTGCGGGAAGGGCAGCAGTTCGAGCTGGCCGCAGACGACGATCATCAGCACCAGGCCGATGACGAACACCGGCGTGGACATACCCGCCAGGGTCAGCGTGGTCAGCAGCCGTTCGGTGAACCGCCCGCGCCGCCACACCGACAGCACGCCGGTGCCGACGCCGATGACCAGCCACAGCACCATCGCGCCGAGCGCGAGGGAGGCCGTGACCGGCAGCTTGGCCAGGATCAGGGCGGTGACCTGCTGGTCGCTCTGGTACGACAGCCCGAGGCAGGGCGCGGAGCAGTGCTGCACCGCGGTGCCGGTGGAGTAGTCCTGGCCGGCGACCAGGCCCTGCAGGAAGTGCCAGTACCGCTCGTACAACGGGTCGCCCAGGTGGAGCTGGTCCGCGACCTGCTGCACCTGGGCGGGTGAGCAGCGGGGCCCGCAGGTGATCTGGGCGACGTTGCCGGGAGTGACGTAGAAGACGACGTAGATGATCAGCGAGAGGGCGAACAGGGTGACGAGGGCGCCGACGGCGCGGCGCAGCACGAACCCTCCGAAGCCGGTCACGAGGCCTCCCCTTCGCGGCCCGTTCCGACGCGCAGACGCGAGGACGCGCGCGGGTCGAGGGCCGTGCGCACACCGTCGCCGAGCACGGTGAGGGCGAGGACGGTCACGAACAGCGCGCCCGCGGGCAGCAGCAGGTACTGCGGCGCGGCCTGGTACCAGACGTCCGCGGAGGTGAGCATCTGCCCCCAGGACGGGGTCGGCGGCTTCACGCCCACGCCGAGGAAGGACAGGGCCGCCTCGACGGTGATGTTCGTCGGGACGAGGATGGCCGCGAAGGTGATCACGGGCGCCGCGAGCCCGGGCAGCAGTTCGCGCCGGGCGATGCGGACGGTGCCCCAGCCGCTGAGCCGGGCGGCGGCGACGTAGTCGAGTTGCTTGAGGGTGAGGGTCTGCGCGCGCACCATCTTGGCGAGCGTGCCCCAGCCGGAGACCAGCCCCACGACCAGCGCGACCAGCACCGGGCGCGGGAAGCTCGTGGGCACGACGGCGAGCAGGGCGAGGGCGACGACCATCAGCGGCATGGCGACGAAGATGTCGGCGACCCGGGTCAGGACGAGGTCCACCCAGCGGTTGCCGAGCCCGGCCGCGACGCCGATGACGACGCCGAGCACGAGCTGCACGACCGTCGCGGCGAGCGCGACACCCAGCGACACCCGCGCGCCGTACACCAGCCGGGCGAAGAGGTCCCGGCCGGTCTGCGGTTCGACGCCGAGCCAGTGGCCGGCGCCCGCTCCGCCGAACGGGCCGACGGGCACGCCGCCGCGCGCGGAGTCGACGAGGGCGGGGTGGTAGGTGGTCGGGTCCTGCCCCTCGACGGCGGTGAGCAGGGGCGCGGCGAGCGCGACGAGGACGAGAGCCGCGACGACGACCGCCGCGACGAGGGCGGCGCGCTGCGTCCGCAGCCGCCGCCAGAACTGACGGGCCCCCGAGGCGGCCGGGACGGTGGTGTCCGTCCGGGCCGCCTCGACGGTGACGAGTGCCTCGCTCACGACGTCACTTCACCGCGACCTGCGAGACGTCCAGCACACCGGTCCAGTCGCTGATGACGACGTTCTTGACGTCCTCGCCGTAGAGGCGCTTGTAGACCGGGTGGAACAGCGGGACGGTCAGGGCCTTCTCACCGATCTTCTTGTCCAGCGCGCCCCACCGCTTCGCGGCCTCGTCGAGGTCGGTCAGCTTGTTGATCGCGTCGATCTCGGCATTGACGGACTTGTCGTCCAGCAGGCCCGTGTTGAAGTTCGCGCCGTCGCGGACGATCTGCCGGCCGTCGAAGATCGGGGCGAGGAAGGGACCGCCGGAGGGCCAGTCGGCACCCCAGTGGGCGAGGAAGAGGCCCGGCTCGGTCTTCACGTCGTGGATCTTGTCGGAGTAGTCGTTCTCCTCCAGGCCCTGGAGCTTGACCGTGATGCCGGCCTTCTTCAGGGCGTCCTGGACGGCGGTCGCGATCTCCGGGCTGGTCTCGAAGTCCTTGGCGTTGGAGTGCGTCAGCGTGATGGTCAGGCCGTTCGGGTGCCCGGCCTCCTTCAGCAGCCGCTTCGCCTCGGCCGGGTCACCGGCCCTGCCCGCCGGGAAGAGGTCGTAGGGCGTGTAGCCGAAGGACTTCTGGTTCGGCAGGAAGGTGGTGGCCGGTTCGGCCAGGGCGGATCCGCCGGCCGCGTTGACCACGGAGGACCGGTCGATGGCGTACGAGATCGCCCGGCGCACGCGGACGTCGTCGAACGGCTCGATCTCCGGGTTGAACGCGAGGTAGTTGGTGTAGCCGAAGTGCCCGGTGCCCACGCGCGCGGCGAGGTCCTTGTCGCCGGTGACCTTGGCGAGTTCGGCCGGGCCCAGGTTGGTGTCCGTGGTGACCGCGGCGGCGTCGGCTCCCCGGGAGGCGGACAGCCGCTGGTTGATGACGGACGAGTCGAGCCCGGACCGTACGTCGATCTTGTCCGGGTAGGCCTTGCGCTCCTCGTCGGTCGCGGCGGACCAGTGGGTGTTGCGCTCCAGGATCAGCCGCTCGCCGTCGTTCTCGTTGCGCACGACCTTGTAAGGACCGGAGGAGACCGGGTGCTCCTCGTACTTGGTGCCCTTGTCCTTGCTCTTGGGCACGGGCGTGAACTGCGTCTGCGTGGCCAGGTAGGGGAACTCGCCCTCGGGCTTGTTCAGGTGGAACACGATGGTCCGCTCGTCCGGCGTCTCGATCGCGTCCAGGCCCTTCTTGTCCTGGTAGGGGCCCTGGTAGTCGGCGGCTCCGGTCAGCCAGTCCCGCAGGTAGGGGGCGCCGCCGGACAGCTCGGGGGCGAAGGAGCGCTCGATGCCGTACTTGATGTCGGCGGAGGTGATCGGCGTTCCGTCCTCGAACTTCAGGCCCTCCTTCAGGGTGTACGTCCACACGGTCGCGTCCTTGTTGGGACGCCCGGTGTCGGTGGCCAGGTCGGGGACGACCTTCGCGCCGGCCGCGCCGTCCTCCCGGTTGCGGGTGGTGAGGGTGCGGAAGACCAGGGACGGGACGTTGCCGCCGCCGGAGGTGTAGAGGCGGGCGGGGTCGAAGTCCTGCTGCGGGTTGGCGTTCAGGACGGTGAGGGTGCCGCCCTTGTGGGGCGTCGCGTCGCCGCCGGCGGCCTTGGCATCGTTGTCCTCAGGCCCGCAGGCGGCGGCACCCGCTGCCAGGACCAGGCTGACGGATGCCGCGGCCACGCGGCGCGCTGTGACGGACGGTTGGCGCATCGGGATGACGACCTCTCGGAAGGGCGTCCCGCGTGCTCCGGGGTCGGTCGATCCCGGATGGCGAGACGGAGTGACGAAGGGTGAGACGGAAGAAGACAGACGTCTGCCCGGCGCCGGGTCGTCGAAGAAGGCGTGACGGGGTCACGCGGAAAAGGGTGCTGATTCGCGACGCGCGCCTCGGGCGGGCGTCAGCAACAGTGGATGTCGGCCACGCAGAGCGGGGTCACGCCGATGAGCGCCAGCTCGATGGCGGCGCGAACGGAGACGTGACGGGACGACATGCCCAGAAATATGTACGAACTCGGTGCGCATGTCAACGCGAGCCGCGCCACACCCACCGCCCGGTGGGTCAACTGCCCGGATACGGCCAGGCGTTGGCGCGGCAGCTGATGCCGTCGTGCTCCAGGAACTTGGTCTGCTGCTGCATGACCGGGGCGAGATCGCCGTCCTTGTCACAGGTCACGTGACCGTATCCGAGACGGTGACCGACCTCGTGGTTGATCAGCATCTGGCGGTAGGCGTGGATCTCGCCGTCGCCGTAGGTCTCCGAACCCTGGGCCCACCGGTAGGCGTTGATCATCACGCGCTCGGTGGCGGCCGAGTCGCAGGAGACGTTGTCCACGGTGGTGTCCAGACCGGACTTGGCACACCAGTCGGCGGTGGTGCCGGGGCTGGCGAGCGTGATGACGAAGTCGGGCTCGCCGGAGTGGATGCGCTCGAAGGTGCGGGCGCCGCCGTGGGCCCAGCTGCGCCGGTCGTTGAGCGTCTTCTGCACGGCCTCGGCGAACAGTTCCCCGTCCAGCCCGAGTCCCCGCTCCACGTCCACGCGGTAGGTGTACTTCTGCCCGGTGCCGGGGGCCTTGGCGATACCGGGGACGGCGTCGAACTTCCCCGAGCTCGTGAACGTGGCGCCGAGCGGGTAGATCCGGCCCATCTTCTCGCCGTACGTCAGCGGGGGCGCTGCGGGCAGCGGGGCGGGCGCCCTGCCGTCCGCGCGCGAGGCGGAATCACGCAGGTCACGGGCCTGATCGGTGGCGGACTGCGACTGCACGCCGGTCCCGCCCTGGTCGTCGGCGACCTGTCCGGCGACGACGACGGCCAGCACGGTGGTCACGGCGGCGGCCGCGATGCCGGTGAAGGCGCGGCCCTTGCCGCCCCTGCCGGGCGCGGGCGTACCGCCGGGCCGGCCGGCGTCGCCGGAACCGGCCGGGGCGCCGGCCTTCCGGTCCGGCGCGGAACCGCCGGCGTCCGCGGCGTGCGCGGAGGCGGGCGTACGGGGCGCGAAGACGTCGTCCTCCTCGTCGAAGGCGTCGAGATACTCCTGCCGCGGCGCGGGCACGGTCGCCCGGCGCTGCCGCGGTATCGGAGCACCGACTCCGGCGGGTCCCCCGCCGGTCCCCCTCGACTCACCCCAGCCGCCCCCGGCTTCCCGCTGCTCGGGGTGACCGCCCCGGACCTGCGGGAACCCGTGCGCGGGCGTGCCGTCCGGCAGCCGATGCGCACCCCGGGCGGGGGTGCCGTCCGGCATGCGCGGCACTCCGCGCGGGGGCGTGCCGTCCGCGAACCGCGGATCACCCTGCGGGGACGTCCCACCGCCGGCACCCGGCACTCCACGAACAGGGGTACCGCCCGCATGCCGAGCCACACCTCGAACCGGCGTGGCGTCGGGCAGACGCGGCACGCCGCGCGCGGGCGTGCCGTCCGGCAGGTGCGGCAGACCGTGCGCAGGCGTGCCGTCCGGCATGCTCGGCGCACCGTGCGACGGCACGCCGTCCGGGAGGTCGTCGGGGTGACGCGGGGTCTCGCCGTGCTCGGCGCCCGGGGCGGGCGCCGGCGCGGGACGCGGTCCCGGAACCCTGCGCGTGCCCGGCACCGGCCGACCACCCTGCGCGGCGCCGGGTGCCGCGGCGCGGCCGCCCCGGCTCGCGTCGGAGCCCGGCGCCGGCCTCTGCGCCGAAGCGGCCCTGCTCTCCGCGGTGTCGCCCTTGGCGACCGGCCCGCGGCGGCTGTGGCGTCCCACGTCGCGCCTCAGCCCCCCATGCTCTCGTCGGTGCTCTCCGGCTCTGGCCCGTCCTGCGCGGCCCTCTCGGCCCGCCGCGCCCGCTCGGTGCCCAACTCTCCCGCATCGGCGAGGAGTTCGCGAAATGCCGTGGCCACCGTCTCCGGGTACTCCATCATCGCCACATGACCCGCCTCCGGCAACGTCACCAGCCGGGAGTCACGGAAGGCACGGGCCGCCCGCTGCGCCATGCGGAAGCCGACGAGCTGGTCACGGCCACCGTAGACGAGCAGGGTGGGTGCGAGGACCCGCTCGGCCTGGCGCCACAGTCCGTGCTGGCCGCCCAGAGTGTAGGCGTTGACGATCCCACGCGCGGAACGCGCCATCGCGTCCCAGAAGTACGGCAGTCTCAGTCGCCGCTCCATCTCCTGCACGGCGTTGCGGAATCCTTCCGGCGTCACGCGCCCGGGGTCGCCGTAGCAGAGCGCCATGACGCCGCGGACCCGCTGTTCGGCCGTCCAGGTCCGGGTGAGCCGGGTGAAGAGGGGGGCCACGCCGGGCACCGCCAGGAGCCCGGTGGGCACGGCGGAGCGCTGGACGCGGATCTCGGGCAGAGCGGGTGACACAAGCGTGAGCGTACGGACCAGATCGGGACGAACCGCGGCGACACGGGTGGCGATGGCGCCACCGAGCGAGTTCCCGAACAGGTGCACGGCCCCGCGGCCGGAGGCGTCGAGGTACCGGATGACCGCGCGCGCGTGCCCGGTGACCGAGTAGTCACCGTCGTCCGGGGGCGGCGAGTCGCCGAAGCCCGGCAGGTCCAGTGCCTCGCTGTCGACGGCGTCCGCCAGCAGCGACATCAGCGCCGACCAGTTCTGCGACGACCCCCCGAGCCCGTGCACGTACAGGGCGGGCGGCAGCCCTTCGCGCGCCGGCGGCCTGGACCGGACGGTGAGGGTGACCCCGGGCAGCTCGACCGACCTCAGCCGCTCGCCCTCCGCGACCCGGACGGTGCCCACCTTCGGCAGCACGTTGGCTGGCGGCACGAACGGCAGCTCGGTCGAAGACATGCGGCAATGTTACGAGACGATCACGCGGCGGCCCGTGTGTTCGCCGTCACAGGAATGGGCCGGATGGGGGGTCGCACCCGAGGCACTCGGTAGCACCATGGAAAGCAGTCGACGGGACGCACAACGGGTCACACTCCGGACGCGGATCGCATAGCGTCCGGAACGGGTGTCTCCTACGCTCGTGGAGAGGGCACCCGCGTGTGGCCCCTGCATTCCCAGGGACGATCGCAGGAAGGGAGCCCAGCATGGCCGTAGACCCCACCGACCCGGAGACGTTCGAGGCCGAGGACGCGCCGCAGGCGCCGGAGTTCGACGTCGAGGCCCCCGAGGTCGACGCGGCCGAGCAGCACGCGGACATCGCACCGGACCGCGACGACCCGCTGACGGTCGTCGACCCGGAGCGCGCCAACGAGGCCGACATGGCGGAGCAGGCGCGCGTCGTCTCGCTGGACGAGGACGACTACCGGTGACGCACGTCGCCGAAGGGCGGCGGGACGCACCACCGAGCAGGAAAGGGGCCGCATTTTGCCCGCTCTGACCCTGTTTGAAACCTTGTCGACCGCTTTCGTAACCGTCCGGTCCGTGAAATTCTGCGCTCTCACCGCGCACACCACGGTTACCGAAAAGTACGATGGCGACGCGGCCAGATCCGCACGTGGACGACTTTGGGAGGCGGCGTGACAGCCATCGAGCAGACAGAGGCGGTTCGCCCGAGGGGCACACGCCTGCCGCGCCGTGCCCGACGGAACCAGCTTCTGGGCGCCGCCCAGGAGGTGTTCGTGGCCCAGGGCTACCACGCCGCCGCCATGGACGACATCGCGGAGCGGGCCGGCGTCAGCAAGCCGGTGCTCTACCAGCACTTCCCGGGCAAGCTCGACCTCTACCTCGCCCTGCTGGACCAGCACTGCGAGTCGCTCATCCAGTCCGTGCGCAGCGCGCTCGCCTCGACGACCGACAACAAGCAGCGCGTCCGGGCCACGATGGACGCCTACTTCGCGTACGTCGAGGACGACGGCGGCGCCTTCCGCCTGGTCTTCGAGTCGGACCTGACCAACGAGCCCGCCGTGCGCGAGCGCGTCGACAAGGTCACCAACGAGTGCGCCGAGGCGATCTGCGACGTGATCGCCGAGGACACCGGCCTGTCGCGCGCGGAGTCGATGCTGCTCGCCTCGGGCATGGGCGGTCTCGCCCAGGTGGTGGCGCGCTCCTGGCTGCACAGCGACCGCAGCGTGCCCCGCGACCAGGCGGTGCAGCTGCTCACCTCGCTGGCGTGGCGGGGCATCGCGGGCTTCCCGCTGCACGGGACGGATCAGCAGCACCACTGACGGGCGCCTTGTTCCCGCCCGGTGTTCGCTCGTGGCGTTCTCGGGCGGAGCATGTACGTCCCCTCACCGGGCTAATGTGTGCTGCGTACGGCGCGGAAGGTCGCGCACATCACTGACCGTCGGAGGGACATAGCCGTGGAGGTCAAGATCGGCGTGCAGCACGCGCCCCGCGAGATCGTTCTGGAGAGCGGTCAGAGTGCCGAGGAGGTCGAGCGGGCCGTGTCCGAGGCGCTGGCCGGGAAGTCGGCGCTGCTGAGCCTCGTGGACGAGCACGGCCGCAAGGTCCTGGTCCCGGCCGACCGTCTCGCCTACGTGGAGATCGGCGAGCCGGCTCCGCGCAAGGTGGGCTTCGGCGCGCTGTAGGCGCTCGCACGCGAACGGGGCGGGACGGCCGGCTGCCGTCCCGCCCCGTTCGCGTTCCCGCCTCCGGATTTCGGCCCGCGTTCCCGCCTCCGTGTTTCGGCCCCGTCTCCACGAATGGAGCACAGGCACCCCACAGGGTGGATTGGATTCCGCAGGTCAGGGGTAAGACGGGCTACGACCGATTCGGGCAGGCCGGCCGTGTGGGAGGGACCCCCGACATGCTCCTGGAAACGCTGACTTCCGCGCTCCTCGGCCTCACGCTGGCCTGGGCGGCCACGCACCGCCTGCCACACCGTCTCCCGGCCCGCCCCCTGGTCCTGTCGACCGGTGTCATGGGCGCCCTGTTCGGGGCGTTCGTCATGCACAGCGCGCTGGACGCGGGGCATCTGCTGGTGGTGCTGCTCGGCGCGGTGATCGTCTCGGTCGCCTCGCTGTCGCTGCTGCTGCGCCCCGCGGGAAGACTGCGCCGCCGGTCGGCGACCGCGTGAGCGGCCGTCGGCGCCGGCGGCGGGGGCGACGGAACCGGGACCCTGAGGCCGGTCCCGGCCTGAGGGCGGTGGCGGCCGGTGATGCGGTGGTGGCCGGCTAGGCGGCCAGACCGAGGGCGGCCATCCGCTTGGTGTGCGCCTCGGTGATCCGGGAGAACATCTTGCCGACCTCCGCGAGGTCGAAGCCGTCCGCGACACCGCCGACCAGCATCGTCGACAGCGCGTCGCGGTCCGCCACCACCCGCTGCGACTGGGACAGGGCCTCACCCATCAGCCGCCGCGCCCACAGCGCCAGCCGGCCGCCCACCCGCGGATCGGCGTCGATCGCGGCCCGCACCTTCTCCACGGCGAAGCCGCCGTGGCCGGTGTCGTCGAGCACGGCCAGCACGAGGTCGCGGGAGTCGGAGTCCAGCCGGGCGGCGACCTCACGGTAGAAGTCGCTGGCGATGGAGTCCCCGACGTAGGCCTTGACGAGGCCCTCCAGCCAGTCCGAGGGGGCCGTCTGCTTGTGGAAGCCGTCGTACGCGGCGACGAACGGCTCCATCGCCCGCGTCGGCTCCTCCCCGATCTCGGCGAGCCGGTCGCGCAGCCGCTCGAAGTGGTGGAACTCGGCCGACGCCATCTTGGCCAGCTCCGCCTTGTCCTCCAGCGTCGGCGCCAGCTTGGCGTCCTCCGCCAGCCGCTCGAACGCCGCCAGCTCCCCGTACGCGAGCGCACCCAGCAGGTCCACGACCGCGGCGCGGTACTGCGGGTCGGCGGAGGCCGCCGCCCAGTCCCGGGCGGCGACCGGGATGGCCGCGGAGGCTGCGGTGTCCGAGGCGTTCTCAGGCTTGTCAGAGCTCGTCATGCAGCGCACAATAGCCCGCCTGCCGGGGGGTGTAAGGCCCTGGTCGATCACTGTGACGACGACTACGTGACCAAATCGGCCATCGCATGTGCGGGAATCCGGGGTATGGTGGTAATGCGCCTGCTGGTACGTCGACGTACCTCGACAGGCCGCACGTATGAGGATGCCCGGTCGGTGGCCCGATCGGCTCCGACCCGACAGACCTCCAGCCCGTACGGCACAGTGCGTACGGAAGCCGGAGGGACACCCTCAGCGGCATGAGCGCTAGAGCGTCGGCGCGGTCCCGTGCTCTACGGCCCGCCCGTAGGCAGCCGACGTACCCGGCACGGTCCTGACACGACCCCGCGCTCGCCTCGCGCCGCCCACACAGAAGAGGCAGCACCCTGACTACGACGTTCCGAGAGCTCGGAATCCTCCCCGAGACCGCCGAGGCCCTTGAAGCCGTCGGCATCACCACCGCCTTCCCCATCCAGGAGATGACGCTCCCCGTGGCCCTGTCGGGCTCGGACGTCATCGGCCAGGCCAAGACCGGCACCGGCAAGACGCTCGGCTTCGGCCTCCCGCTCCTCGAGCGCGTCACCGTCCCCGCCGACGTCGAGGCCGGACGCGCCAAGCCCGACGACCTCACCGACGCCCCGCAGGCCCTCGTCGTCGTCCCCACGCGCGAGCTGTGCACCCAGGTCACCAACGACCTGCTGACCGCGGGCAAGGTGCGCAACGTACGCGTCCTCGCCATCTACGGCGGCCGGGCCTACGAGCCCCAGGTCGAGGCCCTGAAGAAGGGCGTCGACGTGGTCGTCGGCACCCCGGGCCGGCTGCTCGACCTCGCCGGGCAGAAGAAGCTGAACCTGAAGCACGTCAAGAGCCTGGTCCTCGACGAGGCCGACGAGATGCTCGACCTGGGCTTCCTGCCCGACGTCGAGAAGATCATCAACATGCTGCCGGTCCGCCGCCAGACGATGTTGTTCTCGGCCACCATGCCGGGCGCGGTCATCGGCCTGGCCCGCCGCTACATGTCGCAGCCCACGCACATCAGCGCCACCTCCCCGGACGACGCGGGCGCGACGGTCGCGAACACCAAGCAGTACATCTACCGCGCGCACAACATGGACAAGCCCGAGATGGTCGCGCGCATCCTCCAGGCCGAGGGCCGCGGGCTGGCCATGGTCTTCTGCCGCACCAAGCGCACCGCGGCCGACCTCGCCGACCAGCTCAAGCAGCGCGGTTTCGCCTCCGGCGCGGTCCACGGCGACCTCGGCCAGGGCGCGCGCGAGCAGGCGCTGCGGGCGTTCCGCAACGGCAAGGTGGACGTGCTCGTCTGCACCGACGTCGCCGCGCGCGGCATCGACGTCGAAGGCGTCACGCACGTCATCAACTACCAGTCGCCGGAAGAGGAGAAGACGTACCTGCACCGCATCGGCCGGACCGGCCGCGCGGGCGCGAAGGGTACGGCGATCACCCTCGTCGACTGGGACGACATCCCGCGCTGGCAGCTGATCAACAAGGCGCTCGACCTGGGCTTCAACGACCCGCCGGAGACGTACTCCACCTCCCCGCACCTGTACACGGACCTCGGCATCCCCGAGGGCACCAAGGGCATCCTGCCGCGCTCGGAGCGCACGCGCGCCGGGCTGGACGCCGAGGTGCTGGAGGACCTGGGCGAGCCGGGTGGCCGCGGGCCGCGCGGCCGCGGTGGCCGGGACGGACGCGGTGGGCGGGACGAGTCGCGTTCCGCGGACCGCGAGCGCTCCGACCGCACCCCGCGCCGCCGTCGCCGCACGCGGGGCGGTGCGTCGACCGAGGGCGCCCCGGCGTCCGCGGGCACCAGCGCTCCGGAGGCCGTCGTCACCGGCGGTACGGCCGAGGCGGAGGCCGTTCCGGCGCCGCGCACGCCGCGCCGCCGTCGCCGCACGCGCGGCGGCGCCGCGGCCGGAGCCGCTCCGGTCACGGCTGCCCAGGCACCGGTGGCCGAGCAGGCGGAAGCGGCCGTGGCAACGGCCGAGGGCACGGCTCCGGAGGCCGCGACGGCCACCGAGTCCGACACCGCGCCGCGCCGGCGCCGTACGCGCCGCTCGCAGGAGCCCGTGGTCGAGACGCCGGTGGCGACCGAGACCGTGGTGGCTGCGCCGGCTCCGGAGGCCGCGCCGGTCGCCGAGCCGGTCACCGCCGAGCCCGAGGCCCGTGCGCCGCGTCGCCGCACGCGCAAGACGGCCACCGCGGCACAGGACGCCGTCGACACGGCCGAGGGCACCACCGAGGCCGCGCCGGCGGAGACGAAGCCGCGCCGCACGCGCAAGGCCGCCGCACAGGCGGAGGCCCCCGCCGTGGCGGAGCCGGACGCAGCCGCCGAGGCCAAGCCGCGGCGCACCCGCAAGGCGACGGCCGCCAAGGCCGAGGCAGCGGTCGACACGGCCGAAGCCGTCGAGGCCAAGCCCCGCCGGACGCGGAAGACGGCTGCCACCGCCGCGCAGGACGCCGTC